>JAOKBJ010000001.1 GCA_028244835.1 Methylophilaceae bacterium
CGTATTTTTAAGCGCTCTTTAATTCTTGCAGATTTTCCAGAGCGATCACGCAAATAAAATAACTTGGCTCTGCGAACATCGCCTCGACTCTTAACTTCAATGCTCTCAATTTGTGGAGAATGAAGTTGAAAAGTTCGTTCGATTCCCTCACCTGAAGAAATTTTACGAACTATAAATGATGAGTTTAACCCTCTATTTCTTCTAGAGATAACAACTCCCTCAAAAAATTGAACACGTTTCCTTGTTCCTTCAACAACATTAACGCCTACTACTACTGAATCTCCCGGCGAGAATTTTGGAATTTTTTTCCCCAAACGTGCTATTTCTTCTTGTTCTAATGTTTCAATAATATTTGCCATTATTCCTGTTCCTTTAAAATTATATAGAGTCTTGTTCCTGCTCAATCTGAATTTCTTCAAGCAGCCGAGTCTCTTCTTTTGTCAACAACTTTTCAGCCAATAAATCTGGGCGATTTCTCCATGTTAGCTTTAGTGATTCTTTTAATCGCCATAACCTAATTTTTTCGTGGTTCCCTGATAATAAAACTTCAGGCACCTTCATTTCTTTAAAAATCTCTGGTCGTGTGAAATGAGAATGGTCTAAAAGACCATTAACAAACGAATCTTGTGTTGCTGATTCATCATCATTTAATACTCCAGGCAATTGCCTTATAAGACAGTCCATCATTGTCATAGCAGGTAATTCTCCCCCACTTAAAACATAATCCCCAATCGAGATCTCTTCGTCAACCCAGTTATTAACTCTCTCATCAATACCTTCATATCTGCTAGCAATTATTACAAGTCCTTTACACTCTGACAATTCCTTGGCTTTGTTATGACTTAGTAATTTCCCACTAGGAGTCATATGAATAACTTTACTATCCTTTATTCCTAAACTACTTTGTCTTTTTTTAGCTGCTTCAATTGCTTTTACCAAAGGATCCGCCATCATAAGCATTCCTGGTCCACCACCATAAGTTCTATCATCTACTGTTTTATGAAGATCCGTTGAGAATTCTCTTGGATTCAATAAATTTAAATTAACAATTTTTTTCTTAAAAGCTCTTCCTGTTACTCCATAATCACTTAATGCCAAAAACATTTCTGGCATTAAAGTTAGAATATCAAAAGTTAATAAAACTTTAGAAGTCTTCATTCCAATCCACGATTATCTTACCATTTATGGCATCTACTTTAATTACCGTCTCTTTTGTATATGGAATTAATCTTTCTTTATCATTCTTTACAACGATTACATCATTTGCACCAGTTTTAATAAATGTATCAACTGAGCCAAATGAAATATTTTCTAGGTTTAATACCTCACAACCTATTAAATCACTCCAATAATATTGGTCTTCTTTTAATTTAGGTAATAAGTTCTTTGGTACCCCAATTAAATAATCTTTGAAACTCTCTGCCTGCGTTCGGTCAGCAATCTCTAAAAAACTGGCAATAATTGTTTTGCCATGCAATTTAATGTCTTTAACATTTATTTCTAACCAATTTTCTTGGTCTTTAGAAAAAAATAATTTTTTATATTTTAAAAAAGATTCTATTTTTTCTGTATAAGAATAAACTTTTAACCATCCATTAACCCCATATGGCACTAAAACTTTACCCATCACAACAATTTCTTCTAATTTTCTAGAAGACAAAATATTTTCTTTATTTATCTTCTGTCTTTTTTTCTGCTACTACTTCTGGCGCTGCTTCTGCCGCTGGCGCTTCTGCCGCTGGCGCTTCTGCCGCTGGCGCTTCTGCCGCTGGCGCTGCTTCTGCTATAGCAGCTTCAGCTTTTGCTAATTTTTCAGCTTCTTTTTTTGCTTTTTTTGATGCAGCTTTTTTAGCATCTTTTTTCTTCATTTCTGCTAAGCCATCTGGCCCCTTAGCATGTAATTTAACAATCCTAGTCATTGTTTCTGACAACAATGCACCATGACCTTGCCAATATTCAACACGACCTGTTTCTAGTCTTAATGTTTCCGAACCTTCTCTGGCCATTGGGTTATAAAAGCCGATTCTTTCAATAAAACGTCCATCTCGGGGTTTCTTTGAATCTGCCACTACAACATTAAAATAAGGTCTATTTTTATTACCACTTCTTGAAAGCCTAATAACCACCATAATTTATTCTCTTTATTAATTGTTTTCTACAGAAAGGGCAAAATTTTACGCTATTTTGGTTAACTTTGGCAAGTTTAATTAAATATTTGATTAATTGGATATGAGTCTTTTTTTTAACTATATCTTATAATTAGTTGGGTCTTCCTTTTTAGCAAACTTGAATCCTTCTTTTCTAAGCCTACATGAATCACATTTGCCACACGCTACACCATTTTCCGTTGCTTGATAACATGAAACTGTCATCTTATAATCAACCTTATTTTTTATACCCTCATTAATAATCTCTGCTTTTGACATTTCTATTAAGGGTGTATGTATTTTAATTTCACTCCCCTCCACTCCCGACTTAGTAGCTAAATTTGACATATTTTGAAAACTTTCTATGTACTCAGGTCGACAATCAGGATATCCTGAATAATCAACTGCATTGACTCCAATAAAGATATCTTGACACTTAATCGTCTCTGCCCACGCCAAAGCCAAGGACATCATTATCGTATTTCGAGCTGGAACATATGTCACCGGTATTCCAATAGAAGGATTTTCTGGGATACTAATATCTTTATTGGTTAACGCTGAATTTTTTAACCAACTTAGGTCTATATCAATAATTTTAAAATCTTCAACTTTAAAAAAATTTGCTATATTTCTAGCTGCTACAAGTTCTGCATTATGTCTTTGATGGTAGTTTATAGTTAGAGCATGACATTCATAACCTTCGGCTTTTGCTATCGCAAGAACTGTTGATGAATCTAACCCCCCTGACAATAATATTATTGCTTTTTTAGACACCTGGTACTTCCCCCCATATAATTTTATGGAGTTGAATTTGAAATCTAACTGGTAATTGATCTTTTAAAATCCACTCGGCAAGATCTTTTGGATTAATATCGTTAAAAACTGGAGAAAATAATATTAATGCCTTTTCATTTAGTTTCTCTCTAATTAAAATTTCTTTAGCCCAAATGTAATCTTTCATATCAGCTATAACAAATTTTATTTCATCTTGTGGTTTTATCAATTCTAGATTTTCCCAAAAGTTGTTTTTATCTTCGCCTGATCCTGGCGTTTTAATATCTAAAATTATTTTTACCCTTTTATCAATGTTTCCTATGGAAATTGCACCACCAGTTTCCAAAGATACTGAGTATCCCTCATCACAAAGACGCTTCAAAAGATCCCAACATTCTTTTTGGGCTAGTGGCTCCCCACCGGTGACTGTTACATTTTTAGCTTTATACTGAGAGATAGTCTCTATAATATGATCAATAGTAAAATTATCCCCAGTGTTAAAAGCATATTCCGTATCACAATAACTACAGCGCATAGGACAACCCGTTAATCTGATGAAAATTGTTGGGAGACCAACATTGGATGATTCACCCTGAAGTGAATAAAAAATCTCATTAACTTTTAATTTCTGCACTTGGGGCTCAATTTAATATATGGGTAGTATTAAAGGTTAATTGACTCTAATGCTTTAAGTCTTTTTTTAGCCTTTTCAATGATTTCAGCCTGTGGGTATTTGCTTATTAAATTTCTTAAAGTTTTTTTAGCCTTCGTAATTCTAGTTAATTGAATCTCGCAATTGGCAATACCATAAATAACATCTGGAATTATTTCACTATTAGTATGAAGCTGTATTATTTTTGAGTATGTTTTAATTGCAGCATTATAATTTTTTAGTGCCCACTGAGAATAACCAAGACTATATTTTGCTTTCGGTAATAAATCAGAATTTGGATAAGTGACTATGAATTTATCAAAAGCTTCGAAAGCCTCTTTATATCTTGTTGCCTTAACTAATAAATCTGCTTCTGCATATTCATCAAGCTCAATATTTTTATCAACCAAAGGCACTAGATCAACATTTTGTTCTAAAACCTCTTCAGATTTTAATTTCATTTCACCTTGAGGAATCTTTTCAAGCACTTCATTAAGTTTGTCTTGGGGTATATTTTTATTTTTAGCTGAAGATTCAAGTTTTAAAATTCTGTCATTTAACTCTTGGTAAAGTACCTTATGTCTTTCTTTTGAATTTTTAAGCTCGAATTGCAAGACCTCTACATCGCCAATCAACTTTGAGATAATATCGTGTAGCTCATTTAATTCTGAACTATATTTTGATAAATTTTTTGAAAATTTCTGATTAATCTTGAATTCTAGTGATTTTTCAATATTATTTAGTTGATCTTGCATATCATTAATCTTTTTTCTAGCTTCTTCATCCTCGAATAATGCAAACACATAATTTGAGAACAATACAAGACCAACCAATAAATATTTTTTCATAAAACCCGCTATAAATTAAATCTATTCTACTTCGTAAGTAATATCAGCGCGTCTATCCTGTCCACATGCATCAGCCTGACATTCTTGGTTAGCATATTCTTCACCATAGCTTATTGTTTCAATTTGTGCATCATCAACGCCTAGAGCATTCAAAGCATCTTTAACTGCTACCGAACGCTTCTGCCCTAAAGATAAATTATACTCATGCGAACCTCTATAATCAGCATTGCCTTTAATAATCATTCTTGCAGCCTCATGATTATTTAAATACTGAGCATGTGCTCCAATTAAGTCTTGAAACTCAGGTTTAATATCATATTTATTAAAATCAAAAAATACACTTCTTTGAGAAAGAAGTTGATTTCCTCTAAGCTCTTCTAGTCCCAAAGCCTCTGCCGTTGCTGCATCAACGCCATAATAATTAGAATTAGAAGCTGAAGGGTCTGCTGGAGCATCTAATGGTGTAGAGCTACATCCTGCACCCAGAGTTGCCACTAGTGATAATAAAAGTAATGATTTTTTCAATTGTAATTCCTCCATTCCATTAAGTAAAATCTGTATGTCGTTGATACTGTAACACAAATTAATAATTAAGACTTAGTAAATTCGATACATATCAATAAAATACGGTAAATATTAATTTGTTATTGGGCCCCATGTAGGCTCTTGTATTATCGAGCTTCCAACATTTATAGGCAATCTCTTTAATCCATTTATTGATACTGTACCAATTTTTGTAGTTTTCCCATAATCTTTATAGGTAAATAATACTAAATGACCATTTGGAGCAAATATCGGTGATTCGTCTGCTGGTCCTTCCGAAATTTTTAAAACTTGATTGGAAATAAGGTTTTGAATTGCTACTTTAAACTTTCCTTGGTCATTTGTAAGAAAAATCAATAATTTTCCATCGTAAGATATGCTGGGGCTTAGATTATACTTTCCCTCATAGGTTACCCTGCTAATTTCATCATCATTTATATTAATTTTATAGATCTGAGGGTTACCTCCTCGATTAGAAGAAAAATAAATATCTTCTCCATTTGGAGCCCATGATGGCTCTGTATTAATTGCATTAGAACGCATTAATTGTTTAATACCCGTTCCATCTGCATTAATTGTATAAATTTGTGAATTCTGATTATAAGTTAATACTATGGCCAACTTTCTGCTATCTGGTGACCATGCTGGTGCACTATTATTACCCTTAAAGTTTGCCAATAAAGTTCTTTTACCTGTTTTAAGATTCTGGATATATATAACAGGCTTCTTTTTTTCAAATGAAACATAAGCAATCTTTTCCCCATCTGGGGACCATCTTGGTGAAATAATGGGCTGAGTTGTATTCAAGATGGGTCTAGAGTTATACCCATCGAAATCTGCAACATTTAAACTATATTTTTTATTATTAACTTTTTTAACGTATGCTATTTTAGTATGGAAAACACCCTTACTACCAGTTAGATGCTCATACACATTATCTGATACTTTATGTGCAATAGCCCTATATTGAGATTTCTTTCCAATATACCTCATTGTGACAACAGTTTTCTCTTTAAATATATCTATCAAGCTCCATGTAATTTTTATATTTCCTGAAAAAGAATTTTCAGATTCAACTCTGCCAACAACTATAAATTGAGCATCTATTGCCGACCATTTTGTATAATTTATATTAATATCACTGCTTGGTGGATTAGATATACCACTTGTATTTAGAGGTCTAAATAGGCCGGTACGATTAAGATCAGATGAAATAATTTGATGAGCTTTTTGCCCACCAGTATTATTAAGCCCTTCAAAAGGGACAATTGCTATTGGTATCTCACTTGCTTTACCTCCAAGAATTTCAATCACTTCTAACGAATAAATTGAAGTTGAAAATAATAATAAAATCCCAACAAACAAAGAATAAATTCGATAAATCATAATTTTATAGTCCGTTATATTAAATTAATACGTTAACACTTTTAATTAAAATAATTATTAAATTATCTTATAAATCATAATGCCCATTTGGATGGAATTTTAATTTAAGATCTTTTAATCGTTTAAATAATTTTTTATCTTTAGGAATCGGAAGTGGTTGAGATTGGAGGATTGCTCTTTCAACTGCAGCATCACAACTTGCAATTTTACTTGATTGCGTCATTTTTGGTTCTCCTATTAAGTCTCCTGTTGGCATTAAAGATATTTCAAATTCCAATTCAACTCTATCAAGACCACATAACTGATTATTAACATTTTGTTGAATTTTTTGCTGTATTAAAGCCTTAAAACGATCTAGCTCGCCTGAATTAATTCCAGCTAAAACTTCTTTATCAGCTTCAATTGCTATGGTGGGCTTCTTTTTTAACTCATCATCCCTAAGGGAGTCTTGTAGTTTCTCAATTTTTTCTTGCTCAAGTAATTTATCTTTTATTTTTTCTAATTTTTCTTCTTCCAGAACTTTATCTTGAAGTTTCTCTATCTCTTCTTGCTTTAATAATTTTGCTTGAAGTTTTTTTATTTCTTTTAGTTTTTTCTTTTTTGCTATTGCTTTCTTTTTTGCTATTGCTTTCTTTTTTGCTATTGCTTTCTTCTTCTTTAACTTAATCTCTGCTTCTTCATTCAGCTTTAATTGTTGATTATCTATTTTTGGAGGTAATAATTTATTTTTTTTTATCTGCTTATTTTTTATTGGTTTTGTTTTTATCTGCTGATTTTTTATCTGTGTTGGGACTGCATCCCAAAGCTCAACTTCTGCAAAGTTGGGAATTTTTGTTTGCCATTGAATTGAAAAAATCATAAAAATGAATAACGCAAAATGAATTAAAAAAGAAAATAAATTTGCTTGTAAATTATCATCATTTTTAATAAAAGCCCAAAAATTTGAATTGCGAATTAAATCAAAATTAAATTGAGGAATATTCATGAATTACTTTTCTGGTTTAAGCAATAAGCCAACTTTATTAATTGCATTCTGTTTTAGTAAGTCCATCACAATAATTACTTCTTGATATTGGACTTTTTTGTCAGCGGCAATTACCACTGATTGTTCAGGATTTTTATCAAGAGATTTTTTAACATAGGCTAATAAAGCATCTTTTTTATATTTTTTACCCTTTATTTCAGTTGAAGCATCTTTTTTTATTGATATGACTATCGGAGCAACCTGTTGTTTCAGGGATTGTCCAACTTTAGGTAAGTCAACAACTCCTGGATTAGTCATTGGGGCCGTCACCATAAAAATTACAAGTAATACCAACATTACATCAATGTATGGGACTACATTGATTTGATTCATTAACCTTCTTTTCTTCATAGAATTTATCCTTTACGATCTATTGTATTTATAAATTCCTCCATAAAGCTTTCATATCTAATAGATAATCGGTCAACTTTAGCGGCAAATCTATTGTATGCAATAACGGCAGGAATCGCAGCAAATAATCCAATAGCTGTTGCAATTAGAGCTTCTGCTATACCAGGTGCTACTTGAGCTAAGGAAGCCTGCGCAACATTTGAAAGCCCAATAAACGCATTCATTATGCCCCATACGGTACCAAACAAACCTATATATGGGCTGACAGACCCAACAGATGCAAGAAACGGTAAGTGTCTCTCAAGTGAATCTACTTCCCTGTTATAACTTGCACTCATTGCTCTTCGGACACTCTCTATGCTTTTTTTATCGAAAGCCCTTGAATCTTTTTGACTAATATATTCTTTATAGCCCGCCTTAAAAATTGTTGCTAGGCCATTCATGTCCCCATGTATTGTTCCTAAAGATTTGTACAGCTGGCCTAAATCACCACCAGACCAGAAAAATTTTTCGAATTCATCTGTATTTTCTTCCGTACTTTTTAGCACCTTTATTTTTAAATAAATATATTTCCAGGACATACCTGAAGCAAATATTAAAATTAACATCACAATCTGGACAGGTAAGCTAGCACCTAATATTAGTGAAAAAAACGATAAATCACTTCCTACCATTATATTATCTCCATAAGTTGTTTAGCCATTTTTGGAATACGTATAGGCTTGAAAAGTTCTGAATTAATACAAACAATTTCAACTTTACCTTCAGTGATTGTTTGCTTATCCCTCAAAATATTTTGTTTCAGCAAAACTGAATAATCAGTAATTTTGACACAGTCAGTTTGTATTAGTAGTTCGTCATTAAACCTTGCTGGTATTTTATATTGGATATCAACCTTTCGGACAATAAACATCATTTTATCCTCTTTTTTTAATTTTATTTGATTTAGTCCAAGACTTCTTAACCATTCAGTTCTCGCCCTCTCCATAAATTTCAAATAATTAGCATGATAAACAACGCCCCCACTGTCAGTATCCTCAAAATATACCCTTGTATTCCATTCAAATATTACTCTTTCCATCAGGTATTATTTATATCTTTTTTAGAATGCTTTAAACCAAAGTGCTCATATGTTTTTGGGGAAGCTAATCTTCCTCTTGGTGTTCGCATTAAATAACCTTGCTGAATTAAATAAGGCTCAATTACATCCTCAATAGTTTCTTTTTCTTCCCCTATAGCAGCTGCAATATTATCAAGGCCTACAGGTCCACCGGAGAACTTTTCAATAATTGCAAGCAAAAAACTTCTATCCATTAAGTCCAATCCAATCAAATCAATATCAAGCATTTTTAAAGCATCGTCAGCTATTACTTTATTGATTCTTCCTTCAGACTTTACTTCAGCAAAATCCCTAACCCGCCTCAAAAGTCGATTTGCAATTCTTGGTGTACCTCTTGATCTATTGGCAATTTCATTTGCGCCTTCATTATCAATTTTAACTTCTAAAAGGCCTGCAGACCGAATAACAATTTTAGTTAGCTCTTGTCTCGAATAAAACTCTAATCTAGAAACGATACCAAATCTATCTCTAAGAGGATTAGTAAGCATCCCAGCTCTTGTTGTTGCGCCAATTAGAGTAAAAGGAGGTAATTCAAGTTTTACTGAACGCGCTGATGGCCCCTCTCCAATCATAATGTCTAGACGATAATCTTCCATTGCTGGATAAAGAATCTCCTCAATAACTGGAGATAGTCTATGAATTTCGTCAATAAAAAGAACATCATTTTCTTCTAAATTTGATAACAAGGCTGCTAGATCTCCAGTTTTCTCAAGGACTGGTCCAGAAGTTTGACGTAAATTTACGCCCATCTCTTTTGCAACAATGTTAGCTAAAGTTGTTTTGCCAAGCCCTGGGGGGCCGAACAACAAAACATGATCCAAAGCTTCATTTCTTTTTTTGGCAGCATCAATAAAAATTTTTAGCTGCTCCCTAATTTTCTCCTGTCCGACATATTCATCGAGTTTCTTTGGCCTTAATGCGCGCTCAAAACTCTCCTCTATATTATCTGGAGTTGATGAATCTATGAATCTATCTGGTTCAATCATTATATTAAATCACTATAGGTTTTTAGATAACAGCTTTAATGCTTGCCTTATTCCATCATTTAATGAAATATCTAAAGCTAATTCTTTAGTAACACTAATAACATCTTTTGAGCTGTAACCTAATGCAATTAATGCATTTTGTATATCTTGAAGTGTTGTTGGCTCTTTATTTGATGTTATTTTTATTTGGTCCTCTTTAAACTTATCTTTTAATTCTAGAACTAATCGCTCTGCAGTCTTTTTACCTATTCCTGGAATTTTAATTAATAAATCAGAATCTTGATCAGTAATTGCCAGCATAAGCTCATCGACAGTCATACCCCCAAGAATTGATAATGCAACTTTTGCACCAACACCGTTAACTTTAATTAATAATCTAAATATTTTACGCTCTTGAATAGAGGCAAAGCCAAATAATAATTGAGCATCTTCTCGAACAATAAAATGAGTTAGTAATGTAACTTCTGAACCTATTTCAGGTAAATCATAAAATGTTGGCATTGAAACTTCAACTTCATAACCAACACCATGACAATCTAACAAGATCATAGGAGGTATTTTTTCTAGTAAATGTCCTTGAATTCGTCCTATCATATTATTCTTCCAGATTTCATTCGATTCCCTGTTCCAAATTTTGCTAAGCTCCCACTAATATTAGCATGGCAAATACCACAAGCTAAAGCATCTGCTGAGTCTTGACTTGGTACTGATGGAAGATTTAATAATTTTTGAACCATTATTTGAACTTGAGATTTGCTTGCATGGCCCATTCCTACAACTGATTTTTTAACTTGCAAGGCAGTGTACTCAAATACGTCAAGGTTCTGCAGAACTGCCGCACTAATTGCTGCCCCTCTTGCTTGTCCTAGCAATAAAGTAGATTGAGGATTTACGTTTACAAAAACTTTCTCAATTGCTACGCAATTTGGTTTAAATTTGCAAATCACCTCATCCAACCCTAAAAGAATTATTTTAATCCGAGAAGCCAGGTCACTATCTTGATTAGTTGTTTTAATTACTCCACTTGCTTCATAGGAAATAATTCCAGATGAATTAGATATTACACCATATCCTGTAACTCTCAATCCTGGATCAATCCCAAGAATTTTATTAGTAATTTTAATTACTCATCCTCTATTACAACATTTGTATAAACTTCTTGGACATCATCTAAATCCTCAAGAAAATCTAAAATTCTTCTCATCTTCTCCCCGTCAGATCCCTTTAATTCAGTTTCAATTTCAGCTTTCATTGTTAATTCAGCAAATTCGTATTTAAGATTTACTTTATCAAATCCTTCTTTGATATTTAAAAATTCATTTGGAGGTGTAATTATCTCAACGCTGCCATCATCATTATTAATAATATCTTCAGCGCCTAAATCAATTGCAATTTCTGCTAATTCATCTGAATTAAAGCCAGGAGCAAAAAGAATATCTCCACAATGTTTAAATAAATATGAAACAGAGCCATCGGTACCTAAGTTTCCGCCATTCTTACTTAAAGCTAATCTAACATCTGCTACTGCACGTTGCTTATTATCAGTCAAACAATCAATAATAATTGCAGCGCCATTAACCCCATAACCTTCATAGCGAATTTCTTCATAATTTACACCTTCTAACTCACCAGTTCCTCGCTTTATGGCTCTAGTAATATTTTCAGCTGGCATACTTTCTTCTTTAGCAGAACTGACTGCAGTTCTTAATCGTGGATTAAAATTTACATCTCCTCCGCCCAATCGAGCAGCTACTGTAATTTCTTTCACTAATTTTGTAAAAATTTTCCCACGTTTGGCATCTTGCCTGCCTTTTCGATGTTGGATATTTGCCCATTTTGAGTGGCCCGCCATAATCTTAATACCTACCAAAACTTTAAAATAATTATTTTAACAGTTAAATCACCTAAATATAGGCTAAGATATTTTTACTTATTACTTAGAAATTTAAAGCTTAAGATGGTATGGGGAGGTGTATCCAGCCAGTAGCTATATATTTTGTGCCTGATTCTACGATATTTCCTTTATGAGCATGGGTCCACTCCGCTGGCCATATTAAAGTTTTACCTTTTATTGGTTTGATATCTATATTGTGATGAATAAAGCTTGTTTTACCCCCTTTAAAGTCATCATTTAGATATGTCATAAATGCAAATAATCGATGTAATGATGATATATGTACTCTTTCAGAATGCACTTTAGCAAAATGCCCACCAGGATTATATTTCTGAATATTGAACGCCCCAATATCTAATTTTGGAAAATTGGTTTTAAGGAATGGCCATTGAGCAGCATAATCCATGTAGCATCCATAAAGATGCTGCATATAATCATTAAAAATTTTATGTGAAGGTAAAGTTAGTTCTGCCGGGTATACAGGCATATCTATAGAATTCTTTCTTTCTAAATCAAGTCCAGTTGCACTCTCTCCTTGAACCTGCTTATCTTTATTTTTTTCAAAAAAATTAATTATATCTCTACACAAATCAGGATTTTCTAAGTTCCAACTACCTATAAAGCTTGGCCCAGAATCAATTTTTTCTTTATCTCTTTGCATTTAAATATTACCTTTAAGAACAGAAAATCCATTATCAACATCAAATTGAATAACTCCATCTACTTTATATAGATACTCTAAACCTTCTTTATGCCGACCTAAATTAAAATAAACATCACTTAAATCTACATATGCTTTTATACAATTTTTATCTAATTCTATCGCATGCAATAAGGCGGAAGCTGCATCATTATAATTTCCAACTTCTCTATGAAAAATACCTATACAAACTGAAATGTCTGCATTTTTTGGCTCTAAATTATATGCTAAAAGATAACTCTGAAATGCAAGTTCGAATCTCCTTAATTTTAAATATTCATTACCAAGACTGATATGAAGATTATAGTTCTTAGGAGCTTTTTTTAATGAATTCTTTAATGTCAAAATGATTTTATTAAATTTTTCTAAATTATCATCATTTAATTTTTTTAAATTTTTAGTCATTTTTAAAATTTATTCAGTCGCCAATAATTTTTACTAAAACTCTTTTTTTTCTCCTACCATCAAACTCTCCGTAAAAGATTTGCTCCCAGGGGCCAAAATCTAACTGGCCATTAGTAATAGCAACTACAACCTCTCTTCCCATAACTTGTCTTTTCATATGTGCATCAGCATTATCTTCTCCAGTATCGTTATGACGATATCCGCTAACAGGCTCATGTGGCGCCAGATGTTCTAGCCACTTTTTGTAGTCATGATGCAAACCAGATTCATCATCATTAATAAACACACTTGCTGTGATATGCATTGCATTGACTAGAACAAAACCTTCTTTAATATTGCTTTCATCCAAACAAGATCTAATCTCAGATGTTATATTAGTGAAATGCATTCTATCAGGGGCATTAAACCATAATTCTTTACGATAACTTTTCATAATTTATTCCTCCATCCCGTCATTAACTCTCTTATGTTTTTTTAGCCATATGTCTGACATCTCTGTATCTCTATAATCTTTAAAGCATGGAGTTCCTAATGTGTAATGAATGATATTTGCTTGTTCATTATTTGGATATTCGGTTGCAAGCCAATTCCATTCTTTAGGTAATTCTCCAATATCATCATCCGTAAGCCAAGAAAAGCGATGTAGATATTTTCCTGACTGATTAGCAATAAAATCTGGTGTTAAAAGCTTATGTTTAGGATGTTCACAGTTCCATAAAATAACGCTAGACCAATTTTTTCTTGGGTAATCTTGATTGATATTTCCTAAATATTTTTGATGTGCTTTTGTTTTATAATCATGTTTAACTACTTGTAAAGCTTTTGAATCATCACGTAAGTCGAGTAATTCTTTAATATCTTTCTGACAAATCATATCTCCATCAACAAAAATAGCCCAACCTTTAAAATCATTTAAATATGGAGTTAAAAAACGTGAGTAAACAAAGTCGTTACTTTTGTCCTCATGCTTTTCTTCGTAACCTTTTAATGTTTTGACTGCTAGAGGAGTTATATCTAATGGAATTGAAGCATGATCAATAAGGCTTTGAACAAAAGCATGATATGCAATAGCTTCTCTTTGATCAAAACCTATATATATTTTTACTTTTTTGTTTTCAGACATCCTATGTCCTTAATCATGTTTTACAAAAAATTAATTCTATCCCGTTTCCAGCTGGGTCTTTAAAAAAAATCTGCTCAGTCCCTATTTCAGGTACCACGCGAAAATGAAAATTTATTTCATTTTTTTCTAAAATTTTAATATATTTATCTTTATCCTCTGCTGTAAAGGCCATATGATCGAAAGTACTTTTTGTATTAGCAGGATTATCATCATTTTCTTTTGTTTCGCTTAAATGTAAAATATCTTTTTGTCCAGCATTTAGCCAATAGCCATTACTTTTAAATGGAGGCCTAGTACCTAACTGGAGCCCAACAATTTCAATATAAAAAACTTTTAAGTCTTCCATCATCTTAGCTCCCGATCTAAGATTATAGTGATTAATTCCACTAATCATTCTTTTGCTCTGAACTTGAAGGCCTTACCCTAATATGTAATTCTTGCAATTGTTTTTCATCAACTCGGTTGGGTGATTGTGTCATTAAGCACTGAGCCTTTTGTGTTTTCGGAAAAGCTATCACATCTCGAATCGAATCAGAGCCTGCCAACAAAGTTACTATTCTATCTAATCCAAATGCAACTCCTCCATGAGGTGGGGCACCATATTTTAATGCATCTAATAAAAATCCAAATTTATCTTTGGCTTCTTGTTCTGATATTCCTAGTGCTTTGAATACTTTAGATTGAAGATCAGATTTATGAATACGAATAGAACCACCACCCATTTCCCAACCATTTATTACCATATCATATGCTTTTGATAAACATTTCCCAGGATCTGAATCTAAATATTTCTCATGTCCATCCTGTGGCGCCGTAAATGGATGGTGCAGAGCATTCCAAGTCTTTGAAGTTTCATCATAATCAAACATTGGAAAATCAACTACCCATAATGGTGCCCATTCAACATCATTAAGATGTTTTTTTTCATGCCCAATTTTAACCCTAAGGGCTCCCATAGCCTCATTTACTATTTTCGCTTTATCTGCACCAAAGAAAATTAAATCACCATTTTCTGAGTCGGTTTTATTAATTATTGCTTCTAATGCCTTGGTATTAATATTCTTAACAATCGGGCTTTGAAGTCCTTCTTCGTTTAGCTGAGTCTTGTCTTTAACTTTAATATAGGCTAAACCTTTAGCACCATAAATTTTTACAAATTCAGTATAAGCATCAATTTCTGAACGAGATAGATCTGAACCACCTGGCACTCTTAATGCAGCTACTCTCCCATTTTCCATATTTGCAGCAGAAGAAAATACTTTAAAATCTACATTTTTCATTTCTTCAGTCATTTCAGTTAGTTCAAGAGTAACTCTTAAATCAGGCTTATCAGAACCATAACGGGACATTGATTCCTTATATGATAATTTAGGAAATGATGTTGGCAAATTTATATTTAAGACTTCTGAATAAGTTTGTCGGATCATATTTTCAGAAATTTCTATAATACTTTCTTCATCAATAAAAGATGCTTCAATATCAATTTGAGTAAATTCGGGTTGCCGATCAGCTCTCAAGTCCTCATCTCTGAAGCATTTAGCAATTTGATAATATCGATCAAAACCAGACACCATTAAAATTTGTTTAAATAATTGCGGAGATTGCGGCAAGGCAAAAAATTCTCCATGGTGAACTCTTGATGGAACTAAATAGTCTCGTGCTCCCTCAGGAGTACTTCGATTCAATATTGGAGTTTCTAACTCAATAAACCCTTCCTTGTCTAAAAAATTCCTTACGCTTTTTGAAGTATTATTCCTTAGCCTAAGATTTTTTTGCATAACATCACGTCTCAAATCTATAAAACGATATTCAAGCCTTACAGCTTCTGAAACTGTTTCATCATCAAGCATAAATGGGGGGGTTAAAGATTCATTTAAAATCTCAACTTTGGATGCTAACATTTCAATTTCTCCTGAAGGAAGATTTAAATTAATCGTTCCTTCAGGTCTAAGTCTAACCTTACACGTAACTTTCAACACAAATTCATTTCTGATTGTTTCAGCAATTTTAAATGCATCAGGAGTATCTGGATCAATAACTATCTGGGCTAAGCCCTCGCTATCTCTTAAATCGATAAAAATAACACCTCCATGATCTCTTCTTCTGTGAGCCCATCCACAAAGAATCACTTCTTTATGTTCATGACTTTTATTTAATTCACCACAATAATGCGTTCTCATCTAAATTCTCTTTTAAAGTAATTATTTTTTTTGTTTAAGTTTTTTATCTGTAGGAACTACGCCCATTGAAATAACATATTTCAGAACTTGGTCCACACTAATATCTAACTCAACAACTTTATTTTTTGGAACCATTAATGTATATCCTGATGTTGGATTAGGTGTTGTTGGTACGTATACATTTACATAATCCCCTTTTATGTCTTTTGTTATTCTTTCATCAGGCTCTCCAGTAATGAATGCGAAAGTATATGTGCCTGCAATTGGAAACTCAATTAAAACTGCCTTACTAAATGCTTCGCCCGAACTTGAAAGTAAAGTGTCTGAAACTTGTTTAATACTTTTATAAACTGTCTTAACAAAAGGAAGCCGATTAAGAAGAACCTCGTATAAGCCAATAATTTTTTTTCCAAAAAAGTTATTGGCGATTATGCCTGTAACTAATATAACAATGAACGTCAAAATAACACCGAACCCCAATATTTCAGTTCCTAAAAGATAATCGGGTCTTAAGGTTTCTGGGAGTAAGAATAATATTTGATCCAAGAACTTGATCAAAGAAAAAAGAACCCAAAAAGTCAGGATTAATGGAATAAGGACCAACAAGCCAGTTAAAAAGTTTTTTTTAATCATTATTTTTTGAAGCCTCAGTTTTAGTCAATTTTGTAGTTTTTTCATTACTTTTCTTATTGCCTTCAGGCTTAGGTTTATTTTTAAAATCTGTTTCATACCAGCCCGACCCCTTTAATTTGAAGTGAGGTGCAGATACTTGCTTATTAAATGTTTTATTCTTGCAAGCTGGACAATCTAATACCGGGGCATCTGATAGTTTACCAAGCACATCATCTTGATGCTCGCAATGAGAACATAGGTAGTCGTATAAAGGCATTTTCTAAATCCCTTAATTAAAAAGGAATATCGTCTTCTGGAAGTTCAATAGTCGGCTCACCTGATGGGACTGAGCTAGTTTCTTGTTTATTTACCCTTTCTGGTTCTTGATTAAAATTATTATCAGAACTACTTGAAGCACTGTTGCGACTATCTTTGCCTCCCAACATTTGCATAGTGTCTGCTGCAACTTCGGTCGTATATCTATCTTGGCCCTCTTTGGTTTGCCACTTCCTTGTTTGAAGGCTTCCTTCAACAAAAACAGAACTTCCTTTCTTAAGATATTCACCTGCAATTTCAGCTAATTTTCGATACATTACAATATTATGCCACTCTGTTTTTTCTTTTTTCTCGCCCGTAGCTTTGTCTTTCCATGATGTGCTAGTAGCAATGCTAAAATTACATACAGAATCTCCATTAGGAAATGTTCTGACTTCAGGGTCCCTTCCTAGATTACCAAGCAACATTACTTTATTAACTGATGGCATATTTTCTCCTATTTCTATATTGTTATTAAATTAATTACTATTTTCTGATACATATGTAGTTATAAGTTTTACTCATTATTTTTAATTGGCATTTTCATGGTTATTGACAAAAATAACCAAATCATTATCAGTAGACTGCAAAATAAAAAAGTACCTTGATAGCCATAAAAATTTGCAATCAAGCCGCCAAGTGTCCCGCCTACAAAAATACCTAGCGATTGCGAACTATTATACACCCCTAATGCTAAACCTCTTCTTTGAATTGGTGCCAACTTACTAACTAAACTAGGTAAAGAAGCCTCTAGATAGTTAAACCCAATAAAATAAAATATTAAAGCTATTATGATGCCAACAATGTCATTAGAAAAATATATAAATAAGAATTGCGTTACAAATAATAAAGCAATTGAAAATATAAAAGATTCTCTAGTTTTATTATTTTTCTCCGAAAAAATAATCATAGGTATTAAAAAAATAAAAGATATGGCCAAAACTGCTAAGTAAACTACCCAATGTTGATTTAATGGAATCTCGCCTTGATTTATTAAATAAAAGGGAATTGCCATAAACATCGATATTTGGGAAGCATGGAGTACGAAAATTCCAAAATTAAGTCGATTTAAATCAAAATCCTTTAAAATAGTTTTTATACCGCTAGCATTTTCAGAATCAATTTTTTTCTTATCCAAAGGCTCATCAATAAAAAATTTTACAATTCCTAAAGCAATAAAAGCTAAAATTCCCATTAGTAAGAATATACCTGGAACACCAATAAGGTTATTCAATATTGGTGAAATCACTAATGATAATGCAAATGTTAGGCCAATTGATACTCCAATAATTGCCATTCCTTTAGTTCGACTTTTATCACTAGTTAGGTCAGATAAAAAAGCAGTTAAAACTGCTGAAATTGCTCCAGATCCTTGAATTGCTCGTCCAATAATAACCCCTTCAATATGGTCAGATATCCCCGCAATAAATGACCCAATTATAAATAATAATAAACCAAAATAAATTACTGGTTTTCTTCCTAGCCGATCTGAAGTCATTCCAAACGGAATTTGAAGAATAGCTTGAGTTAGCCCATAAATACCAAAAGCTAAACCAATTTGAAATTCTGTAGGCCGCCCTGATAGCTCCGAAGCATAAATGGAAAAGATAGGGAGAATTAAAAAAATTCCAAGCATTCGGAGTGAGTAAATCGAAGCTAAAAGAACGCTAGATTTAATTTCTAATGGTGACATTCTTATTATATATACCTATGAATAACAAAACTTTAGTTTCTAAATTAGAGATTATAAAATATAATATCAGGTTGCTCCTTAAAAAAGATAAAATTAAATGGATTATATTAAAATTAAAGGGGCTAGAACCCATAACTTAAAAAATATTTCCTTAGATCTTCCTAGAAATAAATTAATAGTTATTACGGGATTATCTGGCTCTGGAAAATCTTCTCTAGCCTTTGATACTCTATATGCTGAAGGGCAAAGAAGATATGTTGAATCCTTGTCAGCCTATGCTAGGCAATTTCTAGACCGAATGAATAAACCTGATGTAGATATGATTGAAGGGCTGTCACCTGCAATCTCTATAGAACAAAAATCAACTTCACATAATCCAAGGTCAACCGTTGGAACTGTAACTGAGATTCACGACTACCTTCGCTTACTCTATGCACGCGCAGGAGATCCTTATTGTCCTACCCATAAAATAAAACTTGAAGCACAAACAGTTTCCCAAATAGTTGACCAACTACTATCTCTTGAAAAAGATACAAAAATTATGTTACTTGCCCCCGTAGTAAACAATCGTAAAGGTAGTCATTTAGATTTAATTGATGAGTTAAGGGCACAAGGTTTTATAAGAATTAGACTAGATGGGACCATTTATGAAATAGACAATATTCCCGCTATACAAAAAAATACAAAGCATCAATTAGATGTTGTAATTGATCGTATAAAAATTCATCTTGATATCAAACAGCGCATTACTGAATCAGTCGAAACAGGTTTGAAACTTGCTGATGGAAAAATTATTTCCATCAATATGGATACTAAAGAAACGCAACTATTCTCTGCAAAATTTTCCTGTCCACATTGTGAGTATGCCCTAACTGAACTAGAACCAAGATTGTTTTCCTTTAATAATCCAATGGGGGCTTGTCCTGATTGTGATGGTTTGGGGCATAAAAATTTCTTTGATGCATCTCGCGTTGTAGCTTTTCCACAGCTACCTTTGTCATCCGGAGCTATTAAGGGGTGGGATAAGCGAAATCAGTTTTACTATCAAATGTTAAATAGTCTTGCCCAACATTATAGTTTTGATCTTGAAACGCCTTACCAAGAACTCCAAGAAAGAATTCAAAATATTATTTTATTTGGAAGTGATAAAGAGCAGATAGAATTTAATTATTTCAATGAGCAAGGAACTATCAATTCAAAAAAGCATCCTTTTGAAGGGGTAATAAATAACTTTAAAAGACGCTACCAAGATACAGATTCGAGCTCTGTTCGAGATGAATTAGCAAAATATTTAAGTAATCAAGAATGTCCTACATGTAAGGGAACACGTTTAAAGATTGAGGCGAGGAATGTATTAGTTAGTGATTTAAATCTCCATGAAGTATGCAAATTACCTCTTAAAAAAACCTTAAAATTTTTCAATGATATAAAACTATTAGGATTTCGTGCTCAAGTTGCGAGCAAAATAATTCAAGAAATAAAAAATAGACTTAATTTTTTAATAAATGTTGGTCTTGATTATTTATCTCTTTCAAGGTCTGCTGACACCCTTTCAGGTGGAGAGGCTCAAAGAATTAGATTGGCTTCACAAATTGGTAGTGGTTTAACGGGAGTAATGTATGTTTTAGATGAACCATCTATTGGGCTCCATCAAAAAGATAACGACAAGCTCTTAGAGACACTTAGAAATCTTCGAGATATAGGTAATACAGTGATTGTTGTTGAGCATGATTATGATGCAATTATGTCGGCTGATTATGTAGTAGATATTGGCCCTGGTGCTGGGGTGCACGGTGGTGAAATTGTTGCTCAAGGCCTCCCTAAGGAAATCGCTACCAATATAAACTCACTGACTGGCCAATACATAAGTGGGCAAAAAAAAATTACAGTTTCAAAAAAAATAAAATTACCTGATAATTCTTTTTTTAAAATTACAAAAGCTTCTGGTAATAATTTAAAAAATATTACTTTAAATCTCCCGATAGGCTTATTTACTTGTGTGACCGGAGTTTCTGGTAGTGGTAAATCTACGCTCATTAATGACACACTTTATAATGCTGTGGCAAAACATCTTTACCGAAGTAATTTAGAGCCAGCGGGCCATGAAGATATAGAAGGGTTTGATTTCTTCGACAAAGTTGTCGATGTAAATCAAAGTCCCATCGGAAGAACTCCGAGATCTAATCCTGCTACTTACACCGGTTTGTTTACGCCTATAAGAGATCTTTTTTCTAAAGTCCAAGAAAGTAGAGCAAGAGGTTACAATCAAGGACGGTTCTCATTCAATGTGAAAGGTGGGAGATGTGAAGCATGTGAAGGTGATGGAGTGATTAGAGTTGAAATGCATTTTTTACCTGATGTATATGTCGAATGTGATTCTTGTTATGGACACCGTTACAATCGTGAAACGCTTGAAATATTTTACAAAGGGAAAAATATTCATAATATTTTAAGCTTTACCGTAGAAGAAGCTCATAAATTTTTTATGGCTGTACCAACACTTGAACGAAAACTAAAAACTCTCCTAGATGTAGGGCTTGGATATATTAAATTGGGACAAAATGCAACGACTCTATCTGGAGGTGAGGCTCAAAGAGTCAAATTAGCTTTAGAACTTTCAAAAAGAGATACTGGCAGAACGCTTTATATTTTAGATGAGCCAACAACTGGCTTACATTTTTCTGACATACAACTATTACTTAACGTGTTGCATCGATTAAGAGACAATGGAAATACTTTAGTGGTGATTGAGCACAATCTTGATGTAATCAAGACTGCTGATTGGATTATTGATCTTGGTCCTGAAGGAGGTGATGGTGGCGGTGAAATCATCGCAGAGGGTTCACCTGAAAAAATTATATCCAATAATAAAAGCTTTACTGGTAAATACTTAAAGAGATATTTATAAGTTTTTTAAAGCAGTCCTAACATTTTCTGTTGCTGGAGCTAGCTGATGCCAAATATTAAAACTCACTGCTGCCTGCTCAACTAACATTCCAAGACCATCATAAACTGAATTAGTTTTCTTATAAGCTTCTCTCATAAATGGAGTTTGAGAGCCATACATCATGTCATAGCAAGCACCTTCATCATTTAAACAATTAAAAGCATGTTCTTGCAAGGGTGAATGTTGGGTAGTTAAGGACGAGGACGTAGCATTTATTATCAAATCAAAATATAGTTTTTTTGAAAAATCTAAATCTATTGTTTCTAAAATCACTTGGTTTTTTTCAGCAAAAAATTTCCAATATTTTTTCATTTCAATTGCTTTTGTAAAAGTTCTATTAGTTAGAAAAATTTTTTTTGGCTTGCTTTGAATAAGATCGTAAATTGCTCCATTTGCAGCCCCACCAGAACCAACTAAAAAAATATTTTTACCTTTGATATCAATTTTTTTATAAGATAAATCATTTATTAATCCCCTACCATCCGTTGAATCTCCAATAATATTTTTACCTAAAAAAGTTAATGTATTAACAGACTTACATAAGGATGACCTTTCTGAAAGTTCATCGCAAATTTGAAATGCAGAAAACTTTAATGGAAGAGTTATATTTAGCCCATAATAACCTTCATCTTTTAAACTCTTAATTCTTTCCAAAAAATCATCCTGTTTGGTATCAAATTTTTCATACCCTAAATTAATTGAGAACTCTCTTGCAAATAATAGGTGTATTTGAGGCGAAAGGGAGTGAGATATTGGATGCCCAAGAACTGCAAATTTTTTTATTTCATCTTTCATTCGGTTATTATTATTGACAATACAAAAATATCAAGAGAAATATTTAATGCATTATTATAGTGCAATTTTTAACTAAAAATGCATTATAATAATGCATATATTATTTATTTAATGAGTTTTATGAGCAAATCGGTTATTTTAGCCAATTAAATATTGGCATAAATTATGCTTTAGAATGTATATAAACAGATTAACTATTTTTAAGGAGTTTTAGTATGGCTGCCGCTGATGTAATAAAGAAAATTAAACAGGAAAAAATTAAATTTATTGATCTTCGTTTTACTGATACCAAAGGAAAAGAGCAACATGTAACAGTGCCGGCCTCAGCCTTTGACAAGACTAAATTTACTGATGGCCATGCCTTTGATGGTTCTTCAATTGAAGGATGGAAGGGTATTAATGCCTCAGACATGTTACTTAAGCCAGATCCTGATACAGCTAATATCGATCCATTTATGGAAGAGAAAACTTTAATTTTAACCTGCAACGTTGAGGATCCAACAGATGGAAAAGGTTATGATCGTGATCCTAGAACAATAGCTAATCGCGCTGAAAAATACCTTAAAACAACTGGTATTGGCGATACTATTTACTTCGGCCCGGAACCTGAATTTTTTGTGTTTGACTCAATCACATGGAGCTCTAGCATGAAAGGGTCTTCAGTAAATATTAGTTCTGAAGAAGCAGAATGGGACTCCGATAATGAGCATGATGGAGGAAATGTTGGGCATCGCCCGAGAGTTAAAGGCGGTTACTTTCCAGTACCACCTGTAGATTCACTTCAAGACCTTCGATCCGAAATGTGCTTAACATTAGAGGAAATGGGGGTTCCTGTTGAAGTACATCATCATGAAGTTGCAGGTGCAGGCCAAAACGAAATTGGTACTAAATTCTCTTCTTTAACTCAAAGAGCTGATTGGACTCAAATCCTTAAATATGTTGTTATGAATACAGCTCATAGATTTGGTAAAACAGCGACCTTTATGCCAAAACCAATTTTAAATGATAATGGAACAGGGATGCATGTTCACCAATCAATTTGGAAGGGTGGAAAAAATATTTTTGCAGGAAAAAAATATGCGAACCTGAGTGATACTGCTCTTTATTATATTGGTGGAATTATTAAGCATGGTAAAGCATTAAACGCAATAACTAATCCATCAACGAATTCATATAAACGATTAGTTCCTGGTTTTGAAGCACCGGTTATGCTTGCATACTCTGCGAAAAACAGATCTGCTGCAATTCGTATTCCTTATGTATCATCTGATAAAGCTAGACGTATTGAAGTCCGATTTCCAGATCCAATGGCAAATCCATATTTAGCTTTTAGTGCTCTAATGATGGCTGGTCTAGACGGTATTCAAAATAAAATTCACCCTGGTGAAGCAGAAACAAGAGACTTATATGATTTGACAGTTAAGGAAGAATCAAAAATACCGCAAGTTGCTGCAACTCTGCCAGAAGCACTTGAGGCATTAAGAGTTGATAGAAAATTTTTAACTGTTGGTGGAGTCTTTTCTGATGACTTTATTGACAGCTTCATTGATTTAAAAATGGAAGAAGTAACTCGACTAAGAATGACACCCCATCCAGTAGAGTTTGATATGTATTACAGTTTATAAATTTTAAATAAAGGGTGGATTAAAATCCACCCTTTATTTATCTAAAAAATAATATGACTCCTATGCTTAAAAAAAATTAAAACGATGATTATTAAAAATAATTTAAAAGGAATGGAGGACCTAGCCACTGCAATAATTGTTTGTGATAAAGATTTAACTATCAAGCATATAAATCCAAGCGCGGAAATCTTATTTGAATTGAGCCATGAAAAAGTAATTAATAAAAGTATTAATTTATTTTTTGAAGAAATTGAATTTTTTAAGAATGCCTTAAATCAAGCTAAGTCCAAAAAAAGTTCATATCGCGAGCATGAATATTTTATCAAGACCAATCAAAATAAAATAGTTTGTGTAAGCTTTATAATCACCCCAATTGAACATGAAGAATTTGACTTTATTGTAGAATTTATTCAAATGGATCAGCACTTAAGAGTAGCTCGTGAAGAAAGAATGTTTATTCAGCAACAAGCAAATTCAGAATTACTTAGAAACTTAGCGCATGAAATAAGAAATCCCCTTGGGGGCTTAAGGGGAGCAGCCCAACTCTTAGAAAAAGAATTAGATGAACAGGCATTAAAAGAATATACGCAAATAATAATTACTGAGGCAGATCGACTTCAGAACCTAATGAATAAATTATTAACCCCTCATCAGTTACCTGTATATAAAAGGACAAATATTCATGAAGTTCTAGAAAGAGTTCGTAGTCTAATATTGTCAGAATTTCCAGAACATTTAAAGCTTACTAGAGATTATGATGTAAGCCTTCCTGAATTTATTGGGGATAGAGAGAAATTAATACAAGCTGTCTTAAATGTTGCAAGAAATGCAGTTCAAGCAATGCTCCAAAATAACAAAAAAAACGAAATGAATCTTGATTTTATTACTAGAGCGGAAAGTCAAATTGTTTTTCATAAAAAGAAACATGCTACAGCGATACGATTAGATATTGTTGATAATGGTCCAGGAATTGATAGCGAATTATTGGATAAAATCTTTTATCCGTTAGTTTCCGGTAAGGAGTATGGCTCTGGATTAGGACTTTCGTTGGCCCAAAACTTCATAACACAACATAACGGCATGATTGATTGCTCAAGCACTCCTGGTAAGACAACATTCTCAATAATTCTCCCAATTGAGAATAATTTAAAAATTAATGAGGTAGTTTAATGAAAAAAGTATGGGTACTTGATGATGATAAATCTATACGATGGGTTTTCGAAAAAGCATTATCAAAGGTAAACCTACCTTGCCAATGTTTTAGTAATACCAATGAGGCAATTAATCAATTTAATCACGAGATGCCGTCCGTTATTCTAAGCGATATTAGAATGCCTAATGAATCTGGGATTGATTTCTTAACAAAAGTAAAAGAAAAATTCCCACAGATACCAATTATTATTATGACGGCTTATTCTGATCTCGATACTGCTGTCTCTGCATTTCAAAAAGGAGCTTTTGAATATATTGCCAAACCTTTTGATATAGATAAAGTGATAGAAGTTATACATCAAGCATTAGAGCAAACAACCAAAGAGAACAATTTTAAAGAGAAGAACAATTCTAAAGAACTAGACACCCATTCCCCTGCAATTATTGGGCAAGCACAGTCTATGCAAGAAGTATTTCGTGCTATTGGTAGATTAAGTAAATCGGCTGCTACTGTTCTTTTAAATGGTGAGTCTGGATCAGGAAAAGAATTAGTTGCAAAAGCAATTCATAATAATAGTGATAGAAAAGATTCTCCTTTTATTGCTCTAAATACTGCAGCTATTCCAAAAGATCTACTTGAAGCAGAGTTGTTTGGGCATGAAAAAGGTTCATTTACTGGAGCTCAAAATCTCCGTAAAGGAAGGTTTGAACAATCGGATGGAGGAACATTATTTTTAGATGAAATTGGCGATATGCCAATGGAACTTCAAACAAGACTATTAAGGGTCTTAAGTGATGGTAAATTCTATAGGATAGGTGGACAGGACTCTATTGATACTGATGTAAGGGTGATAGCTGCAACTCATCAAAACTTAGAAGAGTCGGTCAAAGAAGGGATATTTAGGGAGGATTTATTTCATAGGTTAAATGTAATCAGAATCACTGTGCCTCCCCTAAGAAAAAGAGTGGAAGATATCCCTACATTATCAAATTATTTTCTAGAAAAGAGTGCTAATCAGTTAAAAGTGACTCCAAAATCTCTATCTAAAGAAGTATTAGAGTTTTTTAAAAACCTCCAATGGAGAGGTAATGTAAGACAACTAGAAAATGTATGCCACTGGTTAACTGTCATGTCTCCTGGAAATCAAATAATCGTTAGCGACCTACCTTCTGAACTTAAAAATGAGCCAGTAAACATAATGCATGGTGCTGATGAATGGCAAAAAAATTTAGCAAGGGATTTGGCAATAAAATTACTGGATGGAAAGACAGATTTACATAGTTTCTTTATTGGCCAAGTTGAAAAAATTCTAATTGAAAAAACTCTTGAACATACAAAATATCGAAAACTAGATGCTGCAAATATTTTAGGAATTGGAAGAAATACTGTAACAAGAAAAATTAAAGAACTAAAAATTATACAATCATAATTTTAGATCTTGCTTAATAGTGTAGGCTATTCTTTCAAATACTTCGCCCCAGCCACCATTGCTTTTTGCTGTAAATATTTTAATGCTTGGATACCAGATACTTGTGCCTTCTGCATCGTGCCAATACCATAGCTTACCTCTTTGGAAGGGCACAAATAAATATGTTTTTTTTCCTAATGCACCTGCTATATGTGCAGTAACATTGCTGCAAGTAACTATGATGTCACATTTTGATACTAATGCTGTTAGGCCATCAATATCTTTAAATTTATCTATATCTTCGTAATCTTCTATTTTAATATTTTTTTCTTTAATTAGTTTTGCTTTTTCCAGCTTAGTCCGGCCTTCCTCTTTTTTAATTTCATATTGTAAATCTAAAAATCTAGTTTTTTTAAGAATAAAAATTGGGTTTAAATCTTCAAGCAGTGCTGTTTTATGTCTACCTTCGTTTGCAGAACTCTTCCAAGAAATACCACATATAATATCTTTATCTTTTTTTAGTTTATTACATATTTCATTAACTTTTTCTTTATCAGGAGTTAAAAATTTTATTTCTTTCTTTGGAAAATCAGATATTTTTTGTCTAAGATATTTTCCTAAACTACCCCAATAAATACCTTTATCAAAAAGACTAAGATCATAATCAATTAACATTTCATGTCTATTCTCACGAACTGCATAAAATTCAATATGGGGAAATGATCTTTTACAAAGATCAACCAAACGGTAATCCACTTCTGCACTAAGATTTTTAAATTTTTTCTGGAATTCTTTCAGCATACTTAATCCAAGTATTACATCGCCAATACCTGCATCTCCTAATATAATTATTCTTTCATTTGCCTTTAATTCCTTTTTATTAACATCCAGTTCAAAAAAGCTATTTAGCATTTCGTATCTTTTAGTTACATCTATCTGATTTTTTAATAAAATTCTTGAATCAATATATTTCCATCCATCTTTAAAATTTTTATTGAATAGATAGAATAGTCCTAAATTAGTTCTTGCAACATCATTATTTGGTTTCTTTATTAATACTTCTTTTACTTTCTTAATGGCCACATCGTATTTACCTTCAAAGAATAAACAAGATGCATAATCTGTATATGGCCCTACAGCATCTGGTGCTAATATCATCAACTTCTGATAAATAACTTTAGCTGACTCAGTATCTCCTATTGCAGAAAGGGATCTACCTATTTTATTCATACATTCAATATGATTAGGATCAATTTTTTGTGCTTCTCTTAGATATCTTATAGCATCTTCATGGAGCAAACTTGTAGCCAATATTGAACCGAAATTATATATTGATTCAAATTTATCTGGCTCTAATTCATAGGCTTTTCTATATGAATCAAGTGCGCCGATATTATCTGCAACTTCTATTTGTGCATTGCCTAATAGTTTGTAAGTCTCTGAGTTATTTGGACTAATTTTAATAATATTCTCATATGCATTTATTGCATTTTCATAATCTCTCAATGCAATATAAGCTATTGCTAAATTCTGATAGTCCGCAATAATTGGTTTTAAAATTTTTATTGATTTATGTATCATATCGATTGCTTCAATATAGCGCTCTTTCATTAAGTATATTATGGATAAATGAGAAAGGGCCTGAGAATTCATGCTATCTTTTTCTAGGATTGCTTCATAAACTGACATAGCCTTATCGAACTCTTTCACCTTGACAAGCCCTACTGCCTGATCTAACAATTCGATTAAATTAATATCGTTCTTCATATTCTAAAACCTAGTTTTAATGCTTATTATTTTATACGATTAAATAAATAAATAAAAAAAAACGACATCCGAAGATGTCGTTTTTAGTTAATTCTACTTCTTGTCAAACTTCTACTAAGATTTAAGTCCTAGAAGAATAAGATCGCACCCAGAGACATTGAATCATTCTCCATTTGGTTTGATGATGTTTGACCAGTCGACTCTGTTGAATTGTACTCAGCAACTAAATTTAGGTGCTTAGTTAATGGATGGTATGCACCCACTGTCCAACGTTCGTTTTCTTTAACTAAAGTAGCATTAGTTTCACCAGATGCTGTGTCAAGATTTGAAACACCATAAGCAACACCAAGTTTAGTACCTGTTGGTATTACATATGTAGCTTGAACATAACCACCGTCTGAATCACGCTCTAAACCACCAGCAGTTACACCGTTGTTACCGAATAGTGTAGTACCTAGGCCTTCACCATCATACCAGTAACCAACTAGACCAAAGTTACCAGCGCTTAAAGAAGCACCTACATCGTATGCTGTGATGTCGTAAGATTGTTTAGTTGCAGTTGTAGAAGCTTGAATACGTGTAACGTCATATGACGCACCAGATACCCATACTTTACCAGCAACATCGCCAGTCCATGAATATGAAGCTTCTGCTTCAATACCAAAACGATCTTGGTTTACTGCATTTGCATCTGCACCAGTAACTGCGTCACTTGCAGTTGTTGTTGTAGCAACAGTACCAGATGACACAACAGTTGTTGAAATTGATGGTACAATTCCAGCCGCTGAAAGTGAACCAGTTAATGCAGCTGTTGCACCAGTGAATGTTGATGTACTTGAATAAGTTCTAGTTGTTACTTTAGTACCTATATCAGGTATTTGATTTGGATTCATTAAACCAACTTTAGCTTGGAATCCACCCATGTTTGGAGTCGTATATGTAGCTTGACCCTTCCATGCAGCATAAACGTAACCAGTACCAATACCACCTAGTGTAGTAGCACCACCAGATCTACCAGTAGCAGCAGAACCAACACCTAATAGTGTCATGTCGTTAAGGATCGCACCAGAAGCAAAGATACCAATATCTTTACCAAGTTTGATAGAACCCCATGATTTATCACCAAATGATAAATATGACTGACGATTTAATGGTGTTTTGTTATCACCAGCCGCAGAGTTATCTGAAGCATTTGGTTGGAATGAAATAGTAAACGACACATCAGTATTGTTTTGACGTGTAGTACCAGTAAATCCTAACCATGATGGTAATAGACCAGTGTTGATACCTTGTGAATCAGATTCACCAAGGCCATCTTGGCCGTTTGCAATGTTACCTGTCAGTGTAGAACCTTTAGCAGCGTCAGCATCATTAAAGTTCATGAATGCATTAACGTTACCATTTACATCTAAAGTCCAGTCACCTGCTGGGATTACGATTCCAGCATTAGCTGCAGAAGCACCTAAAGCTAGAGCTGCACCCGCAACTGCTAGATTAATTTTCTTGTTCATATATTTCTCCTAAAATTAAAACTACTTTTAAAACCAAGGTTAAAAAAGTAATTTGTAAATAACTTCCTTAACAAAAAAACTTTCTTAAGAATAAACTTTCTCATTAAGAAGAGTTACCCTCATTATCCCTAATGTTCATATCAAATAGCAAGCTAATTGTGATTTTTTTGTTACATATCCTTATGATATGTTGTAAATTAACAACATTACTTATGAAGGACTTAAAAACATTGGAGTTTAAACGATTAACTTATTTCTTTATGGGTCTTAATTGCATATCGATCAGTCATCCCAGCTAAATAATCTGCAACTGCTCTGGCTTCATCTTTGGTTGATTTACTTTGAAACGATTCTGACATCTTTGATGGATTACTTAAGAAATAATCAAATAAATCTTTGACTATTTCTTTTGCATTATCTGTCATTTCAACTACCCGCTCATGCTCATATAAAAAACATCTCAAGAACTTTTTGAGTTCTAATTGCTTTTGAGACATCTCTTCCGAGAAATTTATCAGTTTTGGAAGTGTGCGAATTTCATCTATCGTTTTAGGGTTAGATTCATTTAAATTAGTTTCACTCGTTTCACAAATATCAGATATTGATTTGTACATTATTCTTCTTATAGTTTCGTGTATTCTTCTAGCTTCATCGATCTTTGGATAATCTTTTTTTACAAGTTCAGCGCACTCCTTAAATAAAGATACATCCATTAATGCATTATATTCTAAGACTCCTGAACGATAGCCATCGTCAATATCATGATTATTATAAGCAATCTCATCAGCATGATTAACTAATTGAGCCTCCAATGAAGGCTGTTGTTTTTTAATAAATCTCTCGCCTACTTGACCTAGATTTCTAGCATTTTTTAAAGAACAATGCTTTAAGATGCCTTCTCGAGTCTCAAAAGTTAAGTTTAATCCATCAAAGTCAGCATATCGTTGTTCTAAAAAATCAACAACTCTCAAAGACTGCAAGTTATGCTCAAATCCATCAAAACTTTTCATACATGCATTTAATGAATCTTGTCCTGCATGGCCAAAAGGAGTATGACCAAGGTCGTGAGCCAAGGCAATGGCTTCAGCAAGATCTTCGTGGCAGTTTAATGTTCTCGCTATTCCTCTGGAAATCTGGGAAACTTCTAATGAATGTGTAAGTCGCGTTCGGAACATATCGCCCTCGTGATTTACAAATACTTGGGTCTTGTATTCAAGACGTCTGAATGCAGATGAGTGAATTATACGGTCCCTATCCCTTTGAAAATCATTTCTAAATTTTGATTTTGTTTCGTTATATTGTCTCCCTATTGAATAACTAGGGTCTGCTGCATAAGGTTTTAATATCATTAGATCTGTTAGAAAGTTTTCTTTGAAAGGGTATTATGAAATTTTTTAGCATCGTAATCACTTGTCAAAATAGCTTTACCTATACCTTGCTGCAAAACAAGATTAATTTGATCTTCTTTTGTTTTTTTATCAAGCTGCATTAGATCAAGAAATTCTTGCAATGAAATCTCTGGAGGATTAATAGGAAGATTTGCATGAATCAACAAAGTCTTTATTCTTTGATTATCCTCTTTTTTAAGCCACCCCATTTGTTCTGATAAATAAGCTGCCATAACCATCCCTGTTGCAACTGCTTCCCCATGAAGCCATTTACCATAACCAGTTGCTGTTTCTATAGCATGTCCAAAAGTATGGCCTAAATTTAAGATGGCTCTTATGCCAGATTCGAATTCATCAGATTCAACAATATCTGCCTTATTCTGGCAAGACCGCACCACAGCTTCAATTAATAGCTGGGAATCTCTTTTAATAATCCCTTTAATATTATCTTCAAGCCATTCAAAAAAACTAGCATCTCTAATTAAGCCATATTTTATTACTTCGGCCAAACCTGCCGAAAATTCTTTATCAGGCAATGTTTCCAATAAGCTTATATCTGAAATAACACATCTTGGCTGATAAAAAGCACCTATCATATTCTTTCCAAGAGGGTGATTAATGCCTGTCTTTCCTCCCACAGAAGAATCAACCTGAGATAATAAAGTAGTTGGGATTTGGATAAAATCTACCCCTCTCATGAATGTTGCTGCTGCAAAACCAGTTATATCTCCAACAACACCTCCTCCTAGAGCTATTAATGAAACTTGCCGATTTGCTTTATTTTTTAGTAATGTGTCATAAATTAAATTAAGACTTTCAAAATTTTTGAAAACTTCTCCGTCAGGCAAAATAATTGGGATAATATCTTTTTCAGTTGCTAAAATATTCGAAATTTTTTGTAAATACAATGGAGCAACCTTATCATTAGTGATGATTGCTACTTTTTTATTAGGAATATTCTCTTTAACTAGAGCATAGTTTTCTAAAAGACCTTCGCCAACATATATTGGGTAACTTCTTTTTTCTAAATTGATGTTAATAGTTTTCATAGGTTTTTAATTAAAGATTCAATTTCAAAAGCAATTTCATTTGCCCGCTTATTTCTAGTTTCAATTATATAATCAGAAATCGATGTGTATATAGGATCTCTATGCTTATAGAGACTCTCCAAAGTTTCCTTTAAATTTCCTTGTTGAAGTAAAGGTCTTGATTTATCACCTGTCATTCTATCTACCAAATCCTCACAGTTTGATCTTAAATAAATAATATGCCCATTTTCCACAAGTAATTTACAATTATTTTTAGACATAATTACGCCGCCTCCGGTAGCTAATACAATATTTCTATGGCATACCAACTCTTTTAAAACCCTCTCTTCTCTTTTTCTAAAGCCTACCTCACCCTCATATTCAAATATTAAAGGGACTTTCACTCCAGTTTTGTCTTCAACAACATTATCACTATCATAAAAATCTTTATTCAAGTTTTTCGATAATAGCTTACCAATTGTCGTTTTTCCAGAGCCCATTAGGCCAATTAAAAAAATATTTTTCTCTTGATTCAATTTAATTCTCTATTAATTAATAAAATTATATAATATTAAAATTTAGTAGATTAAATAGCGCACTAAACCTCTATAATAAACGTTTAATATTATAGTTAAAATTTATTTAATTATGTACTCAGCCTTAAAAAATTATCTTATCCTTGCGATCCTCGGTGGCTTTTCAATTTTAGCAATGATTTTTTTCGTATCAGCCTTAATTTATCCTACACTTCCCAATATTTCCCATTTAGAAAAATATTACCCTAAACAACCGCTCCAAATATTTTCCAAAGAAGGGGCTCTTATTGCAGAATTTGGTGAAGAAAGAAGAGATTTTATAGCTATTTCAGAAACTCCCCAACAAATGATTAATGCAATTCTTTCCATAGAGGATCGTCGTTTTTTTGAGCACCCTGGTATTGATATTATCGGTATAGCTAGAGCTGCTCTCAAAAATATAACAGGTAAAAGTCATGAGGGAGCCAGTACAATAACAATGCAAGTTGCAAGAAACTTTTTTCTTACTTCAGAAAAAACTTTTAAAAGAAAAATTAACGAGATACTACTCGCAATCAAAATCGAAAGAACTCTATCAAAAGAAGAAATACTGGAGCTATATATTAATCAAATATATTTAGGCCAAAGATCTTTTGGTTTCGCAGCAGCAGCCAATACTTATTACGGTAAAAATCTTGATCAATTAAATTTGGGAGAGACTGCATTACTTGCTGGTCTGCCAAAAGCTCCTAGTAGATATAATCCTTTATTAAGACCTAAATTAGCAATTAATAGACAACAAGATGTTCTGAATAGTATGCTACGCCATGGATACATAGATAAACCTTCATATATTCTAGCTTTAGAGGATTCCCTAAGCCTTAAAGAAAAATTTACGAAGAGTGAGCTTAAAGCAAACTATGTAGCTGAAATGGTTAGGAAAACTTTATTTGAAGAATTTGGTGATAAAATTTATACAAGTGGACTTAAAGTTTACACAACAATTAAAAAGAAAAATCAAATAGTTGCTAATCGTGCTGTAAAAAACGGGATTATTAATTATATGGCCCGTCATGACTTGGCTCCACCTGAAGATTTCATTGAATTCAAGACAAAAGAATTTAAAGAGAAGGGGGGGAGAGACAAATTTCTGTTAAAAAAACTTAAGGTCATTCCAACTTATAATGATTTTATTCCTGGGGTTATTTTAGATTTGCAGCCTTTGAGAATCGACGTACTTCTTAAAAATGGAAAAAAAATTAGTGTTTATAACAGAGGTTTAAAATTACTAAAGAAAGACTTAGAATTAGAAAATGAAGGTGAGAAATTACTAAAGCCTGGGTCTGTGATTCGATTTGTTAAGAAAAGAAATTATTGGATTGCTACCCAATTACCCAAAGTAGAAAGCTCGCTAGTTTCTATGGATCCAAATACAGGCGCAATCTTAGCTCTAGTAGGAGGGTTCGATTTTCATCGAAATAAATATAACCATATTTCACAAGCAAATAGGCAACCAGGATCTATTTTTAAACCTTTTATTTATTCCGCAGCTCTGGAAAAAGGCATAACCCCATCAACTTTAGTAAATGATGCGCCTATTTATATAACTGCAAGAGAACTAAATACCAATGAAAATTGGGAGCCGGAAAATTATAATGAAAAATATGATGGGGCAATAAGACTAAGACAAGGTTTGGCAAAGTCAAAAAATTTAGTTGCTATAAGAGTTTTAAAATATATTAAACCGGAATATGCCCATGATTACATCACAAGATTTGGTTTTGATCGGAAAAAACACCCTCCCTATTTATCAATGGCATTAGGAGTTGGCCAAGTTACTTCTTTAGAAATGGTCGCTGCCTATGGAGTTTTTGCAAATGGCGGATATTTAAAACAGCCCTATTTTATTGAAAAAATTATAGATGTTAAAGGTAGAAAGATTAAGCAAAATTTTTCTGTTACAAATGAAGAGACGCCAAGGATTATAGATCCTAGAAATGCATTTATTATGTCCTCATTACTAAAAGAGGTAATTAATACAGGAACGGCGAGAAAAGCTAAAATACTTAATCGTGAAGATATAGCTGGAAAAACAGGTACTACAAATGAATTAGTTGATGCATGGTTTGCTGGATTTAATCCAGATATCGTGACTATTACCTGGATGGGCTACGATCAACCTAAAACGCTTGGCAAGCATGAAAGTGGATCGAGAGCTGCACTTCCAATATGGATTGATTATATGAAACCCATAATAAATGAATACCCGAAAAAATTATTAAATGCACCAGATGGAATCATACCTTTAAAAATAAATAAAAAAACTGGAATGTTGGCAAAAGAAGGTGAAGATGGAGTTTATGAATATTTTTACGATGAATTTCTTCCAGCAGAAAATGCTTATTTCTTACTTAATTAAAATTTAAATGGTTTTTGATAGCAGAAACAATAATAGATCTATGGTGGCAAAAAGAGCTGCAGAAATTATTATGGAAGAAGGAATCACGGATTACCTATTTGCAAAAAAAAAGGCAGCTAAATATTTAGGTTTACTATCGAATGATAATTTGCCGTCAAATCAAGAAATTGACAATGCTTTGAAAGAGTATCAGAATATTTTTCAAGAAGAGGTGGATTCAGAAATATTAAGTAAAATTAAAAAAGAAGCATTAAATACCATGGTTCTTTTTGAAGGTTTTAACCCTCATCTGACTGGACAACTCCTCGAGGGACTCATACCAAAATTTCCGAAGATACAGATCAATCTTTTTACAGATAATATAAAAGAGGTTGAGTATACTTTATTAAATAACAATATTACTTTTGATATAAAAGACACAATCTATCAAGAGAAACTAAGCAAAAAAAAATCTACTAAGACAATCCCTGCTTTTATTCTAGAGGGGGTCTGGTTTCCTATTGAACTAAAAGTTTATTTTGAAAACGATATAATTAGCAAAAAAAATAATTTACTAAGTAATAAAGGGAAAAATATTAAAGCAATTAGAGAGTTTAAGTTTAACTCAACTATTTAATTAATCTTGCAACTTGTAGGGCAAAATATGTAAGAATTCCATCAGCTCCAGCCCTTCTAAAAGATATTAAAGACTCCAAAATAACCCTTTCTTCTTCAAGCCAACCGTTTTCAGAAGCAGCTTTAATCATTGCGTATTCGCCACTCACTTGATAAACAAAAGTAGGTTTTTGGAAAGTCTCTTTTACTCTGTAAACTATATCAAGATATGGCATTCCAGGTTTTACCATGACCATATCAGCACCCTCATCTAGATCTAACTTAACTTCGTATATAGCCTCATCACTATTTGCTGGATCCATCTGGTATGTTTCTTTGGATAAAGAGCCTAATTTGTCTGCACTGCCCACAGCATCTCTAAACGGGCCGTAAAATGAAGAAGCATATTTAGCAGAATAAGATAATATTTTAGTATTAATAAAATTATTTTCCTCTAGAGCTAGCCTTATCTTTCCTACTCGCCCATCCATCATGTCTGACGGTGCGACAATATCTGCACCAGCATTAGCATGACATAAAGCTTGTTTTACTAATAAGTCTACTGTTTCATCATTTAAAATATTTCCATTTTTATCGGTAAGGCCATCTTGCCCATTACTTGTATAAGGGTCTAAAGCGACATCAGTTATAACCCCCAGTGTTGGAATAGATTTCTTTAATGCTTCGACTGCTTTTGGAATTAAGCCAGCTTTATTAAAACACTCTTCTGCATCATCAGATTTTAATGTATCTTCAACAACTGGAAATAATGCTACAGCAGGTATACCGAGATCAAAACATTCCTTTGCATCTTTCAATAATTGGTCAATACTTAAACGTTGGATTCCCGGCATTGAAACTATATCTTGTCTAATGTTATCTCCAGCAATCAAAAACATTGGGTAAATTAAATGGCTAACAGACAGATTATTTTCTCGCATTAATCTTCTAGAAAAATCGTTCTGCCTCATTCGTCTGGGTCGATTAGTTATTGTCATTGGCTTATTAATTTCTTTAATGATTGGCCAGGATTATCATCCCGCATAAATGCTTCTCCGACTAAAAAAGTAAAAATTTTATTATCATTCATTAATTTAATATCAGAATGCTTAAAAATCCCAGATTCTGTAATTGGAATTCTATTATTAGGTATCCTAGACACTAAATCAATAGAGGTATTCAGGGATACTTCGAATGTTTTCAAATTTCGATTATTTATTCCCACTAAGGGTGTATCTAACAATATTGATTTTTGGAGCTCTTCTTCATTATGTGCCTCAACTAAAACTGACATGCCTAAATCATTTGCTATGGACTCAAACTTTTTTAATTCATCTATATTAAGAGCTGATGCAATCAATAAAATACAATCAGCTCCCAAAGCTCTTGATTCGTATACTTGATAAGAATCAATAATAAAATCTTTCCTTAGAACTGGTAGCGAACAATTATTTTTTACAACTTCTATAAAGCTTGGATCGCCTTGGAAATATTCTTGATCTGTTAAAACAGAGATGCATGCCGCACCACCTAACTCATAGGATTTGGCAATAGAATCTGGGTTAAAATTAGACCTAATTACCCCCTTTGAAGGACTAGCTTTTTTAATTTCGGCAATAACAGCAGGCAAATTATTTTGATGTTTATCTTTAATTGCGCCAATAAAATCTCGAGGCTTTGAGTTTTGATTGATTTCATCTTTGATCTCATCAATTGATTTAATTGATTTTGCCTGATCAACCTCCAGCACTTTAGTGCTTAAAATTTTATCGAGTATATTAGCCACGAAGAGTAGATGATGATTTTAGTTGATTTAATTTTTCCATTGCTTTGCCTTGGTCAATTACATCTGCTGCAATTTTTATGCCAGAATTTATATTATCTGCTAACCCAGCTATATAAATCGCAGCTCCTGCATTTAGCAAAGTAATATCCCTAGCAACTGATAATTCTCCATTTAAGATATTAAGTATTATTTTTTTTGATTGAGAAGAGTCTTCAACAACAATATCCTTCAAACTTCCTGTCTTTAAGTTATATAAAGAAGGTTCAATAGTGTATTCCTTAATAATGTTATCTTTTAATTCAGCAACAAAAGTCCTACCTGTTATAGAAATCTCATCCATACCATCCTCACCATGAACCACAAGCACATGTTTACTGCCAAGCTTTTGTAATACGTTTGCAAAAGTCTTAGTTAGTTCTTTACTATAAACGCCTACAACTTGTCTTTTAGCAGAAGCTGGGTTAGTTAATGGTCCAAGCAGATTAAACATAGTTCTAATTCCCAAATCTTTTCTAACTGGAGCGACATATTTCATCGCTGGGTGATAGTTGGGTGCAAACATAAAACCAATACCACAATGATCTACTAGCGTCCCTAAATTTTTATGGTCTAAATTAACATTAACACCTAATGCTTCTAATACGTCAGCACTTCCACATTTTGATGAAACTGATCTTCCTCCGTGCTTTGCGACTTTTGCGCCAGCAGCTGCAGAGACAATTGCACTTATAGTTGAAACATTAAATGTTTGTAAACTATCTCCTCCAGTTCCACAAGTATCTATAAGATTTTGAGAGTCTTCAACTATCACTTTATTAGAATGTTCTCGCATAACTAAAGCTGCTGCTGCTATCTCATCTGGAGTTGCTCCTTTGATTTCCATTGCAACAATGCAACTAGCTATTTGAGCAGAGCTTAATTCTCCAGTCATAATAAGAGACATTAAAGACTCCATGTCTGAAGAAGATAAATTTTCTCCTTCTAACAAAGAGCCTAAATAATTTTTAAATTGTTTACCCATTATTTTCTAGAAAATTTCTTAATAAGACATGTCCATGTTGACTCAAAATAGATTCAGGGTGAAATTGGACCCCTTCGATAGGCATAGTTTTGTGCTTAATTCCCATAATTTCATCGTCGTCAGTCCAAGAAGTAATATTAAAACATTCTGGGCAAGAAGCTCTCTCAATAACCAAAGAATGGTATCGAGTAGCAATAAATGGGCTTTCAATGCCTTTAAATACTCCTTCATTATTATGAAAAATCTCAGATGTTTTTCCATGCATTATAGTTTTTGCATGAATAATTTTTCCTCCGAATGCCTGTCCAATTGTTTGATGTCCAAGACAGACGCCTAATATTGGAATTTTTCCTTTAAAAAAATCGACTACCTCTAATGAGATACCAGCCTCTTTTGGAGTACAAGGACCAGGAGAAAGAACTATATAATCAGGATTTAATTTTTTTATTTGGTTTATAGTTATTTGATCATTTCTATGCACAACGACCTCTTGCCCAAGTTCAGAAAAATACTGTACAAGATTGTAAGTAAAAGAATCATAATTATCTATCATCACTATCATTTTTTGTTACTCGCTTTGGCCAGATTGAACTAACTCTGATGCCTTTAAAATTGCTTTTGCTTTATTTTGCGTTTCTACCCACTCATTTTTAGGTATTGAATCAGCTACTATACCTGCCCCTGCTTGAACATAAAGTACATTATCTTTAATAACTGCCGTTCTGATTGCAATTGCAACATTCATATCACCATCAAATCCGAGGTAGCCTACAGCTCCTGAATAAACACCTCTCTTGGTGTCTTCTAATTCATTAATAATCTCCATTGCTCTAACTTTTGGTGCCCCACTAACAGTTCCGGCTGGAAAGGAAGCTTTCAAAACGTCAATTGCAGATAATTTATTTTTAATGATGCCCTCAACATTAGAGACAATATGCATTACATGCGAGTATTTCTCGATTATCATATTATCTGTAACATTTACAGTGCCTGTTTTTGCAACTCTTCCAACATCATTTCTACCTAAATCCATTAATTGAACATGCTCCGCAATTTCTTTTGGATCTGCCAATAAATCTTTTTCAAATTGAATATCTTCAGACTTATCTTTGCCTCTTGGCCTTGTCCCCGCAATTGGTCTCACAGTTACTTTTTCACCCACTAAAGTGACTAAAATTTCAGGGGAAGCTCCAACTACATAATGATCCCCCATGTGGTAAAAAAACATATAAGGAGATGGGTTTAAGCTCCGCAGAGTCCGATACAAAGATAATGGGTTTGATTCAAAAGACTTATTCATTCTCTGAGATAAGACTACTTGCATAATATCGCCATCAAAAATATATTGCTTAGCTTTATCAACTGCAGCCTTGAATTGTTCTTCTCCAAATTCTGAAACTACTTCAGATAAGTTTTTATTATCAGAATCAGTACTTTCAAAAGAAGCAAAAGGTGAAGGTCCAGATTGCAATTTACATACTAATGATTGAAGATTCTTTAAGCCTAATTCATAGGCATCAGGAATCGAAGGGTCAACATAATTAATAATAAATAATGTTCCAGATATATTATCAAATACTACAATCTCATCTGAAAGCATTAAAAGAATATCAGGTAAGTCTAATTTATCCTCCACAAAGTTTTTACATAACTTTGGCTCAATATATTTAATAGTTTCATATCCAAAGTACCCGGCAAGACCTCCCGAATATCTTGGTAAATCTAAATCAGTAGGGACTTTAAAATTAGCCATAAAATTATCGATAAAATCTAATGGATTTTCATCGTCAATTTCTTTTTTTATTTTATCGCCCTCGAGAACCAAAATTCTATTATTATTTATTTGTATTCTCAATTTAGACGGCAAGCCAATTATTGAATATCGTCCGAATTTATCTCCCCCCTCAACTGATTCTAATAAATAACTATATGGTTGGTTTGCTAATTTTGCATAAACTGAAAGAGGTGTATCCAAATCTGCAAAGCTTTCTAAAACTAAAGGTATCCTATTAAATCCTTGTTCTTTATATCTCTCGAATTCTTTTTTTGTTAACGTAGTAAACATTTTCTTAATTTATTATTGTTACCAAATCGTTTAAATTTTTTATTGCCAAATCTACTTTATCAGATTCAATTGATTGTCCATATTGATATCCATAAGGTACAGTTACAACATAAGTACCTGCGGAAAATCCTGCCTCAATATCGTTACATGAATCTCCCACCATTATTGCTTGTTTTGGTTCTACTTCTAACTTTTCACAACTATATTGAAGCTGCATAGGATCTGGTTTTTTTCTACTAACTGTATCTCCTGATACAACTAAATCTAAATAATAAATTAGTCCTGATTCTTCAAGGATTGCCTGAGTATAAATTTCTGGTTTATTTGTAACACAAGCTAAGCTTAATTTCTTCTTCTTAAGCTTCATTAATACATCTTCTGCGCCGTCATAGGGCAAACTCTGTGCAGCGTTTAGAATATAATACTTATCAAATAATTTTCTAGCTTTTTTAAATAAAACTTCGGGATCTTGTCTAGATGAATATGAAATTGATTTTCTAATTAAATTATCTGCCCCTTTACCAATAAAACTTTTGATAATATCGCTTTCTAATTCTTGCAAATCAATATCTTTTAACATCTGATTTGTTGCAAAACTTAACTCTGGTGCAGTATCGAATAATGTGCCATCTAAATCAAAAAAAACGCTTTTTATATTAGTAAATTTTTTCAAATTAAGCTTTCGACAAAGATGATCTTAATGATTTAAGAATAGTGTCATAACGATTTGGATCATCATCGTTTGCCGCTTTAAAGATTGCTGAGCCAGCAACAAAAGTGTCTGCCCCCGCTTTAGCAATTTCAGCTATATTATCTGCATTTACTCCTCCATCAACTTCCAACCATATTTCACGACCAGTTTTTTCAGTGTAATCATCAATTTTTTTTCTAGCCATTCTAAGTTTATTAAGAGTCTCTGGGATGAATTTTTGCCCTCCAAAACCTGGGTTTACTGACATTAACAACACCATATCAATTTTATCCATAACATGATCTAAGTATTCTAAAGGCGTAGCTGGATTAAATACTAAGCCGGATTTACAACCACTATCCCTTACTAAAGATAAACTTCTATCAATATGATCTGAGCCTTCTGGGTGAAAAGTAATAATATTAGCTCCTGCCTTAGCAAAATCAGGAATAATCCGATCAACTGGCTTTACCATTAAATGAACGTCAATAATTGCATCAGTAATTGGTCTTATAGCTTCACATACTAATGGGCCAATAGTCAAATTAGGTACATAATGATTGTCCATTACATCGAAGTGAACTATGTCGGCACCAGATGAAATTACATCATTTATTTCCTGTCCCAATTTTGAAAAATTAGCTGAGAGAATACTAGGGGCAATTCTAAATGTTTTATTCATATACTTTAGATCCTAAAAATGTGTTTATTTATTGTAAAATGTATATTTTACCCCTTTTTGATTAGATAGAGATAACGTGAGCGAATTAAATTAAAATGGACTTAAATATAATAGGACTAAATCACAAGACAGCTCCATTAAGTCTAAGAGAGCAATTCGTCTTTCATGCAGATCAAATAAGTCATGCTCTTCTTGATCTTAAGGATAAAAAAGTTAATCAAGTTGCTATTCTTTCAACATGCAATAGAACCGAAATTTATTTTAATGGGGCAAAAATCCAAATTGTTTACCAGTGGCTTGCAGATTATCATCATATAAAATTACCGAAATTAAAAAAATACTCATATCATTATGGTAATAAAGACGCTATAACTCATGCATATCGGGTTGCTTCCGGATTGGATAGTATGTTTTTGGGAGAAACTCAAATTTTGGGGCAAATGAAACAAGCCGCAAAGATTTCTGAATATACCGGAACGCAGGGAAAATTCTTATCTCATTTCTTTCAAACTGTATTTGGGACAGCGAAAGAAATACGGTCAAGAACAAATATTGGTGCAAGTAATACAACCATAGCTTCTTCAATTACTACACTTACAAAAAAAATATTTGGAGAAATACAAAAAACTAAAATTATTTTTATTGGTGCAGGTGAGATGACAGAATTAATTGCAAAATATTTTAATAGCTATCAGCCAAGAAAGATTACAATTGCAAATAGATCTATCCTGCGCGGTAAAAATTTAGCAAAAAAAATAGGTGCTGAAACATGCTTGCTTGGAGAAATAAATGATCAAATACATGAATATGATGTTGTAATTAGCTGTACTAGTAGCCAGTTACCGGTTATTGGTCTTGGAATGATCGAAAGGGCAATACAAATAAGAAAGCATAGACCAATGCTGTTAGTTGACCTTGCAATTCCAAGAGATATTGAACCTGAAGCAGCAAAATTAAATGATATTTTTTTGTATACACTTGATGAACTTGCTCAAATTACTCAAGAAGGAATTAATAATAGAACTGGTGCCATTAAGAAGGCAGAAGTGATTATTGAAAAAAAAGTTAATAATTTTTATCAAAAAAATAATAAGAAAAAAGCCAGCCCTACAATTATTTCATTAAGAAATCAATTTGAAGAAAGTAGATTAAAAGAGATTAATAAAGCAAAAAAACAATTTAGAAATGGAAGATCAATTGATGAAATTTTAGAATCTCTTAGTAATAATTTATCGAATAAATTTTTACATCACCCAACAAAAGCACTAAACGATTCCGCAGCAAATGAAACAAAAGAAATTTCAAAATTACTTAAAGAAATATATAACCTAAAAGAATAAAGACTAAAGACTAATGAAAATATCAATGCAAAATAAGCTAGGCGCCTTATCTAAAAGAATCGAAGATCTAAACGATGAACTCAGCAAAGAGAATGCTACAAAGGATATGGAAAGATATAAAAAAATATCTAAAGAGCACTCAGATATATTGCCAATTGTCGAAATTTATAAAAACTATTTAAGATTTGATAAGGATATTTCAGATGCTAAAGAAATGCTGAATGATTCTGAGATGAAAAATTTTGCGCAAACAGAAATTGATAATGGAAAAGTAGAATTAAAAAAAATTGAACAAGAATTACAAAAATTATTATTACCAAAAGATCTTAATGATGACAAAAATATTTTTCTTGAAATAAGGGCAGGTGCAGGAGGAGACGAGTCAGCTTTATTTGTTGGGGATATTTTTAGAATGTACTCCCGATTTGTAGAAAGAATGCGCTGGCAATTAGAAATAATTTCTAGCAATGAATCAGAGGTAGGGGGTTATAAAGAAGTCATAGCGAAAGTTAATGGGGTAGGGGCCTTTTCAAAACTTAAATTCGAATCAGGTGGGCACCGGGTTCAAAGAGTTCCTGATACAGAAACACAAGGAAGAATTCATACTTCGGCATGTACAGTCGCAGTTTTACCAGAAGCGGATGAAATTATTGATGTAGATATTAATCCGGCTGATATAAGAATTGATACTTATCGAGCTTCAGGCGCAGGTGGTCAACATATTAATAAGACTGATTCAGCAGTTAGGATTACTCATTTACCATCAGGTATTGTTGTTGAGTGTCAAGATGATAGGTCACAGCACAGAAATAAAGCTCAAGCAATGAGTGTCTTAGCAGCAAAAATTAAAGCCGGACAAATACAGGAACAAGAATCAAAAATTGCCTCTGAAAGAAAAAGTTTAATTGGCAGTGGTGATAGGAGTGAAAGGATAAGAACCTATAATTTTCCTCAGGGTAGAATTACAGATCATCGAATAAATTTAACTTTGTATAAAATTGATTTGATAATGGATGGGGATTTGAATGCACTAATCGAGGCCCTCAACTCAGAACACCAAGCAGACTTATTAGCTCAACTTGATGAAGATTAAGTAAACATATAATAAATTTATTCCCTACCCCTTATGAGCCTATGATTATTCAAGAGCTAAATCTAAACATTCGTAAATTATTATCTCAGAATCTTGGGCTCAATCTCCGAGAAGCAGAAATTGAATCAAGATTCATTCTCGAACATGCTCTGAAAGTGAATCACCACTATTTAATAAGAAACTCTGACCAACTTGTTGAAGCAAATAAGCTTAAACAAGTAATGAAGTGTGTTTCAGATAGGTTGTCTCATAAACCTCTTGCATATATTTTTAAAGAATGGAAATTTTACGACATGAAATTTTATATAAATTCAAATGTCCTCATTCCTAGACAAGATACTGAGCTATTAGTTGATTTAATTATTAAGGAATATGATAAGCAAAAAAAGATTGATATTCTTGATTTAGGAACTGGATCAGGAGCAATTGGAATTGTGCTTGGAAATAAATTTAAAAATGCCAATATTCTACTTAGCGATATTTCGTTCAATGCTATTGATATTGCAAAAAAGAATATTTTGCGTCACAAACTTAAAAATATATCAATTATTCAAAGTGATTGGTTTACCAATATCCCCAAAAAAAAATTTGAAGTCATTGTAAGCAACCCCCCCTATATCAATAAATCTGACCCTCATCTACAAAATAAAGGCCTCCTTTATGAACCAAAAGATGCCTTGGTTTCAGAAAAAGAGGGGTATGCAGATATTTTAGAAATCATAAAGCTTAGTCCAAGATTTTTAAAGCCATATGGGACTTTATATATTGAACATGGTTATAATCAACATGAAAAGATTCATCAATTATTTCTAGAACATAATTTTATAAAAATTGAACAAAATGAAGACTTAAATGGCATTATTAGAACTACATCTGGAAAAATTAATATTTAATGTTTTAATTAACACTCGATAGTATAATTCATCAATGACTTCAAAGAAAAATATTGGTATTGTTAAATCAAAAATCTTTAAATCCTTAATTCCTTTAAGGCTTCAAAGTGGGAAAATATTAAAAGAATATAATTTAATGTATGAAACATATGGAACACTTAACAGCAAAAAAGATAATGCTGTTCTAGTCTGCCATGCCCTTTCTGGAAATCATCATTTAGCTGGCAGGTACTCATTAAAAGATAAATATCCTGGATGGTGGGATAACCTTATTGGACCTAATAAACCTTTAGATACAAATAAATTCTTCGTAATTGGGGTTAATAATTTAGGAGGTAGTGATGGTAGTTCAGGGCCAAAATCTATCAACAAGCAAACAAAAAAACCATGGGGAGCTAGTTTTCCAATTGCAACAGTTGAGGATTGGGTAAATTCTCATGAAGCTTTAATAACATCATTGAACATTTCAAAGCTAGCAGGAGTGATTGGGGGAAGCCTTGGGGGGATGCAAGCAATTCAGTGGGCTATAAAATTTCCTGAAAGAATAGAACATGCCATTGTTATAGCTGCAGCACCCAATCTTACTGCACAAAATATTGCCTTTAATGAGGTTGCAAGGCAATCCATTATTACAGATCCTGACTTTAATAAAGGTAATTATTACAAAAAGAACGCACGGCCAAGAAGAGGTCTAAGAATAGCAAGAATGCTTGGACATATAACCTATTTATCGGACGATGTAATGGGATCAAAATTTGGCAGGAAATTGAAAAATAAAAATTATCATTATAATTTTAATACAGAATTCGAAATTGAATCTTACCTAAACTATCAAGGTGATAAATTTGCAAAAGAATTTGATGCAAATACCTATATTAGAATGACAAAAGCTTTAGATTATTATGATCCTGCAAATGGAATCAATCGAAATCTTAGTAAAGTTTTCAAAAATATTAAATCAAAATTTCTAGTAATTTCTTTCACTAGTGATTGGCGTTTTTCACCGAATAGATCTAAGGAAATTGTTAAGGCACTTTTAGATAACAATATTGATGTCAAATATGCAGAAATTACAGCGGCTAGTGGGCATGATGCTTTTTTGATGGAAGAGCCTAGGTATCATGCAATTTTACACTCTTACTTTAATCAAATGTTATGAAGCTAAATAAGAATAATTATAGATATGACTTCCCAATTATAGCTAATTGGGTTAATTCAAACTCAAAAGTTCTTGATCTGGGCTGTGGAGATGGGGAGCTATTAAATTATCTTAAAAAAGAAAGGAACATAACAGGATATGGGATTGAGAAAGATAATGATGGATGGTTAAAATCACTCAAAAAAGGAATCAATGTTCTTCAAGTAGATATAGAAGCTGGATTGCCAGAATTTGAGGATGATGCATTCGATGTTGTGATCCTATCCAAAACAATTCAATCTATGCATAATACTGAAGAAATTCTTGATGAAATGCTGCGTGTTGGAAAACAAGTGATTGTGACATTTCCAAATTTTGGATATTGGAAGGATAGAATTCAATCAATCCAAGGAACGATGCCTAAATCAAAAGAATTACCTTATTCATGGTTCAACACTCCGAATGTTCACCTTTGTACAATTAAAGATTTTGATGACTTATGTAAATCAAAAAAATATAAAATTATTAATCGATTAGTTCTTACAGATAATAAATCAGTAAGTTTTTTCCCTAATTTATTTGGTGCACTTGCCCTATATAATTTGGTAAATCGTTAACTCAAAAATGTCAGACTCATCAATAATTTGGCGTGATTTATTCACAAAAAAGATGCTTATCTGTGTCTTCATCGGCTTTACCTCTGGTCTACCCTTTTTTATAATAATCAGTCTTCTGCCAGCTTGGTTAATGAATAGTGGCTTAGAACTAAAGGCTATAGCTCTTTTTTCATTTATTCAGCTACCTTATGTATTGAAATTTCTTTGGGCTCCACTATTTGATGGTTATTCATTTTCAATGGGGCGAAGAAGAGGTTGGTTAATTATTTTTCAAGTATTACTTATAGCTTCAATTAGTATGGCAGGATTACTAGATCCAAAATCACAAATCATGACAGTCGCAATAATATCAATAGCTATTGCCTTTTTTAGTGCTAGTCAAGATGCAGTGATTGATGCCTATCGTCGGGAATTACTCTTAGACAATGAGCTTGGCTTAGGAACTGCCATCCATGTTAATGGCTATAGAATTGCAGGTTTAATTCCTGGCTCTCTAGCCCTTATTTTGGCTGACATCTTCGCTTGGGATCTTGTATTTTTTATTACTGGCTTATTTATGATTCCAGGAATTATATTAACAATTTTAATAAAAGAACCTTTATTAAAAGTAATGCCGCCTAAAACAATCAAGGAAGCAGTAATCGAGCCATTTATAGAATTTATAAATCGTAAAGGAATAAAAGAGGCAATCTTAATTTTACTATTTATTTTTCTTTATAAGATTGGAGATAGTATGGCAACCGCACTTGCTACCCCATTCTATATGGATCTTGGTTTTTCAATGACCGAAATTGGAGTGATTGCTAAAACTGTCGGGCTTTGGGCAAGTATTATTGGTGGAATTCTAGGTGGTATTTTGATGATTAAAATTGGAATTAATCGTGCACTATGGATTTTTGGATTTATGCAGATGTTTGCTACATTAAGCTTTGCTTGGCTTGCAATATCCGGATATAGCCCTTTAATACTTGGAATTACGGTTGGCTTAGAATTCTTTGCTGCAGGACTTGGGACTACAGCATTTCTTGCTTACATTGCAAAAACTACGAATCCTAAATTTACTGCGACTCAATTTGCATTATTTACAGGTCTTTCAGCAGTTCCCCGAACTATTACTAATGCTTCAACAGGGTATTTAGTAGAATTTTTTGGGTGGCATAACTTTTTTATATTTTGTTCTTTTATTGCAATTCCAGGAATTATTCTTCTTATTAAAATTGCTCCCTGGAATAAATCTTAATCAGAATAATTAATTATCAGTGGGGCATGATCACTAAATCTTTGTGTTTTTAATATCGTTGCTTTTTTTGCTTTGTTTGCTAATTCAAAATTAGCAATTTGATAATCAATTCTCCACCCTACATTATTCGCCCAAGCCTGCCCTCTATTACTCCACCAGGTGTAACCATCTTCCCCTTTGTCAGCATAAAGATTACGGTATACATCCACCCAACCTACGTTTGAAAACAAATGAGAAAGCCACGCCCTTTCTTCTGGTAAAAATCCAGAATTTTTCTTATTACCTTTAAAATTCTTTAAGTCTATTTCGTGATGAGCAATATTAAAATCTCCACAGACAACGATACTTTTGCTTACTTTTATTTTCTTTTTTAATATCCCCAACATCCTATCTAAGACTTTATATTTGAATAATTGTCTTTCTTCGCCGCTAGAACCAGATGGTAGATATACTGAAATAATAACGATCTTATCTAAATCAATCTCAATATATCGACCTTCGTCATCTATCTCTGGAATGCCAATTTTATTAATAACTTTGTTAGGTTTTTCTTTAGAATATATACCTACTCCACTATAACCTTTTTTATTCGCGTAGCTAAAATTACCAAAATAGCCTTTTGGAGACTTCATTTGGTCATCTAAATCTACCTCATGTGCCTTTAATTCTTGAAGGCAGACGAAGTCTGCTTTTTGACGTGGGAGCCAATCAAAAAAACCTTTTCTTGAGGCTGAGCGAATTCCATTTAAATTTAGGGTTATAATCTTCATAAAATACTTATTTTATATGACATCATCTACCTCATTATTTATTGAATTTGCACTAGAAAAAAAAGTGTTGCAATTTGGTAATTTTCTAACCAAAGCAGGGCGCAACAGTCCTTATTTTTTCAACCTTGGTGCATTTAACGACGGACAAAGCCTTAAATACCTAGGTGAATTCTACGCTAATAAAATTATTGATACAAAAATAGAATTTGATATGATTTTTGGACCGGCCTATAAAGGCATTCCCCTTGTTAGCTCTACGTCCATTGCATTATCAAATAAAAGTACAAATATACCTTACTCGTTTAATAGAAAAGAAGCCAAAAATCATGGCGAAGGTGGAAATATTATTGGCTCAGCAATAAAAGGTAAAGTGTTAGTTATTGATGATGTAATTTCTGCTGGGACTTCAATTAACGAATCTTATGACTCAATTCGTGCCAATGGGGCGAAACTTGCAGGTGTGGTCGTTGCAATTGACCGACAGGAAAAAGGGGGTGGCGCATTATCTGCAACTCAGGAAATTGCTAATAAATATTCAATACCTGTCATTTCAATTATCAATTTACAAGATATTATTAAATATCTAGAAACGGCTAGTGGCTTTACTAATGAATTAGAATTGATTAAAAAGTATCAAAATACTTACGGAATTATTTAGAAAGTTTTTCTTTTAACGTTGATGAAACCTGAGCGGGGTTTGCTTTTCCCTTAGATGCCTTCATCACTTGTCCAATTAAAGCATTAAAAGCTTTCTCCTTTCCAGACTTAAACTCTTCTACCATCGTTAAATTATTTTTTAGCACTTCATCAACTATCCCATCAATTTCATTACTATCAGATATTTGCTTTAGCCCTAAGTCATCAATTATTTGATCAACTTTTTTTCCGGTATTCCCCCATAGAATCTCAAATATTTTTTTAGCAGCGTTATTTGAAATTGTACCGTCTTCAATCCGATTAATAAGTGAGCTCAATTGTGAAGGGGAGATAGGGCTATCTAGAATATCAATATCTTTATTGTTCAATTGAGAAAATAAGTTTCCCAGAACCCAATTAGCTGCTAATTTAGCATTTGCCCCTAAATCTATAAGCTCTAGAAAGTATTTAGTAACGTCCCGACTTGAGGTTATCCCTTTAGCATCATAGCCTGACAAACCTAAATCTTTTTCAAAGCGAGTTTTCATTTCTTCAGGTAATTCTGGCATTATTTTTTTTATTTTTTCAATGTCTTTATCAGTAATAATTAAAGGTAATAAATCTGGGTCTGGGAAATATCTATAATCATTAGCTTCTTCCTTTGATCTCATTGATTTTGTCTCGCCTGATTCTGGATTAAATAAAATAGTTGCCTGCTCTATTCTTCCTCCATCTTCAAGTCTTTCAATCTGCCAATTTACCTCATAATCAACTGCCTGCTTAATAAAGCGAAAAGAATTTAAGTTTTTAATTTCTCTTCTGGTTCCAAGTTCAGAGGCCCCCTTCCTCTTAACTGATACATTTACATCGCATCGAAAACTTCCCTCTTGCATATTGCCATCACATATACCTATCCATTGAACTAAATTATGAAGTTTTTTTGCATAAATAACTGCCTCTTCAGCCGAACTCAAATCTGGCTCAGTTACAATTTCAAGTAAAGGAGTACCTGCACGATTCAAATCAATACCAGACTTACCTTCTATTACACCATGGGAAGACTTACCAGCATCTTCTTCTAAATGTGCCCTCAAAATTCTTACATCTTTCGGCTGCCCATCAATATCAATTGATAGTTTTCCTCTGCCCACTATTGGTAATTCAAACTGGCTAATTTGGTATCCTTTGGGCAAATCTGGATAAAAATAATTTTTTCTTGCGAAGATAGATCTAGGTGAAATCTCGGCATCAATTGCTAAACCAAAACGAATTGCACTATTAACTGATTCTTTATTTAGAACTGGAAGCACCCCTGGGTAAGCCATACTCACCAAACATGCTTGAGAATTTGGTTCGCTTCCATATTTTGTGGATGCCCCTGAAAACTGCTTAGTATTTGTTTTCAGCTGAACATGTGTTTCGATTCCGATGACAATATCCCAATCCATCAATCTATTCCTTTTGGAGATTTTAAGTGCCAATCTGTATTCTTTTGATAAATATGTGCTGCATTAAGAATCTTGGTTTCTTCAAAATGATTTCCTATCAACTGAAGTCCAACAGGGAGCTCATTTATAAATCCTGCTGGAATACTCATAGCTGGTAATCCAGCAAGATTTGTTGAAATTGTAAAAATATCCTGCATGTACATTGCAAGAGGATCTTCTTGTTTTTCTCCAGATTTAAATGCTACCGAAGGAGCTGAGGGGCCCATAATAATGTCACATTTTTCATATGCAAGTTTAAAGTCATTTGAAATTAATCGTCTGATTTTCTGAGCCTTAAGATAATAAGCATCAAAATAGCCAGCACTTAAAACATAAGTACCAATTAGTATTCTTCTTTTTACCTCATCCCCGAAACCTTCCTGTCGGGTTTTAAAGTACATGTCCATTAAATCATCATATTCTTTGGTTCTGTAACCATAACGAACTCCATCATATCTAGATAAATTACTTGATGCTTCTGCTGGCGCAATAACGTAATAAGCAGGAATTGCTAAATGATTATTTGGTAGAGATATATCAATAATTTTCGCTCCTAACTTTTCATATTGCCTTAACGCCTCTTGAATTACTTTCTGAACATCTGAATTCAAACCATCTTCAAAAAATTCTTTCGGAATTCCGATTCTAAGACCATCAATTTTTTTATCGAGAAAATTTGAATAATTTTCCTTTTTTCTATCAAGGCTAGTAGAGTCTTTTTCATCGTGGCCCGTCATAACATCTAACATTAATGCACAATCTTCAGCGCTAATTGCCATAGGTCCTGCTTGATCGAGACTGGATGCAAATGCAATCATTCCATAACGAGATACAAGTCCATAAGTTGGCTTAAGTCCAGTAAAACCACAAAGTGAGGCAGGCTGCCTAATTGACCCACCAGTATCAGTTCCAGTTGCCGCTGGGGCTAACCTAGCGGCAACTGCTGCCGCACTCCCTCCTGAACTTCCTCCAGGAACACAATTAAGATCCCAAGGATTTCTAACAGGGCCAAAATAAGAAGTTTCATTGGATGAGCCCATTGCAAATTCATCCATATTTGTCTTACCTAAATTAACCGCACCAATATCGTTAAATTTATGAATCACTGTTGAGTCATATGGAGATATAAAATTTTCTAGCATTTTAGAGCCACACGTTGTTTTCCATCCTTCTGAACAGAAAATATCTTTTTGAGCTATTGGTATACCAGTTAACATAGTTTTTTTTCCAGCCTGAATAAGTTGATCAGACTTTTCTGCCATTGCCATACTCTTGGCTTCATCAACTGTAATAAAAGCATTCAATGAAGGGTTAAGTTTCTTAACTCGATTAAGAAAAAATTGAGTTAATTCAACGCTAGTAAACTCTTTTTTTTCTAAAGCCTGAGAAAGTTTTTTTAAAGATAAATTAAGCATTTTTTATTCTATAACTTGAGGAACAATGAAAAGGGATTGTTCTGAATGGGGGGCTAAAGCAAGAGATTTATCTCTAATATCTTTTGCAGTCACTTTGTCTTCCCTTAGGGGTTGATTAATATCAAGAGCATGAGACATTGGCTCAATTGATTCTGTATTTACTTCTTGCATTTTTTCAATCAAAGCCAAGATTCCAACAAGTTTTTTTTCAACTTGATCAACTTCTACTTTAGAAACATTAATCCGCGCTAAATGTGCAACTTTTTTGATTTCTTCTTTGTTTATGCTCATATTTATATAAATTCAGTTCTTTATTTTCAAATAATCGGTTATTATACATGGGTTTAGCGCCTATTTAATAGGCGCCTTGAAAAACTTCTTATAACTTCTTTATATAGATGGCGAGATAAATTTAATGGTAAAAAATTTCTTTAAAAAATATGTTGATAACGATATAGCAATTGATTTAGGGACAGCCAACACCCTGATTTACTTAAAAGGGCAAGGCATTACTCTAAACGAACCTTCAGTAGTTGCAATGAGAAGGGAAAATGGACCTAATGGGCCTCACTCAAAAATGTCGATACTTGCTGTAGGAAAAGAAGCAAAGACTATGCTTGGAAGATCACCACAAAATATAGAAGCAATAAGACCCATGAAAGATGGAGTCATTGCTGACTTCAATATTACAGAGGAAATGATTAAATTTTTTATTAATAAAGTCCATCGTGTAAATTGGTTTACTCCAAATCCACGAATTGTAATTTGTGTGCCCTATGGGGCTACTCAAGTTGAGAGAAGAGCTATTAGAGAATCTGCGGAAAGGGCTGGTGCAAAGCAAGTTTATTTAATCGAAGAGCCTATGGCAGCAGCAATTGGTGCTGGTCTCCCAGTTAATGAACCTGTTGGCTCTATGGTAATCGATATTGGTGGAGGAACAACAGAAGTAGGTGTTTTATCTCTTGGTGGAATTGTATACGCAAGCTCAGTCAGGGTGGGTGGAGATAAAATTGATCAAGCAATAATTGATTATATGAGAAGAAATTATGGAACAGTAATATCGGAGCCAACAGCTGAAAAAATTAAAAACCAAATAGGTAGTGCTTTTCCTATGACAGATCTTGTGGAAATGGAAGTAACTGGCAAAAATCTAGCTGAAGGTCTTCCAAGAAAAATAACTATTAGTAGCAATGAAATCCTTGAGTCCCTTTCTGATCCTTTGCAAGCAATAGTTGGAGCAGTTAAAGCAGCTCTAGAAAAAACTCCCTCAGAACTTGCAGCCGATATAGCAGAAAATGGTATGGTGCTCACAGGTGGTGGGGCTCTTTTGCACAATCTAGATCGATTATTGATGGAAGAAACAGGTGTTCCCGTAATAGTAGCCGAAGAACCCCTTACATGTGTCGTTCGTGGATGTGGAATGACTCTAGATAATCTTGATCTATTTCAAAATGCTTTTACATTTGAATAAAAATGGCAAAAATAAATAGCCGCGACTTACGCCTTTTTAATAGAAATGTATTTCCTTTAATTCCTTTTGTTGTATTATTTTTTTTATGTTTAGTATTAATGGCTACTGACTACCGTAAACAAATTTTAAAAAAAATTAAAAAAGAAGCATTTGTAATATCATCTCCAATAACTTATTTAATAAATTTACCAGTAAAAATATTTAGGGATTCGAAAGATAATTTCATAACAAAAAAAATCCTTCAAGAAAAAATTATAAACTTGGAACAAACTAACTACGAATTATCTATCAAAGCTCAAGAAAATAAACTCCTAGCATCAGAAAATAAACTACTCAGGAATAGCCTAAAGATTTATAAAGACTTTAATATGTTAGGCGTGCATGCTGAGATAATTCTACCTACTGTTAAAAATGGACATTCAGTAATAACAATTAACAGAGGGTTAAAAAATAATATTGAAGCTGGCTCGGCAGTCATTAACAATAGAGGATTGGTCGGTCAAATAATCAATATTTCTAAAAGCTATAGTGAGATAAGACCCATCACCTCGGAATCCTATGCTGTTCCGGCAATTATTGATAATGGCAAAGAAAATGTAATTCTTTTTGGCAATGGTAATGGGGAACTAGAAATTCCACTTTTTCCAGCAAGTTCATCAATTAAAATTAATGATAATTTTGTTACATCTGGTACTGATAATTTATATCCAAAAGGAATTTATATTGGTAGAGTCACTGAAATAAAAACTACTAACTCCCCAAAATTTAATTCCATCATAGTAACTCCATTTTCACAGCCCACCACTTTCTCTCAAATAACAGTTCTTGATATAAAGAAGTAAATGATTAAAAAAACGACACTTGAAAGAAGAAAAGAAAGATACTTATTTGTTGTTCTTTTTATTATATTAATATTTCTTTCAAATTTAGGGACTCCTTGGATAGAAGAATCAAATATGATGCCTAATTATTTTATAGCGCTTATTATCTCTTGCATTTTAAATAAGAATTCATTTTTAAATTTATATAAATTATTAATAATTGGTCTGATAGTCGATCTATTTGTTGGGCAGCTTCTAGGGCAATATGGATTAATATTTATAAATATTTATCTTGCATATTTTATTTGCCACAAAATTTTAATTATTAAAGCTGCAATACAATTATTAGCTTTAAATATTTTCTTGACTGTATATAGCTTTCTTATTTTATGGGCAACGTCATTAAGTTACGGATTAGTTATACCCTTTAACTTATTATTAATTCAATTCATCTTAACTATTATCGCATCCTTAATTTTTACTGTCTTAATGAAAAGATTTACAAAGAATTAATTTATAAAACAAACATCATGAATCAACATAAATTTAAACACATTTTCTCCATTAGATTAAATTTTCTCTTTGGTGCAATTATATTTATTTTTTTTATTTTATTAATAAAAATATTTTATTTACAAGTAATAAAATTTGAAAATTATTCTGCTCTTGCCAAAAATAATAGTCTAAAGGTTATTCCGATAGCCCCAATAAGAGGGCAAATCTTGGATCGTAATGGAGAGATACTAGCAGAAAATAAATTAATTTATACCTTAGAGATAAATCCAAAAAATGAAAATAATTTAAAAACTATAAAACAAAAATTAAGTGATATTGTTGAAATAACAAAATACGATATTAAAAAATATAATAAAATACTTTCTGAGAGCTATTATTCCTCAACTCTTCCTATCAAAATAAATCTAACGAATATTCAAGTAGCAAAGTTTATAGCTAACCAGTACAAATACCCTGAGATTTATTTAAAACAAAAATTTGCAAGATTTTATCCTAAAGGAAAATCAGGTGCCCATTTTATTGGCTACCTAAACCGAATCAATAAAAAAGATATGAAAGAATTAAAAAAATTAAATCGACTTGAAAGTTATAGGGGCTTAGATCACATAGGAAAGACAGGGATTGAATATTTTTATGAAAATAGGTTACATGGAAAACCTGGGTATAAAACAATTGAAGTTGACGTCAACAACCAGGTCATTAGAACAGTCAGCACAATACACCCGCAACATGGTAAAGATATAATCTTAAATATTAATTATAAAATTCAAAAAGTAGCTGAAAAAGCTTTTGGGAAATATAAGGGTGCAATGGTGGCACTTAATCCAAATAATGGTGAAGTATTATCCTATGTTAGCCAGCCATCTTTTGATTCTAATTTATTCATAAATGGAATTGACGAAACTAATTGGAGAAAGCTCAATGATTCGGTTCATAAACCCTTAATCAATAGAGTCGTGTCAGGTATTTATCCCCCTGGCTCAACACTTAAACCTTTTGTTGCACTTGCAGCATTAGAAAATAATATAAGACGCCCACCTTTCTCAATTATTGACAAAGGATTTTATAATATGCCTAATCAATCTAAAACTTTTAAAGATTGGAAAAAAGGTGGGCATGGTGAAGTCGATCTTATAAAAGCTATAGCCGTTTCATGTGATACTTTTTTTTATGGGCTAGGAGTTGAGTTAGGTATTCCGAAATTAAATAATGTATTAAAAAGGTTCGGCTTTGGTAAAAAAACAAATATTGATATGCCTAATGAAAAAAAAGGTCTTATTGCTTCAGCTGAATGGAAAAAAAGAAATTATAATAAAAAATGGTATCAAGGTGAAACTGCAATCACTGCAATTGGTCAAGGGTATACTCAAACTACGCCTATTCAGTTAGCTTTGGCTACAGCAAAACTAATTAACCCAAATAAAAATTTACGTCCTCATCTCTTAAAAGAATCTAGCACTTCAAACTATATGCAAGACAGGATAGACAATTCAATAAATACAAATGATTTAGATTTAGTTAAAAAAGGGATGTCTCTTGTTACCAAAGAAGGAGGCACTGCAGCATTTATTGGTAAGACTTCTAGTTATAATATGTCTGCAAAAACAGGCACAGCTCAAGTATTCGGCTTAAAAAAAGGTGAGGTTTATGATGAATCTAAACTACCAGACAAGCTCAAGGATCATGCTCTTTTTATCGCCTTTGCTCCCTCAGAAGATCCAAAGCTTGTTATAGCTATTGTAGTTGAAAATGGAGGGCATGGTGGGTCTACTGCTGGCCCAATCGCTAAAAAAGTTTTTGATGCCTATTTAAATGAGCATAACTAATGAATAAATTTATATTTAGTAAATTTTTTAAAAATATTGATAAAATCTTAATGTCACTTCTGTTATGTTTAATGCTCATTGGATTAATTACGCTTGCTAGTGCATCCCATCAAAATGTTAGTCTAATAGGAAATCAAATAATCAATATTTTAATTGGGATTACTCTTTTAATATTATTAAGCCATATAAATCCGAAACGTTTTCTTTTTTACGCCCCATACCTATATATAGCAAGTTTAATTCTATTATTACTTGTTGCCTTTTTTGGATTTGAGAGTCATGGGGCAAAACGCTGGATAAATATAATTTTTTTTAATTTACAGCCCTCTGAAATTATTAAAATTACTATTCCTCTAATGCTTGCTTGGTTATATCATCGATGCCAAAATAATATAGGTTACAAAATCCACACGATAGCATTTATTATTTTAGCTATTCCTTGTTTAATAATATTAAAGCAACCTGATTTAGGAACTGCTATTTTAATTGGTTTTTCTGGCTGGACAATTATTTTTCTGGCTGGGCTATCATCAAGAATTATGATGGTTACTGGCTTTAGTTTTTTTCTTGCTTTACCTTACCTCTGGTCAACATTGCATTTATATCAACAAAATAGAATTCTTAGCTTAATTGATCCTGGTCGAGATCCTCTGGGGACAGGTTATCACAGTATTCAATCAATGATTGCAATTGGATCTGGTGGATTTTTAGGAAAAGGTTGGTCTTATGGAGGACAAACACAACTTAACTTCTTACCTGAAACATCTACTGATTTTATTTTTTCAGTATATGGGGAAGAGTTCGGTTTGATTGGGATTATTACAATTTTTATTATTTATTTCTTCATATTATTTCGATGTGTTGTTATGGCACAAAAAATGCAAAATACTTTTTCTAGATTAGCTGCTGCCTCATTAGTATTTACCTTATTTTTTTCTAGCTTTGTAAATATTGCAATGGTCAGCGGGTTGTTGCCTATAGTAGGTGCGCCATTACCTTTTATTAGTTATGGAGGAACATCAATGGTTGTATCTTTAATTATGATTGGTATTATTATGAGCTTACATTCACACAAATCTTTAATTGCTAACTAATGAATAAATATGTTTTTACATTAATAATTACTTTTTTACTTTCTAGTTGCCAATCAATTGTGCCTGACCTCAAAGTAGAGCCTAATAAAAAATCGGGAGCTTACTACTTGGATGATGGACCGGAGGATAATCCACCAGAGAATCTAGATAAAATTCCAGATGCTCAACCAAAATATGAAGCACTTTCAAAAAGAGCAAATCGTCCTTATGTCGCTTTTGATAAGAAATACGTTCCTATGCAAAAAATTATTCCTTTTGAAGAAGAGGGTTATGCATCTTGGTATGGTAAAAGATATCATGGGAGAAAAACATCTATTGGGGAAACTTATGATATGTACCAGATGACTGGCGCCCATAAAACTCTTCCTCTCCCGTGCTATATAAAAGTAACCAACTTAGAAAACAAACTCTCAGTAATAATTCGAGTTAATGATCGAGGCCCATTTATTGATGAAAGAATTGTTGATTTATCCTATGCAGCAGCTCAGAGGCTTCGTATTATTGAGAAAGGGAGTGAGTTAGTAAAAATTGAAATGCTGAATCCATCTTTAGCCAAGAAAAATCTAGATCAATCTGATAACACTTCATCAGCAGATCCTTCTATAAAAGATTTTTATATTCAGGCAGGCGCTTTCTCAAGTGAAGATAATGCGACCAACTTAATAAATAAGTTAACTACTATTATATTTAAAAATTCATTAAATATAAGAAAGATAAATAAAAATTCTTTATATTTGGTAACAATTGGGCCTTATGATACTCAAAAATTTGCTGAGAAAGCTTTAAAAGATATTTCAAAAAAAATTCAACTTAATAGCTTTATTATTTCAGAATAATAAGACCCATGACCCAAAGCGAAAAAAGAACACTTATTGAATTTCCTTGTGACTTTGCAATAAAAGTTATGGGAGAAGCAAAAGAGAGTTTTTCTGAGTCCGTTATTAAAATAATAAAAAAGCACTATATACATTTTAATGCTACAAAGATTGAAATGAAGGGCAGTAGCAATGGGAAATATATTAGCTTAACTTGTAATATATATGTCACTTCTCAGAGTCAACTTGATAAAATATATATTGATCTATCAAAAAGCCCAATGACTAAATTTGTTTTATAGCATATGCCAATAACTATAAAGCATCTTGGTTGTACTGATTACTTAAGCACCTTAGAAAATATGAAATATTTTATTGGGCAATCACCAATAAATGATGAGTTATGGATTACGGAACATCAACCTATTTTTACCACAGGTGTAAATAAAAAAAATTGTAAAATTCCAGATAACAATATTCCTCACTTGTTTGTTGATAGGGGTGGGAAAATTACCTATCATGGACCAGGCCAATTAATTATTTATACACTAATCAATATAAAAAAACAGAATTTGAAGATTAGACAATTAGTATCAATTCTTGAAGATTCTATTATTGAGTTCTTAAAAAAATATAAAATTAGCTCCTATTCTAAAATAGATGCACCTGGTGTCTTTATAGATGAAAAAAAAATCTGCTCTATTGGCTTAAGAATAAAAAAAAATTACGCGTATCATGGCTTAAGTTTCAATGTTGACATGGATACAAAGCCATTCACAATGATTGATCCTTGTGGCTTTACTGACCTAAAAATGGCACAATTATCAGACTACAATATTAAAAGTACTGTTGAAAAATCAGGTAAAGAAATTGCATCAATTATTAATAAAAAATTAAACCTACATTATGAGCAAAATAATAAATATTAAAGAAGTTGGTAAAGAAAAAACTTCGAGATTGCCAATAAAATTTATTGAAAAAGATAAGTTGGTAAAGCCTTCATGGATAAAAATGAAGTTACCCAACAGTGATAAATTTCATGAGGTAAATCGCCTCCTTAATGAGAATCAACTTCATACAGTATGTGAAGAAGCAAGCTGCCCAAATATTGGGGAATGCTATAGTCAAGGGACTGCAACTTTTATGATTCTAGGAGAGATTTGTACTCGACGATGCCCTTTTTGCGATGTTGCAAGTGGAATTCCTCTTGAGCCTGATAAAAATGAACCTATAAAATTAGGCTTAACAATTGCACAACTCGAATTGAATTATGTAGTAATCACAAGTGTTGACCGTGATGACTTGAAAGATGGAGGAGCCAACCACTTTTCTGAATGCATAAAAGAAATTCGGAGAAATAATAAAAATATTAAAATTGAAATTCTTGTACCTGATTTTAGAGGAAAAGGGAAAATAGAGAAAGCATTAGAAATATTGTTTAAGCAACCACCTAATATTTTTAATCATAATCTTGAAACAATTCCTAGGTTATATAAGCGAGCAAGGCCAGGGGCTAGATACGAACACTCTCTAAAACTTTTAAAAGACTTTAAAAAAAATATGCCTTCAATTCCGACTAAATCTGGACTAATGCTTGGCTTAGGTGAAACAAATGAAGAAATATTAGAGGTAATGAAAGACTTAAGAAAACATGATGTGGATATGTTGACATTAGGACAATATTTACAACCCACACCTTACCACCTTCCTGTAGAAAGATATGTATTGCCAATTGATTTTGATAATCTTAAAAAAGAAGCAGAAAAATTAGGCTTCACATCTGTTGCGAGTGGCCCAATGGTAAGAAGTAGTTACCATGCAGATGAACAAGCGCAAGGAGCAAGGAGTCCATGAATCCTATTTTAAAAACCGAGTTAAGTTCTGAGTTATTTAATTTAGAAAATTACATAATTAATCATAGCTGTGATATTGAACATTGGTTTAGAACCCAATGGTTGGATCATAGTGCTCCATTTTATGCCTCCGTTGATCTAAGAAATTCTGGCTTTAAGTTAACACCTGTAGATACCAATCTTTTTCCAGGTGGCTTCAATAACCTCAATCCTGATTTTGCCCCACTAACGATTCAAGCCATTTCTGTTGCTATAGAAAAAGTTTGTCCGGATGCATGGAGAGTCCTAATTATTCCTGAGAGTCACACACGAAATAAGTTTTACTTAAAAAATATATTTGATTTAACAGAGATGTTAAAAAATTCTGGGCTTGAAGTTAGGATTGGAAGTGCTGATGAAGATATAAATGAAATTCAAATAATCGAAATTGATGATAATCATTCTTTAAAAATTGAGCCTATTTATAGAGAAAATGATTACATATTTTTAAAAAATGATGATTCTACAACCTTTAGGCCATGTGCAATTATCCTAAATAATGATCTTTCTGGAGGGGTCCCCAATAAACTTAAAGAGCTTGATCAGAATATCATTCCTCCTCTTTCAGCAGGTTGGCCAACCAGAAGAAAATCAACGCATTTTAATTATTACAATCAGGTTGTTGAAGAATTCTCTAAATTTACCAAGATTGATTCTTGGTTAATTAATCCATATTTTGAAAAATTAGATGGCTTAAATTTTCTTGAGCGAGAAGGAGAGATTCAATTAGCTCAGCATGTTGACAAACTTCTATTAAAAATAAAAGAAAAATATTCTCAATACAATATAGCTCATAAACCATATGTAGTTATCAAAGCAGATGCTGGTACCTATGGAATGGGGATAATGACAATTAAGAATAGTGAAGAGGTTATAAATCTTAATCGAAAATTGAGGAAAAAAATGTCTGTTGTTAAAGAAGGGCTAAAAGTCACAGAAGTTATTATTCAAGAAGGGGTTCATACTGAAGAGACTATTAATGATGCTGTAGCTGAGCCTGTTGTTTATATGATTGATCATTTTGTTGTTGGTGGTTTTTATCGAGTACATACAAATAAAGAGAAGGATGAAAATCTTAACTCCCCAGGGATGCATTTTGTACCTGTTGCTTTTGAAACATCATGCCTGATGCCAGATCAAGGCAGGCCCTGTGATGATAAAGCCAATAGATTTTATGCTTATGGAGTTATAGCAAGATTGGCCTTACTTGCTGCTGCGAAAGAACTTCAAAACTAAAAATAATGAAATATTTATTTATAATTGATGAACCAGAAACATTAATTTTTTATAAAGATACTACTATAGCCTTAATTAAAGAATGTCTTAGTCAAGGTATAGAAGCTCATTTTACGAATATCAGTTCGTTATCTATTGATAAAAAACAGAATGTAATTATTGAGAGTTATCTTATTTCTAAATTAGCCATCAATAGTATCGAGGAATTAATCGTTGAAAGGTATAAAGGAAAAATAAAAAATAAAATTCAATATTTTACAAAAATTTTTATAAGGAAAGATCCTCCTTTTGATAATAACTATTTAAATCTAACTTTCATACTAGAACATGCTAAGAATTTTAATGTTGAAGTTATCAATGATCCTGTTTCAATTAGAAATCATAATGAAAAATTATCAATACTTAATTTTAAAAATTTAATCCCATCTACAATTGTTACATCGGAAGCTAAAGACATAATTAATTTTATTAAAAAAGAAGAAAAAGTGATCCTAAAGCCGCTTGATGGTATGGCAGGTAATGGAATTTTTATGGTTACTCCTAAAGATAAAAACATAAATGTTATTTTAGAAACTGCGACAAATAATGGAAAAAAAACTATCATGGCACAAAAGTACTTACCTGAAATTAAGAATGGAGATAAGCGCATCATTATAATTAATGGTGAGGCCATTCCCTATTCCCTAGCGAGAATCCCAGCTAAAGGTGAGATTAGGGCTAATTTGGCAAAGGGTGGCAAAGGAAAAGCTCAGAAATTAACCATTGCAGATAAAAAAATAGTGATGGGGGTTAAAGACTTCCTAATTAAGAATAAACTAAATTTTGTAGGCTTAGATATTATTGGTAATTATTTAACCGAAATAAATATTACTAGTCCAACTGGAATTGTTGAGATCGAAGAGCTAACAAATTTTAAAGTTGCGGAATATATTGTTAATGCGTTTAAATAGCTTACTTTTATATTTTTTAATAAGTTTTTTATTTGGCTGCAGTGATAATAAAATTCATAACAGCAAAGATTTTATATTTGGGACTCTAATTGATATTAAGATTTATGGTGAATCTAAAATTAATGCTGAAAAAGTTTCTAATGATATTTTTAATGAATTTCATCGCTTACATAAATTACTTCACCCTTGGGATAAAAGTCTTATTACAGATATTAATAATGCAATCTCTGAAAAAAAATTCATATCTATTAATAACGATGAAGTCATAACTATTTTAAGGGATGCTCAACGTCTTGAAAATCAAACCCAAAATTTATTTAATCCATCTATAGGTAAGCTTATTAAGTTATGGGGATTCCATTCAAATAATTATGATCAAGAAACAATTCCCAATAAAGAAACAATTCAACAATTAGTATCCTCAAATCCCTCAATGCAATCAATTAAAATTGAGAATGGAGTTTTAAAAAGTAACAATAAAAATGTTCAGATAGACTTAGGTGGATATGCAAAAGGCTATGCATTAGATCAAGCAAAAAAAATACTTATACAGAATAATGTTGAAAATGCTTTAATAAATATTGGGGGAAATATTCTAGCTTTTGGTAAGCATGGCGAGCGCAATTGGGTGGTTGGAATTCAAAATCCTAGAAAACCCAATGCATTAGCTACGATTAATCTTAAGCCTGGTTGGGCTATTGGGACCTCTGGTGATTATCAAAGATATATTATGGTTAATAATCAGAGGTATTCGCATTTAATCAATCCGCAAACAGGCTACCCTGGAAGCAAAACTCAATCCGCCACTGTTTTAATAGCTCCTTCAGAATATTCAGGAGTTCTATCAGATGTCTTTTCTAAACCTCTCTTTATTACTAGTAAAGAAAATAAAGCGAATATAGCTAAATTACTAAATATTAAAAATTTTTTAATTGTTATGGATGATAAATCAATCCTTATAAGTGAATCTTTAAATAAGAAAATACATTGGGAAGAAGATATTGATAAAAAAATTATTACAATCTTATAAAGTAATTAAAGCTGGTGACTGGTTTATTATTATTTTATTCTGTGTACTAATTGTTATTAGTACAAAATTCCTATGGGCACTCCCTCAAGGAGAATACCTGGAGATATATAAAAATAATGAAATATTAGCAACTTATACTCTGAATCAAAAAATAACTAAAATAATTAATGGGACAAAAGGTGAAATAAAAATTGTAATTGACAATGGAAGAGTTAGATTTTCTTCTTCTCCTTGCCCTAAAAAATACTGTATTCATCAAGGATGGATAAATAAAGCAAATCAAACAATTATTTGTATTCCAAATCAAATATCTATTTCTATAGTAGGGCCCAAAAGTGGATATGACTCCATCAACTATTAAAATAACAGATAGGGATCATCGCATAGCAAAGTTATCTGCTATAGCTGTTGCACTATCATTAGTTGAATTTTTTTTTCCTAGCCCTATCCCTGGAGTCAAACCTGGCATAGCAAACATAATAATTTTATACACTATCTTTAAATTTGATATCAAAATGGGAATATGGGTCTCTCTTATCAGGGTTTTTGTGACAAGCATTATTCTAGGTTCATTTTTAAGTCCCACATTTTTTCTAAGTTTAAGTGGTGCGCTATTTAGCCTACTATCACTTATAATTTTTAAAAATTTGAATCGCAAATATTTTAGTATAATTAGTTTAAGTTTAATTGCTTCATTAGCACATATCTTTGGACAGTTTATTATAGTAAGAATTTGGATAATTCCCCATAATGGAATTTTCTATCTTTTACCAGTTTTTATATTATCGGCATTTATTTTTGGGTTAGTTACTGCACTAATTACAAACAAGCTACTTCAATTAAACACGAAAAAATAATTTTTATTAATGATAAAATAAGAAAAACGAGGAATTAATTATGAAAATCAACTATATATTTTATTTACTGGCTATTTCTCTATTAGTAAGTAGCTGTGGTACAAAGGGTTCGCTTTATATTCCTGAAGATAAATATCCTCAAGCAAAGGTTAAGAATAATATTCTTATAAATCTTAAATCAGGAATAGGTTAAATCTAAAATGACTGAAAATATTTTAGAATCAAAGGAAGAAAAATTTTATATTGAGAATGTTCTAGTTGAAAATATTGCTAAGAAATATGGCACACCTTCATACATCTACTCTAAGAAAATTATTTTAGAAAATTACTTAAATTTTAAAAGTCAATTTAATGATATAGACCATCTCATTTGTTTTGCAGTTAAATCCAACCCAAACATAGCTATTTTAAATTTGCTAGCAAAGAATGGTGCTGGATTTGATATTGTATCTGGGGGCGAGCTTCAAAGAGTAATTGCTGCAAAAGCAGATCCAAAAAATGTTGTATTTTCTGGTGTTGGAAAATCTAAAGAAGATATTGAACTAGCTATCAAACATGACATCCTCACGTTTAATGTTGAATCAGAAGCAGAACTTTTTCGTATTCAAAGTATTGCAAAAAGATTAAGTAAGGTAGTTGGAATATCGATCCGAGTAAACCCGGATGTCGACCCTAAAACACATCCTTATATTTCAACTGGACTTAAAGATAATAAATTTGGTATTGATGAACAGAATGCAATTTCAATGTATAAAATTGCCAATGCACTTGATTCAATTGAAATTAAAGGTATTGATTGTCATATAGGATCTCAAATAACAGAATTGCGGCCTTTTGAAGATTCAATCAAAAAACTTCTTGTAATGATAGACCATCTCAAATCAATTGATATCTCAATTAAACATATTGATATTGGAGGCGGAATTGGTATTCAATACTCTGATGAAGTACCCCCAACTTTTTCTGATTACGCTAAAACTGTAAAAAATATTCTTAAGGGTCGTAATCTAAAAATTATTTTTGAGCCAGGTCGAGCATTAATTGGTAAAGCTGGTATTTTAATAACAGAAGTAGAATATATAAAAAATAGTTCAGATAAAAATTTTATAATTATTAATGCAGCTATGAATGACCTGATGAGGCCTGCATTATATGGAGCTTTTCATGAAATTATAAATTTATCTTCATCTGACTCTGATCAAAAACACTATGATATTGTTGGCCCCGTATGTGAAACAGGTGACTTTCTTGGTAAGGATCGTTTATTATCTGCTGAAGAAGGGAATATATTAGCTGTTTTGGATGCAGGGGCATATGGAATGTCAATGAGCTCCAACTATAATTCTCGGCTAAAGGCATCAGAAATACTTGTAGATGGTGATAAATTATATCTAATTAGAAATCGTGATACTTTTGCTGACTTAATCAATGGTGAGCAACTACTACCCTAAATTAACTATGCCAAATGAGATGATTAATATATCGTTAGCTAACCCCAGAGGTTTTTGTGCGGGAGTCGAAAGAGCAATCTTAATTGTAGAAAAAGCATTAGATAAGTATGGGGCTCCAGTATATGTGCATCATGAAGTTGTTCATAATAAATTTGTAATTAAGGAGCTCAAAGAAAAAGGTGTAATTTTTGTTGAAAGCTTAAAAGAAATCCCAAAATCAAGTCATGTTATCTTTAGTGCTCATGGTGTATCTAAAGCAATAGTAAAAGAATCTAAAAAATTTAATCTTATTTCAATAGATGCAACCTGTCCATTGGTAACTAAAGTGCATCGTGAAGTGAATAAATTAAGTAATAATGAATATACAATTATCATGATTGGGCACAAAGACCACCCGGAAGTAGAAGGAACAATGGGGCAAATTGAAAAAAGTTCTTTAAACAGCCAAATCTATTTAGTTGAAAATATAGAAGATGTTAATAAATTAAAAGTTTCTAATCCTAATAAACTTAGCTATGTTAGCCAAACCACGCTATCTATTGATGATACCAAGAAAATAATTGATGCATTAATAGTAAAATATCCATTAATTGTTGGGCCAAAAAGTAACGATATATGTTACGCAACACAAAATAGACAGGAAGCTGTTAAACAAATGTTTGGGCAACATGATCTTGTTTTTATTGTTGGGTCAAAAAATAGTTCAAATTCAAATAGACTTTTAGATATGGTCAAAAATAAAAGTATAGATGCTGTCCTTATAGACGATATGTCACAATTTCAATCTAGATGGCTAAAAAATAAAAAAAATATAGGTATTACAGCTGGTGCTTCAGCCCCAGAAATTCTTGTTCAGAGCCTCATCCAAGAAATTAAAAAAATTACAAAGGTATCTATTTCAGAAATAAAAGGCATTCAAGAAACTACTGTTTTCAAGCTTCCAAAAATTTGAAACTACCTCATTATAAAATTCCAATATCAGCACTAGTTGTTATTTATACAAAACAGCTTGATATACTATTACTGAGTCGTGCTGATAAGAGTAATTTTTGGCAATCAGTCACTGGTAGTTTAGAACATAATGAATCGCCGTTAGAAACTGCAAAAAGAGAAGTTCTGGAAGAAACTGGAATTATTTGCGAAAATTATCACTTACAAGATTGGAATTTAAGTCATAAGTATAAAATATTTTCTCATTGGCAATATCGATATGGACCGGGCGTTGATTATAATATTGAACATATTTTTGGTTTAGAATTACCAAAAAAAGTGCCTGTAACTCTTTCTCCTAATGAACATATTGATTTCAAATGGGTCACTTTAGAAGAAGCTAAGAAAACCGTATTTTCCTGGACCAACGTTAAAGCCCTAGAAAAATTATATGAGATTAAGCTATTAGCAAGTTAAAATATATATTATGAATACAGCCACTATTAAATTCGATTCTTTTGAAAACCTTAAAAATGAGGATTGCCAAGATAGTATCATTAAAGCCAAAAGAACTTTAGGCGATAAAATTGTTATTTTAGGGCATCACTATCAAAATGAAACTGTTTATAGGCACTCGGATTACTCTGGGGACTCCCTTAAGCTTGCACAGTACGTTCAGAACCTAGATGCCAAATATATTGTTTTTCTAGGCGTTCATTTTATGGCAGAAGTTTCTAATATTTTATCAAGACCAGAACAGATTACAGTATTACCAGATCTTTCAGCTGGATGTTCTATGGCTGATATGGCTAATTTAGCAAAGGTAGAAAGAACCTATAGAGAGCTTTCTAAAGTTTTAGATTTTGATAAAACTATCACACCAATTACTTATATTAATTCAGCTGCAGACCTTAAAGCTTTTTGCGGGGAACATAATGGTATTGTATGTACCTCAACAAATGCACCGAATGTTCTTGATTGGGCTTTTAAAAAAAGAGAGAAAGTCTTATTCTTTCCTGATCAAAATTTAGGACGATGGACAGGGCATAAAATGGGTATTGCCATAAAGGATATGCCGGTATGGGATCCTGATTTACCACTTGGCGGACTAACAGAAAAACAAATACTTGAATCAAAAGTTTTGTTATGGAAAGGGCACTGTGCGGTTCATCAAATGTTTAGACTGCAACATATTGAGAAATTTAGAGAACTCTACCCTGAAGGTTTTGTTATCTCACACCCAGAATCACCATTTGAAGTCTGTCAGAACTCTGACTTTGTTGGATCCACTGAATTTATCCTTAACACTGTTACACAAGCCAAACCAAATACTAAATGGCTAGTTGGTACTGAGCTAAATCTTGTTAATAGATTAGCCAATGAAATGAAGCCTGAAGGAAAATTAGTAAAATTTATGTCTCATGTAGTTTGTGAATGCTCAACAATGGCAAGAATAGACCCCCAACATTTGTCTTGGACTTTAGAAAATATTATCAAAGATAATCCAGTTAATATTATTAGTGTTCCAAAAAAAGAAGCAGAATTAGCAAAACTAGCATTGGATCGAATGCTTGAAATCTCTTAACTCTGATAATTGTGATCTATGCTCTTCTCAAAAATACCCTATAATTTGGGCAAATGATTTACTTCGTATTGTATTAATTAATGATCAAAATTATAAAGGCTATTGTCGAGTTGACTTAATTGATCATATTAAAGAAATGTCAGATTTAGATGAAGCCATCCGTAATGAGTTTATGGGAGTAATTTTCCAGATGGAGAATATTGTGAAAGAGTATTTACAGCCTGACAAAATTAATTTAGCATCACTCGGTAATATAACGCCTCACTTACATTGGCACATTATTCCTAGATATCATTCTGATAATCATTTTCCAGGTAGTATTTGGAGTCAAAAAAAAAGAAATGATATTAATAAGTTTTCTAAGACTCAAGAAATAGAATTTATTAAACATATTAACGAAAAGCTAAATCATTAGCCTACTTACAGTTATGCCTTTAAGTAGGTGTTTTTCTATAATTTCGTCAATGTCTTCTTGATCTATATAGCGATACCAAATTCCTTCAGGGTAAATAACCATCAAAGGCCCTTCATGGCAACGATCAAAGCATCCTCCCCGATTTACACGTACCTTATTAGGACCATTAAGATTTAATGACTTAATCTTTTTTTTCATATAATCAAACATTGGCCCAGCATCAAAGTTTGTACAGCACTGTTCCCCATCTTCTCTTTGATTTAAGCAGAAGAAAATATGATATTTATAAAAATTCATAATTAATAAGCATTAGGTTTATCAATACCTACTCCAGTTTGCGATCTAAAATACTGAGATTCAAATAATTTCTTCTCATTTATAGAGTTTTTTGATTTATCAGTTTTCGAAAAGAACCATATGCCAACAAATGTAACTATCATAGAAAATAAAGCTGGATACTTATATGGAAAGATTGCTTCATTATTACCAAAAATATCTACCCACACAACTGGCCCGAGTATTACTAAAAATATTGCAATAAATAATCCAGCAGACCCGCCAATAACTGCTCCTCTTGTAGTAAGATTTTTCCAATATATAGAAAGAATTAATATTGGAAAATTTGTAGTCGCTGCAATAGCAAAGGCTAAGCCAACCATAAATGCAACATTTTGTTCTTCAAAAAGAATGCCTAGAAATACTGCAAGAACTCCTAAAAATATTGTTGCAAGCTTTGAAACTTTCATTTCTATTTTTTCGTTATTTTGTCCTTTTATGAATGCGTTAGCATAAAGATCATGGGATATTGCAGAAGCCCCTGCAAGTGTTAGCCCAGAAACAACTGCTAAAATAGTAGCGAAAGCAACTGCCGAAATAAATCCAAGTAAAATATCCCCGCCCACTGCGTGTGAAAGATGAATAGCTGCCATATTATTATTCCCAATTAAAGCACCAGAATTATTTAAATATTCTGGATTATTAGAAACTAGCACAATAGCTCCGAACCCTATAATGAAGGTTAATATATAAAAATAACCAATAAATCCTGTTGCATAGACCACTGATTTTCTTGCTTGTACTGCGTCTGGAACAGTAAAGAATCTCATCAATATATGTGGAAGACCTGCAGTACCAAACATTAGAGCAAGGCCTAATGAGATAGCTGAAACTGGATCAGAAATTAATCCGCCAGGGGCCATAATATATTCGCCTTTGCTATGAATATTAACAGCCTCAGAAAAGAGTTGGTTAAAATTAAATTCAAATTGAGATAAAACAAGAAGTGCCATTAGCGTTGCTCCAAATAACAAAAGAACAGCTTTAATTATTTGAACCCAGGTCGTAGCAAGCATTCCACCAAAAGTGACATATGAAATCATTAATCCACCAACAATCATTACAGCTGAATAATAAGGTAAACCAAATAGAATTTCTATAAGTTTTCCAGCACCTACCATTTGGGCTATTAAATATAAAATTACAGTGGACAATGAGCCACAAGCAGCAAGTATTCTGATGGGTTTTTGTTTGAGCCTAAAAGAAACAACATCAGAAAAACTATATTTACCTAAGTTGCGGAGTGGTTCAGCGATTAATAATAAAATGATGGGCCATCCAACTAAAAAACCGATTGAATAAATGAGACCATCAAATCCGGATAAGTAGACTAACCCAGAAATGCCAAGAAAAGATGCCGCCGACATAAAATCACCTGATATTGCAAGACCATTTTGAAGTCCTGTAATATTTCCACCTGCCGTATAGAAACTTTTCGCTGTGTGAGTTTTTTTTGATGCCCAATAAGTAATAAAAAGCGTTACGCCAACAAATAAGATAAACATAATAATTGCTGTGTAGTTTGGTTCTTCATCGCCAGCACCAGCATATAATAAATTCGAAATCAAAAGTCCTAGTAAAAAAATTAATTTATACATTTGTTTGAATCTTATTAATTAATGGTTCAAGAATTTTATTAGCAAGATAAACGTATATTAAAGTTATTAGGAATATTAAGAGGATTAATAGAAAGCCTAAAAAAATACCAATCGAAATATTTGTATCAAATATTAATATGCCAAAAAAAATTGGGTTAAAAGCAATTATCCAAATAAAGAAAAAATAGGAAGTAATCGTTAGCAATATCAAAGGTATTAATATCTTAATTCTTGCTTTTTTTAATTGCTGGTAAATTTCTTTAGTGTTTCTAGTTTGCATATTATAACTTTGCTATAAAGCTTAAGGTTACATGATGAAATTAATATATCCAATTATAAATAGAGGAATTTTAAATTATCACTTTACTTATTTTTATATATGCTTGATTAGCTAAAACTTTTCTATCAGAAATACTTTTAATCTCGGGCAAAATTGTTAATTTGGCCTCTATATTATCAAATTTAATTAAATTTCTAATTGAATCTAATAATGATAAATCTGCATAGTATGCAGGTGCCGAACAAAATTTTTGCTTATGCAAATATTGAATAGCAATTGGAAGTACCGAAATATTCTTTTTAATTGTCGTTTGTAACAGCGTACTTTTGAAATTAAGAAGTTGTGATCCATCTGTTGAAGTCCCTTCTGGAAAAATACAAATGCTTCCTTTATGTTGAAGAAAATTCTCTACTTCCTTAGATGTTTTTTTTATCTTAGTCATTCTTTTACGATCAATAAAAATTGTTTCTGCGGCTTTGACAAGCCAACTGAGGATTGGCCATTTTGAAATACTTTGTTTAGCAACAAAAGCAACTGGGTAAGCTGAATTAATAACAAAGATATCTATCCAAGAAATGTGATTACTGACTATCAAATAGTTTTTTTTACATAATATTTTTTTTAAATCATTGTTAACAACTAAATTAATTTTAAATATCTTTAAAAGTAATAAAGACCACCACCTAATTATAAATTTTTTTGATTTTCGATTAATTACTGGAAAAATTATGATACATACAGTACCAATAAATAGATGGATTAAAATTAATATAATTTTAAACATTTTCTCGGCTCTTGAAGTTTAATCACTATTTTTAATGTCTTTTGAATAAACCTTATCTTTTACTTTTTCTAATTCAGGATGGTATCGATTAGCAATTATAATTTCAGATTTGTTCATAAATTCATTTAAATTGTTAATCATCGTTAGTCCCTCTAATTGTGTCTGACTAATTTGAGGTTCATAAATAATTATATCTACATTTTTTTCTTTTAATCTTTCTATAATTCCTAGGATTGCTGACTCTCTATAATTATCAGAATTACTTTTCATTATTAAGCGATAAATACCAATTACTTTAGCCTTAGTATTTATTATTTCGTCTACAAGAAACTCTTTTCTAGTTTCATTGCTATCAACAATAGCCTGCATAATATTATTTGGAATATCTTTATAATTTGCTAGTAATTGTTTTGTATCTTTGGGAAGACAGTATCCGCCGTAACCGAAAGATGGATTATTATAATAATCTCCTATTCTTGGATCCAAACTAACACCATCAATTATTTGCTTTGTGCTTAACTCATGCTTTGATGAAAAAGTATCTAATTCGTTAAAAAAAGTAACTCGCATTGCTAAATACATATTTGAGAACAGCTTTATTGCTTCAGCTTCAGTTGGATCTGTATATAAAATTGGTATATCTTTTTTTATTGCTCCTTGAACAAACAATTCCGCCAACTCCGGTCCTTTATTTTCTTTGTTGCTTATGATAATTCTTGAAGGATACAAACAATCATATAAAGCCTGGCCTTCTCTTAAAAATTCTGGCGAAAAATTAATATGAGGTATATTAAATTTTAATCTTAAATTCGCCGTATACCCAACGGGGACTGTTGATTTTATTAAAATTGGTACCTTATTATTTATTTCAATTATTTTATCTATTGATTCTTCAATTGACTTGGTATTAAAAAAGTTTGTAGCAGGGTCATAATCTGTAGGGGTAGCTATAATAACTAATTCAGCATCTTTATAAGCACTACTTTCATCCATAGTTGCATGAAGATCTAATTTAACTTTCTCCAAGTATTCGGTAATATATGCATCTTGGAAAGGGGACTTTTTTTGGTTTATTAAGTCAACTTTGTCAGAAATGATATCAATTAAGGTAACGCTATGATTTTGTGCGAGCAGAATTGCATTCGCTAAACCAACATAACCAATTCCTACAACTGTAATTTTCAAAAATTATCCTTATTTAATAAATAAAATCTATTTTGTAAGTTGATACACACTTATATAATCTCCTTGCTTATACCCCATAATTTTATTTCCCCCAGCTACAACAGCAACGTATTGTGTATCATCAATCATATAAGTAATTGGTGGCGCATTCACTCCTGCACCTATATTTGTTTGCCAAATTAATTCCCCAGTAACTGCATTAAAAGCATTGAAGTCCCCATTACCTTCACCTAGAAAAACTAAATTTCCTTTTGTAGCAAGAGAGCCCCCTAAAAGAGGTTGCTCTGTCGTATGTTGCCATTTAATTTTACCAGTTGATGCATTTATAGCTGTCAACAGTCCCCATTGAGGATCATCAGAAGGTTCAGAGCTAGTATATTTAATTACTTTATTATTAGATTTTTTTTCATGCAGAGTATATTTAATCGGGGCATGAATACCAGAAACATATACTAGATGATGATCTAGGTTCATACTCACCGGTGACCAATTTGAGCCCCCAAGAATGCCCGGATAAATTATAGTTCCTTCAGGAGTTGCTTTAGCAAATAAATTATTTTGAGGGACAAATGCTTCTGATTTAACTAAAAGCTCACCATTATTTCTGTTGTGAATATAGAACCAGCCTGTTTTCCCTGCTTGACCAACAGCAGGTATTATCTTGCCATCCTTAATAGTATTAAATAATAAAGGCGGGCTAGCAACATCATATCCCCATGTATCATGGGGCACTTGCTGATAAAACCATTTTAGTTTACCTGTATCAGCATCTAAAGCCACCAATGAAACTGTATAAAGGTTATCGCCTGGCCTGGTTTCTGCACTCATCTGTGGAGAAGGGTTTCCAGTTCCAAAGAAAAGTGTATTTGTTATTTCATCAATAGCAGGTGTCGTCCATGCAGAACCTCCACCATATTTAGCAGAGTCTGGATATTGAGCTAGTGCTTTTTTTTCAAGATAGGTATCACGATTAAGCACTTCGCCATCACCAGTATAATTTGTAAATTTGCCCTCCCATCCTTGCTTGGGAATTGTATCAAATTGCCATACTTGCCTACCGGAATGAACATCATAAGCCGCTAAGAACCCAGGCCTTCCAAACCTTCCAGCGACTCCAACCACCGCGCCTAATGGTGAGTTGCTACCCTGTTCTTCTATATGAAGACCATAGCCAACACCTGTAATCCCAATGATTACTTTATTTTTATAAATAACAGGCGCCATAGAAATACCAACGCCAGTTCCACCACTTATAACTTTATCTCGATTTAGATCAAATTCACTTAGCGAGTTTAAAGACTCTGTCTCTACTACATTCTCTACTACATTAATATCCCAAATTTTTTCGCCAGTTTTAATATCAAGTGAAATTAGTCTTGCATCAACAGTCCCAAAAAAAATTTGCTCACCATGGACTGCAACCCCACGGTTCGTTGGCCCACAACACATTTTCCAGTTAGGGTTTCTATCGTGTTCATAACGCCACAACTCTTTACCTGTCTTTCCATCCAAAGCAATTACATGATTAAAAGGCAAAGATACATACATAACTCCTTTATGGACAATAGGAGTAGCTTGAAAAGTTGCACTAATTCCTGTTTGATATTGCCAACCTAATTCCAAATTTTTAACATTTTTAATATTAATTTGGTTTAAATTTGAAAATCGCTGATTGGTAAGATCTTTGCCATAAGAACTCCAATCATCGTTTTCTTTTTGGCAAGCAGTTAAAAAAAACAAACTCAAGAAAGTGATTAATAAAATTTTCATATCAGTATTTAAGAAAAAATTTGAATTGGGATGTTTAATACTTTCATTTTAATCGCAATGACTTCTAATTCGGATTCTGTAAGTCGTGTTAATTTATTTTTACTAGGCTGTTCAGATAGTCTAGCTAAACTATAAAGATGTATTCCTTTAATCTTATTCTCATAAGGTTTTAAAAAATTAATATATTCCCCTAATGACTCTGAACTGGGTAATTTTTCATTTAACTTAAACAAACAGGTTTGAATAACCGTAGGACTATTATTAAGTGCAGCCTCAAGATTTTTTTTAATAGTCACTAATGATAAATTAACTTGGTTGACTGTTCGTATGTCATCTTTATTTACACCATCAATTTTAAACCAGATTTCACGATTAATATTTCTTATTAATGATAATGATTCTTGTATAACAAGATTAGACATATAGCTACCATTTGTAATTAATCGAATTATTATTTTTTGATCTAATTTGTATTCGGCAACCTTCTTAATTAAAATACTAACTACATCCTTAAACTGTTTAGATGCTGTTGGTTCTCCATTCCCAGAGAAAGCAATATCTTTGAACTCTGTTTGAATTTTAGTATATTGATTTAAAAAAGATTTATTAGTAATTTGATCAAGCCAATAATCAAGTTCACTCTCTAGTTCTTGTAAATTAATAGCCTCTGGTTTGCCTCTGACTAAATTTGGAACTTCACAATAAATACACTGCCAATTACAAGCACTGTTTGTATTTAAATTAATTCCTAAAGATAAGCCACCTGCTCTCCTTGACACAACTGGATATATATATTTCCCTTGAAAAATATTACGATCGTGTTTTGTTATAGTTAAAATATCGATAGGCATGATGACTTATTATTACAATTATCACTACATAATACTAGATTTACTTACTAAACCACATTCTTCGTAGTGTTCCATCCTTGTCTAAGAAAGAATGTTTCAGAGCTCCAATAATATGAAAAAGTAAGACACATAAAATTAATAGTCCAAAAATTTGATGAAATTCAAGAAATAACTCTCGTAAACCAGAATCGTCGATACCAGGAACAACTTTAATACCAAACCATTTAATCCCATATTTACTACCGATGGACATAATAATCCCTGATAAAGGGATTAAAAACATAAGCAAATAAAGTCCATGATGAACGATGGTAGCTAATCTTTTTTCCCAGGATTTCATTGTTTCAAGTAATGCCGGTGGGCGATGCGTGAATCGCCAAATAATTCTAAAAATTATAAGGACAAATATTGTAAGCCCAATAGACTTATGAAGATTAAAATAGAAAGCTCTTGGTGTGGCTTCTTTGTTTAACTCCCAAGTATATAAACCTAAATCAAATAAGTCATAGCTTAAAGCTTTTGCACCCTCTTTAGGTAAAGCTTCCATAAACCATCCAAGATAGAACATAAAGAAAATGCCAATAGCAATGAGCCAATGTAAAACTATTGCAACATTAGTATATTTTTTTGTAGAACTGCTCATAATTAAAATAGGGTAAAATAAAGATAATGTAATCATAGCGCCAATTTAACAAAATGAAAAAAAAACTAACTCTTTTTCTCTTTTTTTTATATTTTGCAGCACAAAATACCATAGCAAGCTCTTCTCATGTAGATATTGTTGAAGTAGCGCCAGGAATATTTGTTCATCAAGGAAAACATTTTGATGTTGATGAAAGCTATCAAGGGGATATTGGTAATATTGGTTTCATTATTGGTAAACATAGCGTTGCAGTTATTGATACTGGAGGAACTTTAGCGATAGGTAAATCACTCAAAGCAAGTATTCGAGAAAAGACATCCTTACCGATTAAATATGTAATTAATACCCATGTTCATCTTGATCATATATATGGAAATGCAGCATTTAATGATAAAAATACCAAATTCATAGGCCACAGTAAACTTCCAGAAGCCATGCAATTTAGAAAAGAATTTTATGAAGAATTAAATCTTAAATATTTAAATATCCCAGTTGAAAAAACTATCCAAATTCCACCTTCAATTTTAATTAAGACTAATAAAAGTATGATTTTAGATTTAGGTGAAAGAAAAATAAAAATAAGTGCCTACTCTACTGCTCATACAAATAATGATATTACTATTGAAGATTTATCAACTGGAACCTTTTGGGCTGGTGATTTATTATTTATTGAGCGAACCCCCGTAGTTGACGGAGATATAAATGGCTTTATGGATATTCTTGACCAATTTATGTCACTAAACATTAAGCTTGTGATACCAGGGCACGGAACGCCAACAAAGAACTGGAAAGCGGCTTTTAAGAAACATAAAAATTATTTTGTAGTCTTGAGGGACGGAATAAGACGAGCAATTGAAGAAGATTTAGGCCTTCAAGAAGCCATAGAAACCGTAGCTCAGTCCGAAGCAGGAAAGTGGGAATTATTTGATATTCAAAATGCTAGAAATATAAATCAAATATACCCACAGCTAGAATGGGAATAAAAAAGCTAAGCTTTAGTCTTATTTTTTCAGCCCATCAATACTAAAACCATTAGCTGGATGAGCCCCCATGTAGAAAAGGCCGCCAGTAATAGTTAAATACTGGAGTGACATTAATAATAAATGTGGCTGTCCTGAAAAAGCATTGATTAAATATACTATAGCCCAAACAAATGAGTAAGCAGCCAGTACGTATGCTGTAATTTTGATTTTATATCCGATAATTAACGTTAATCCTGCTACAAATTGAATTAAAATACTTAATGGTGCAAAAATACCTGGAAGTCCTCTTGCTCCCAACATATCTTGATAAGCTCCATAACCATTTGGAGTAGTTAAGATATTACTTAAAATAAATAATACTGAGATAAAAAATATAAGTGACAATAAAACTCTTGCGATAGGATCAATAAACTTCTGCATAATCTTAATTCCTTACTTTTTTTAATTAATTTGAATCATGCCTTGTAATTATGTTGGTCGCAACCCCTAAACAAAAATAAACTATAGGGCTGCTCCATCTTGTATTAATTTTTTTAATATTTTCTTCACTGGTGCGGGATATGCCCCCTCTTCAATTTTATCTTTATCATGCCATACCCCTCCTGAAAAATCGGCCTTATTTTTTAGATTTTTTACTTTTATATGCTGATAATACATTTTAAGTTTATAGTGAGTAAAGACTGAGGTCATAACTCCATTCTGCAATAATCTAAAATCACTAACTTCAAGATTATTTAAAACCCACTGTTTAATATCCAACTCCTCTTTAGATTCTAGGAATGACCAAAGTCCACCCCATATTCCTTTTTTTGGTTTCTTAATAAATAGAAATTTTGATTTGCTTTGAACAATATAAAAATAAGATATCTCAGTTAATTTTTCTTTTTTTGGTTTTGGCGCTGGAATAATATTAGTCCATTTATGTAAAAAACTTTTACAACTATTATTAATAGGGCATTGTGAACACATTGGTTCTTTTTTAACACAGATTGTTGCTCCTAAATCCATAAGAGCTTGGTTATAATTTCCAAATTTACTTTCAGGGAGATTTTTTTCTGCCATAGTCCATAATTTTTTTTCAACGGATATAACACCTGCCCAATCTTTAATCCCATAAAGTCGGGTGAAAACTCGTTTAACGTTACCATCTAATATTGGTGTTTTTTGATTTAATGCAAGAGAGCAAATTGCTCCTGCGGTAGAGCGTCCTATTCCTGGAAGAGTTAATAAATCAATGAGTTTTGTTGGGAATTTATCTTGGAATTTAGTATGTATTATTTTTGCACTTTCATGTAAATTTCTTGCCCTCGCATAATAACCTAGCCCACTCCATAACTGCATCACATCATCATCATCAGCTAATGCCAAACTTTTTACATTTGGAAAGGTTATTATAAATTTTCGATAGTACGGTAATACTGTTTTAACTTGGGTTTGTTGTAACATAACTTCAGATACCCATATGTAGTATGGATTCTGTGTGCCTTGCCAGGGCAAATTATTCCGACCAAACTTTTTTTGCCACGGAATAAGTTGATCTGAAATTAAACTCATTGGCTGAACTGAAGAGCCCATTCTGGTAAATGCTGCATACCCTCTGAGCCAAGATAATATAACCCATAAGCAAATAAACTAAAATATAAAATTGAGAATACTATCCAAAAGATTGCCAGAATAATAAAAGCCCCATCTTTTTCAAATTGTGCAATTGTGGCAAATAATATAGCCAGTCCGGGAAAAAAATTATTTAATGGTAATAACATTGCAAAAGGTATTGCCATTAATAAGCCACCTAAAATAAAAATCACACCTTCAAACTTAGCCCCTGTTTCGTTTGAAACAAAATAAAGCAATCTAGCCCTAGTAATTTTTTTTACCCAATAAATTATGAAAATACAAACTTTTGTAATCCATTTCCAACTTTTATTGCTTGGAGTAATAACCAGAAGTCTTTTAGGTAAAACTGGAAAGGGTTTTCTTTTTAAAAGCTGAATACCTAAAGCTGCAATAGTTAATCCCCCAATAACACTTAGAGGCCCTACTGGGAAGGGCTGCATAAATGGAAGTACTAAGATTAATGCAATAAGAGAAAAGCCAAAATGATCTAACTCTGCAATAGCTTTCTTAATTGATATTGGTTTACTTTCTGATAGTTTTTCAATTTTCTTTAAAATTGGAATTAAATTTTGATAATTTTTCATTAAAATCTTTAAAGAAAATAATAAATAGTTAAACAACCCACTATGATTCTGTACCAACCAAACACAACAAAAGTGTTGTGAGCTACAAACCAAATAAAAATCTTAATGATAAAGTAAGAACTCAAGAATGCAGTTATAAAGCCCATTACAAATATTGGTATATCACTTTTGCTTAAGATATCTATATTTGAAGATAAATCAAAAATAGAAGCTGCAAAAATAATTGGAATGGCCAAGAAAAAGGAAAATTCTGTTGCAGTTTTTCTATCCAGGCCTGCTATCAGGCCACCCATAATTGTTGAAGCAGCTCGAGATATTCCTGGAATCAGAGAAAAGCATTGTGCTACTCCAATAACCAACGCTTGTTTATTGCTGATTTTATCAACATTAACTTTAGGTCTCCTTGTTAATTTTTTTTCGATAATAATCATAAAAATTCCACCAACAACCAATGCAACCCCAACGACAATCGGATTAAACAGATATAACTTAATCAGACCATGAAAAAAGAAACCTAATATTGCTGCTGGAATAAAAGCGATAATCAAATTTTTAGTAAAAACTTGAGCAACCTTATCTGTTTGAATGCCAATAAAAGTGTCTAAAATTTTCTTTCTGTACTCTACCACCACAGCAAAAATTGCACCAAGTTGAATAAATATCTCGAATACTTTACTAGAAGGCTCAGTGAACCCCAAAAGCTCAGCGCCAATTATTAAATGCCCTGTCGAACTAACAGGAAGGAATTCTGTTACGCCCTCAATAATCCCTAATAAAAATGCAACCCATAAAAGATAAAAGTCCATTATTTAATTATACTTTTTGATAGACCTTTGAGCCTTTTTTCACAAATTCAATCGATTTTTCTTCCATTCCTTTTTGCAATGCTTCTTGATCAGTGACACCCTTTTTCTTCGCATAATCTCTTACATCTTGTGAAATTTTCATAGAGCAAAAATGTGGCCCGCACATAGAGCAAAAATGTGCTTGTTTTGCACCTTCCTGAGGCAAAGTCTCATCATGAAATTCTTTTGCTTTTTCCGGGTCAAGGCCAAGATTAAACTGATCATTCCATCTAAATTCAAAACGTGCTTTAGACAATGCGTTATCTCTAATTTGAGCCCCAGGGTGCCCTTTTGCTAAATCTGCTGCATGCGCAGCAATTTTATAAGTAATAATTCCTACCCTTACATCTTCTTTTTCAGGCAATCCTAAATGTTCTTTTGGTGTAACGTAACACAACATTGCACACCCATACCAACCAATCATTGCAGCACCAATTCCAGAAGTAATATGATCATAGCCTGGTGCAATATCAGTAGTTAAAGGTCCTAGTGTATAAAAAGGAGCTTCATCACAATGTTCTAACTGAAGGTCCATATTTTCTTTTATGAGATGCATGGGAACATGCCCCGGCCCTTCAATCATTACTTGAACATCATGCTTCCAAGCAACCTTAGTTAACTCACCTAAAGTTTTTAATTCAGCAAATTGTGCTTCATCATTTGCATCATAAATAGAGCCTGGTCGTAGTCCATCGCCCAAACTAAAGCTAACATCGTAAGCTTTCATAATTTCACATATTTCATCAAAATGTGTGTATAAGAATGATTCTTTGTGGTGCGCAAGACACCAGCTAGCCATAATAGACCCACCCCGACTGACAATACCTGTCATTCGTTTCGCTGTCATTGGAATATAGGCCAATTTAACTCCTGCATGAATTGTAAAATAATCGACGCCTTGCTCAGCTTGCTCAATAAGAGTGTCTTTAAATATTTCCCAGGTTAAATCTTCAGCCTTACCATTAACTTTTTCTAATGCTTGATAGATAGGAACAGTACCAATAGGAACCGGACTGTTTCTTATAATCCATTCACGGGTTTCGTGAATATTTTTTCCAGTTGAAAGATCCATCACATTATCAGCACCCCATCGAGTTCCCCACACCATCTTATCGACCTCTTCACTTATGCTTGAGCCTAATGCTGAGTTACCAATGTTGGCATTTATTTTAACTAAGAAATTACGCCCAATAATCATTGGCTCGGTTTCTGGATGATTAATATTAGCAGGAATAATTGCACGGCCCGCAGCCACTTCAGCCCTTACAAATTCAGGTGTAATTTTATTTGGAATTTGGGCACCATGATTTTGTCCTGGATGCTGCGTTTGGATTATGTCTGATAACCCCTCCCGTCTCTGATTTTCTCTGATAGAAATATATTCCATCTCTGGAGTAATAATCCCTTTTTTAGCATAATGCATCTGGGAAACATTCTTACCTGGCTTTGCTCTTCTTGGTTTTCGTAAGAGATTAAAACGCATTTTTTTTAGTTCAGGATCCATTTTTCTTTGTTGGCCATAAACTGATGTCGGCCCATTTAATATCTCTGTGTCTTGACGATCTTCAATCCATTTTGTTTTTAAAGGTGGTAGGCCATTCTGGATATTGATATCATATTTCGGATCGGTATAAGGGCCTGAAGTATCATATACAAGGACAGGCGCATTCTTCTCCGCACCAAATTCAGACGGCGTGTCTGAAATACTAATTTCTCTAAAAGGAACCTGGATATCCGGGGTTGATCCTTGAATATAGATTTTTTTTGAATTAGCGAATGGTCTTAATGCATCGTCATCAAGCTGAGCATCTTCGCCTATGAATTGATCTATATTTTTTTTTAACGCTTTATCTGTTGCATTCATTTAAAACTCCTTTTTAAACGTAAGGAGCATTTAAAATGCTTTCCCTACGGCGGCATTACCCACATCAGGTTCGAAGGGTATTTCTCACTATTTTTTAATTAAATAGACCCCTAGCAGTAGCTTTATAGACTATTCGAATATCAGTAAATGTGCAAGCTAATCTATTCAATATGATAAGTAGATAGATGGTAAATAGTCGCAATTAGTTTACCTCTCTAATATATAATTAACTTGTGAAGACGAACCTTATTAACAATATTTACTCCTATAGCTTCAAAGTAGACTTTATTAAATTAAATTTATGTTTTAAAACAAATGGAAATTATTTTTAATCTTAAAATTTTATTACAGCGACTTTTATTAGCTATATTTTATTCTATTGGGCTATTCAGTCCTATTTTGCATGCACAGGAAACTATAGATTTAATATCACTATATCAAGAAGCTTTAAGAAATGACTCCTTACTCTCTTCTGCTCGCTTTCAAAACGAAGCAGCTCAAGAATTAGTTATACAAGGTAAATCTTTATTCCTGCCAAGCATCATTATGAATGCAAGTTTTGACAACCAAAATAAAGAAAGGAAGTTTTTAACTCCGTCTCTACCAAGCAATGATTTATTATCAGGAAAGAAAACAAACTATAAAACATATGATTACGGCGTTACAATCAAACAGCCTTTATTTGACTATTCTGCTTATGCTGAATATAAAAAAATATTAACCCAAACTAGTCTTTCTGATAAGCAGCTTATTAACACACAGCAAGATTTAATCTTTCGAATATCCAAATCCTATTTTGAAACATTGTTAGCAAAAGACCAGGTGGACCTTTTTCAATACCAAAGAGCAGCTATTCAAGAGCAATTATCAAAAGCTGAGGCACAATTTGAGGTCGGACTGATTTCAGTTACAGATATAAATGAAGCAAAAACAAAAAAAGCGCTGATTGAAGCTCAACAGATAAGTGCCGTACAAAAATTCAAAATTAAGAAAAGAGAAATACAAATAATTACTGGCAAACTTCCTGGCAAACTTACTCCATTGAACCCAGTTATTACATTTACAGAAATTAATAATTTAGCAGATGAGTGGATTTCAATGTCTCAGGAAAATAATATAAAACTTCAAATAAAAAAAGATGAAATCAAGATTGCAGAAAGCGAAATTGATTCTAGACGTTCTGGTCATTATCCAACTATAAATGCCATTGCCTCTCGATCAAGAAATTGGGACAAAGGTGGCTATCCTTATGGTGCAACCAAGAATGAAGGTATGAGAAGCTATTCGGATAGCATTGGTGTTGAAATTAGTATTCCAATTTTTTCAGGGGGAATGACAAGCTCAAGAATTAGGGAGGCCGTCTTACTTAAAAGTAAATTAGAGGAAGATATAAAATATCTTAGAAAGGAAATTGAGCTTCAAGTAAGAGATTATTATTTAAGTCTACAAACTAATTTCTCTGAGATATCAGCCTATCAACAAGCCATGCAAGCAGCAACGCTTCAACTAGAATCAACCCAATTAGGATTTCAAGAAGGCTTAAGAAATAGTGTTGAAGTTTTAGATGCACAACAAATACTTTTTAATGCTAAATTGAATGTATTAGAATCGCGCTATAATTATATAATGAATTTCATAAACTTAAAATTATCAGTCGGAATGTTATCCATTGCAGATCTAGATGAAATTAATCAATATTTAATGGCGAACTAATTATGATTGCCCTTAAAGAAAAAAGTCAATTAGTAATAATTGATATGCAAGAAAAATTATCAACAGCTATGCCCAAAGAAGTAATAAATAAAATTATCAAGCGTTGTGAATTATTAATAACAGTAGCTAATGAGTTAAATATTTCACAAATTTGTACTGAACAATACCCAAAAGGTCTTGGGCATACTTTAAGCTCAATGATGCCTTTCTTATCTGAGGCAAAGTTTGTTGAAAAAAATGTTTTTGCATGTACAGACGAGCCAATTTTTTTAAGGTACTTAATTAAAACACGCCCTCAAATATTTCTAATGGGGATGGAGGCTCATATTTGTGTTTTACAAACTGCACTTGGCCTAATCAAGTCAGGTAAAGAGGTATTTGTTATAGAAGATGCAATAGTTTCAAGAAATATTTCAAATAAACAAAATGCTTTAAACAGGCTAAGAGAGGCTGGGTGCCATATTACCAATACTGAGTCAGTTGTATTTGAATGGCTCAAAACTTCTGATAATGAAACTTTTAAAAAAGTTACGCCATTAATTAAAGATATTGATTAACCAATCTGACAATCTTGTTAGTCCCTCCAGATGATTTCTTTATATATTGCCGAGCATTTCTAAGTATGTCCTGATTTACTTGGCCCTCATTTAGTAAATTTTTTATAATATTATCTAATTGAGCTATATTGTTAAATCTAAAAATTGCGTTATGCTTCTCGGCAAGACTAACCAAATCTTTAAAATTATAAACTGATGGGCCAACCGCAGTTTGAATATTTAAGCTCATAGGTTCGATCGGGTTTTGTCCGCCATAATCTAAAATACTGCCCCCAATAACTGCCAAACTTGCTATCCCATAAATTTCATATAGCTCACCCATTGTATCGCCCAGGATATATTTTGGGACTTCCTTTAACTTTCCTAATGTACTTTTTCTTATAATTTTTAAATTCTGTTCCTTGAAAATTTTCTCTACTTCAATAAATCTTTCTGGATGCCTAGGAGCTAATACTAAAATAAGATCTTTGCGATTTAATTTTTTTACAAGCTCTAAGAGAAGTTTTTCTTCTCCAGGTCTGGTGCTTCCTGCTACTAAAACAAATTGATTAGTTATTTTTAGTTTCTTTTTAAATTGATTAATCTTCTGACGAGTGCCTTTAGGAGGCGTAGATTCAAATTTAATATTACCCATTATTTTAATATTAGATTCAGTAAGGCTCCTGAAATTATCTAGATCCTCCTTAGATTGAACATAAATTGAATTCAACTGAGATAATCCAGCATTACTAAACTCTCTAAAAGATAAATATTTACTTAAAGATTTTCTTGATAGTCGTGCGTTAATTAAATGTAATGGGATTTTTTGTAATTTGCATTGATTTATTAAGTTAAACCATAATTCTGTCTCAAGTATTAACCCCATTTTAGGTTGAAAATAAAACAAAAATCTTTTAGTAGCTCTCTTTGTATCATAAGGTAAATAAGTTCGATGAATTCTTGAGCTATTAGGCAATTTAGTATTTCTTCCTGTTAAAGTTCCGTGGCTAATAAGAAAATATGTCTTAGGGTGTCGTTTTAATAAGATCACAATAAGATTAAAGATAGCTTTAGTCTCGCCAACAGAAACGCAATGAAACCAAATTGTTTGTCTTGATTCCCATAAAGCTTTTTTATCTTGGGAATAAAAAGCAAAACGCTCATTTAAATATTTTAATTGTGTAGGATTTATTAGGGCCCGATACAAAATCTTTGCTAGTGCAAAAGGCATTAAGCAAAGAATTATAATCTCATAAATAAATAAGTGCATATTGTAATTTTCTCACAATGTGAAATTTATTTATATTTTTATTTTTTGCTAATCAATTGTTAAATAAGGCTTAAATAATGCTTGTGCAAAATTACTATGAAAATTATGAACTTTTATCAAAATAACTCTTGACCAAACACAACCAGATGTTAAAATTTTTTTCATTGGCACAACATGTAGTGGTTTTATATATAAAGCCTTTTTTCAATGAAATAATGCAACAAAAATAAATAAACAGGGGAAATAAATGCTCAATGCAGTTCCGTCAGAGTCCACACAGGAAGATTCTGAAAGTAAAAAAATACCTTTTCAATCTGTTTCAGAAGATATTTGGGACAAAAAATATAGGTTAAAATCAAAAAAAGGTGATTTTATTGATAAGGATATTAACGGAACTTATGCAAGAGTAGCTGAAGCCCTAGCTAATGTTGAAGAACCTAAAAATAGAAAATTATGGCACAAAGAATTTTTATGGGCCTTGCAAAATGGAGCAATTCCTGCCGGACGTATTACCTCAAATGCAGGTGCCCTAGACCACAAACCAGCAACAAGTACTATCAATTGTACTGTTTCAGGAGTAATTGAAGATAGCATGACTGACATACTTGATAAGGTCCATGAAGCCGGACTAACTTTAAAAGCCGGGTGTGGAATTGGTTATGAATACTCAACTCTAAGGCCAAAAGGGGCTTTCGTTGCAGGCGCAGGTGCATACACAAGTGGACCACTTTCATTTATGGATATATATGACCGTATGTGCTTTACAGTTTCTAGTGCTGGTGGTCGACGTGGGGCACAAATGGCAACATTTGATATTGCTCACCCTGATGTTACTGATTTCATAAAAGCAAAAAGAGAAGATGGCCGTCTGAGACAATTTAATTTATCTTGCCTTATTACAAAGGACTTTATGGAAGCAGTTAAATTAGATTCAGATTGGAAACTTGCTTTTCCAGTTACAGAAAAAGAAGTAAAAGAAGACATGTTAGATTTAACAGATCCCAAAAAAATAGTTTGGAAAAATTGGCCTGTGAAAGGAAAATATTTAACTGAAACAGAAGGGGCTAACGCAGGAAAAGTTGCTTGCCGCGTTTATAAAATAATCAAAGCTAGGCGGGTTTGGGATATCATTATGTCATCTACCTATGACTATGCTGAACCAGGATTTATTCTTATTGATCGTGTTAATGAAATGAATAATAACTGGTTTTGTGAGGACATTAGGACTACAAACCCGTGTGGTGAACAACCTTTACCTCCATATGGTGCATGTCTTCTAGGTTCAATTAATTTAACAAAATTTGTTAATCATCCTTTTACTGATAAAGCATCTTTTGACTGGGATAAATATAAAAAAGTAATAAGTACTTTTACCAGAATGCTTGATAATGTTGTTGAAATTAATGGCTTGCCTCTTGAAAAACAAAGAACAGAAATTGCCAGAAAGCGTCGTCATGGTATGGGTTATTTAGGTTTGGGATCCTCACTAAGTATGATGCAAATGGTCTATGGGGATGATGAATCAATTAAATTTACGGAAGAAGTAACGAAGGTTTTAGCTCAAATAGGCTGGGAAATTGGAATTGAATTAGCAAAAGAAAAAGGAGTAGCTCCAATAATGGATGAGGAGTTTAAAGTTAACGCCGAAATGCTAGCAAAACGCCCAGAAATGAAAAAAGATGGGCATAAAATTGGTGATAAAGTAAAAGGGAAGGTGCTTTTAGGAAGATATAGTCGCTATATGCAACAGTTTCCAAAAAAACTTCAAGATCAAATTGCAGAATCTGGTATTCGCTTTACTCACCATAGCTCAATTGCTCCAACAGGGACTATCTCTTTATCATTAGCAAATAACGCAAGTAACGGTATCGAGCCTTCTTTCGCCCATCACTATAGCCGCAATGTCATTAGGGAAGGTAAAAAAAGTAAGGAGAAAGTAGATGTATTCTCTTTTGAGCTTTTAGCATACCGCCATCTTATAAATCAAAAAGCTATGCCATTCTCAGAAAAAGAAGATGAAAAATTACCAAATTATTTTATTGATTCTTCTACAATTAAAGCAAAAGCTCATGTTGATATACAAGCCGCTTCTCAAAAATGGATTGATAGCTCAATTTCTAAAACAATCAATGTCCCTACTGACTATGATTATGAAGATTTTAAGAATATATATTTATATGCTTATGAAAAAGGTCTTAAAGGCTGCACAACATTTAGATTTAATCCTGAAGCTTTCCAAGGTGTTTTAGTAACTGACAAAGACTTAGAGGAAACATCATACCAATTTACTTTAGATGATGGTGCAAAGGTTGAAGTGAAAGGAAATGAAGAAATTGAATACGATGGGGAAACTCATTCAGCAGCAAACTTGTATGATGCTTTAAAAGAAGGTTACTACGGAAAATTCTAAGGGTTAAAAAATGGTAATAAAAATTGAAAAAAAGATTGTGGGGTATAGTGTTCTCGATAAAAACGCAGCGAAGGAGGAGAGGTCTAAGCCAGCTGAAATATTTCAACTAGGTGACCCGCTAAGCAGACCGGATCAAATTACAGGCTCAACCTATAAAGTAAAAACGCCTGTAACAGAACATGCGCTTTATATAACTATCAATGATGTTTTAATGAACGAAGGAACAGAACAAGAACATCGGAGACCTTTTGAAATATTTGTTAATTCTAAGAATATGGAACATTTTCAATGGATTGTTGCTTTAACCCGAGTTATGTCTGCAGTCTTCAGAAAAGGTGGGGATATAACTTTTCTTGTTGAAGAATTAGGGAGCGTATTTGATCCAAATGGCGGCTACTATAAAAAAGGTGGCAGATATGTACCAAGTCTTGTAGCTGAGCTAGGACAAGTTGTTGAACAACATTTAATCAATATTGGTATGCTAAAACAACAAAAACCAGATGAACACCAACAAAATTTAATTGATGAAAAGAAAGCAAGCTTTATTAAAAATAACCCAGATGGTTTAGACTCAGATACTGGCTTTCCTAATGGCTCTCAATTATGCACTAAATGTAATATTAAGGCTTCTATCATGATGGACGGGTGTTTGACTTGCTTAAATTGTGGTGAAAGTAAATGTGGTTAGTTTAATATGAACTAAGATTGTAATTTAGACTCTATTACGCACTTCTAATTTGAGCTAATAAGTCCTATGAAAAACTTTTTATTTATTCTTTTATTTTTTTCTTTCTGTATATCCGCTACCCCTTCCCCAGAATTATTATTCAAAATAAATAGATCAGTTGTTAAAGTCAACGTTTCAAATAAAGAAGGGAATCATGGGGTTGGCTCTGGTGTTGTAGTTAAAAAAGATCATATTGTAACTAATTGCCATGTAATAGCTGACGCCCAAGGAATCAATGTTAACAAATATGGAAATAGTTATGTTCCAGATGCAATAATCGCAGATTGGAAAAATGATATTTGTATTTTAAAATTTAAATACCTAGGACTTGATCCAGTTAAACTTTCCTCAAATAAGTCTTTAGAATATGAAACAAAAGTTTTTGGTAAAAGTTATGGTGGCAATACAGTAAAACCACATACTTCATTTGGTCGCATAAAAGGCATATACCAACTAAATAATTTTAAAGTAATTCAATCTTCAGCTTGGTTTGCTATGGGAGCTAGTGGAGGTGGACTTTTTAATTACAAAGGTGAGCTATTAGCCATAACGACTTTTAAAACTGCTGGTAATACAGCTTTTTATTACAGTATGCCAGTTGAAATAATAAAAGAAATGTTGGCTAACGGAAAAGAAACTTCTTTAACTATTCAGCCAGAACTTCCTTTCTGGGATGCCCCACCTAAAAATCAACCCTATTTTATGCAAGTTATAGGGCCTATGAAAAAAAATTCATGGGGGACACTTAAAAAAATTACGTTAGAATGGCTCCAAGAGAGTCCTAATGAAATCGAAGCACAATATCATCACGCATTCGCATTATATCAATTAGGGGAGTTTGTTCCTGCTAAGAATATTTTAAAAAAACTTATCAAAAATAATAATAATCATGCCTTAGCTTATTTATATTTATATAAAATCTCTAATAAAGAAAATCAGAAGGATGCTATGAATTACTATAAGTCTCGAGTATTAGAACTAGATAATTCATTAATCGGACAAAAAAATTGAAACATAAATTTTTCTTATTATTTCTAATTGGAAGTATGTCCTGCGCATGCTCTTTAGATAATATACCTAAAATTGATGTACTGCCTAATATATTCTCAGAAGAAAGCGCAGAGAAAAATATACGCCCTGAAAATTCTATTGAATATAATTGTAAGAACAAAAAAATATTTTTTTTAACATACCTAAATGAAAAAAAATCTGTTTGGTTAGTTCTGCCAGGCAGAGAATTTAAGCTTAACCGAATTGATGAATCTGAGAATGCTTATACTAATGATATTACTACTTTAGAAATTTCTGATGAGAAAACTCAAATTAAAAATGATAAAGAAGTTTTATACAGCGAATGTATAGAAAAAAAAGATGCTGTATAAAGTTGATTCATTGATTAAGTTGGAGTAAATTTGTATTATTGCATTTACCAAACCATTAGGAGTGGTATGGACAACAAATACGGATTAGGAAGTTCAAAGGTAGCAGTTGAACTTCACAAGAAAAAAGAAGGCATGAAATGCCGAACTTGTGAAAGTACCCAACTCCAATTTTGCCCAACTATGCAAGATCACCAATGTGAAAAATGTGGTGAATGGCAAAATGATGTTCCTAATAATTACTCTACTGGTAGAAGTACGGATTACTAATATTATTAAAGGAAAACTAGAAGATAATTTTAAACCAAAATATTTATATTAATATCTAAGTTTTTTTTAATAAATTATTTGTTTTATCTAGGGAGAGGGAAGCCTTTAGGAAGCATAACCCATATTTCTCCTGATTGTTTCATTGATCCAGCTTTAGCCCCTGCAGCTTTTCCTTGTCCCCAATAAAAGTCAGCTCTAACTCCTCCATTAATTGCACCGCCTGTATCTTGAGCTATCATAAATTTATTTAAAGCGATATCTGAATTAGGTTCAGTTGTTGTTAAAAATATAGGGGCCCCTAATGGAATAAATTTTCGATCAATAGCTACAGATCTGCCAGAAGAAATTGGGACTCCTAATGCACCAATTGGCCCAGGTAATCCTTGTGGGAGTTCTCTAAAAAAAACAGTGCTTGGATTTGCATTTAGAAACTTTTGTAACTTTCTTTGATTTTTTTTGGCCCAAGCTTTAATACTTTGCATGGATACTTTATTTCTTTTTAGTTCACCTTGTCTTATTAGAGCCAACCCCATAGAGCGATATGGATGGCCATTTTGGTCGGCATATCCAACTTGGGTTGTTGAGCCATCTTCAAATTTTATAACTCCTGAGCCTTGAATCTCTAAAAAAAAGGATTCAACAGAATTTTCTACCCATAGTAATTCATTCCCTTGTAATGGATAATTATTTTTTGATATTTCTTTCCTTGTAAGATACGGAATTAATTTATTACCTTCCACTCTACCTCTTAATCTCTTATATTTTAATTCAGGATATATCTCACTTAAATCAACTGTAATTAAGTCGAGTGGTGGAGTGTACAGAGGTATTTTATATTTTTTTGTTTTAGTTCTACTCCCCTTTAACAATGGCTGATAATACCCAGTAATCAAACCCTCTGAAGATCCGTCTTTATTTTTTGCTTTATAAAGATCAAAGTATGTATGTAAATAATTTATAACTTCTTTATTTGATGGAGATGAAAGATTTTTTGCTGCTTCACAAGAGATTTTCCAATCATTTTTTTTAATTAATTTTTCGCATCCATGCATCCATGCTTGCCATGCTTGACTTGGCTCATCTTGTTCAAGTTTCTCTTCAATTTCATCCCATTGCACCTTTGTTAATAACCCATATTCAGGAACTATGTTTGAGAGTATTTTAATAGGTGGCACTTTAAGATCTTTTAATTTACTAAGTTCGGCCTCCATCATTGTTAAAGCATTTTTCTCTACTTCACAATCACATGAGTTTTGAACATTTAATTGCCCACAGCTAATTAGCAGGCTAAAAAGTAAAATCGATAAAAGATATTTCACTATCAATGAAGTGTCCTAGGCATATTTAATTCAAATTCAGATATTTTTGCATCAAATTCTAACCCTTCTTTAGTTACCATATGATAAGAACCCTTCATATTGCCCGAAGGAGTATTTATCTCGGTTCCACTAGTATATGTAAATTCGGCGCCAGGTTGAATAATAGGCTGCTCACCTACGACTCCATCTCCTTTTACTTCAAATTTCTCATTATGAGCATTATTAATAATCCAGTGACGTGAAATGAGCTGAATTGTATGTGATCCTTGATTCTTAATTGTCACAGTATAAGCAAAAAAATATTGATTCTCTTCAATATTTGAACGTTCTTGAATAAATTCAATTTCTACTAAAATTTTAATATGGGATTGTGACATAGGCTTATTTACCATTTATTTAATTAGCCCTTTAATTGGTGAGCTTGGTGAGGCGCTATAAAGTTTTTTATCCATACGTCCAGCAATAAATGCTTCTCGTCCAGACTCAATTGCTTTTTTCATAGCTGAGGCCATTAAGATTGGATTTTTTGCCAAAGCAATGGCTGTATTCATTAAAACACCGTCGCAACCAAGCTCCATTGCAATAGTTGCATCTGAAGCAGTTCCTACCCCAGCATCTACAATTACTGGTACGTTTGCTTTATCAATGATTATTTCTAAATTCCAAGGGTTCAGTATTCCCATACCTGAACCGATTAGCGAAGCTAATGGCATAATTGCACAGCAGCCAATATCTTCTAATTGTTTCGCAATTATTGGATCATCTGAAGTGTAAACCATAACGTCAAACCCATCTTTTACAAGAATTTTTGCAGCATTGATTGTCTCAACAACGTTTGGAAAAAGTGTATCTGGATCGCCTAATACTTCTAACTTTACTAAGTTATGGCCATCTAATAGCTCCCTTGCTAAACGTAATGTTCTGATAGCATCATCAGAAGAATAGCAACCAGCAGTATTCGGTAGATAAGTAAATTTATTAGTAGGGAGAAATTCAAGTAATGAAGGTTCATTTGGACTCTGTCCAAGATTTATTCTTCTAATCGCAACTGTTACAATTTGTGCATCACTTGAATCAATTGCAGCCCTTGTTTCCTTGAAATCATTGTATTTACCAGTACCTATTAACAATCTAGATTGGAAAGAGCGGCCTGCAATAATCAACTTATCATTAATATTTGAAATTTTATCCTCCACCTACTGCTCCTATAATTTCTATCTTATCCCCATCGTTAAAATAAATGTCACGAAAATAAGTTTTAGAAATTATTTCTCCATTTTTCTCAATTGCGAAACGTTTACCATTCAAATTAAGCTGATTTATTAGTTCCTCAGCAGTAATTTTTTCCCCCCCAAACTCTTTAGTACTTCCATTTATATTTATTTTCATATTATAATAAGTCCAATAAAAATTTTAAATATAACTTATTTTTATTAAATTAAATTGAATTTTTGTATCAATTTTGCATCAATTCAGTATTGGGACAAAATCCCTATCTATTAATTTCCCAAAAGGAATAAAAATGCTTAATACTAAAAAAATTGCTAAATCTATTGATGCTGATAAAAATAAACTTAACGCTATAAAATCTGTAGTCAAGAAAAAAATTCAAAGCAAATTAAATCAAAAAACAGAATTCCATCGCTCCCTGGAAGCGTTTTCAGACTGTGTTTAGTTATTTAAGGTTCTTGAAAACATTCTAAAGCATAGTTGGTAACAAAGCATAGCTAACTCAGGGTCATATCTATCCCCTTCATCCCTCATGAAGGCATGTTGTGCATTAAATTCATGCCAACTAAAGATAATATCTGTTTCTAATAATCTTTGATGTATTTGATTCCTAGCATCCGTTGGTATGTGGGTATCTTGTTTTCCCCAAATCATTATTAATTCTCCCTTAATATCCGATAAACGCTCCATACTATGTTGGCTTGGTTTATTTGGAATAGTATTGGTATGTAAATCAGTTGCGTAGAAACAAGCTGTCGACTTAACTTCATCGTTCAATGCTGCACGGAATGCTAAATGGCCACCAATACAAAACCCCATAGCACCAATATTATTATTTGACCAATTTTGTTGTTTCACCCAATCAATCATAGCTTGATTATCAGAATCATAAGCTTGGGCATCTTTAGTCTCTTTGTCAGAATTTCCTTTTTCTCTTCCAGCATCATCATATTTTAAAACTGTACCAATAGGATTTAACTCATGGAATACTTCTGGAACCAGGACTGCATAACCTTGACTAGCAACTATTTTGGCTGCTCGCTCAATTGGCCCTGTTTGGTGGAATATTTCTGAATAAAATAAAATAACTGGAAAATTACCAGGCTTAGTTGGCCTATGAATATAAGTTCTCATTTTTCCTGTTGGAGTATCAAGATCAATGGACTCGGATTGAATTAACATATTGTACCTTCGATAATTTAAAGATTTTATTCTACTTGATATTTATCGGAATCTAAATGGTCTATTTTTTTCTATTAATTTTTTAAATGTTTATTTTTTGCAACTATTTCTTCCTCCAAGCTCTCATCAGTAACATATAAATTATATTGTAATGTCCATCGATCTGTATTTTCCATCTCTAGTTTTTCTACGCCGTGAAATGAGTTATTAGTTTTAACAAAACAAAATGCAGAATTAGGGACATATGGCATTGTAATCACTTTATGGAAATGTTCATGGGGATAATGCTTATGAGGTAATTTCTTATCTAGTAAGTTCAAATCTTTTGGCATGTAAATTGATGTGCCTGTTTCTTTCTGAGTCAAATCTTTTGGCAAATAAAATAAAATAGATATAACTTTGCTTGGTTTATCTGTATGTGGCCCTAAAGAGTAATTTTTTTTATCCAAGATGAGCCTTACTTCATCATGAAATGAAACATTTTCTAAATATTGAAAACGCATATCGAGAAATCTCTTAAACTTGCTTTTAAGGAGTTTACCAAACTCGCCTTTAATAAAAATTTCTCCAAATTCTTTTAAAAATTCTTGTTTATTTTTTTCAAACATACTTAACTCTTCTTTTTTTCCAAGATTTAATATGAATCTATCTTTGTAGCCCGCTAAACCCCAATTAGCTTTATCGCTGTCTGCTAAAGATTTAAGATCTTTTAATTCAGGGAAATTTTTAAGAAGCTTGGAGTAAAAATCTGCAGGGAAAATATTTTCTACATAAATATGTGGGAATGGAAAATTTAAGATAGGGGTATTGGCAATTTTATAAGCAAGATGTAACTCAGCGTCTAAAAACATATTCACTCATCCCCTTAAATGGTCCTTCTTTTCTCGCATCCCTATCTACCTGATCTTGAGAAAACTTAAAGCCTAAATTTTGTAAAAGTTCTACTGTATCCATATGTTCTTGCAGATCTTGACTTAATTCAATAATAACTGATTTAATCTTTTTATTTTTAAGGGTTTCTTTTGCTCCCTCAATTACTTTATGCTCAAAACCATCAACATCGATTTTAATATAATCTGGTATTTGTAAATTGTTAGTTTCTACTAAAGTATCGAGCTTATAAGTTATACAGCCTTGTGCAAAACCGATATTACTATCAAATGCCTGAAGTTTGCAATTTAAAGGTTCTCCCACCGCGTGATTGCCATCTCCTGCACCCATATTTCCCATGAAAAGATAATCAAAAGAATCTTTATCAGAAACGCCAACACAGTAAGCAGCTACCAAGTGATCTAGGCTATTGAGTCTGATATTCATATTCAGCAGTGAGTAATTTTGTGACTCTGGCTCTAATGCATATACTGTTGCGTCTCTCATAACGGCTGCATAAATAGTATACATTCCCACATTAGCGCCTATGTCCAATAAAATTTCTTTTGGTTTTATTTGATTTAACCAATCTATTGTATTCGGCTCTTTTGTTAACAAAGTATCGACTCTCCACTTTGTTATGAGATTTGGAGTTTGGAAAATTAGCTTTTTACCTTCTAAATCTACTACAGACTTGGGATTTAGTTTTTCATATTCTTCTAGGGGTATATCCATAAAAATTTCACAGATTAGATAAATCTAAAAAAAATTGTAACACAAAAAAAGGGAGCATCTGCTCCCGTTTTTTATATATTATAAATAAACAATTACTTGTTCATTACGTACATTGTTACTTCAAATCCGAAACGCATTTCTGTTGCTGCTGGTGTTGTCCACATAATGTAAACTCCTTATAGTTTTCAAATTCTATTGCAAGTTATTTTGCATATAGTTGTGACACTATAGATTAGAAACAGGGAATATTCATTAATTTATCTTATGAAATAAGCCTAAGTATAATCATGATTAAAAATTTGCAAAAAAAAGCCCATTTACATGGGCTTTTCTCAGATCACTCAAATTACAACAATTACAACAGGAGGAAGTAATTAAGAGTGGTACGCTGTTTCACCGTGTGAAGTTGTATCTAAACCAGCTCTTTCGTCTTCTTCAGAAACACGAAGACCAACAGTGGCATCAACTATTTTGAACAGAATAAAGCTGATTACACCACACCAGATAATAGTAAACCCAACTGACTTAGCCTGAATCATGAATTGACTCATCGTAGTCACACCATCATCGTATCCAACACCGCCAAATTGTGGTGCCATTAGGATTGCTAAGCCAACTGCGCCTACAATACCTGCAACGCCATGGATACCAAATACGTCAAGTGAATCATCATATCCCAAAGACTTTTTAAGGCTAGTACAAGCCCAATATGCAATCATGCTGGCTATAAAGCCAAGAACGATCGCGCCCATTGGCCCCACTACTGCACATGCTGGAGTAATAGCCACAAGTCCTGAAATCGCTCCAGAAGCTCCGCCTAACATTGAAGGTTTTCCTCGAGCCATCCATTCCATTATGATCCAACCTAATACGCCTGCTGCAGCTGCAACTTGTGTATTAATCATAACTAAACCAGCAGTACTATCAGCAGCAAGCTCACTACCTACATTGAAACCAAACCAGCCAGCCCAAAGTAATGAAGCACCGATCATAGTCATTGGCATATTATGTGGAGCCATGACTTCTTTCCCGTAACCAAGTCTTTTACCAAGGCAGATTGCAAGAACAAGTGCTGCAACACCAGCATTAATATGAACCACGGTACCGCCAGCAAAATCAATTGCACCCCATGAACTAATTAAACCGCCACCCCAAACCATATGACAAATTGGAAGGTAAACAACAGTTAGCCAGAGTGTTAAAAATACTAGCATGCCGGAAAACTTAATTCTTTCAGCAAAACCACCCACAATAAGTGCAGGAGTTAAAGCCGCAAAAGTTAGCTGGAAAGTTACGAATACATATTCAGGAATGGTTCCAGAAATTGAATCTCCTGAGATACCTCCTAAAAATGCTGCACCCAATCCACCAATCCAAGTATTGTATGGTCCCTCGGTGAATGCCAAACTGTAGCCATAAATAACCCATAGTACTGACATTAATGAGAAGGTAACAAAGACTTGCATCAAGACCGACAGCATATTTTTGGACCTAACTAAGCCCCCATAAAATAATGCTAATCCTGGAATTGCCATGACAATCACAAGGATTGTTGCAACAATCATCCAGGCTGTATCCCCTGTATCTAAAGAAGGGGCTTCTTCTACTGCTTCTCCTGCGGTTGCTACTTCTGTATTATCAGCAAGTAACATTGTCCCATTCGATAAATCAAATACTTCATTCGACATACCGACTTGTGAAAATCCAATTAAGAAAAAGCTGAGTAATCCAACCAATCCAATTTTAGAAAATATTTTTTTCATGTCAGTCTCCTAAAGAGCATCTTCGCCGGTTTCACCGGTTCGGATACGTTGAACTTGATCAAGACCCATAACAAAAATTTTGCCATCACCAATTTTTCCAGTGAGTGCAGATTTTGTTATAGCCTCGACGACTTTTTTTGCGAGTTTGTCGGAAACAGCGACTTCGAGTTTTACCTTCGGCAAAAAGTCAATGACATATTCAGCCCCTCGATAAAGTTCAGTGTGTCCCTTCTGACGACCAAAGCCTTTTACTTCTGTCACGGTGATACCTTGCACACCAATTTCAGACAGGGCTTCTCTTACTTCATCAAGCTTGAACGGCTTGATTACAGCAGTTATAAATTTCATATTATTCCCCTAAATATCTTTAAAATTGGAGGGGAGTTCAATTTCCCCTCCACAAAAATTACCTACCTAAAATCCTGCAGATAAATAAACTCCGCCAGTACCGTCACCTAAATAGACATTGTTAACTGTCCAAGAAGATACTTTCTGGTTTGTGTCTGTATAAAAACCACCCACAGCAAAAGTATCATTGATTCCGTACTCTAAATTTACTTTCCAATCTGTGTAGTCAAATGGTTCATTGCCATTACCTTCAAAAGTTTGACGACCGACATGGAAGGAAGCAGTCATTGGTGTTTCACCAATAGGAACATCTACATCAGCGGTATAGTACTTACTTCCGTCTGCATCTGCGAAGCCCCATGCGTCATCAGAAACTACAACATAAACACCAAGGCTAGCGCTAACTGGCCCAATGTCTTTACCTAGGCTTGCGTAAACCTCTGTAGCATCTGTATCAGCGCCGCCAGCACCAGCAAAAGTATTTTCACCTGGGTAGTAGAACTTTAAGATACCAACATCATATCCAATACCAGTTTCACCGAAACCACCAGCAAAACCACCATAAAAATCAAGCTCTAAACTGTTGTCATCCATATACTCGCCTTCGGTTGTCCAATTTACATTGGATGCCCAAACACCAGCATATAAACCACTTTCATGTTCTATATCAAATCCACCTTGTAATGCTGGATCGTTTTTTGTTTGTGTATAACCTCGAAATATATAATCAGAATATAGACCAACGTTTCCGCTAATACTAAAAGCTGACTTAGATTCCTCAGCAACTACAACTGAAGTTAAAGGGAACATCAAAGCTCCTATCACTGCAGATTTTAATTTATTCAATTTCATTACATCTTTCTCCTAAGTTAATACGTATGAGCTCATACGTATTTTATTCCTCCTACATACTAGTTAAAGCAATTTTCGTGCCAAACTTTTATTAATCAATTAAATATTTTTTATTGGGGAATAATAAAATATTTTTAATAGTCATAAATAAAACAAAATTCCTGTTAGAATCAATGCTTTACAGGAATAAAGTTTATGTTAAACAAAGAAAAAATACAAAATTTATCAAACAAAATAAGACATATAATTAAAGATTCACCAGTAAGTGACATAGAAGATAATATAAATGCACTATTAAAGAGCACGTTCACCAAAATGGATCTAATTAATAGAGAAGAATTTGATGTGCAAACTGAAGTCTTAAAAAGAACGAGGGCTAAATTAGAAACGTTAGAAGCAAAAATTATAGACTTGGAACACAAATTAAAATAATTAGATCGAAAATTTATTTTTTAAATTAAATAAATTTTTTCATACAAACATAACCTGTCTTAGTTTCTTGATTTGTTCTAACTATTAAACTAAAATCACCTTATTCGAGGAACGCTGCAAGAAAAATCCCAGGCTCGGATTGCAATTCATTTTGTAAACTGCGTTCGCCATAATTTAACCGTATCAGAAGCGGAATATTTGGTGAACCAAAATTCTTTCTGGTCACATAGTTTTAGGGAAAATAAGCACAGTGACTTATCTAATATTTAAAAAATTGCATATCAATTTTATAATAAGGCTTTAAATTGCTAACCACCGAAAAAATTCTTAAGAAATTACTCGCAGAGAGAATTTTGTTAATGGATGGTGCAACAGGCACTATGATCCAACAACATCATTTATCTGAAGAGGATTACAGAGGATCTAAATTTTTAGACTTTTCTGCCCCAAAAGGTCAAAGAGAAATATTTTTAAAAGGTAATAATGAATTACTAAGTATTACTCAGCCCAAAATAATCCAAGATATACATGAAGATTATCTTGCTGCCGGTGCTGATATTATCGAGACAAATACATTTGGTGCAAATTCTATTGCACAAGATGATTATCATATGCCCCACCTCGTAAACGAGATGAATATTAATGCAGCTAAACTTGCAAAAGCAGCTGCCAAAAAATTCTCAACTCCTGAAAAACCAAGATTTGTTGCAGGGGCTATTGGGCCCACCCCCAAGACTGCTTCAATATCTCCAGATGTTAATGATCCTGGGGCAAGAAATATTAACTTTGACCAGTTAGTATTAAGTTATCAAGAACAAACAATAGCCCTAATAAAAGGAGGCGTTGACATATTATTAGTAGAGACTGTTTTTGATACTCTTAACTGTAAAGCTGCACTTTTTGCTATTAATTCTATTTTTGAAAAACAATCAATCCGTCTTCCACTGATGATTTCTGGAACAGTTACAGATGCGTCTGGAAGAATACTATCTGGACAAACTGTCAGTGCATTTTGGAATTCTGTTCGCCATGCAAAACCTCTAACCATCGGCCTAAATTGTGCTTTAGGTGCAGCATTAATGAGGCCTTATGCTGAAGAGTTATCAAAAATTTCAAATACTCATATATGTATTTATCCAAATGCAGGATTACCAAACCCAATGTCCGATACTGGCTTTGACGAAAAGCCTGAAGATACATCTTCACTTCTAAAAGAATTTGCCGATAGTGGTTTTGTAAATATTGCAGGGGGTTGTTGTGGAACTACTCCAGCTCATATTGAAGCCATCGCAAATGCAATGAAAGGTCTAAAACCAAGAAAAATTCCATCACAACAAACATATACGCAATTATCAGGTTTAGAGCCTTTAGTAATCAATGATGACTCGCTATTTATTAATGTAGGCGAAAGAACTAATGTCACTGGCTCGAAAGCTTTTTCTAATTTAATTATTAATGAAAAATATGAAGAAGCAGTATCTGTTGCAAGACAGCAAGTAGAAAACGGAGCACAAATCATCGATATTAATATGGATGAAGGTATGCTTGATTCCTTAAGCGCAATGAAACACTTTCTTAATTTAATTGCCTCTGAACCAGATATATCAAGAATTCCCATAATGATTGATTCTTCAAAATGGGAAGTGATTGAAGCAGGATTAAAATGTGTACAAGGTAAATCTGTTGTAAATTCAATATCATTAAAAGAAGGTGAGGCAATCTTTCTTCAACAAGCGCAACTTTGTCTTAGTTATGGGGCAGCAGTAATTGTGATGGCATTTGATGAAAAAGGACAGGCAGATACTTATGAAAGAAAAATAGAAATATGTAAACGAGCTTATGATACTCTAATCAAAAAGTTAGGCTTCCCCCCTGAAGATATTATATTTGACCCAAATATTTTTGCAGTTGCAACTGGAATCGAAGAACATAACAACTATGCTGTAGATTTCATCAACGCAACAAAATGGATTACAGAAAATCTTCCTTACGCGAAAGTTTCAGGTGGAGTATCCAATGTTAGCTTTAGCTTTAGAGGAAATAACTTAGCTCGGGAGGCTATTCATACTGTATTTTTATATCATGCAGCAAAAGCAGGGCTAACTATGGGTATTGTTAATGCAGGCATGTTAGGTCTATACGATGACTTAAATGATGATTTAAAAGAAGCAGTTGAAGATGTAATACTGAACAGAAGTCCTGATGCTACTGAAAAAATGATTGAAATAGCAGGGACTCTAAAGGGAAGCAAAAAAGAAGAGCTTAAGTTAAATTGGCGTGGGGATGAAGAAGACCTAATCCCTGTGAAAAAAAGAATTGAGTACGCATTAGTTCATGGTGTGACTGATTATATTGTTGAAGATACTGAAGAAGCACGAACAAAGATAATGAAAGAAGAAGATGGACGCCCAATCAAAGTAATTGAAGGTCCTTTAATGGACGGCATGAATGTAGTTGGTGATTTGTTTGGCCAAGGGAAAATGTTTTTACCCCAAGTAGTTAAATCTGCTCGAGTAATGAAACAAGCTGTAGCACACCTTGTCCCTTTTATTGAAAAAGAAAAAGAAGCTGAAGAAAAAAGAACTGGCATTAAAGCAAAGCCAAAAGGGAAAATGCTAATTGCAACTGTTAAAGGTGATGTTCACGACATAGGTAAAAATATTGTTTCAGTCGTATTGCAATGTAACAACTTTGAAGTAGTTAATATGGGCGTTATGGTGCCTTGTTCAGAAATACTAGCCAAAGCCAAGGAAGAAAACGTAGATATTATTGGTCTGTCTGGACTCATTACTCCTTCACTTGAGGAGATGACCCATGTTGCAAGTGAAATGCAACGAGATCCATACTTTAAAAATAATAATGTTCCTCTTTTAATTGGTGGGGCGACAACCTCCAGAGCCCATACAGCTGTAAAAATTGCTCCTAGCTATGAAGGTCCAGTTATACATGTTCCAGATGCCTCTCGATCGGTCTCAATGATGCAGTCACTCATGGATCCCGTAAAAAAAGTTGAATATCTTATAGGACTATCTAAAGATTATGAAAATGTAAGGGAGCTGCACCTAAATAAAAAAGGTGCTAAATATATTTCACTCGAATCTGCTAGAGAAAATAAACTGCAGTTAAAATTTGAACCAAAAAAACCTAAATTTATTGGTCGTAGAGTTTTTGAGAATATTGATCTCAATCTACTTGCTGAATTTATAGACTGGTCTCCTTTTTTTCAAACATGGGATTTACATGGCAAATATCCAGCTATCCTTAAAGATAAAGTTGTTGGGGAAAGTGCCTCTCAACTATTTATTGAGGCTAAAACAATGCTCAATAAAATAATTAATGAAAAAAAATTGAAAGCAAATGGTGTTATTGGTTTTTACCCTGCAAACTCGGTTAACGATGATATAGAAATATATGAGAATGAAGATAGGGCTAAACCTATTTTTACCTATTATTGCCTAAGACAGCAAACTGAAAAACCAAGTGTTAAAGGAAAATCAAATCCTAACCAATGTTTGTCTGATTATATTGCTCCAAAATCAACCGGCGTAAAAGATTATATTGGAATGTTTGCTGTAACTTCTGGAATCAATGCTGAGATTTATGAAAAAATATTTGAAAAAGCTGAAGATGACTATAGCTCAATTATGATTAAAGCTATTACTGACAGGTTAGCTGAGGCTTTTGCTGAATATATGCATGATAGAATAAGACAGGATTTATGGGGATACCAAACTACCAATGAAATATCAACAGAAGATATGATAAAAGAAAAATATGAGGGAATTAGGCCTGCTCCTGGATACCCAGCCTGCCCTGAACATACTGTAAAAAAAGATATATTTGAGCTATTAAAAACAAATGAAATTGGAATGGAATTAACAGAGAGTATGGCTATGCTGCCAGCCTCTTCAGTAAGTGGCTTTTACTTCTCCCATCCTAACTCTAAATATTTTAGTGTTGGAAGTATTGATGAAGACCAAGTCAGCGATATGGCAAAACGCAGAGATATTTCTGTTGATGTAATTAAAAAATGGTTAGCTTCTAATTTAAGGTAAGAAGTATGCATATTCATATACTAGGTATATGTGGAACATTTATGGCGGGAATTGCTGCTATAGCAAAAGCCCAAGGACATAAAGTAACGGGGTGCGATCTGAATGTTTACCCGCCTATGTCAACTCAACTTGAACAATTAGACATAAAAATAACTGAAGGCTACGATGTAAAACAAGTTGAAATAAAACCAGATATATTTATTGTTGGAAACGTTATTACCCGAGGCAATCCTTTAATTGAATCAATATTAAATCAACAGCTTAAATATCAATCGGGACCTCAATGGCTGTATGAGAATATTTTATATAACAAGTGGGTTCTTGCAGTAGCTGGAACACATGGTAAAACTTCAACTACTGCCATGCTAGCTTGGATTCTAGAAGCTAATGGTTTGGCACCAGGTTTTTTAATTGGTGGTATCCCAAATAACTTTAATGTTTCAGCAAGATTACCCATCAGTAACAATAAAAACTCTCCTACTTTCTTTGTCATTGAAGCAGACGAGTATGACACTGCATTCTTTGATAAACGATCGAAGTTTATTCACTACCACCCAAATACATTAATTTTAAACAATCTAGAATTTGATCATGCAGATATTTTTGAAAATATTGAGCATATTGAAAAACATTTTCATCATTTAATTAGAACCATTCCAAATATCGGTAAAATCATTTTCAATAATGATAGCTTATCAATTAAAAAAGTATTGAAGCAAGGCTGTTGGTCAGAAGTTGAAAATTTTGGGTCTATGGGTAAATGGACTTATCAGAAAATAAATGAAAATAAATTTGAAGTGCACTTTCAAAAAAAATCTCAAGGCATCCTCGAATGGAACTTAATTGGGCATCATAATGCCCAGAATGCGTTAGCTGCAATTGCAGCAGCCAAACATGTCGGAATATCTTCAGATAAAGCAATCAGCGCTTTGAGTAAATTTAAAAATGTGAAAAAAAGAATGGAGCTTTTAGAGTCCATTAAAGAAATAAATATTTATGATGATTTTGCTCATCATCCAACAGCTATAAAAACTACATTGGAAGGCTTAAGGAGTAAAATAGGTAGGGGCCGAATACTCACAATAATTGAACCAAGATCAAACACTATGAAATTAGGAGAAATGAAAGATAATTTACTTAAAAGCCTAAAGGAAGCGGATATTATTTTCTGTTTTTCAAAAAATCTATCATGGGACGCTAAAAAATTATTTAAAGACATTCCTAATGCAACTGTTATGACAGATATTGAGGAATTAGCTCATAAAATTTCTATCTCTTGTCGGCCCGGTGATAATATTATTTTTATGAGTAACGGTGAATTTTCAGGACTCCAAAATAAAGTAGTACGGCTATTAAAAAGTGAATAATTTCCAAAAATATGGCTTGCTACTGGCTATTATCTTTTCTATTTTATTTCACCTTATTGTTATAAAAAGTTTTTCTTTCAAAATATTTCGTTCTGATCAAGAAACTTTCGATGATATGGAAATAACTATAGTAAATCAGATAAATTTAGCCTCTCCTAAAACCAAAGAAAGCTTAACTAACAATAAAAATTCTTCCTCGAAAAAAATCTTATTCATTTCTGACAAAAAAATTAATGAAAATGATGCTAATGAGAAAGTTATAACTCCAGAAGTTTCCAACCCCTCTGTTATCCGATCAATTAATATATCAAAAATTTTATCTGATATAAGCAACATAGACTTTTCCACTAAAACAAAAACCCATAGCAATAAGCAGAGAATTAAGTCAATTTCAGCTAATACTACTGATTATCTTTATAAACTATATTTTGAAGCTTGGAGACAAAAGGTAGAAAAAATTGGAGCAATGAATTATCCGAGAGAAGCATCTAAATTAGGAATGTTTGGCTCATTGAAATTAACTGTGTCACTGAATTCAGATGGAATGATAGAAAATTTATTTATTAATAAATCTTCTGGCTATAAAGAACTTGACGAAGCAGCCCTAAATATTGTTAAACTTGGTGCCCCATATGCTAAATTCCCTGCAAAAATCCATAAAGAAGTTGATATCATAAATATCACTCGCAAATGGAAATTCACTGAAAAGAATAATTTTTCTCAATAAGTTATCCTTGATGATACTGAATACTATAATTTCTAACTGTTTCTAATAGCGCCTGAAGATTCTCAGGGGGTGTAAATTGTGTAATGCCATGGCCTAAATTAAAAATATGTCCTTCACCATGTCCGTAATCATCGAGGATTTTTTTTACAAATTTCTCTATAACTTTAGGACTTGATAATAAAATAGCTGGGTCAAGATTTCCTTGTAACGCAACTTTATCATTCACCAACTTCCTAGCAGAGGCAATATCCGTTTGCCAATCTATTCCAAGCGCATCAGCCCCACTACCAACTTGAGACTTTATCCACTGGCCCCCACCTTTGGTAAACAAAATTTTAGGTATGTCTTGATAGCCTAATAAATTAAGGTTTGAAATAATAACTTTCATATAATTTAAAGAGTAACTTTCATATTCACTATGTGCTAAAGCTCCTCCCCATGAATCAAAAATCATAACCACATCTACACCTGCATCAATTTGACAAGCTAAATATTTAGTTACAGTTTCAGTATTTATTTTAAGAATATGATTAATTAAATCTGGGCGACTATACAACATTTGTTTTATTTTTAAAAAATCTGTTCTTCCCTTACCTTCAACCATATAAGTTGCAAGTGTCCAGGGGCTACCTGAAAATCCAATTAATGGGACTCTATTTTTAAGAGTATCCTTAATTGAACTAACAGCCTTAAAAACATATGATAATTCTTCTTCAACATCTGGTATATCTAACTTCTGAACTGATTTCTCATCTTGCAATGGATTTTTAAATTTTGGACCTTCGCCTTCCTCAAAATAAAGACCTAATCCCATTGCATCAGGTACGGTTAAAATATCAGAGAATAATATCGCAGCGTCTAGATTAGGATATCTTTCAAGGGGCTGCATTGTCACCTCAGTTGCAAAATCCTGATTCTTACAAAGATCTAAAAAATTTCCTGCTTTTTTTCTAGTCTCACGATATTCGGGAAGGTATCGTCCAGCTTGTCTCATTATCCAAACGGGAGTGTAAGGTGTTTTTTTTCTTAACAGAGCTTTTAAAAAAACATCATTGATAATAGAAGTCATATTAAGCTAATTAGATTATCTTGGAAGAACTGAAGAACCCATTAAAAATTCGTCTACAGCTCGTGCACATTGTCTGCCTTCTCTAATAGCCCAAACAACTAGTGATTGCCCACGTCTCATATCACCAGCAGCAAAAACTTTTTCTCTTGAAGTAAAATAAGCTTTATCTCCGTCTGTTAAAGCCTTAACATTACCGCGTTTATCTTTTTCGATTAAAAATTTATCTAGCATTTTTTGTTGTGGCCCCATAAAACCCATCGCTAATAAAACTAAATCTGCTTTTAATTTGAATTCTGTATTAGGAATTTCTTGCATTTTCCCTTCTCGCCATTCCACTTTTACGCCGATTAATTCTTTAACTTTTCCTTCTTCACCCACAAAAGATTTAGTAGCAATTGACCAATCCCTGTCACAACCTTCCTCATGAGAGCTAGATGTTCTCATCTTTAATGGCCAATATGGCCAAACCATAGATTTATTTTCTTGCTCGGGTGGCTGTGGCATTAATTCAAATTGCGTCACTGAAGCTGCGCCATGTCTATTAGAAGTTCCTACGCAATCAGATCCAGTATCCCCGCCACCAATAACCACGACATGCTTTCCAGTTGCCTTAATTTGCTTAGATACCTTATCGCCGGCTACAATTTTATTTTGAGAAGGTAAGAAATCCATGGCAAAATTAACCCCTTCTAGCTCCCTTCCTGGCACTGGAAGGTCTCTTGGCCATTCCGCCCCACCTGTTAGAAGAACTGCATCATAATCTTTTACTAATTTTTCAGGGTCAATGGTCTCACCAACATTTTGATTTGTCTTAAATTTTACCCCCTCAGCTTCCATTTGATCAACTCTTCGATCTATATGAATTTTCTCCATCTTAAAATCTGGAATCCCATAACGAAGAAGCCCTCCAACGCGATCATTCTTTTCATAAACATCAACATCATGTCCCACCCTTGCTAACTGCTGAGCTGCTGCAAGCCCTGCAGGACCTGAACCAACAATAGCAATTTTCTTTCCAGTTTTATTTTTTGCTATTTGAGGAAGAACCCAATTGTTTTCCCAAGCTTTATCTATAATTGCATGTTCTATTGATTTAATTCCTACAGGATCTGAATTAATATTTAAAGTACATGCTGCTTCACACGGTGCAGGACATATACGTCCAGTAAACTCTGGAAAATTATTAGTAGAATGAAGAACATTAATTGCTGCTTCCCAATTTTGGTTAAAAACTAAATCATTCCAATCTGGAATTATATTATTTACTGGACATCCATTATTACAAAATGGGATTCCACAATCCATGCAGCGAGCGCCTTGAACTTTTGCTTCCTCATCTGATAGATGCAAAATAAATTCTTTATAATTCTTTACGCGTTCTTCTGCAGGCAGATTGCGCTCAATTTGTCTAGGAAAATCCATAAATCCTGTAACTTTTCCCATTAAGCAACTTCCTTTTTCTTAATTTCTTTCATTTCATTCAAAGCTCTCATATATTCTATTGGCATAACTTTAACAAAATTTTCTAATTCAATATCCCATTGGTTTAATATTTTTTTTGCAATACTACTTTCAGTATACTGACAATGATTTTGGATAAGAGTTTTCAATATTTTCTCATCTGGCAAATTAAGATGAAGTGGCATATCAGTTTCAACATTTTGTTTTTTTACTTTATGGAGCGTTACCATTGATAAATTACAGTAATTTTTAAATGTTTTTTGAGGATCATAGATGTAAGCAACCCCACCTGACATACCAGCTGCAAAATTTTGACCAGTTCCGCCTAAAATTATTACAGTTCCACCAGTCATATATTCACAGCCATGGTTTCCAACACCTTCAATAACAGCACTGGCTCCTGAATTTCTTACACAGAACCTCTCGCCACCAATACCATTAAAATAAGTTTCTCCGGATGTTGCTCCATACATAGTTGTATTTCCAGTAATAATATTTTCTTCAGCTATACCTTTAAATTTTTTAGGGGGCTGTATGATAATCTTTCCGCCACACAATCCCTTACCAACATAATCGTTACCTTCTCCATTAAGAGTAAAAGTTATTCCTTTCGCTAAAAATGCTCCAAAGCTTTGTCCGGCAGTTCCGCTTAAATTAATCTTTATGGAGTCATCTGGCAAACCTGTATTACCGTATCTTTTTGCTATTTCATGCGAAAGCATAGTCCCCACAGTTCTATTAACATTTGTAATTGTCGTATCAAACTCAATATTTGTTTTATCAGTAATTGCAGAAATAGACTTATTTATTAATTCATTATCAAGTGCATTTTCAAGTCCATGATCTTGGCTTTCAGTATTGTATTTAGTAAAATCATTTGCCATTTCTGGCTGATAAAATATTTTACTAAAATCAAGTCCATTGATTTTCCAATGCTCAATGCCTTTTTGTTTGTCTAATAAATCAGATCGTCCAATTAAGTCATTAAATTTCCTAATGCCTAAAGATGCCATTATTTCTCTTGCCTCTTCAGCCACAAAGAAAAAGAAGTTAACTACATGTTCTGGCTGACCAGAAAACCTTTTTCGTAATTCTGTATCTTGAGTAGCAATTCCAACAGGGCAAGTATTTAAATGACATTTTCTCATCATTATGCAGCCTTCCACTACAAGTGGTGCCGTAGCAAAACCAAACTCATCAGCTCCTAACATCGCACCTACAACAACATCTCTCCCTGTTTTTAATTGGCCGTCAACCTGAAGTATCACTCTGCTTCTTAATTGATTTAATATTAATGTTTGTTGAGTTTCTGCTAACCCAATTTCCCAAGGTCCGCCTGCATGCTTAATCGAAGTTAGTGGTGACGCTCCGGTTCCACCATCGTGGCCTGCTATAACAATATGATCTGCCTTGGCTTTAGTTACTCCAGCAGCAACTGTACCAACACCAGTTTCAGCAACTAATTTTACTGAAATACTAGCATTGGGATTTGCATTTTTTAAATCGTGTATTAATTGAGCTAAATCCTCAATAGAATAAATATCGTGATGTGGTGGAGGGGAAATTAATCCCACGCCAGGAACAGAGAACCTAAGCTTAGCTATATATTCACTAACTTTATGCCCCGGGAGTTGCCCGCCCTCTCCGGGCTTGGCTCCTTGTGCCATTTTAATTTGAATTTGGTCTGCAGACGCTAAATATTCTGCAGTTACTCCAAATCTTCCAGATGCGACTTGTTTAATTCTAGACCTTAAAGAGTCCCCTGCTTTTAAATTAATATTTTTCATTATAGTATCTGAATCTAAATGTTCAGAAATTGAAGTATCTTTTAAAATTGGAAAACTCCGGCGAATATCTTCACCTCCTTCTCCAGTATTAGATTTTCCACCTATTCGATTCATTGCTATAGCCAAAGTTGAATGTGCTTCAGTCGATATCGAGCCTAAAGACATTGCTCCCGTTGTAAATCTTTTAACGATTTCTTTTGCTGACTCAACCTCACCTAAAGGAATTGGTTTTTTTGTTTTAAGAGAAAATAAGCCCCTCAATGTCATATGTCTATGAGCTTGGTTGTTTATGAGCTCTGCATACTCTTTATAAGTCTCAAAATTATTTTTTTTTGTTGAGTGTTGAAGTTTAGCTATAGATTCAGGTGTCCACATGTGTTCTTCACCTCTAATCCTAAATGCATATTCACCTCCAGCATCCAATGCATCATTTAAAACAGGATCATTACCATAAGCTAATTGATGAATTCTTTCAGTCTCAATAGCAACTTGCTCTATACCGATTCCATCGACGTTAGATACTGTTCCAGTAAAATACTTTTCAATGAACTGTTCATTTAGTCCAATTGCTTCAAAAACTTGAGCACCACAATAAGATTGATATGTTGATATTCCCATCTTAGACATAACCTTAAATAAGCCTTTACCTATAGCCTTAATATAGTTTTCTTGAGCAGTAAAAAAATCATCCGTTAATGTTTTAATTGTTTCATAAGTTAGCCATGGACAAATAGCTTCAGCGCCATAACTAGCTAATAAAGCAAAATGATGGACCTCTCTTGCTGATCCAGTATCTATAACTAACCCTGCATTTGTCCTATTACCAGACTTAACTAAATATTGATGCGTTGATGAGCAAGCAAGCAGAGCTGGAATTGCTAACTTTTTAGCAGATGTCTCCCTATCAGAAAGAATTATTATATTAAATCCATCATTAATTGCACGATCTGCTTCTTTACAAATTACGTGTAAAGCATTTTTGATTCTAACAGCAGAATCTTTATCTGAACCGGGTTCATAAGCATAAGTTATGTCTATCACTTTTGATTTAAACTTATCTTGTGTCAACGAGCCGATTTGTTTTAATTGTTCCAATTCATCGATACTTAATATTGGCTGGCTAGCTTCTAATCTGTCTGCAGGCTCTTTTTCTTCAATTCCTAAAAGGTTAGGCTTAGGCCCAATAAATGTTACTAATGACATCACAATATCTTCACGTATTGGATCTATTGGTGGATTGGTAACCTGTGCAAATAATTGTTTAAAATAATTATATAAAATTTTTGGACGATTTGATAAAACAGGGAGAGCAGAATCATTGCCCATGGACCCAGAATTTTCTTGTCCTAATTTAATCATTGGCTTTAATATAAAAGAGAGGTCTTCTTGGCTATATCCGAAGCTTTGCTGCAAATCTAACAAACTTTCTTCATGACTAAATTTCACTCCTACAGCTTTTAAGTCGCCTAAAAAATAACGGGACTTTTTCAACCAATCTTGATAAGGCTTTTCAGAAGACAATAGTTTTTTGATTTCATCATCCTCAATAAGCTTTCCTTTTTCAAGATCAATAAGCAACATTTTTCCTGGCTCAAGTCGCCATTTTTTAATAATTTTCTCTTCAGGAAATTTTAAAACGCCCATTTCCGAAGCCATCATTAAATCGCCATCTTCAGTTAATAAATATCTAGCAGGCCTTAATCCATTTCTATCTAATGTTGCCCCAATCATTTTTCCATCTGTAAAAGCAACGGCTGCTGGTCCATCCCATGGCTCCATCAAAGCTGCATGATATTCATAAAACCCTTTTCTTTGCTCACTCATGAGTGCATTTCCAGCCCATGGTTCGGGTATTAACATCATCATTGCGTGAGGCAAGCTGTATCCTCCAGCTACTAAAAGCTCTAAACAATTATCAAAACAAGCTGTATCTGATTGTCCATCCTCAATTAACGGCCATAGTTTTTCTAAATCTTTTCCAAGAAGTAAAGAATGCATTTTTTCACGACGAGCATTCATCCAATTGACATTGCCTTGTACAGTATTAATTTCTCCGTTATGCGCTATGATCCTGTATGGATGTGCTAATTCCCAAGAAGGAAAAGTATTGGTCGAAAACCTTTGGTGCACTAACGCTAATGCAGACCGCATTAATTCATTTAATAAATCTTCAAAATATATACCAACTTCATTTGCAAGTAGCATGCCTTTATAAACAATTGTCCTTGAAGACATTGAGGCTATATAAAATTTTGCTGGATCGTCAATATTTAGTTTATTGACCTCAATTTCAATTCTTTTTCGGATAACAAATAACTTTCTTTCAAAATTATCTTGTGACGCACAATTTTTATTTCTACTAATAAGAATTTGCTTAATAACTGGTTCAACATCGCGAGCTGCATTAGCAATATCCTTGTTATTAACTGGGACTTCTCGCCATCCAATTATAGCTTGACCTTCTTCTTCAACAATCTTTGTAATAATTACTTCGCATTTTTCTCTTGCTGTCTTAGACTGAGGTAAAAAAACCATCCCGATGCCGTAATGCCCAAATGCAGGTAGTTTTATTTTTTGAATTTGAATCTCATTTCGAAAAAAATCATCGGATATTTGTATTAAAAGGCCAGCACCATCGCCTAGCTTCGGGTCATAGCCAGTTGCCCCGCGATGCGTAAGGTTTGTAAGAATTTCTAACCCTTGCTGAACAATCTGGTGACTTTTTATGCCATGAATATTAGCAATAAACCCAACGCCACAAGAATCATGTTCATTTTTTGGGTGATATAAACCTTGTTTTAAATTTTTTTTATTTGCCATTAAACTTTATTTTTTAAATTATGTTGCCTTGCTAAAGGGACCGCCAATTTTATGCCTATTTATCAGTTTATTCAATGATTTGAGAAAAATTATTTCATTCATTTAAGCTTTCAAACGCCTTATAAGATGCATCAATTGTTTCTTTAATATCTTTTTCTGTATGGGCTGCAGAAACAAAACCCGCCTCGAACGCAGAAGGGCCAAAATAAATACCCTGTTCCAACATAGAATGAAAAAACTTATTAAATTTTGTTCGGTCGCTATCCATAATTTCATCGAAGCTATTTGGCGGTGATTCTCTAAAATAAAGACCGAACATTCCCCCCATACTTCTTGCTGAAAATTCAACACTTTTTTTACCTGCAGCCTCAATCATTCCATCAACTAAATTTTTCGTCACTAAGCTTAATTTATGATAAAAATTTGGTTTCTGAATTAATTCAAGGGTTTTTAATCCAGCGGCAACTGCAACTGGGTTTCCAGATAAAGTGCCAGCTTGATAAACTGGTCCTAATGGTGCCAACTTTTGCATAATATCTTTTCTACCTCCAAAAGCACCGACCGGCAGTCCGCCGCCTATTATCTTTCCTAGTGTCGTCATATCGGGGATAACCCCATACAATTCCTGAGCTCCTCCTAACGCAACTCTAAATCCGGTCATTACTTCATCAAAAATTAGAACAGCACCATATTGTGTACAAAGTTGCCTCAATGTTTTTAGAAATTGAACATCGGGTAAAATCAAGTTCATATTTCCTACAATAGGCTCAATAATCACACATGCAATATCGTCTCCCATCTCCCTAAAGCATTTTTTTAAAACCTCAGTGTCGTTAAAAGCAAGTGTATGGGTGTGCTTTGCTAAATCTTTAGGAACACCTGCAGAACTTGGTTGCCCGAATGTTAAGGCACCAGAGCCAGCTTTTACTAATAATGAATCTGCATGCCCATGATAACAACCCTCAAATTTCACTATTCGGTCTCTTGACGTAAAACCTCTTGCAACACGAATTGCACTCATAGTTGCTTCCGTTCCACTACTTACTAATCTAACCTGCTCCATACTTGGAACCAATTTAACCAACATCTCAGCCATATCTAATTCCTTTGAGGTAGGGGCCCCAAAAGATAAACTATTTTTTGCTCCCTCTTGAACTGCTTTAATTACCTCTGGATGAGCATGGCCTAAGATCATCGGCCCCCATGAATTAATATAATCAATATATTCTTTGTTATTTTCATCCCAAAGCCTAGCTCCCAATCCTTTTTTAAAAAAAATTGGCGTACCCCCCACTGATGAAAATGCTCTAACTGGGGAATTTACTCCTCCAGGAATAAATTTCTGGGATAAATCAAATAAGTTTTTATTTTTATCTTTCATAATTCCTCGTTTATATTAATAAGACTTGAAAATTGTCTAGCCGTTCCTTCTATATCCTTCGCTTTAAATAAATTATTAATAAGTGCGACACAATTAACCCCCTCATTAATAAGTAATTCTATATTCTCAAGATTAATGCCCCCAATTGCAACTACAGGGATTTTAAATTCTTTTAAAACTAAAGCTATAAAATCTAATGGGGCTCTTGGGGCATTTGGTTTTGTTGTTGTTGGGAAACATGCCCCTAATGCTATATATGTTGCTCCCTTATCCACTGCTTTTATAACTCGCTCAATCGAGTTATAACAAGAGGAGCCTATTATCTTTGAAGGGCCCAGTATTAAACGTGCTTTTTCTAAACTATCGTCATCTTCTCCTAAATGTACCCCATCTGCGTCTAAAATACGACATAATTCAATATCATCGTTTATAATTAGTGGTACTTTATAGAAATCACATACTATTTTAACTTTTCTTGCTTGTTCCTTGTGCTCAATTTTAGAAAGTGTCTTAGCGCGATATTGAATAAGCCTTGCTCCGCCCTTAATACACGACTCCACTTGCGAACTTAATACACTTGAGTCTTTTTCTTCTGGCGTTACAGCATAAAGCCCTTTAATGATGTTTAAATTTTCCATCATCTTCAAAATCATTAGCTCGAAAAAAACGATTTGGGATCAATTGCCCCATCCCTGGTTTAAAACCATTCTTTAATGTTTGCCATGTAAAATATTGGGCTTCCTCTACAGCCTCAGTAATTGAAAATCCTAACGCATAATAAGCACATATGGCAGAGGTCAATGTGCATCCTGACCCATGGTAACTGCTAGGAAGGCGATCCCAATGATAGGGAATTATTTGATTTGATGAGCTATATAAAGTATTAATTACATTTTTCGTATTCTCATGCGTCCCGGTTATTAAAATATTCTCACACCCTATTTCTTTTAAACGATCAGCGCATGCGCCAATCGATATGTCTGATAACTCTTCGTCATTACTTATTAGTTGCCTTGCTTCTAAGCTATTTGGCGTAATTAATAAAGATTTAGGAAATAGTAACTCAATCATCATCTTCCTGGCTTCAATATCAATGAAATTGTCTCCACGGCCAGAAGCCAAAACAGGGTCAATAACTAAAGGGACATCTGGATAATCTGCAATAATTTCAGCAATGGCAACAATATTTTCTTTGCTACATAATAGCCCTAATTTAAATATCTCAACTTCCATATCAGCTAAAAGAAAACGGGCTTGGTCACTTACAAATTCAGAATCGATAGGGATTAATTTACTAACACCAGAGGTATCTTGAATAGTAAAACCTGTCGAAATTGAAATTGGGTGGCACCCCAAACTTGAAACAGTTAGGACATCAGCTTGCAAACCAGCGCCGCCAGTAGGGTCTGTTGCAGAAAAAGACATAACTTTTGGTGGATGTTTAATCATATTGTTATTGTATATGAATTAAATAAACCCTTTAAAATTCAATCGGGTCTACATCTACAGACCACTTCACTCGATTAGCCAAGGTACTTTGTCTTAAATAAGTAATCCATTTTCTTAATAAATTATGTAAATCTTTCCTAGAATTAGCTTGAATAAATAACTGAAATCTCTCATACCCGTTTAACTTCTCTATTGAAGGCCTTACAGGATCATAAATAACCACTGTATTTGATAAAGATTTAGCATATTTAGATGCATCATTAATAAACTGTTCTCCATACTTTAATTGTTTAGATTCAGCCCTTAAAATAGCAGTAAAGCAATATGGTGGGAGGCTCATTTGCTTTCTTTCTTGAAGCATTGTTAGAGCAAAGCTTTCATAATTATGGTTTTTAACCCCCTCAAATACTGGATTGTTTGGGAATGCAGTTTGAATGAGGACTGTGCCTTTTATATTGGAGCGGCCAGCCCGTCCAGATACCTGCATTAATTGTGAAAATAATTTTTCTGGGGCTCTATAATCTGGACTATATAAAGCATTATCTGCATCAAGAACGCCAACCAAAGTCAAAAAAGGAAAATCGTGCCCTTTTGCCAACATTTGTGTTCCAACTAGAATATCAATTTCTCGGTTATTCATTTTTTCATGGAGCAACGTTAATGATTTCTTAGATTTTGTAGTATCTCTATCAACTCTTAATATTGAAGCCTCAGGGAAAAATCTATTCAAAACCTCTTCTATTCTTTGCGTCCCTGAACCAAGGGGCATTAAATTTCTACTATCACAATTTGGACATTGGATAATAAGCTTTTGATCATATCCACAATGATGACATTTCAATCTATTTTTGTTTCGATGAACTACCAATTTTGAGCTACATCTTTTACATTGCGAAGACCAGTTACAAGAAGAACAGAAAAGAGTTGGAGAAAAACCTCTACGGTTAATAAAAATTAATGATTGCTCTTTGCGTTTCAGTCGATCATTTATTGCATCAACTAATATTCTTGAAATTCCATTTTTAGTTTTATCATTTACTAGAACTGTTTTTATTTCTGGAACTGATGCATTTTGAACTGCTCGAAAACTTAACTTTAAAAAATTATACTTATTTTCTACCCGCGTAGAATTATGCCAACTCTCCAAAGATGGCGTTGCAGTTCCCAATACAATAGGTATGTTAATATTTTTAGCTCTTACTAATGCCACATCTCTTGCATGATAGCGTAAACCATCTTGCTGTTTAAATGACATATCATGCTCTTCATCAATGATAATTATTTTAAGAAAAGGCATCGGAGTAAAAATTGCCAATCTTGTGCCAATAATAATTCTAGCTTCGCCTGACTTTGCTTTTCTCCAATTATCTAGTCGCTCAATATCAGTTAAATGGCTATGCAAACTTACTAATTTTTTGTTAGGAAAGCGTGAACAGAATCTGTTTTCTAACTGTGGAGTCAAATTTATCTCAGGTACTAGAATCAAAGCCTGGCTCTTTGGTTCTTTTAAATAATGTTCAATTAATTGCATATAAACCTCTGTTTTACCACTTCCTGTAATACCAAATATTAAAGATGCTTGATAGCCTTGTTTTTTTGTAATAGTTTTAATAACTGATTCTTGTTCAGCGTTTAATGACGGTATTTCAACAGGTGAAACATCAACTATAGGTTCATATATCATTGACTTCACGCACCCATAGCTTTCTAATTTACGAATACATTCTGACCAATTTGAAACTAATTTCATAACCTCTGTTTGCCTTCTATCTTTAGCTAATATTGCCTCTGCAATCTTCCTTATCCTCATTTGGCGTGATGGTAATTTGTTAATAAATTCTTTGGTTAATTTTTCGGTTGCTTGATAAATTAACTCAAATTGACGTAATTGATTTAAATGCTTTTTTAAACGGCTAGGGACAACAGACATTATAGTTTGGCCAATTGGATAATGATAATATTCTGAAACAAAAGTTAATAATTTTAACATTGGTGCATCAAAAATTATTTCAGGGTCTACATTAATAATTGATTTTAGTTTAGATGGATGAATATCTGAATTTGAAGATATCTCATAAATAACCCCAATCAATTTTCTTCTTCCAAAAGGAATCGTTACATACTGTCCAACAGAAAAAGGCTCATCGTTTGGTAAATAATGAAATAGTTGATTAATAGGGACATCAATAGCAACTTTTAAAAATTTTTGTTTATCGTTCATTACCTATTTGTAGTTTATTCCTCAAAAATAACTCAGTGGATAGGGTAAAATAACTCTTTTAATTATTATTGTAACCTTGTGAAAGCATACCTGACCGAATTACTTTTTTCAGTAGTTAAACAAATCACCGATTTGACTGATTCGTCTATTATTGTCATTGATAGGCCCAAAATAATCAGCCATGGTGATTTTTCAACAAATCTATGTCTAGTATTATCAAAAAAATTAAAAAAATCACCTCGAGCAGTTGCTGAAATAATTTTGGAAAAATTACCGCCTTCTGATCTTATTAATAAAATTGAAATAGCAGGAGCAGGTTTCCTAAATTTTTTCTTAAGTAGTAAGGCTAATAATGAAATAATTAATAGTGTTCTAAACTTAAAAGATTTTTATGGTAAGAACAACACAGGCGGGAATCAGAAAATACAAATTGAATTTGTTTCTGCGAACCCAACAGGGCCGCTTCACGTTGGCCATGGAAGAGGAGCTGCAATCGGTGATTGTTTAGCACGTCTTTTTGAAGCATCTGGTTGGATTGTTACAAGAGAGTTCTATTACAATGATGCTGGTGACCAGATTAATAATTTAACTTATTCCGTAAAGGCATCCTGCCAAAATATTCCGACTAATGATTCTCAATTTCCTGCTGATGGTTACCATGGAGCTTACATACATGATATTGCAAAAGCTTATTTATCTAAAAAAACAATAGAGTGTCAAGGGCAAAGCATTCAAGCATCTGGAGAAATTGATGATGCTAAATCTATGAAAGAATTTAGTGTTGCCTACCTTCGAAACGAACAAGATCAAGATCTCAAAGCTTTTAGAACTAAGTTTGATATCTATAGTTTAGAGTCTTCTTTTTATAAAGAGGGAAAAGTAGAAATGGTAATCAATAAGCTTATTGAAGAAGGGCACACATATGAAAAAGATGGTGCACTATGGCTAAAAACGACAAATTTTGGGGATGATAAAGATCGTGTAATGAAAAAAACAGATGGTAGCTATACCTATTTTATACCTGATGTTGCTTATCATTTAGATAAATGGGAAAGAGGATTTAAAAAAGTTATTAATGAGCAAGGGGCTGATCATCATAGTACAATTAGTCGGGTTCGCGCTGGCCTTCAAGGGTTAAACCAAAACATACCTGAAGACTGGCCAGAATATGTACTTCATCAAATGATCACAGTTATTAAAGAAAATAAAGAAGTTAAAATTTCAAAAAGAGCTGGTAGTTATTTAACTTTAAGGGAATTAATCGATGAAGTGGGTTGCGATGCGACTCGATATTTTTTAGTAGCAAGAAGATCCGATTCACAATTAGTCTTTAACATTGATTTAGCTAAAAGCCAAAATAATGATAATCCTGTTTTTTATATTCAATATGCCCATGCAAGAATCTCTAAGGTATTAGAACAATGGGGGGGTGACATTTCAAAACTAAAACTTGATACTTCTTTTAATTTCGAAAGCCAAGCTGAACTAAGATTAATCAAAAGCATTAGTATTTATCCTGAAATTGTTTCGCAAGCCACTAAGGAACTTGCCCCTCATCAAATTGCTAATTTTCTCAAAGATTGTGCAGCAGAGCTTCATAGCTATTATAATGAAAGTAAATTCTTAGTTGAAGACGAAAAAATTAAAATAGCTAGGCTATCATTAATCAATAGTGCAAAGTATGTATTAAGAAATGGGTTGCACTTATTAGGAATTGAAGCTCCTAAACAAATGTAAAAGGAAGAAGTTTATGGCAAACGATTATAGAACTAAACAAGCACAAAAAGCTGAGGGAACTCCCTTTACTAATGGAGTGTTTGTTGGTTTACTTTTTGGTATTCTAGTTTCTATTGCTGTAACTCTTTTTATTACAAGCGGTAAAAGTCCTTTTATATCAAAAGATACTGCTGGAGCCTGTATTGAAATCAATTCAGCACTTGGAGATGAAGATGTCATTAATATTGATGAAGACACTGGATTTGATTTTTATGATGCACTACCGCGTGATAGTTTAGACTATGCAAATGACAATATAAAAGCTGATCCAGATAAAAATAGAGATGTAAACTACTATTTGCAAGTTGGCGCTTTTTCACAAGTTAGCCCAGCAGATAACTTAAAGGCTAAATTAGCCTTAATGGGATTTGAATCCGTAATCATGTCCGCCAAAATCGGCGATAATAATTTTCACCGTGTTTGTGTTGGGCCTTATAGTGATTTTATTAAAACAAGAGATATGCGCGAAAAACTTATTAAAGAGGGATTTAAGGCGAACTTAATTAAACTTACTAAGCCTAAAATTAACTAAAAAAATTTAAAGGAAGAAATATGAATAAGCTTTTATTGATAATATTAATTACATTTTCAACTTTAGTATCTGCTGTCCAGCCTCAACCAGGAGTAAACTTTAAACCAACTAAAGAGGCAATCCCTACTGAATCAAAAGAAAAAATTGAAGTTGTTGAGTTGTTTTGGTACGGCTGTGTCCATTGCTATAATATGGACCCTTATTTAGATAAATGGGCAGATACTTTACCTAAAGACGTTATCTTTAAAAGAATACCTGCAATACCAAGAAAAGATTGGGTTGAAGCTGCAAAGGCATACTATGCCTTAGAGTCTTTGGGTATTGTAAATAAATTACACGAAAAATTATTTGATGCCATACACGAAGAAAAACTTTTTAAACATAATGATACTAAAGCACTCATTAATTGGATTGCTATAAACGGAAAGCTTGATAAAAAAGATGTGAGAGCAGCCTTTAATTCTTTCTCAATGAAATCTAAGCTATCTCGCTCATTTAAAATCTTCAAGGCGGCAGGAGCAACTGGTGTTCCAACAATGATTATAGATGGAAAATATTTTACGTCTAGCACAATGGCTGGTGGGGAACAAAATGCTATAGATATCATGAATTTTATCATCAAAAACGTTAGAAAAGACAAGACCAAAGCTGAAAAATAAACTAATGATTGAACACAGAAGACCTGAAACACTTAGCGATTTCGTTGCTTTAAGTATTACTAAATTTTTAAGACTTTTTGCTGATACCTTTTTTGCTAAAAGATATGGGCATAGAGCTGTTGTGCTAGAAACCGTTGCAGGTGTCCCAGGAATGGTTGCTGGTATGTGGATTCACTTAAAATGTTTAAGAAAAATGCAAAGTGATCGGGGTTGGATAAAATTACTACTTGATGAGGCAGAAAATGAGCGGATGCACCTCATGACTTTTATTGAAATTGCTAAACCTAATTGGATCGAGAGAGCCATGATATTATTTGCTCAAGCTTTATTTTGGCATTTCTATTTTATTTTATATGTATTCTTTCCTCGCACAGCTCACAGGTTAGTAGGTTACTTTGAAGAAGAGGCTGTCATTAGTTATACGAGTTATTTAGAGCAAGTTAAGAAAAATCCTGAGTTAAATATACCTGCCCCTCAAATAGCAATTGATTATTGGAAATTAAAAAGTAATGCTAGATTAATTGATGTTATTAAAGTAGTTCGTGAAGATGAAAAAGGCCATTCAGAAGTAAATCACGGATTAGCTGATACCTTAGATAAAGATTCTAAAATAAATAGTTAATCTATTTTAGCCCTCTGCTTAGCGTATGCGCAATTTTCGCAACTAGGGTGAGATGCAGGTACAGTCGTTTGGTTGATTAATGCGATCATTTCTTCTACCTTATCTGTAACCCAAGAAATATTATGTTCATAAGGTACTAAAGTTTCACTGAAGTCCATCTTTCCATGAAAACCCTTTGCTGATCGATCAGCATTTACTACTAAGAAATATGAAAGGCTACCTATCTGAAACCCCATAGCAGTTAGCAAGTAATTATAAAAATCCATTTGGATTTTATAGCCCTCATGATATGGGGATGCTAAATAATAATCTGTTCTCACCTCATAATTACTAGCTTGAGATTTATAATCGACAACGATTAAATCTTTTGTCTTTGTATCTTGCCAAATATCATCAATTCCTCCAGATAAGATAATATTAGTCTCCTTAAACCGAGACATCAGTCCCTTACTTAAAGAGTTTCTCCAATCATCCATATCAGAATGTTTAAATGGAACTAAATGATTTAACCCATTATCGAGAAATATTCTATGAGGCTGTTGTTCTTCTCGACATATATCAAATTCTTTTTTCAATAAAATATCTGTAGTTTCATTTAATGACCACCCTGGCATACCAGGACTTTTAAACCCTTTAACACGGTCTAAATAAAAGCATCGCTGACAGGTTAAAAAATCATTAAATTTACCACGACTAATTTTAAAATCTTCTGATTGATTAGGAGTGTATATTGAAGAAGCACGGCTGCGAGTACCGGATGCTTCTACTAATTCTAATTTACCATTTCTTTTTAAATTAATCATAATTTTTATAAGTATTTATAAAGTTCTTCTGAGTTTCTTAACTTCATTTCTTTATATTTCTCTTCTACTTCGCCAACAAAAATAATTGCTTTTTCATGAATATTTTTTATTAATTCATTTTCAGGTAAAACTCTTTTTACGTAAAGTTTATAGTCCGCTTCAGGATGATATGCCACAAAATCACACCATGCTCTATTTGTGCATGCTAGTTGAAACTGAATCTGAAGATTGTATTGCTTAGGTATGGTTTGTTTTTTTATAATTTCATTATGACTTTTGATATTAAGACATTTAATCTCAATTATACCGTCTTCTCCAACCAAGCCATCAGGACTAGCTCCTGCTTCTTTTATAGTTGGATGGTCTATAAATCCAATTAATGTAACTTCTTGATTTAATTTTTCATATGCTTTTCTTGCCTCAGATTCCAGCTCTAAACCTCTAGCCATTGGACCTGTAACAATATTTTTAGTTGGCGAGCCTGATAAACGTTCTAGAGTTAAATCTTGCAATAATTTTGATCTTGTTGATGAATTTTCTTTGAGTGACATTATTTTATGAATAGTTGATCCAGTAATCTTACCTAGTCTTTTTTTAAGCCATTCATCTGTACCTTGGGAAGCATTCATATAACTATCTTACTAGAAATTTTCTTTTTATTACTATTAACTTATAAAGATATATATACGCTATTTTTAATAGCGTATATATCAATTTCATTATTAATACATAGGCTATAAAAACAACGGGAGGCCTTGCCTATTATTAATTGACATGGTTATTTGCCCCACTCATGCCTTGGGTATACTAATTTGATGCCATTCTCTGAATACTATGTTGCTCACATATTTCATGTGCTTTTTGTCTAGCAGCAATATAGCCATTTAAATCATATACATCCCATTTAACATCAAATAATTTTGAGAAAGGCGCATCTACTTCAATTTTTATTTTTTTTAATTCTCTCATTCTTAAATCAAGACCTCGACCCATATGAAAATGAGAAAAATTTGCTACAGTTAATGAGGGGGTATAATCCATCGCAGATATAAAATCTGTTTTAATTTTCACTGTTTCAGGAATTTGAGTTATTTCAGGAAAAGAAACTTTTAAAGGGATAATTTTTCCATTAAGTTTTTTTTTAAGAGAAGCAGCATTTTCTTCATATGTGGATATTGCTAAATATAGGACATCAACATCACATGCTCCAGGCCTAATCATCCATCCAAATATATGCCCGTTAACATTAGTTCCATTTGTTGAATATCTTATGATGCCATCAATAAAAAAATCAATAGTCCAATTTTTATAAGTAGTTTCTTTAGAGGCTCCAGCATTAGCGTAGCTGAATGGAAGAGCAAACATAAAAACAATAAGTATGGAAATAAATAATTTTTCTAAGCTCATTACTCTCCTCCTTTATGAGCAGTTTTAAATTGCTCTTGAATTACAATGGTTACTTTTCCAACTTCAACTTTGGAAGTTGCACACCCAATCAAAGAAAATAAGATTAATAGAATTACTATTGTGAGAAAAAGAAAAGGAAAGCTCTCACTTTCCCAATCCTTCAGGAGAAATCTATTGTGTTGAAACATTGATCTTCTCAATTCTTTTTTGATTTCCATTTTCAACTGCTTTCGCTAAAAGAGACAGGGCTAAAAAAATTAAAACAACCATATAAAAATTTTTACGTTTATACATAAAACTCTCCTAGTTAGCAACGTAAAGTTCAACATCATTTGGTTCTCTTAATTCTAGCGCTGCTGTCATTAATTTTGCTTCATCTAAATTTTGTATAGCAGCCTTTTCAAACCAATAATTTGCTTTATCTAAATCTTTTTTTACAGACTGTCCGTTTTTATAAAGAAGCCCTAAGTGGTACTGTGCTTGTGGATAATTATTCTTCGCAGCTTTTGTAAAATATTCAAAAGACTTATCAAAATTTACTGATGTACCTAATCCATAGTGATGTAAAAATGCAATATTTAAATCAGCTTCGGGAATAGAGTTTAAAGATGCCTTCATGTAATGATTCATAGCTTGAACATAGTCTTTATTTGTTCCTCGCCCATAATGCGCCATCAAACCTAAATTGAAGTCTGCTTCATGCATTCCTTGTTTGGCTGATTTTTTGTACCATGTATAAGCCTCGAAGTGATCTTGGATGCTGCTTGGTCCATAGTGATACATTTGAGCCAAGTTAAGTTGTGCTTCAGCAAGTCCTCGTTCTGCTGCAAGTTTATAATTTTCCATACCTCGATCAAAATCATAGTTAATTCCCTCTCCAGATAGCAATAATTTTGCTAGATTAAATTGCGCTTCTTTCATACCATTAGCTGCAGATTTTTCATACCATTTAGCAGCTAGAGACATATCTTTAATTGTTCCAATACCATAGTGATGCATTTGGGCTAGATTAAATTGAGCCTCAGTAACTCCAGTTACGGTAATTTGGCATTGATTAATATCTAAAGTTATTTGGTCTTTTGCTGATTTTGAAAACCATTCATAAGCCTTATATTGATCTTTATCACGCCCTAATCCGTATCGGTTCATTAGCCCTAAATTAAATTGCGCTTCTGGGCTATTATGCTTAGCAGCTTTTTCATAATATGTATAAGCCTCTGATAAATCTTTTACTTTGCCTTGCCCATAATGATTAATTAACCCTAATTTGAAATTTGCCTGAGTTAGCCCTGAATCGGCTGCTCGTGTAAATAAATCTAAAGCACGTTGGTAATCTTTTGTTAATACTTTCCCGTTATGATAATTCTCTGCAAATCTATACTGTGCTTTTGAGATCTCTTTTTGACTAGGTGGCACTCCAAATCCTTTAAATTGATTTGAGTTGTCAAACCAAGATGTCCAAAAAGTTTCTTGTTTGCAATTTGCAGTATTTACTTTTTTAATTTGATCGATTCGTTTTATTGGTTCATCATTTTGTTTTGCTACAGTCACGCCAATTGCAGAAATTAAACCAAGTTGTGCTAAAACTAATATTATTTTTTTAAATTTCATAATTTTCCCTAAAAAAAATGGTTACGCCTCTAAGACGTAACCATTTATAAAAAAGTCAGGGTATTACAATTATTTATTAATCATTTTCTTACTTATCATATATTCAATATTAAATTTTGCTCTCTGATTCCCTTGTGCTGCAGATTTTTTGTACCACTCATAAGCTTTATTAGGATTTTTTTCTACACCGTTTAATCCTTGCTCATAAATTAGCCCTATATTAAATTGTGCTTGGTGCTTGTCTTGTAATTTAAGGCAGTTGTTCAAGGTAATCAGCTTAGATGAACAGCCTGTTACTGTTGTTATTGTTGTTTTTGTTATTTCTTTTCTTTGAGTTGGCCAAAAAGCAGTTAATCTATTTCCAGTTTCATCCATCACAATTTCCCAAAAAGTTTCAGAAACTTCCACTTGTGTGGTTGGAACTTCTTGGACATCGGTAATATGGATCCCGTCTTTCATAGCGTAAGAAAAGAAACTACCCCCAATTAATAAAGGAGCTAACCAATGACTGTGGCCTCTTACTATTTTGCTTAAATGCAACGATGGTTTTTCTAAATACCCTATCTCCTCACCTTTTTTGAGTATTTTTTGCAATAGGGCATTATGATCTCTTACTCGCCATTCTTTTTCAATTTTATTTTCGTTTTCTTCGAATGCACCTCGGGCTAATCTTGCATTCAATTGTATTTTTTTGTTAGCTCCCTTGACCCGCTTACCGTCGAAGATATCAATCCATTGTTTTTTTTCTAATTCTTTTTTTACCATCTAATTCTTCCTCAATCGTTTATTTGCATTTCAATTTATTCGAATTTTATTGCAAGGTTCAAAGTATGTTTTTGCTTTTTCTTTACTCGCTCTTATAAATTCCCTTTGTGTTCCTACTTTTCTTTTTTGCCATTTAGCGATTTCTTTAATTGGGATGTTATCAAGTTGCATTCCAATCGCTTCGGCTCCGTCAGGGCTCACTTCTTTACCAAATTGTTGTAATTTTCTTTTAATGCATTCTTCAATCAACTGTTGCTTATTATCTCCGTCAGTAAATGGTAAATTTTTATCTTGCTTTGCCTCTTCTTCATTTTCAAATAATAATGTTCCATCTATTTCTTTTGGTTCAAAATCTCTATTCCCACCATTAACCCGTTCTAACTCTTCAGCTTTATCTGTTACCACTTCTCTTTCTTTTTGTCTTCCCATTTTTCTCTCATGATCTGTTATTAATAAATTACATTTCCAAAAAGCAAAAGCTTCTAGGTTATTAATTACAGGCGCTTTTTTTTCTTTGGTGAGCTCTTCATGGCTTAAAGCTTTGTTACCTGTCTTGAATCGTCTCATAATATATTCAAAAAAATCAATTATTACTCCATCTGCTTCATCGTTATCCCAGGTCTTTCTCCGAATCGTTTTCCACAATTTAGAATGGCTATAACCATCATCTTTTGGCGGTATTAAAAATTCGAAATACGCAGAAATCCCCTCAAGCCTCATTGCCATGTCATTGCTTTCCAGTAATTTTAAAATTTTTTCTGGTTGCATGTTTTCTCCTGTTGCTTCTTAGACGCTGTTTCTTTTTAAGAAGTCAGGATTTTCATTAATTTTATCTAATATCCATAATAAACTGACTTTTTCTTCATTCTAAACGTCACTAGTTGGTAATAGTTCTTATTTCCTCCTGTGAAGTTACTATTACCGCATGGCCCGGGGCGATATTCGGGTCACCTTTTATCTATTGTTTTTTTAGTATTCTCAACATTTAAGTTCAGATCAATTCCATTTACACCACTTAAAAACTGTTTTGTATATTTAATTTTTTTTAATTTTTTAATTTTTTTAATTTTTTTAATTTCCCCATTATTCTTCGCACTAAACAGTACATAAAATATTGAAACTAAAACAATAATAATTGAAAGCACAAGAATGCCTATAACAATTTCTGTGAAATAAATATTGAAGTATGTTTGAAAAATATTAACCATTGAATCTTATTTTAAAATGTATGTTTTAATTATAATGTGTTAATGTTGTTCTTGAATTAATTTTTAAGGAATAATAAATTATGTTGAAAAATATTTTAGTTTTAGTAGTCATTGTCGTTGCTGGATATTATGCTTATTCTTCTTTTTACCAAGTTGGTGATGGTATTGTCCCAACTGCTGCTTCTGATTTACCACCATTAACTTCTGAATAAAAAAATCAAGATACAAAAAAGGCTTATAAAATAAGCCTTTTTTGTATCAACTCACTGCCATTTCATCAAAATTTCAGTTAAATATTACTCAATAGATTTAATTAGATCTTCTACAACTTTTTTTGCATCGCCAAAAACCATCATGGTCTTATCTAAATAGAAAAGTTCATTATCAAGTCCAGCATAGCCTGGAGCCATTGATCTTTTATTAACTATTATCATTCTTGCTTTTTGAGCCTCTAGAATAGGCATTCCATAAATAGCACTCCCTGGGGTCTTTGCTGCTGGATTAACAACATCATTAGCTCCAATCACGAGAACAACATCTGTTTGCCCAAACTCATTATTTATATCTTCCATTTCAACAACTTGCTCATAAGGAACATCTGCTTCAGCTAATAAAACATTCATATGCCCAGGCATTCTGCCAGCTACTGGATGAATTGCATATTTCACATCTATACCCTTTGAAAGTAATTTTGAGGTTAATTCTTGTAAAGCATGTTGAGCTCTTGCAACAGCTAAACCATATCCTGGAACTATAATAACTGTATCAGCATTTGTAAGTAAGAATGACGCGTCGTCAGCAGATCCAGATTTTACTGGTTTCTCAGCCTGAGATACATTATCTGTTGCAATATCTGACCCAAAACCCCCTAACATTACTGAAATAATAGACCTATTCATTGCCTTACACATAATGTAGGATAAAATTGCCCCGGATGAACCGACACATGCCCCTGCAATAATTAATACTGAATTGTTTAATGTAAATCCAATACCTGCAGCCGCCCAACCAGAATAACTATTGAGCATCGAAACTACAACTGGCATATCTGCTCCGCCTATTGGAATAATTAATGTAATTCCAAGAATTAGTGCAATTGTTACCATAATGAAAAAGGCTGTAATTGACTCAGTCTGAAAATATAGTATCCCAGCATATATCATAGCTATAGCTAGCAGTAAATTAATCCAATGTTGAGCTTTAAAAACAACAGCTCTTGCACCAAACTTTCCTGATAGTTTTCCAAACGCAATTACAGATGCAGTAAATGTAATTGCACCGATAAAAGCACCAATAAATAATTCAAATCTTTGAACTGTTGAATGTGTTTCTCCTAAATTTAATACTGCCGCTATAGCAATTAATACTGCCGCCAATCCTACAAAAGAATGCATTAATGCTACTAATTCCGGCATCTTTGTCATTTGAACTGTCTTGGCTGCAAAAATTCCAATAGACGCACCAAGCACTAATGGCAAAATTATAAATAAAGGTATTAATTGCTGTCCCGCCCACAGAGTTGCTCCTACTGCAATAACCATTCCAATCATGCCAAATAAATTGCCTTGTCTAGCTGAGGTAGGTGATGATAATCCTTTTAAGGCCAATATAAAGAATATTGCAGATACTAAATAGGCCGACATTGATAAGGCTTGTATTGTCATTTATTTTTTCTCTTTCTTAGTTTTAAACATCTCTAACATCCGATGGGTAACAAAAAATCCACCGAATATGTTAATTGCGGCGAAAAATATAGCAATTGCTCCTAAAATGCTGCTAAATGTTACTATCTCCCCGTTTATTTCAACAACTTGTAATATTGCTCCTACAATCACAATGCCCGAAATCGCGTTTGTTACTGACATAAGTGGGGTATGTAATGCGGATGTTACATTCCATACGACGTGATAGCCAACAAAAATAGCTAAAACAAAAATGCTTATATTCTGAATTGTCATTAATTCACCCATTGTGTTTCCTTTTAGTTAATTAAATTGCCTTCAGTTGTTAATAAAGTCCCGGCGACAAGCTCATCTTCTCTATTTATATATAAATTACCTTGATCATTAATCAATAATTTTATAAATTCGAATATATTTCTCGAATACAGAGCTGATGCATCTGTACTTAACAGACTTGGCAAGTTATCTAAGCCAATAATAGTTACTCCACTAACTTTTATTATTTTGTTGCCTTCTGATAATGGGCAATTACCTGAGCCATCTGAGGCTAAGCCGGCTGCCATATCTAAAATAACTGATCCCTCTTTCATTTGGTTAACAGTTTCTTTAGAAATTAATTTTGGGGGCTCTTTTCCAGGAATTAATGCTGATGTAATAATGATATCTGCATTAATAGCTTTTTCTGCGACTAATTTAGACTGTCTGTCTAGCCAAGACTTTGGCATTGGTTTTGCATACCCACCATCCCCGGAAGCATTATTTTTTTCTTCTTCTGTTTCATAAGGAACATCAATAAATTTTGCTCCTAAAGATTCAATTTGCTCTTTAACGGCAGGGCGAACATCAGAAGCTTCTACAATTGCTCCTAACCTTTTTGCAGTTGCAATAGCTTGCAAACCAGCAACGCCAGCGCCTAAAACAATAATACGTGCAGCTTTTACTGTCCCAGCAGCGGTCATTAACATTGGAAGAAACTTTTTATAATGATCAGCAGCTAGAATTACTGCTTTATACCCAGCAATATTTGCTTGAGAAGATAAAACATCCATGGATTGTGCCCGTGTATTTCTAGGCAGGGATTCAAGTGAAAATGCAGTTACTTTTTTTGAAGCCAATTGGGTTGTTAATGTCTTATTAAATGGCTCTAACAAGCCAGCAATAAATTGCTTAGCTTTTAATTTTTTAGTTTCGCTGACACTTGGTGCTCTTACTTTTAACAATAAGTCGGCCTCAAAAACATCAGCATTACTTTTTATTACTCCGCCTGCATCAATAAACATTTGATCAGTAATCGATGCCCCGATACCTGCGTTAGATTCTATATAAATGATATGGTTTAATGTAGTTAATTTCTTAACGGTCTCTGGTGTTGCGGCCACTCTACATTCGCCTTCTAATGTTTCTTTTAATACTCCTATAATCATTACACCCTCTCTCCGCAGTTCAATTGATCAGCCAAACGACATAATATCAGCCAATTACATAAGTTAGTAAAAAGATTATTAATGTCCTAATCATCTGAAATAGTCACTAGAAACTCTCACCTTAAATATACAATTTTGACAAATCTAAAGATTTAATAACACCAACAATTGCATTTATTGCTTCTTTTTTTACTGCGCTTTTTCTGTAAGCTAAGGCCACTCTTCGAAAAGGTACAGGCGACTCAAAACAAATTATTTTTACTTGTGGATTATTGTGTTCATCAGATGTTGCACTTTTAGGCAAAACTGAAATGCCTAGATTTGAGGCCACCATACTGCGAATAGTTTCTAATGAATTACCTATTTGAATTTCACTGTTTTTTGAAAGCCCTGGGCATGCTTCTTTGACTTGATTACTAAAACAATGTGTTCTATCAAGTAAAAGAACTTTTTCTTGGGCCAAGTCTTTAGCTTTAATATTCTTTTTCGCATCCCAACTATGCTGCAATGGGGCTATTACCACAAATGGTTCATCATATAATATTTCTGTGGACACCCCTGGAATGTCAAAAGGTAAAGCTATAACAGCTGCATCAATTGCTCCTTGCTTTAAATCGTTTTCTAAATTTTTAGTAATATTCTCATGTATTTCAAGTGGCATATTTGGGGTATGCTTCCTTAAATTCGGAATTATCATTGGTAATAAATAAGGTGCAATAGAATAAATTAAGCCTAATTTAAAAGGCAAATTAAGCTGTTTATCGCCATTAGCAGATAAATCTTTAATTTTTGCGGCTTCTTCTAAAACAATTGCAGCTTGATCAATAATTTTTTGGCCTATTGGAGTTATTCTTACGTTCCCACCTGCTCCGACACTTCTTTCAAATAAAGATAAGTTTAATTCCTGCTCAATTTTTTTTATGCCAAGACTTAAGGCCGGCTGGCTAACAAACGATTTTTCAGCTGCTTTTCTAAAGTTTTTCTCATGGGCCAAAGCAACGATAAATCTTAATTCACTTAATGTCATTTACTTATCTATTTAAATATCTAAATTATTTGCGGCTAATGCATTACTTTCAATAAACTCTCTTCTAGGCGCTACATCATCGCCCATCAACCTAGTAAAAGTTTCTTCTACTGCAGTTGTATCCTCAATTGTAACCTTCAATAAGCGCCTGACTTTGGGGTCCATTGTTGTTTCCCAAAGCTGCTCTGGGTTCATTTCCCCCAAACCTTTATATCGCTGAATATTTAAGTTTCTTTTCGCTTCATTTATCAACCAAGCTAATGCATCATGAAAATTTCCAACTACCTGTGATTTTTCGCCCCTTGATATTTCGCCATCCTCACCAATTAAATTTTTTGTTAATGCTGCTGATTTTATTATTTGTCTATACTCCCCACTTAATAAAAATTCTTCATCTAACTTGCTAGTTTGTAAATTACCATGGATAAATTGATTAATCTCAATAAAATACTTGTTAGAATCTTCATTATATTTAACATCAAATTTAATAGCATCTAAGGGCATTAAAACTTTTAAATCTGCAGCATATTTTGTAGTTTTATCTTTATCCTCCAAGAAAAGTGGGCCTAATACATGCATGGCCCTTAATAAAGATTCATCGTATCGGGATGCCAATCGTCTAATAATGGCCTCTGTTAAGACCATTTCTCTTGCAATATTTCCTAGAGCGGCTTCTGTTAAAACATCCCCATCAGCTCGCGTTAATAGGCTTGCTCCTTCGAGGGCTGAATCAACTAAATATTGATCTAATTCTTGTTCATCTTTTAAATATTTTTCTTGTTTTCCTTGCTTCACTTTATATAAAGGTGGTTGGGCTATATAAATATGTCCTCTTTCAACTAATTCATACATTTGTCTAAAGAAAAACGTCAATAACAATGTTCTAATATGCGCTCCATCAACATCAGCATCTGTCATTATTATAATTCTATGATATCTAAGTTTTGAAACATCAAATTCTGGATGAATACCTGTACCAAGGGCTGTAATTAAGGTTACAATTTCCTGAGAAGCAAGTATTTTATCAATTCTTGCTTTTTCAACGTTTAAAATTTTTCCTTTTAACGGGAGAATGGCTTGATTCTTTCTGTCTCTTCCTTGTTTTGCAGAGCCGCCGGCTGAGTCTCCCTCTACTAAATATATTTCACATTGCTCTGGGTCTTTTTCCTGGCAATCTGCTAGTTTTCCTGGCAATCCAAGAGAGTCCATAACTCCTTTTCTTCTAGTCATATCTCTTGCTTTTCTTGCAGCCTCTCTAGCACGCGCAGCATCTACAATTTTATTACAAATGATTTTGGCATCTTTTGGATGCTCTAATAGAAACTCTGTTAATTTTTTCCCAACTACATCTGAAACGATTGGTTGTACTTCACTTGAGACTAATTTATCTTTTGTTTGAGAAGAAAATTTTGGATCTGGGACCTTAACAGACAAAACACATACAAGGCCCTCTCGCATATCATCGCCACCCGTTTCAACTTTTGCTTTTTTTGCTAACTCGTTAGATTCTATGTACGTATTAATAGTTCTTGTAAGTGCGGCTCTTAGGCCGGTTAAATGAGTGCCGCCATCTCTCTGAGGAATATTGTTTGTGAAGCATTGTACATTTTCTCCATAACTATCATTCCACTGCATACTTACTTCAATAGTAATTCCATCTTTTTCACTACTCTCTGCATAAAAAATATTTTCATGCAAAGTAGATTTAGAGCGATTCATATACTCTACAAAGCCTTTTATGCCTCCAGAAGTAGAAAAGTTTTCTGTTTTACCAGACCTATGATCAACTAATTCTATGTTGACGCCATTATTTAAAAATGACAGCTCCCGAATTCTTTTTGCAAGCAAGTCAAAATGAAAGTCGATGTTAATGAAAGTCTCTGCTGAAGGCATGAAGCTTACTTCTGTTCCTTTTTTTTGAGTGTCGCCCAACACTTTTAAAGGCGCTACAATATCCCCTCTTTTAAACTCAACTTCGTGGATTTTATTATTTCTATATACCTTTAATTTTAGCCAGTCTGATAAAGCATTTACAACAGAAACGCCAACTCCATGAAGTCCGCCTGAAACTTTATAAGAATTTTGATCAAACTTTCCACCAGCATGTAATTCTGTCATTACAATTTCTGCCGCTGATCTTTTAAACTCATCGTCTTCTTTAATGTCTGTTGGAATCCCTCGGCCATTATCTGTAACAGTGATAGAATTATCAGGGTGAATAATTACTTTTATTTCATCGCAGTGGCCAGCCAAAGACTCATCTATTGCATTATCTAGCACCTCAAACACCATATGATGTAAACCGCTTCCATCAGATGTGTCTCCTATATACATACCAGGCCTTTTTCTTACAGCATCAAGTCCTTTTAATACCTTGATACTTTCTGAGTTATATTCACCGGTACTTTCTTCTTTTTTCTTAACCATAAATTCTCTTTTTTTTAAATTCGCATTGGCATTACAACATACTTATACTTTTCATTATTTGGAATTGTAACTAAACAACTACTACTGGAATCGCTAAAGGCAATAGTCAGTTTTTGTGATTGAATGTTAGTTAACACGTCGATTAAATAAGTAACATTAAAACCAATATCAATTTTTTCACCCTTATAATCAATCTCCAACTCCTCTTCAGCCTGCTCCTGCTCACTATTATTGCTAACTAGTTTTAAATTTCCTTCTTCTATAACCATCCTTATACCTCTATATTTATCATTTGATAAAATAGAGGCTCTTAGCATTGAGTCTAAAAGTAGTGCTCGTTCTATATCAAAAAAATTATTATGTCCTTGAGGAATTACACGGCTATAGTCTGGAAATTTACCATCAATTACTTTTGTTATTAAATCAATATCATTAAACTTAAAAGCCGCTTGGTTATTTGAAAAGCTGATTTCTAAAAGATCATCAGTATCATTTAATAACTTTACCAACTCTACGATAGTTTTCCTTGGAACAATTATTTGTACAGGTTTAGTTGGGTCCTTTAAGGCTAAGGATGTGAAGCTTAATCTGTGTCCATCTGTTCCTACAATATTAATATTGTTATCTTTAACCTCAATTAATAAACCATTTAAATAGTATCTAATATCTTGTTGGGCCATAGCAAAATCAACCTGTTTTAACAACGCTTTAAATTCATTCTGAGGTAATGTTAATTCAACAATATCATTTTCATCTTTTTTCATTAAAGGATAATCTTGTGGTGGCAATGTTTGTAAATTAAAACGACTTTTTTTTGCTTTTACTATTACTTTAGTATCTTCAATTTGAATATCAATTTTACTGCTTTCGGGGAGTGCTCTTGTTATATCAAAAAGTTTTTTTGCTGATATCGTTAATTGAAAATTGTCTGTTATCTCTGTTGCAACATGTGTAGAAATCTGCATTTCTAGATCGGTAGCTGTAAATTTTAATTTACCTCCATTGCCTTCTAATAATAAATTTGAAAGTATGGGTAAAGCATGTCTTTTTTCAACTATACCGGAGACATTTCCAAGTGGTGTAAGAAGCAATTCTCGATCGATTTTTATATTCATAGTTTTATAGTTTTTTCTTTATATAAATAATAATAATAATAATAGCCTGTGTTTATCTTTTTTTGTTAAATTTCTCTTTTAATAATAGATAGTTATATAACTTCTAATCTTATGATTTTTTATGTCTTTTACTGTGGAAGAAATGTGGATTAATATTTATTATTAAATTTTATTACCTTTATCCACAAATTACTCCACAATCAATTCACATGTTCTACATTATCCTCTTAAAACTTGAGTTAAAAAACCTAAATCTTGGCTGATGTTTTGATCACTTAAACGCAAATTCTCAATTTCGTCGCATGCATGCATTATTGTAGTGTGATGCCTTCCTCCAAAAGCTGCCCCAATTTCAGGAAAGCTTAAATTTGTTAATTCTCTTGTAAGACACATCGCCAGTTGTCTTGGGCGAGAAAAATTTCTAGATCTTTTTTTACTTAAAATATCAACAATTTTAATTTTATAGTATTCTGCGACAGTTTTCTGAATATTTTCAACACTTACTTGCCTACCTCTAACTGCAATTAAATCACGTAAGGACTCTTTAGCTAAAGTTGTATCAATTTCTCGACTTGTAAAATTAGACATTGCTACAATTCTATTAAGGGCCCCTTCAAGTTCTCTTACATTTGAGCGAATTTGTTTTGCAACAAAAAAAGCAACATCTTCGGGCAGTAGGGTGTTATTTTCTTCTGCTTTTTTTAATAAAATAGCAACACGCATTTCAAGTTCTGGAGGATCAATTGCTACAGTAAGTCCCCAGCTAAAACGAGTTCTTAGTCTTTCATCTACACCTGGTATTTCTTTTGGATAACTGTCACAAGTGATAATAATTTGTTTTTCATTTTCAATAAGGCTGTTAAATGCGTAAAAAAACTCTTCTTGCGTCCTATTTTTTTTTCCAATAAATTGTATGTCGTCAATTAACAATAAGTCTAAGGAGTGATAAGTTTTTTTAAAGCTATCAAAAGCTTTATTTTCATAAGCTTTAACAACATCATGAACATATCTTTCGGCATGTAAATATTTTATCTTCGCGTTCGGTTGCAAGCTTTTGAGGTGGTTTCCTATTGCATGTGTTAAGTGGGTTTTTCCTAATCCTACACCGCCATAAATAAATAAAGGGTTATAGGCTTTGCCTGGGCTTTCAGCGATTTGTCTCGCTGCAGCTGTTGCTAGCTGATTTGCTTTTCCAGTAACAAAGTTAGAAAAATTAAATGATGGATTTAAACCATTTGTTTTTTTTGTAGGGGGCTTTAAAGCTATATTATTTAATTTTGATGATATGTCAGATATGTTGTTAGATTTATCATTAATTTTTTTAACAACACTGTATTCAATATCAATATTTTTTAAGTGTTCTTTGACTAGGCCTTGTATTTGACTCGAAAATTTATCTTTAACCCACTGTAATACAAATTGATTTGGCGCAAGAATTTGAGCTTTTTTGCCTTGAATTTTAAAGTCTAATGGTTTGATCCAAGTGCTGAATTGTTGTTTGGTTAGCTCTTTGGAGAAGATATCAACACAAAGCAGCCAGAAGGTTTCGTCGTTTTTTTTCAAAATTTAAATTGTTTAATAATTTTTTTAATAAAAGGAGACTTAATGTTAGCCTAATTTGTAAAAGTTATCCACAGCCTTTTTTAAATAAATCCTAGGCTATATTATTGACATAAATTGGCCGAAAGAGTATTCTTCGCCTTCAAAGTTTAAGCACTGGAGCAATAAATATGAAACGTACCTATCAACCATCAAAAGTTAAACGTGCAAGAACCCATGGTTTTTTAGTTAGAATGAAAACAAGAGGGGGACGTAATGTTATAGCTTCTAGAAGGGCTAAAGGAAGAGTTCGTTTAGGAATCTAATTTATCCTATTAAAGTATAAATTTATAAAGCTAAGAAATGCAGATGACTTTTCTGCTGTTTTTAATTTTAGAAAAAGATTGTCTTCCCCCCATATATATTTTCACTATGCACCTAATACCATATCTCATCTTAGATTAGGTTATGTTATCAGCACTAAAGTTGAAAAACTATCTGTAAGAAGAAATTATATGCGACGCTTTTTACGAGAAATATTAAAAAAACAACTTTCGAATTCTGTTTCACTGGATATAGTGATAAGGATTCATAAATCTTTTTATAAAGCAAATATTAGACAAATTGAAGTCGAGATTAAAAATTTGATTAAAGGCCTTCCAATATGAAAAGCTGTTTAATTTTTCTAGTTAAATTTTACCAAACGTGCTTAAGCCCTTTTTTTGTTTCAAGATGCAGGTATACACCTACCTGTTCGATGTATACAATTGAATGTTTACAAAAATACGGATCTATAAAAGGGTTTTGGCTTGGCATAAAAAGAATCAGTAAATGTCGCCCAGGATCAGCAGGGGGTTTTGACCCAATACCATGATAATTTAGGAAAACTATGGATACAAAACGTTTAATTTTATTTGTTATTTTTTCATTTTCTTTGATGTTGCTTTGGGATTCTTTCCAAAAACAAAATATAGCGCCAGAGCAAACTTCAAGTGTTGATAAAAGTTTGCCTCAACTTTCATCAGATTTAGCCGCCAAAAATGAAATGCCTGAGACAAAGTCTCAGTTTTCCTTAAGTGCTGGGGATTCAATAAATATTAATACTGATCTTATGGAATTAGTTATTAATACAGCAGGTGGCGACATACGCAATCTTAAATTTAATAACCATCAAGCCGAAGATTCTAAAAACAAATACACTTTTTTTACTGAAGCGGGAGCCCCTTTATTTTATGTAGCACAGTCTGGCTTGCTTGGTAATGGTTTGCCTACCCACAAATCAAAATTTATTACGACTCAAAATTCATATCAGATGGAGACTGACAAATTAGTTGTTCCATTGATATTTGAGAATTCAGATGTGGCTGTTAAAAAAGTTTATGAGTTCAATCGAAACTCTTATCTTATAAAAACAACTTTTAATATACAAAATAAAACAAACAAAATTATTAAGCCATCTGCTTATTATCAGCTTGTACATGATGGCCTTTCAAGCCAAGGGTCTGCAATGATGCCAACATTTACTGGCCCAGCATTTTTTACTGAAAAAGAAAAATTTGATAAATTAGATTTTTCAGATGTCGATAAAAAGTCGTTTTCAAAAATAACCAACGATGGTTGGATTGGAATAATTCAGCGCTATTTTGCTGCAACATGGATTTTATCAGGAGATGTGGCTAGAGAATTTTATACTAAAAAAATAGCAGAAAATATGTATTCAGTTGGAGTAATAACAAAATTATCAGAGATTCCAGCAGGACAAGCTATAACTTTTGACAGTACTTTATTTGTTGGGCCACAAGCCAAAGAAGACCTTAGTCAAGCAGCCTCAGGAATGAATTACGTAGTTGATTATGGAATATTACATTTTATAGCAGCCCCTTTATTTTCAGTATTAACGGGTATACATAAAATGGTCAGTAACTGGGGCATTTCAATTATTTTATTAACAGTTTTGATTAAATTATTATTTTATCCTTTATCAGCTGCAAGCTATCGCTCAATGGGGCAAATGAGAGAATTAGCGCCAAGACTTCAAAGCATGAAAGAAAAGTTTGGTGACGATAAACAGAAAATGCAACAAGCCATGATGGAGCTTTATAAAACTGAAAAAATTAATCCATTAGGTGGTTGTTTGCCAATTTTAGTTCAGATACCAGTTTTTATTGCACTTTATTGGGTTTTACTTGGCTCTGTAGAGTTAAGAGGAGCAAGTTTTATGTGGTTACCTGATTTATCTAAACCTGATACTTTGTTTGGAAGCATATGGTTTTTACCACTTGGACCGCTGCCAATTCTAATGGCCGCTTCGATGTTTTTACAAACAAAATTAAATCCAAAACCAACCGATCCTATGCAAGCTAGACTCATGACAATGATGCCAATTATATTTAGTTTCTTTTTCTTTTTCTTTCCAGCAGGATTAGTTTTATATTGGTTAGTTAATAATATTTTATCTATTGCACAACAGTGGTATGTTAATAAAAAAATACATGCTGAAGCGGTAAAAAAGAAAGGCAATGCTTAACGTTACAAAAACAATTGCTGCTATATCAACAGCTTCTGGAGCTGGAGGAATTGGGGTAATTCGTGTATCTGGACCTCTTGCGCTTGAAATAGGCCAAAAAATTTCAGGCGGAAACTTGAAGCCTCGAATTGCAAATTTTCGTAGTTTTAAAGATTTAAACGGCTCCTTAATAGACCAAGGCTTAATTTTATTTTTCCCTGGCCCTAACTCTTTTACAGGCGATGATATTATTGAATTTCAATGCCATGGAGGCTCAGTAGTTACTCAATCAGTATTAGATCTTTGTCTTAAACTTAACGCGGTCTTAGCTGAACCGGGGGAATTTTCAAAGAGGGCATATTTAAATAATAAGATTGATTTAGCTCAGGCAGAATCTATAGTCGATTTGATTAATGCTACAACTTTAGAGGCAGCACAAAGTGCAGCAAACTCCTTATCTGGTAAATTTTCATTAGAAATCAATAACTTACTAAAATATCTTATAGAGCTTAGAATGTATGTCGAAGCATGTTTAGATTTCCCAGAAGAAGATATTGATTTTATTAGCGAGGGTAAGGTCGAAGAAAAATTACAAAATTTAACAGAGACTATGTCTAAAATCATTCGCGCTGCTTCTCAAGGTCAATTATTAAGGGACGGAATAAGTTTAGTTTTAGTTGGTCAACCAAACGTTGGCAAGTCTAGCTTACTTAATCAATTATCCGGAGAAAATAAAGCAATTGTTACAGATATTCCTGGCACGACTAGAGATGCAATTACTAGTGATATTAATCTAAAGGGAATCGCACTTAATATAATTGATACAGCTGGCCTTAGAGATACAGATGATCCTATAGAAAAGTTTGGTATTGAAAAAACATGGTCATCTCTAGAGAGGGGCCACATTGCTTTATTTCTTGTTGATGCTAATAAAGGCATTACAGAATACGAAAAAGCGGTACTTAAGCGCTTACCAGATGAAATTAAACGGATATGGGTTTTTAACAAAATTGATTTGTTTAAAGGTAAATCTAAAATAGAGCAATTAAACAGTGATCAAATAGTTTATATGTCAGCTAAAACAGGAGATGGATTAAATTTATTAAAAAAAGCGATTCTAAAAGAAGTAGGGTTTAAAGAAAATTTAGAAGGAAGTGAAAGTAAGTTTATCGCAAGAAAAAGACATTTAGAGGCTTTAGAAAATGTTCATAAATCTTTACAAAGTGCTCAACTTAATATGGCGTCTGCAGAGTTGGTTGCAGAAGAGTTAACTATTGCCCAAAAGTATTTATCTTCAATTACTGGTGAATTCACTTCTGACGACTTATTAGGAGAAATATTTAGTCAGTTTTGTATAGGAAAATAATTGTTTCACGTGAAACAATTTAAACTAATCTATATATAATATGTTTCACGTGAAACATATCAATATCATGACAAATAAAGTAAAATTTCACTTTTAGATATCAATTTAATAAACTATGGACTTTCCAAGTAAGTTTGACGTGATAGTAGTTGGCGGTGGACACGCAGGTACAGAGGCAGCCCTAGCTTCTGCTCGCATGGGACAAAAAACGCTATTATTAACTCATAATATTGAGACATTAGGACAAATGTCATGTAATCCTTCGATTGGTGGAATTGGTAAGGGCCATTTAGTTAAAGAAATTGATGCTATGGGCGGTATTATGGCTAGAGCTACAGATGAGGCAGGCATACAATTTCGAATTCTTAATCAAAGTAAAGGCCCTGCAGTAAGAGCAACAAGGGCGCAAGCCGATCGTATATTGTACAAGGCTGCAATTCGGCGAACAATTGAAAATCAATCTAATCTATGGCTTTTTCAACAATCAGTCGACGATGTTATTTTACAAGATAATAATATAGAAGGGGTTATTACTAAAATAGGACTATCTTTTTATGCCCCCAATGTTGTTTTGACAGCAGGAACATTTTTAGGTGGATTAGTCCACATTGGTTTACAAAATTATGAAGCAGGAAGAGCAGGTGATCCATCAGCTTCAATTCTCGCGCAAAAATTAAAAGAATTAAATTTACCTGTTGGTAGACTTAAAACTGGTACACCCCCCAGAATTGACGGAAGATCTGTTGACTTCACAAGGATGGAAGAGCAACCAGGTGATTATCCATCACCACATTTTTCATTTATAAACCCTTCTATTAAGCATCCAAAACAAATATCTTGTTGGATAACGCGAACTAACAAAAAAACACATGCAATTATTCGTAAAGGTCTAGATCGTTCACCTATGTATACAGGCAAAATAGAAGGCGTGGGACCCCGCTATTGTCCTTCTGTAGAAGACAAAATTCACCGTTTTGCTGATAAAGATTCCCATCAGATATTTATAGAGCCAGAGGGGTTAGAGACCCATGAAATCTATCCAAATGGTATTTCAACTAGCTTGCCATTTGATGTACAAGTTGATTTAGTCAGGTCTATACAAGGATTAGAAAATGCTCATATTTTAAGGCCTGGATATGCAATAGAATACGATTATTATGATCCTAGAGCTTTAAAAATGAGTTTAGAGACTAAAGCAATCAACGGTTTATTTTTTGCAGGACAAATTAATGGAACTACAGGATATGAAGAAGCTGCTGCGCAAGGCTTAATTGCAGGAATGAATGCAGCATTAAGATCTCAAGGAAAAGAAAGTTGGACTCCGACTCGCGACCAAGCCTATATCGGGGTTCTAATAGATGATTTAATAACAAAAGGTGTAAATGAGCCATATAGAATGTTTACTAGCAGGGCTGAATACAGGCTTTTATTGAGAGAAGATAACGCTGATGAGCGTTTGACTGAGCAAGCAAAAAAATTGGGCTTAATTTGTGACAATCACTGGGCTAATTTTAGTAATAAAAGAGAAGGAATCCAAAAAGAAGAAAAACGACTTAAAAAATTAATATTGAGCCCATCTAAAATTAATCAAAAAAATCAAAAAAAATTCTTAGGGCAAACAATGGAGAGAGAATATTCAGCCTTTGATCTTTTAAGAAGGCCTGAAGTAAGCTATGAAAAAGTGATAGGCTTGTCTGGTATTTTGGGGGTTAGTGACCCAGCTATTAGTGATCAAATAGAAATTCTCGCAAAATATTCTGGTTATATTATTCGACAACAAGATGAAATTAATAAACAAAAAGCACAATTTGATAAAAAAATACCAAAAGAAATAGATTATGATGAGATTCATGGCTTAAGCAACGAGTCAAAAGAAAAGTTAAAAGAGTCTCGTCCAGAAACTATTGATCAAGCAACTAGAGTGCCTGGCGTAACTTCAGCGACAATATCAATTTTATTAGTTTATATTAAATCAAAACATCAAAAATTAATGCAAAAGACCGCTGAACACATTGCTTGATTTAGAAGACACATTAAAGTTAGGAATAGAGAAATTAGAACTAGAAAATAAGGCTTACTTGTATAATAAACTATTGATTTATAAGGATTTATTGATAAAGTGGAATAAAGTATTCAATCTGATATCTTTAAAAGCTACTGAGGAAATAGTGACACATCATTTTTTAGATTGTTTGGCAGTAGTGCCTTATATTGAAGGTAAAAATATTTTAGATGTAGGAAGTGGCGCTGGAATGCCAGGTATTATAATTGGTTTATGTTGCCCGGAAAAACAAATTACTTTAGTTGATTCGGTTGGCAAGAAAACGGCTTTTTTAAAACAAACTTGTGCAGAATTAAAGTTGAGTAACATTACTGTTATAAACAAGCGTGTTGAGGATATTACAACAAATAAATTATTTGACTCTATTATTGCTAGAGCATTTTCTGATATGCAAATGCTCATAGATCTTACAAAGCATTTAATCGAAAATAAAGGAACTTGGTATGGAATGAAAAGTAAAAAAATTAATGAAGAAGAAATTAATACAAAATATGTATTAGAGAAAAGAGTTATTTTGGTTCCTTATCTCGATGCTGAACGTTATTTAGTAAAAATTAATAATCAATAACTATATTTTTTAAGTGAATTTTTAATGAGAATATTTGCAATATCAAATCAAAAGGGCGGCGTTGGTAAGACAACAACAACTGTTAATTTAGCTGCAAGTTTGATGGCTAGAAATAAAAAGGTGCTACTAATTGATTTAGACCCTCAAGGTAATGCTACCTCGGGTTCGGGGCTTAATAAAACAAAAATTACTAAATCTATTTATGATGTTTTAATTGGCCAAGAGAATATAACGAATGTTATTCAAAAATCAGAAGAAAGTTTTTTTGATGTTGTGCCAGCTACACAGGCTTTAGCAGGGGCAGAAGTTGAATTAGTTAATATTGAAGAACGAGAATTTATTTTAAAAAAACAATTAAATAAGCTAACTGATTATGACTTTATTTTAATTGATTGTCCGCCTGCGTTAAGTTTACTGACTGTAAATGCCTTAGTTGCGGCTGGTTCTGTTTTAATACCAATGCAATGCGAATATTACGCCTTAGAAGGTTTATCTGATTTAGTAAATACAATTAAAAGAGTAAAAAAACAATTAAATCCAAAAATAGAAATTGAAGGTTTACTTCGAACACTTTTTGACAAACGAAATACTTTAGGAAAGCAGGTTTCTGATCAATTATCTGCTCATTTTGGAGATAAGGTTTACAGCACTATTATTCCAAGAAATGTGAGATTGGCAGAAGCTCCCAGCCATGGTAAAGCAGCTCTTTTTTATGATAAATCGTCCAAGGGAGCAAGGGCATATTTAGATCTAGCTGATGAAATTTTAGAGAGGAATAAACATGGCGACAAATAAAGGTTTAGGAAGGGGCTTGGATGCCTTATTGAGCAATAATGAGGAAAATAATAAAAATAATAGTCTAGAGAGTTGCAATATTGATAATCTTAAGGCGGGAAAATATCAACCTAGAAGTTATATGAATCAAATTGCTTTAAATGAGCTTGCAGAATCTATTAAGATACAGGGCATTATGCAGCCTATAGTGGTTCGAGCCGTTGGAGATAACAAGTACGAAATAGTTGCCGGTGAAAGAAGATGGCGTGCAGCTAAGCTAGCCAATTTATCCGAAGTACCTATTTTAATTAAAGATATTCCTGATGAGTCTGCATTAGCAATGGCTCTTATCGAAAATATTCAACGAGAAGACTTAAACTCAATAGAAGAGGCAAAGGGGATTCATCGGCTAATAGATGAATTTGGGATGACTCATGAATCCGCATCTCATATATTAGGTAAGTCTAGAACAACAGTAACAAATTTATTAAGGTTATTAAATTTGTCCGAGCACGTTCAAAAGGCATTACTTGAAGGAAAAATTGAAATGGGCCATGCAAGAGCGATGCTTTCTTTGCCTGCTAGCGAGCAAGTGATGCTTTGTCAAAAAGTAATTAGTAAGAACTTATCTGTAAGAGAGGTAGAAGCATTAATTATTCAAACAAATCCAACTAAGAAAAAAATAAAACCACAAAAAATAGCTGATATTGTAAATTTGGAAACAAATTTATCTGACAAATTAGGTGCGCCAGTAAAAATTTCACATAAATCAAATGGATCAGGTGTGCTAAAGATTAATTATAGTAATTTAGATCAATTAGATACTATTTTAAAAAAAATAGAATAAATTAGTTTGAAAGCTTGACTCATGCAAGAAATAAAGCCAAAATTGCGGACTTTGATACAAATAGATTCAAGGAAGTAAGGGTTTGATTGATAAGCTCCAGAAGGTCAATACAAAAGAGGAATTATTTCCACCTTATTTAAAGAATATGCTTATAAAGTTAAGCAGTATTTCTATTATTTCAGCATTAGTTGTTTCAGGTTTCTTTGGATTGCATGCAGGTATCTCAGTTTTATTTGGGTCTCTTGCAGTAGTTATTGGGCTATTAGCTTCAACACCAATAGCAAATCGATCCAGAAGAACAAAGAAGGCATCAACTATTTTAATGGATGCTTTAAAAGCTGAAGGGATAAAGATTGTAATTATAATTTTATCGCTATGGGCGATATTTAGTTTTTATGAAAATAAAGTTCCGTTGGCAATTGTTTTTGGTTTAGCTATTGCTGCAATTTTTTCAGGAATTGGGTTAACAAAACTAGATACAAAAAATTAAAGGAAATATAAAACTTGGCAGATAGCTCTTACGAATCACCATCTGAATATATTGGACATCATTTATCTAATAATGAAGTCCATTTAGATTTTTTAGGCGGAGGCTCATTTATGACTCTTCATCTAGATTCATTTGTGATGGCAGTTCTTCTTGGAATTTTTTCTATGGGATTAATCTGGCTTGTTGCAAGAAAAGCATCAGCAGGGGTTCCAACAAAAACTCAGGCATTTGTTGAGTTAATTTTTAGCTTCATAGATAATCAAGTAGGTAATATATTTCATGGTAACAGACATTCTTTTGTTGCTCCAGCTGCATTGACTGTATTTATTTGGGTTCTCATGATGAACGCAATGGATTTTTTACCTATTGATATAATGGCAAAATTCTACGGAATGCTCGGTTTATATGAATGGAAAGCAGTACCTACTTCTGATGTTAATACAACATTTGGCCTTGCACTTGGAGTTTGGTTCTTAATGATTTATTTTGGCATTAAAGTAAAAGGAATGGGCGGGTGGTTGCATGAAATTTTTTGTGCACCCTTTGGTTCGTCAGTTTGGGTTTGGCCAGCTAATTTCCTGTTCAATTTAATTGAATATGTTTCAAAACCTTTATCTCATTCTCTTCGATTGTTTGGTAATATGTATGCCGGAGAAGTTATCTTTTTATTATTAGGTTTGTGGGCAGCTACAGGCGTCTCCGGAATTATATTTGGATCGATTCTAGGCGCAGGGTGGGCAATATTTCATATTTTAATTGTAGTATTGCAGGCTTATATATTCATGATGTTAACAGTTGTTTATTTATCTATGGCACATGAAGGGCATTAATTTTTTTTAAACTAAAAGGAAGTAAATTATGGAAACAGTTCAATATTTAGCTCAAATACAAGCATATACAGGAATTGGTATTGGCTTGATAATCGGATTAGGTGCAGCAGGTGCCTGTGTAGGAATTGGTATTATGTGTGCAAGCTTTTTAGAGGGTGCGGCAAGACAGCCAGAAATGATTCCTCAATTACAAGTTAAAGTATTTTTGTTGTTAGGTCTGATTGATGCGTCATTTATTATTGGTGTTGGCTTAGCGATGATGTTTGCTTTTGCAAACCCACTTTTAAGTGTAGTAGGTTAATTTAAATATTGTTTTTGATCCCAATATTTGGGGATAAGACGGAGTAAAGATGAATATTAATTTTACAATGATTGCTCAAGCTATAGCTTTTGCAATATTAATTTGGTTCACAGTTAAATTTGTTTGGCCACCTTTGCTAAATGCAATTGAGAAAAGACAGAAAGAAATTGCTGATGGTTTAGCAGCAGCTCAAGAAGGAAAACTATCTCTTGAAGTAGCAGCTAAAAAAAATGCAGAAACTCTTAATGAGGTGAAGCAAAAAGGCGCAGAAATTGTAGGGCAGGCAGAAAAAAGAGCAGCTGAAATTGTAGAACAAGCAAAAAATGTTGCTAAAGATGAAGGCGATAGAATAATAGCGAGTGCTAAATCGGAGATTGACCAAGAAGTTAATAGAGCTAAAGAAGAGCTTCGCGGTCAAATATCAACCCTTGCTATACAAGGCGCTGAAAAGATTTTAGACAAAGAAATTGATAAGAAAACCCATGCAGATATGCTAACTAAATTAGCAAAGGACTTATAGGGTTTATGGCTGAAATTTCAACAATTGCAAGACCCTATGCAGTTGCTATATTTAATTTAGCAAAAGAAGAGAATGCTCTTTCTGAATGGTCAGATATGTTGTCCCTTATGAGCGGAATTATTGAGAACGATGATATTAATTCTTTTATTATTGACTCTAAAGTATTAGATACAGATAGAGAAAAGCTTATATTGAATATTTGTGGAGATAAAATAAATGCATCTGGACAAAATTTAATTAAGCTTCTAGTGGAATATAAGAGATTATCAATTTTGTCTGAAATAGCACTACTCTTTGAAGAGCTTAAAGCTAAAGATGAAGGGGTTATAGAAGCTGAAATTATTATGGCTGATCAACCGGATAAAAAGATGGTTGAAAACTTATTAAAAAGCCTAGAAAAAAGATTCAATAAAAAAATTGAAGGAAAAGTAGTTATTGATAAAAGCATTGTTGGTGGCACCAAAATAATAGTTGGAGATACCGTTATAGATGCTTCAGTTCGAGGACAATTAGATAATTTAGCTTATACATTAAAAGCATAAAACCAGGAGATATTAATGCAGTTATCAACATCAGAAATAAGTGAATTAATTAAAACTAGGATTAAAGATTTTTCTACTAGTTCAGAAGCCAGAACACAAGGAACAGTCGTTTCAGTAACAGATGGTATTGTTCGTATTCATGGCTTATCTAATGTAATGTCTGGAGAGATGATTGAATTCCCAGGAAATACTTTTGGATTAGCTCTTAATTTAGAAAGAGATTCAGTTGGGGCAGTGGTTCTTGGTGATTACGAACATATTACTGAGGGTGATGTATGTAAATGTACAGGTAAAATTTTAGAGGTGCCTGTAGGACCTGAATTATTAGGTCGAGTTGTAGATGCATTAGGGGTGCCAATTGATGGAAAAGGACCAATAAAAACTAAACTTACAGATAAGTTAGAAAAAGTAGCTCCTGGTGTGATTGATAGACAATCGGTTTCTCAACCAGTTCAGACCGGCCTTAAATCAGTTGATTCTATGGTACCAATTGGTAGAGGACAAAGAGAATTAATTATTGGTGATCGCCAAACTGGTAAAACTGCAGTTGCTGTTGATGCAATAATTAATCAAAAAGGCCAAGACATGAAGTGTGTTTATGTCGCTATTGGTCAAAAAGCGTCAACTATTATGAATGTGGTCAAAAAGCTCGAAGAATATGGCGCAATGGAATATACGACGGTCGTAAGTGCATCAGCATCAGATTCTGCAGCTCTTCAATTTTTAGCACCTTACGCTGGTTGCACAATGGGTGAATATTACAGAGACCGTGGGGAAGATGCATTAATTGTTTATGACGATCTTACGAAACAAGCGATTGCTTATAGACAAATTTCTTTATTACTTCGTCGACCACCAGGTCGAGAAGCTTATCCAGGAGATGTATTTTATATTCATTCAAGATTATTAGAGAGAGCTGCCCGAGTTAATGCAAAATATGTAGAGAAATTTACAAAAGGGAAAGTAAAAGGGAAAACTGGTTCCTTAACTGCTCTTCCAGTAATTGAAACAGCAGCTGGTGATGTCTCAGCTTTTGTCCCAACCAATGTTATTTCTATTACGGATGGACAGATTTTCTTAGAAAGTGATTTATTTAATGCTGGTATCCGTCCCGCAATTAATGCTGGTATTTCAGTTTCTAGAGTTGGCGGAGCTGCACAAACTAAAGTGATTAAAAAATTAGGTGGTGGGGTTAGATTAGCTTTAGCTCAATATCGAGAATTAGCAGCTTTTGCACAATTTGCCTCAGATTTGGATGAGGCAACAAGAAAGCAATTAGATCGAGGGCTTATGTTTACTGAATTAATGAAACAAGCTCAGTATGCTCCATTAACAGTATCAAAAATGGCTGTAACTTTATTGGCAGCCAATAATGGATATTTGGATGATGTGCCAACTGAAAAAGTTTTATCTTTTGAATCTGCACTTCATGGGTTCATGTCATCAAAATATAAATCAGTGATGGATGGCATAGAAAAAACATCAGCGCTTGATGAAGAAGGCGAAAAGAAAATTGTAAAAGCAATAGAAGACTTTAAAGCTACAAATACTTATTAATATAGGATTTTAAATGGCTGGAAGTAAAGAAATACGAACTAAAATTAAGAGTGTAGAAAATACACGAAAAATTACAAAAGCTATGGAGATGGTAGCTGCTTCTAAAATGCGTAAAGCGCAAGATAGAATGACAGCTGCAAGGCCATATGCGGAAAAAATTAGAGCAGTTGCTGCTCATTTATCACATGCACAATCTGAATATAAGCATCCGTTTATTATTCAAAGAGAAAATATCAAAAATATTGGCCTTATAGTTGTTACTTCAGATAAAGGGCTATGCGGCGGGCTTAATACAAACGTTTTAAGATCTTCAATAGCTCAAATAAAAGATTGGGAAAAAGAAGGTAAAAAAATACAGATTAGTGCGATTGGTAATAAAGCAATTAGTTTTATGGGAAGAGTCGGAGCAGATATAAAATCGCAAGTATCCGGTATGGGAGATACTCCTCACATGGAGGATCTACTTGGAGCAATTAAAGTAATGTTAGATGGTTACGTTGCTGGAGAAATAGACCAGCTTTATATTTGTTATACAAAATTTATTAATACTATGAAGCAAGAACCAAACATGGAACAACTATTACCCCTTTCAGGCGATAAAACTGAAACGCCAGATAGTACTTGGGATTATATTTATGAACCTGATGCAACTTTGGTAATTGATGCATTGCTCTCTCGTTATATAGAAACTTTGATTTATCATGGAGTAGCAGAAAACATGGCTTCAGAACAGTCTTCAAGAATGGTAGCAATGAAAGCAGCATCTGACAACGCAGGAAACGTAATTGACGAATTAACATTGGTTTATAACAAAGCAAGGCAAGCAGCAATAACTAAAGAAATTTCAGAAATTGTTGGCGGAGCAGCAGCAGTATCGTAAAAATTTTTGAATTTAATATTAATTAATTTAGATGAGTAAGGATAAATAAATGAGTACTAAACAAATTGGAAAAGTAGTTCAGTGTATTGGAGCAGTTGTGGACGTTGAATTTCCTCGAGACCAACTCCCTAAAGTTTATGATGCATTAATTATTGATGATAAAGATTCAACTGCAGAAGTAGGACTAACTTTAGAGGTTCAGCAACAATTAGGGGATGGTGTTGTTAGAACTATTGCCATGGGTTCATCAGATGGGTTATCAAGAGGTACTCAATTTTCTTCAACAGGAGCACCTATTCAGGTTCCAGTTGGTGAAGGTACTTTAGGCAGAATCATGGATGTATTAGGACGACCAATCGATGAAGTTGGTAAAATTGATACTAAAGAATTTAGATCAATCCATCAAAAAGCACCTGAATTTAATGATTTATCCCCATCGATTGAATTATTAGAAACTGGAATTAAAGTTATTGACTTAATGTGTCCATTTGCGAAGGGTGGAAAAGTTGGTTTATTTGGCGGAGCAGGTGTTGGTAAAACAGTTAATATGCTTGAATTAATTAATAATATTGCAAAACAGCATTCCGGGTTGTCGGTTTTTGCTGGCGTTGGAGAAAGAACTCGTGAGGGAAACGACTTTTATCATGAAATGGCTGAAGCAGGTGTTATTAAACTTGACAATATGAAAGAGTCAAAAGTTGCAATGGTATTTGGTCAAATGAATGAACCTCCAGGTAACAGATTAAGGGTAGCATTATCAGGATTAACAATGGCTGAAAAGTTCCGAGATGAGGGAAGAGATGTTTTGTTCTTTGTTGATAATATTTATCGTTATACCTTAGCAGGAACGGAGGTGTCTGCTTTATTAGGTCGTATGCCTTCAGCCGTTGGATATCAACCAACACTTGCAGACGAAATGGGTAAATTACAAGAAAGAATTACTTCAACAAAAACTGGGTCAATTACATCGATTCAGGCAGTTTATGTGCCAGCAGATGACTTAACCGATCCATCTCCAGCAACAACTTTCCAGCATTTAGACTCAACAGTCGTGTTGTCGAGAGATATTGCTTCATTAGGTATTTATCCTGCTGTTGATCCTCTTGATTCAACTTCAAGACAATTAGACCCGCAAGTTGTGGGCGAAGAGCATTATGCCGTAGCTCGTGCAGTTCAATCAACATTGCAAAAATATAAAGAATTGAGGGATATTATTGCTATTTTAGGTATGGATGAATTAGCACCTGAAGATAAATTAGCTGTTGGGCGTGCAAGAAAAATTCAAAGATTTTTATCGCAACCATTTCATGTAGCTGAGGTGTTTACGGGATCTCCTGGAAAGTATGTCTCACTTAAAGAAACTATTAAAGGCTTTAAAGCAATTGTGGATGGGGAATATGATGATTTACCTGAGCAGGCCTTCTATATGGTTGGTGGAATAGAAGAAGCTGTTGAAAAAGCAAAAACTGTTTAATATTTAAGGTAACTAATGGCAAATACAATTCAAATTGATGTAGTAAGCGCAGAAGAATCAATTCTTTCTGAGCAAGCTGAGTTCGTTGTAGCCCCAGCCCAAATGGGCGAAGTGGGTATTTATCCAAATCATGCATCAATGATTACTTTATTAAAAGCTGGCTCAGTTAGAATCAAGATGCTTGATAAAGCAAATGAGGATCTAATTTTTATTTCTGGTGGAATATTGGAAGTTCAACCAGGACATATCACTATTCTTTCCGATACAGCTATTCGAGGTAAAGATTTAGATGAAACGAAAGCAAAAGCTGCCAAAAAATTAGCTGAAGAATCTTTAGCTAAAAAAGGAAGTGATATAGATTTTGCTCTAGCAGAGGCAGAATTAGCAGAGGCAGTGGCACAGATTCGAGCTATTGAAAAGTTAAGAAAAAAATAGCTGGCTAATTTAGTATTTACAAAAAGCAGCAGTTTGCTGTTTTTTTTGTTTATACTTAAAGAAAAAAGGAAAATAAATGTCATTAAGTGTAGTTATTTTAGCTGCTGGAAAAGGCACTAGAATGTTTTCCGATTACCCGAAAGTTTTACACAACCTAGCAAATCAACCTTTGTTGCAATATGTTATTGATATTGCAAAGAGCTTTAACCCAGAAAATATAAATATAGTCGTAGGCTATAAATCAAAAGAAGTTAAGACTGCTTTTTCACACGAAAAATTAAATTGGATAATTCAAAAAGAACAATTAGGTACAGGTGATGCAGTTAAATATGCAATTCCTCATTTAAAAGGATCCCAAACAATTATTTTATATGGTGATGTGCCGATGGTTGAATTAAACGACTTAAAACAACTTATAAAAAAAACAGAAAATAACTTGGGAATATTAACTTTTAATAAAAGTAACCCAACAGGGTATGGCAGGATTAAAAGAATTGAAAATAATATTGAAGAGATTGTAGAAGAAAGAGATTGTGATGATTTAGATAGAAAAATTACTGAAATCAATACTGGAATAATGTGCGTTGATACAAATAAACTGATTAGTTGGTTGCCACTAATATCAAATAATAATTCTCAAAAAGAATATTATTTAACTGATATAGTAGCTTTAGCTAGAAAAGAAAAAATTAAGATTAGATCACATGAAGCTAAGTCTGGAATTACAATTTCAGGGGTAAATACTAAAATTGAATTAGCAATGATGGAGAGGGCTTTGCAAGATACAAAAACTAATTTATTGATGGAGCAAGGAGTTACTTTATTAGATCCTTCTAGGACCGATATTAGAGGTGACCTAAAGTGTGATTTGGATGTGGAAATTGATGTTGGGTGTATTTTTGAGGGCAATGTTAAAGTGGGGAGCAACGTAAAAATCGGAGCATATACCCATATAAAAGACAGCGTAATTTCTGATAATACAATTATAAAGCCATATTCTCATATAGATTCTGCTAAGGTTGGCATCAATAATATTATTGGCCCCTATGCTCGATTAAGACCTGGTACTGATACTAATAAAGATGTTCATATTGGTAATTATGTAGAAATAAAGAATTCAAAAATTGGAGCTGGTACTAAAATAAACCATTTAAGTTATATTGGAGATAGTATTGTTGGAAGAAACGTAAATGTTGGTGCAGGAACAATTACATGTAATTATGATGGTGTTAATAAACACCAAACTATTATTGAAGACAATGTTTTTGTTGGTTCAAATTCACAACTCGTAGCACCAGTTAAAATAGGAGCTGGTTCAACAATAGGGGCTGGTTCAACAATAACAAAAGATACACCAGCAAATGAATTATCTTTATCTCGAACGAAACAAACAAGTATCCCAGGCTGGGAAAAGCCAAAGAAGAATTAAATTATGTGTGGAATAGTTGCAGGTATATCAAATAAAAATGTTTTACCTACATTAATAGAAGGTTTAGAACGTTTAGAATATCGAGGTTATGATTCGGCCGGTATTGCAATATTAAATGGAACAATTCGTCGTATTAGATCTATAGGGCGAGTTAATTCAATTAAAACCAAGGCAAAAAAAAATAAATTAGAAGGTTTTTTAGGAATTGGACACACAAGATGGGCTACTCATGGAGGGGTAACAGAGGACAATGCTCACCCACATGTTTCTAACAATCAAATTGCTGTTGTTCATAATGGCATAATTGAAAACCATGAATCACAATGTAGTCGATTAAAAAAATTAGGTTATAAATTTGATTCTGAAACTGACACTGAAGTCATAGCACACTTAATTCATTATTATTATCAAAGTAAGAAGAATTTATTAAAGGCAACCCAATTAGCAACTAAAGACTTAGTCGGGGCTTATGCCATTGCTGTGATTTCTGTTGATAATAAGGATGAATTAATTTGTGCAAGACTAGGATGTCCGTTAATTATTGGTCAGGGTGAATCAGAATATTTTATTGCATCAGATATTAGTGCTCTGTTAGGGGTAACAAGAAAGATAATTTACCTTGAAGATGGTGATCTAGCTAAGATTTCTAAAACGTCACTTGATATATTTACTAGCAAACTAAAGAAAGTCACTAGAAAAATAAACCATAGTAAGGTAAAAATTTCATCTATGGATTTAGGTCCGCATGCTCACTTTATGCAAAAAGAGATTTACGAGCAACCAAGAGCTTTAGGAGACACTATTGAAGCTGTTATTGATAATAATAAATTTGATTATTCATTATTTGGGAATAAAGCCAAAAATATTTTTAAAAATATAGATAGCGTTCTTATTCTTGCAGCAGGGACAAGTTATTATGCTGGATTGACTGCTAAATATTGGTTTGAGGATATAGCTCAAATTCCAACATCAATAGAAATATCAAGTGAATACCGTTATAGAAAATCGGTGCCTAACAAAAATCAATTAGTTATCACTATTTCACAATCAGGTGAAACACTAGACACTATTGAGGCACTCAAGCATGCTAAAAAAATTGGGCACAAAAAAACATTAGCAATTTGTAATGTTCAAGAAAGTGCGATAGCAAGAGCTTCTAATTTAGTTTTTTATACTAGGGCTGGAATTGAAATTGGGGTTGCATCTACAAAGGCGTTTACAACTCAACTAGTTTCACTATTTATTTTGACGGTAACATTAGCAAAGAATAAAAAACTCATAAATAAAAAAATAGAAAAGAAATATTTAGAAGATTTAAGATGCTTAGTTGGAGGCATTCAATCTGCATTAAATTTAGAGCCTCAAATTAAACAATGGGCGAAACACTTTTCGAATAAAGAGCACGCTTTATTTTTAGGACGTGGTATTCACTATCCTATAGCATTGGAAGGGGCTCTGAAGTTAAAAGAAATTTCATATGTTCATGCTGAAGCTTACCCAGCTGGCGAATTAAAACACGGGCCACTAGCATTAGTTGATAAAAACATGCCAGTAGTTGTAATTGCCCCAAACGATTTATTATTAGAAAAAGTAAAATCTAACATGCAGGAAGTAAAAGCAAGGGGAGGGATATTATTTGTTTTTGCAGATGCTGATAGCCATTTCATTGAAAGCAAGGGTATTAAAGTTATAAGAGCTCCAAGACATACAGGTGTTTTATCTCCTATTATCCATTCAATCCCTATTCAGTTACTTGCATACCATGTTGCTTTACGAAAAGGAACAGATGTTGACAAGCCAAGAAATCTTGCTAAGTCTGTAACAGTGGAGTAGTTTCGCGCGTACATGTTTACCCATCTTAATACCCTGCTTAGAATTCTCAATTGAGATAGAGTCTAACAATCTCATGTATAACGCAAATAAAGCGATAAGAGACAAAGTTTTCTCCATCAAGATAGGTAAGTTCTCAGTCAAATACTATACTTTTGACGAACTTCAGAGGTAGAATTAACTTTTAGTTCAAAGGGGAGCAAGGACATGAAAAAAATTCTTATAGGTTTAACCACTTTAGTTTTCTTCTCAACAGTGGTTTATGCATATTCGAGTTACCAGCATTCTAGAGACGGTTCCAGTGTTGCCTGTGGTGGTGAATATTCAAGTTACCAGCATTCTAGAGATGGAACTTCTGTTTGTGCGGGAGGTGAATATTCGAGTTACCAGCATTCTAGAGACGGGAGTGATGTTGCTACTGGATGGGAAAGCAATTAAAAGTAGTGGGTAATAAACATGTACGAGCGAAATCAATCCGTCACAGTGGAGTAGTTTTGCTTGTACATGTTTAGAGGGCACAATTCCGTATCTAGAATTCAGTATTGAAATTCAAAGTAACAATCTCACATATCAAGGAAATCCATATACAAAGAGACAACAATATCTCTATAAACTCATCAAATCGATGCACGATTCTGGTCTTGGTTATAGAAAAATCAGTCGTAAATTAAACGAAATGAATATTAAAACTATTCGAGGTAATAATTGGTTTAATACTTCAGTGAGTTCTGTCTTAAAGAGAAAACATGAGAGAGATTTAAGAATACAAGAGATAAGAAATCAGAAGTTTGAAACTAAGATTGGTAAGTTCTCAATCAAATACTATTCTTTTTGATAAATTCAAGAGTAATATTAACTTTTAGTTTAAAAATAACTTTAGTATGAAAAAATATATTAGTCTTAAGGAAAAAGAGGAAAATAGCAAAAAACATGAAAAAGCAAAGAGGAAAAAAAGAGAAGAAATAAAAGAAAAATGGCGCCAAGAAGATGATCCTGCTAAAAAGAAAAAATTGGCGAGAGAAATGAACAAATTACTACCTTTTAAAGGAGGGAGTATACGAACAGTATCTGGAGGGTTGCCAGGTTTAGGAAAGAGAAAATAAATATATACGACCAAACAAAGTCCATCACACTGTAATAGTTTTGGTCGAACATGATGGGGAAATAAGATGATTGATACAACTTTCAATGTTTATTCTGATACACCTTCTGGTAAAGACCCAGATTCATATAGTCCAACCCTTAGAAAATATCACCAAAATCTTTGGAGTAAAACTCTACAAAATGGCAGCATTTTTAGTTTGGACGATAAAACAAGAATGGTATTGCATCATAAATCAGAATTAGGTGAATTCTTTTTGTCTAGTGACTCTATAGGGCACACATATAAATACACTAAAAGCATGAGTCATATAATTAAAAATATTTCACATGAAGATATCAATGCATTTTATAAAAAATGTAGCACGATTGGTGCATATATTATTTTTCCATCAAAAAAGATAGATAACAAAATGACAATCAATGGTGCCCGTGGCATCCATGTAAAAATTAAGGACAGATTTGATTTAACCTTAGAATGTATAAGGAGACATTATATAAATGAACACAGTCCACTAGAAGAAACATTAAAAAGATATTCATCATTTTTTGATTTATTTGATAATTTTCAGGGGTACGTTAATTTTTTCTTACTCAATGATTTAGTAGTAGAAAATTATTCATTGATAAAATATTTTATACCATTTGAAAATTTTGAAAAAGACCCATTACCTGTAGATGTTACGGAATATAAATTATATAAAAAAAATGTAATTGATTTTATTCTGGCAAGAAACCAAAGGATATTAAATGATTATAACAACATGGAATTGTAATCTTAAATTACAAAATAAGTACGAATACATAGAATCATTAAATTCTGATATTACAATTATTCAAGAGTGTGAAAAATTAAAAAAAGATTATTTTCCCGGGGTTAAGTATTTTTGGACTGGCAAGGATGAAAAAAAAGGTCTTGGTGTAATTATTAAAAAAGACAGTGCAAAAGTTAGTAGTTTACATAATAAAAATTTAATACATTTTCTACCTATTTGCACAGATGAGATGAATCTTCTTGGTGTTTGGGCATTCAATCATAGAGCAAAGAAATATGGAGAACATGCAAATGGTAAAACATTAGAAGCACTTAGATATTATTATGATTGGTTGCAAGAAACACCAAAATCAATTGTTGCAGGTGATTTTAATAATTCAATAATATGGGACAAACCAAATAATAGAGATTTCTATAATATTAACGAAAAACTAGAATTAATCGGGTTAAGCAGTTCTTATCACAAATTAACTTCTGAAGATTTTAGTCAAGAGAAACAAGGGACTTTTTACCATACAAAAAATATACAAAAAAAATACCATATAGATTATATTTATACATGTGGCATGGATGTAAAATCAATAAATATAGGTAACTTTGAGGATTGGGTAAAGTACAGTGACCACTGCCCCATAACAGTTAATTTATAATTGACGGTAACTAACATGTACTCTCGAAACAAATCAGTCACAGTGGAATAGTTAACTTTGGAAAGGATAGTTCAAACAAAATGACTAAAGATAAAATTAAAATATATCAAGGTGGATCTACTGGGTTGGTTCAACAAAAGGGAATACATCCTAATAAAAAAAAATTTAAATCATCATATATATTTAAAGATATTAAAGATGAATTAAAAAATAGTCACAAACTTGATGTTATATTTATACAAGGTGGAATGTTTTTCAACATAATTGAAGAGGATGCTGATTTTATTGAAAAAGAATTTAAGTGGAACAAACATGATTCTGGAGGTACTCAACCATGGTTCTTATGTTCATGTCGTGCTACAAAAAAAATGGAAGAATTTATAATTAAAAAGATGGAAGAAAAATCTCTTCGTTATGCAATTTTGAGACAAACAGATTACGGAGAGACAAAAGTCACAAGAACGATTATATCTTCTAATCCTAAAGAATTAGAAGGAATGGAATTTTAATGAAGATATTTATAGTAACCATCCTTTCCAAACGAACGAAATCAGTAACAGTGGAATAAGTGTGAACAATTTTAAAGTATGGTTAAAAACTAGCACAAAATTATCAGATAAGTCTATCTCAAACTATGTTTATGCAATGAATGTAAATAATTCAGATCTAGCAGAAAGAAATATGGTGCTGCTATCCCTAATAGAAATCAAAGAATTAGATGAATTAAAAGATTTAATGAAACAATACTTTTCAATAAAGGAAATTAAACAGAAAGACAAAAAAGGAAAGGGTATGTACTCAGCAGCATTTAAAAAGTACATATCATTTTATAGATCCAAAACTAGACTTCAAAACATGAAGAATTTGAAAACAGAAAAAGAAGGGATAATAATTCTTAGAGATTTAGTTGAAGGTTTCATGGTTCCTACTAAAGAACAAAAAATGTTTTTGTATGATCTATGTAATATTGATTATAAAAAATATTTTAATAGCATTGATGGAATTATTATTCATACAAATGATTTTGATTCCGTTAAGATAAAAAAAGATTTTTTATTCGTTGAGGTTAAAACTACAAACTCTAAAACTGTTAAAAAACTCCCATACAATGTATTTTTTGGGTTTACTAAGAATGAAGAAGATCTATTTAAAAAGATAGAAAATTACCGATTATGTATTGTTCATGTTGGGATGAAAGAATACAAATTATTAACATTTAATGAATATGAATCGCTCATTCAAACAAAAAGAATACAATATCAGGTAAATTTTAAGAGTAAATAATGATAAAGAGCGTGGGAAAACAAAAAAAATCAGTCTCATTGGAGAAATGAGGTGACGAATAAGAAAGATATTTGTAGAGATATAAAATACTTTCTAAAGCAAGACTTCAAACTACTCCTAATTTTAATATTATCATCATCTTCACTAGCATTTTCTAAAGAATTTAGAATTCCTGAATTAACCGATGTTTCTTGTTGGAGTAAGGATTTAAGTAACAAGGATATTGAAACATGCAATCAACTTATATTTATGGATGTAGATTTTGATGGTCAAAATGAAATTATAAAAAGAGAATTCAGGAGTGGTCAGAGAGCGGGAGACCATTTCATTATATATAAACATTCAGGTAAGGAGATGCAAGGTGTGCAGACTAAAGTTATGGATTATCCTCCATTTGATAACATAGACTACACTACGACTTTTGATTCATTTAATAAGGAAATACTCATTCATTTATCTGGTGGTGCTTGTGGTTCAGAGGATCGAACTTATAAAAGAATAAGTTCAAAATGGACTGTAATCAAACGAATAGTTCTTGATCAGGGAGATAAAACTTGTTACAAATCAACTTACGAAATTGATGATAATTTAGAACTTAAATTGATTAATAAAATTAAAGTATACTAAAAATTAAAATTATGAAAAAACTACTCCTACTCTTATTCTATAAAGGTGGTACAAACATGTACAAGCAAAACAAATCAGTCACCGTAGAGTAATAAATTAAACACTAAGAAACTTTCACAAATATATTAAGTCCATAAATTATGAAAAATATTTTGTTTGTAATTCTATTATCGATCTCCTTTCTTACATACGGAAATGAATCTAGTTATATATTTGGTTGGACACATTTACAAGACTCTAATTTAAAGACACCAAGAGGTGGAACAACATCTGGCCCTGCAGTCACTTTAGATACTGAGCCAAGTTTATCTTGGAAACTTCTCCAAGATCCAAATTTATCTAAGTTCGAAAAAGATAGGTTGGCAATCTTAGCAATGAAAGGAAAATATAGAGCATATTTCGATTTTATGGAGACTATGGGGTTTGAGGGAAATTATCAACCAAAACAACCTTATCAATCTTGGGCCACTGAATTTGTTGAAATAGTAGATGAAGAGAAAAATTTTATAAGCTTACAGCACATAATTGTTATGTATTTTAAACAGGAGGATGGCTCAATTTCAGATCCAGTTGTGATGAAACATTGGAGACAAGATTGGAAATACGAAGATAGTGTAATTAATACTTATGCTGGTGATGAAACATGGATAAAAAATAAAATACCTTGGGGTGAAAAAAAAGGTTCATGGTCACAATCCGCCTATCAAGTCGACGATACGCCAAGATATCAAAGTTATGGTAAATGGGTTCATTATGAAAATTATTCTTCATGGACAAGTAAGGAAACTTGGCGACCACTTCCAAGAAGAGAATTTTCAATAAGAGATGATTATGATGTGCTTATTGGGTACAACATTCAAACGATTACCCCTACAGGTTGGGTTCATGAACAAAATAATAAAAAAGTAGTATTAAACGAAAATCAAAAAGTACTAGCGAAGGAAATAGGGATTGCAAGATATGAAAGAATAAAAGAATTTGACTGGCAGGCAGGAAAAGATTATTGGGATAACAGTAATAATTTCTGGAGGGTAGTTAGAGACGCTTGGAATAAAAAATTAGATGAATCAAAAAACTTTAAGCTACAAAATGAAGTAGAGGGTGAAATTTTATATAGCAAACTATTTATGATGGCAGATAAATATGTTCAAGGAGAAGTAGAAGTAATAAAAGAAATTCAAGGAGTTATAGAAAAATATTCAAAAAATATGAAATAAACAAAACTGGTTCAAATATTTTTATTTCTAGGGAACCTGAGATTATAAACTATAAATACAATATATAGTAAATTTTAAAAATTATTTCACAATATGTTGTATTTTTATACAAAAAACCCGTTATAATTTGTTCAAGTTTAAAGAGATGAAAGTTTAAACTTTTTTTTTATAACAGGAGAAATAAGAATGGATATATTAGGAACTATTAGAAAGTGGTCTGCTGGACTTGCAGAAACTGCAATAAGTCTTGCAGCATTAGCAATTGCACTTCAAATCTTAATGGGATCAGCGAATGTACCATTTCTTGGATCAACCGATGTTATCGGTAATGTATCAGGTATCCTAGATACGCTAGGTAGCCAAGGACTTATTGGCTTAGTAGCATTATGGGTATTATATTCTATTTGGAAATCACGCAAATAGTCTCATTTAAGTAATTTAGAAACAAAAAAAGGCTCCATTGGAGCCTTTTTTATTGTAAAAAAAATCGCTGAATAATGAGCGTAACTATAATAATTCCTGCACATGCAGATCCAAGAGCCAGATAATAATTGAAGCCGTTTTTTAAAAGCCAAGTGAGTAGAAATAAAAAGGGAATACCAGCTAAAAGGATAATAACGGTTTCTTGTGTCAATAAAGATATTTTATTAACATCTCTAGATTCTTCCCAAATAAAGGTAAAAGATGTAAATAAAACAATAGGAAGACCAAGTAAAATTGCAGCTAATGAAGTACTTTTTTTACTTAATTCTGTAGCTGCTACAATGATTGCAACAGCAATAATAATTTTTATAAGATAAGACACGTTGGTAGGATAAGCTATATTGATAAAGATTCAAAATATTATCGATATTTAATATTAAAGTAGTGTCATATTTACTTGTATATTGTTAATATCTAACTTTATAATCATAATAATTATATGCGCCCACCAATTTTAACAAAATATCCTGTGGAGGAACTCGTTTCTAATTTAAAAGACTCAAAAGATTCAGTGGTTTGGGTTGCTCGTTTTATTCCACAAATATTAAATAAACAAAAAATACATGCCAATGCTATTTCTTTAGTAAAAAGAATTAGCTTGTTCAAAAAAGAGCCTTTTACAGACGATGATATTCAAAAGTTAAAGAATCATTTAAAGGAAATAGGCAGAGATGACTTAGCATGTGTTAGACAAGTAGATAATAAAAAAGAAAATGTCTTATTATTTTGTAAGCATGATGATGCGCCTGAGACGATTGACGGAATAGAGCGCCATATTTATAGAATAATTCCAAATGCAAAATTGAGGTTTGGTGTTTCAGATATTAATCGTGATCGTTGTTGCATTGTAAAGAAAAGGACTTGGAAGGTAGAAAAAAATCGTCCTACTGGAGTTTATTCAATAGCAGACCTTGCATCCCTAGATTAAATTAAGCAACTGCGACCCCAATTGGTTTTTTTTGTATCCTCTTTTTAGCATTTGTTCTATTTTTAAAAGTTTTCCTAGTTTTATCAAAACCTCTTTTTGCTTTGTTAAAAGGCTTACCCCCGCCTCCCCGTCTTTTTTTCTTTTCTGCATGTTCTGAGGCATTTTTTGTTGGCTCCATACCGGGGATAACTTTAGTCTCAATTTTTATACCAGTAAATCGTTCTATCTTTCTTAGATGTTCCCTATCAGTGGGGGAAACAAAACTTAGAGCAAGTCCTTTTTTATTAGCACGACCTGTTCTACCGATTCTATGAATATAGTCCTCTGCAAACCTTGGCATGTCATAGTTAAATACGTGTGTAATATCTTTTACATCAATTCCTCTAGATGCAAGATCGGTTGCTACAAGCACTTTGATTTCATTTCTTTTAAAGCGATTAATTGTTTTAGTTCTTGATCCTTGTGACATATCGCCGTGTAGGGCTGCAGTTTTAAAATCCGAGTGATATAAGTCGTCAGTAAGCTTATCTGCTTGTCTTTTAGTTGCAGTAAAAATTATTGCTTGATTTAAATTTGTATCCGCAAGAAAATGTTTGAGTAAGTTTTGTTTATGTAGTTGGTTATCAACGTAATATAAAGATTGTTGTATATTACTATGTCCTTTTGTATCAGGTTTAATAGATATAGTTAATGGATTCTTTAAAAATTCATTAGCAATTTTAGATACAGAATTATCTAGCGTTGCAGAAAACATTAACATTTGCTGTTGTTTAGTAGTGGCATTAAAAATCTTTCTAATATCAGGCACAAATCCCATATCTAACATTTTATCGGCTTCATCAAGAACCATTATCTTGGTATCTTTAAATTTAATTTTTCCTTGTTTAAACAAGTCTAGAAGTCGTCCTGGAGTTGCAATAAGTATATCTAATGACTTTGAAAGAAGTTTATTTTGTAATTTATATGACATGCCCCCAACTACTGTTGCAGAATTAATATCGATATGGCGCGCATACTTTCTAACACTATCAGTAATTTGATTTGCAAGCTCTCTAGTTGGACTAACAATTAATACTCGAGGGCCTCTGACTTTATTTTTATCTTGGAGAAGTAATTCTAAGATTGGAAGAACAAATGCAGCAGTCTTGCCAGTACCTGTTTGGGCAGAAGCTAATAAATGTTTATTTTGCAGAATCTCAGGTATTGATTTCTTTTGAATCTCAGTTGCTTCTGTATAACCGGCTTCAGAAATAGCTTTGTTAATTGCAGGTGTGAAATTGAACTTTTGAAAAGACAAATAAATTCCTTATATTGATGTAATCATAAGACTGGCAATATAAAGAATAGAGGCAATCTTTCGTGAGCGAAGTATATATGTATTTAAAAATAAAGCAATTGCACTAAAATAGTAATTAATTATTAGCATCAATAAGGTTAATTTTCTCAGTTAAGGGTAATTTTTTTATTTTATATTCTTTCCGACTGGCTTCACTACGATCTTTGCATCCATCTTGATAGACCAAAGAAAAAGGCCCTCTCCCTTTAGTATACTTAGCTCCTTTATTGGCATTGTGTTGTTGAATTCGCCGTTTAATATTATTAGTTATACCAGTATAGTAAGTATTATCCGAACATTTGAGAATATAAACACACCAAAATTTTTTTTTGGATTTTGCCAGTTCTGCAAGAGTAATTAATCCGCTGACATTGTAGTTGGCCATTATACTACCAGTTTAATACAGCCCTAAATCTAACTTTATTCTTTCTTACTTTAGTTATTGCATCATTTATCTGATCAAAATTAAAATGTTCAACCAGAGGGGAGATTTTATGCTTCGAACAAAAATTTAGCATTTTCTTTATATTAACTGGACTTCCAACAGGAGAGCCAGAAATTGATTTTCGTCCACCCATAAGAGAAAAAACAGATGTTTCAATAGGCGCAAGAACTGCACCAACAAAATGTAGCCTTCCTCTTGGTTTAATAATACTAAGAAATAAATTCCAATCTAATTTAACATTTACAGTTGAGATGATTAAATCAAATTTGGGACCAAGTACTTTAATTTGAGATTTATTTGTTGAAGAGATGATTTCATCTACTCCAAATGTTTGAAGTAAGGTATTTTTATCTTCTGAATTGGTAAATGCAGTAACATGACATCCTAAAGCCTTATAAAATTTAATTGCTAAATGCCCTAATCCACCAATACCAATGATACCAACGCTATGATTTTTATTAATATTAAATTCAACAATGGGAGTAAAAACTGTAATGCCACCACATAGTAATGGCCCTGCATCCGCATGATTTAAACCACTAGGGATAGGGATTACACTTACCTCATCTGCAGTAACTTGTTCAGCAAAGCCACCATGTTGGCTAAAGACAGTTTTTTTGGTTGAGCTACAGAAATTATGATCCCCAGCATTACACTGCTCACAATTATTACAATAACCGGAATGCCAGCCTAAACCAACACGATCTCCAATTTTGTGTAAGGAAACATTTGAGCCAACACCAACTACAACACCAACTACTTCATGTCCTGCAACCATCGGGTATTTAGATTTTCCCCAACTACCGTCGATTGCACTAATATCACTATGACAAATGCCACATGATTCAACTTTAATATTAACTTCATTTGAATTTAATGGTGCAGCTTCATATTCAAATAATTCAAGTGAACCCCCTTTACTCATTGCAGCATATGCTTTAATCATAGAATTCCTTTGCAATTTTATCTTTTACTACTTTACCATCTATATAGACATCTTTTGATAGGATTGATCCATTTTTATGCCAAATAGTTTCTATGCCTTCCTTTAAGCCATTAATAAATTTAACATTTGATTTTAGTTGGCCATTTTTATACCATTGTCTCCATAAACCGTTTTCTTTACCATTTTTATAAATTACTTCTAACTTTATTTGTCCATTTTTATGCCATTGTGTCCAAGAACCTTCTTGAATTCCTTTAACGAAATTGCTTTCCATCTTTTTCTGACCAGATTCATACCAAAATGTTTCTTTTCCATGCTTTAATTTATTTTTATAAGATATTTCGTATTTTGGATTACCGTTCTTAAACATTTCTCTCTGGATTTCTTTATTAATACTTTCAGCATTAGCAAAAAAGCTATAAAAAAAGATTACAAAAAGTAAGAGACGAGAAGACATATTTAATACCCTTAAAAATTTAACTATAGAGAGACTAAATTTTTTCTTAAGAGTTCAAGGTGTCAATTACATTTTTTTAATTAATAATGGATATTCTGGGAAATAATTTTCAATCATTTCTAAGTTAAATTCTTTTAAAATTGACTCATTTGATTCTCTTTCTAATAAAAATTCAAATGTTTTTTTAATTAATTCAATTTCTGAAATTTTGGAATTAGACAATTTTTTGTAAAACTTTGATGAAAGTGTGATTCTATGAATTGTAGTTGAATCTTTTGTTAAAGTAACTTCAAAAATTTCATCATCTATTTTGGATATCACGATCAATTTTTATGCTCACATTTACCCTTAAAGTTCTCAACATATACGCCAAAACCCTTATTTCCAGAAATATAATCAGTTACTTTATTATTTTTTAGATTAATGCTTAATTTACGTATGTTTAAAAAATTTGATTCACATTTAATAAAATTATTCGCCCAATTACATTGAATTTTGTTTAAATCATGAAGCATTCCATCTATAAATTTATAATCTCTAATATTAAGTTCTTCTTTAATGCCGGAGGCACCGATAAGCTCAAACTGACTAAGCCCCGTACATTTATATGTAATAGTTTTCTCTTCACTGACTGTATGGGAGCTAAAAATTAAGAGAAAGATAAGCCAAATATATTTATTAAGATTTAAATTCATAGCTACTGTGTTAATTCCTCCATACATTTTGTAAAACTAGGATTGCCAATAACAAAACCTAAGCGCTCACATTTTTTTTTTGCAACTGCCCCACTTAGTCTGATTGACGATTTTCCATCAATTTTAAGCTCTTCCTTAAGTTTACCAGCATAATTACATTTAAATTGAAGGATGTCCTGCATTATAAAATCAGAACCAGATTCAACTATACTTTCTTGATCTAACCCCCCATAAATTTTACATGATCGAATCATAAAGGAATTAGAGTCTTCACCTCCATAATACTCATTGACTGTTCTTCCAGTAAAGTCATTATGTGGCGCTGGATATTGAGTTTCATTAATAAGAGTAGTTGAGCAGCCAGATATAAGTGTTAATAAAATTAATTTAATTAATGTGAAAATTTTTTTCATAAAATTATAACTTTAATATGATTCAAAATTTAATACCAGATATCAAAACCCATCCATCTTTATATTCTGAAGGTTCAAAATCAAACCATTGGCTGTATATCGTCTTTAATTCTTTCTCTTGTTTCTTAAGTATGCCAGATAAAGCTATTTTACCTTTTGTTTTGCATTGCTCAGCTAGAACCGGAGCAAGAACAATAAGAGCACTTGATAAAATATTGGCTACTACTAGATCCACTTTATAATCAATTTTACTATCTGCATTACTCCAAACAATCTCGACATTATTTATTTTTCCATTATCTTGGCTTGATTTTATAGCTTGTTCATCAATATCGACCCCAAAAACTTTTTTTGCACCAATTTTTTTTGCTGCAATACTTAAAATACCTGATCCACATCCGTAATCTAAAATTTCTATATTTTTATCAACATTTTTTAATAACCATAAAAGACATAGATGGGTGGTGGCATGTGCACCGGTTCCAAAAGCTAGGCCAGGGTCTAGAATTAGGTTAATTGCTTTCCTATCTTGAATTTCATGCCAGGAAGGAATAATCCATAATTTATTGAGGATATTAATGGGTAAAAATTGTGATTTGGTTAATTTAACCCAATCTTGATCTTGAACATCATGAACTTCAATAGCAAAGTTAGAAGCATTAAATTTGGTTACTAACGCTGCTTTAATTATTTCAATATCAATTGATTTTTCGAAAAGGGCTTGGACAGTATTATTTTCCCAGAATTGTTGGGATTGATTATGAGGCTCACCAAAAATTAATTCTTCTTTATTTTGGTTTAGATTTGAATCTTCAATTGAAGTAGATGTTGCACCAATCTCTATTAAGAAATCACTTATCGAATCAACCTCTTTTTTATTTATCTGAACAATTAAGTTTGTCCAAGACATTATTTATGTCTTTACGCCAAGTTTATTTTCTAGGTAATGAATACTGACGCCACCATTTTTGAAAGCTAAATCATTCATTAAGTCTTTATGTAGTGGAATATTTGTTTTAATACCTTCAATAACTATCTCGGATAAGGCAATTCTCATTCTAGCAATTGCTTGCTCTCTGTTACTTCCAGTCGCAATAACTTTACCAATCATTGAATCATAATATGAGGGAACTTTGTAGCCAGCATAAGCATGAGTATCCACTCTAATTCCTGGCCCACCTGGAAAATGAAAGCGAGTAATAGTTCCTGGCGATGGCGTGAAATTATACGGGTCTTCAGCGTTAATTCTGCATTCAATTGAATGGCCATTTATCTCAATATCTTTTTGCCTAAAAGATAATTTTTCACCAAAAGCAGCTTTAATTTGTTCTTGAACAAGATCAATTCCTGTAATCGATTCTGTTACTGGATGTTCAACTTGTAATCTAGTGTTCATTTCGATGAAATAGAATTCATCTTTTTCATAAAGAAATTCAAAAGTACCTACTCCCACATAACCAATTTTCTTACAAGCATCTGCGCAACGTGATGCAAGTTTATTTTTTTTTCTTTCAGGAACGCCAGGGGCGGGTGCTTCTTCTATAATTTTTTGATGTCTTCTTTGAAGTGAGCAGTCTCGGTCCCATAAATGAACTACATTTTTATGTTGATCTGCTAAAATTTGAAATTCGACATGACGAGGATCTTCTAAAAATTTTTCCATATATACTACTGGATTTCCAAATGTAGCCAGGGCCTCACTTTTTGTCATAGCAACAGAGTTTAATAATGCAGCTTCAGTGTGGACAACACGCATTCCTCTCCCACCACCACCACCAGAGGCTTTAATAATTATTGGATAACCAATTTTTTTTGCAGTTGCTAATATTTCTGATGGCTCATCTGTTAGAGCTCCATCTGATCCAGGGACACAAGGAACACCAGCTTTTTTCATTGCATCCTTTGCGCTAACCTTATCTCCCATTAATCGTATTGTTTCAGAAGTAGGCCCAATAAAAGAAAAGCCACTTTTTTCAACGCGCTCAGCAAAATCTGCATTCTCAGAAAGGAAGCCATATCCTGGATGAATAGCTTGAGCATCAGTAACCTCTGCAGCACTTATAATTGCTTGAATATTTAGATAGCTTTGATCCGAAGGAGCTGGCCCTATACAAACTGACTCATCTGATAGAGCAACATATTTTGCCTCGGCATCAGCTTGAGAATGGACGGTTACTGTTTTAATACCCATTTCTTGACAAGCACGTAAGATTCTTAAAGCAATCTCACCACGATTAGCGATTAATATTTTGTCAAACATAAATTATTTTTTATCCAATGATAAACAGAGGTTCGCCAAACTCAACAGGCTGGCCATTTTCAACAAGAATCTTTTTAATTATTCCATCATGTTCAGATTCAATCTCATTTAGTAATTTCATAGCTTCGATAATACATAATACGTCACCTTTTTTTACAGTTGATCCAACTTCAATAAATGGCGACGAATCTGGAGAGGCTGCTCGATAAAAACTTCCTACCATAGGTGAATTAATAGTACTGCCATCTGCTTCTTCTACATTTTTAGAAATTTTTGGCTCTTCATTTTGATTTGGCTTTGGTTGGCTCTGAACCAATTGCGGTTGGCTCTGAACCAATTGCGGTTGATAGGGAGTCTCATTATTCCTGCTAATTTTTACTTTTTCTTCGCCTTCTGTTAGCTCTAGCTCAGATATTCCTGATGCTTCAACTAAATCAATTAATTTTTTTAATTTTCTTAAATCCATAGTTGCCTCTTATTTATTTAATTTGGCTGCAAAATTTAAAGCAGCACAATATCCTTCTGTACCTAATCCGCTGATAACACCAACTGCGATATCAGAGAAAAAAGATTGTTTTCTAAAATCTTCACGAGCAAATACATTAGAAATATGCACTTCAATAAATGGGATTTTCATAGCAGCCAGAGCATCTCTGATAGCTACTGAGCTATGCGTATATGCTGCAGGATTTATTATAATAAAATCACTTTTTAGTGATTGAATTTTATCTACAATTTCTGATTCACCATTACTTTGGTATATTTCTATACTAAGATTTAACTTGGAAGCCTCTTGTGTGAGAATGTCATTAATATCATTTAATGTTAGAGTACCATAATGATCTGGCTCACGTTGGCCCAGTAAGTTTAAGTTTGGACCATGAATAACAGTAATGTTTTTGATTTTCATAATAATAATTAAATATATAATAATAAAATCGAATGGTAATTTTGACGAAAATAACGACTTTTGTCTACACTTTAATGCACTTTAATGCATTTTTTATTTAACTACGTCTTTTAGGTATGTATTTAAGCTTTTCATGTTTAATTTACCAAAAAAGACTTCTTGTATTTTTCCATTTGGTCTAATTAAGACAGTAAAAGGTAAAACACCTTTATCATTTCCTAAGGATTTAGAGATTTTTAAACCTTGCATATCATTTGAGATTAAAGATTCATAATCAATAGGCGTTTTAACAAGAAATTTATTTACCGCCTCAATTTCATCAATAGCAATAGCAATTAAATGAATATCCTTGTTATTTTTAAAGAGCTCATTAAGCTCTGGTATTTCTTCTCTGCAAGGGGCACACCATGTCGCCCAGAAGTTCACTAATAACCACTTATTTTTGTACTGTGAAAGTGAAACATTTTTATTATTTATATCTTTGCTTGTCGCATTAAAAAAAATTTCAGTTTGAGGGTCGCTTAGAGAAAGGGAAATATTTTTACTAAAATATAGTCCAGCAAAACCGCTCATCAAACCAATAATGATAATTAAAATAATAAATTTGAAATTCGTCATTTTTGAACTCTTAAAAGTATTGAAGAAAATTCAGTAGCATTTTTAAAACCAATTGTTCGAAGTTCTTTTATTTCAATTCCTTCAGAATCGAAAAAAATAATTCCTGGCGGCCCAAAAAGATTAAATTCTTGCAGAAGAATTTGGTGTTCTTTATTATTTTTTGTTACATCTACTTGAAGTAATTCAAATTTGTCTAATAAACTAACAACCTTAGGACTATTAAAGGTAAATTTTTCATACTCTAAACAAGCTACACACCAGTCAGCATAAAAGTCTAACATTATAGGTTTTTTATTTGTGTCTGTTAGATAATTTTTAAGCTCAATAATGTTATTAATGGGTATAAATTTTTGGGATGGTTCATGATTAGGGCTCTCCCACATTGGTTTTGTTTGAAAAATAATTACACTAATGATAGTTAAGCTAATAATAGTTAAAATTAAATTAGTATTTCTTGTAGTTTTTCTGTTAAACCAAATAAAATAAATACTAAAAATAATAAGAATTAAGAAAAGACTACAAAAATATACTAATTCAGATAGTAATGGCCTAGTAATATAGATAGACATAGCTAGCAATATAAAGCCTAATAATTTTTTAACATTAAGCATCCAAGGACCAGGCTTAGGGATAATTTTAATAGAAGAAATTCCAATAGCTAGAAGTGGAACACTCATTCCAAGACTCATAAAGAAAAGTGACCCTCCCCCTAGTATTAAATCGTTTGATTGACCAATATAAAGAATTGCAGCTGCTAGAGGTGGAGCAACACAGGGACTTAAGATCAAAGAAGAAATTAATCCAAGTACAAAAACATTGAATGAATTTTCAAGTTTAAAATTTTGTAAAATATTAGTGATTTTATTTTGGATATTAGAGGGCATAGTTAATTCGAATAGTCCAAACATAGCTATAGCAAAAATTAAATAAAGAAAGCCAGCAAATAAAATAAAGTTTGTATTCTGTAAGCTGGAAGATAAAAGTGTGCCAGTCATGCCAGCAATAATTCCTAGTAAAGTATAAGTAAAAGTTATGCCTGCAACATAACTCAGTGTAAGCTTAATAGAATTTTTTGGATTAGAAGAGATGATAATCCCTGATAAAATTGGAACCATTGGTAATACACATGGAGTCAGCGACAATAAAAGCCCTGAAATAAAAAATCCTAACAAAGTTAAAATAAAACCTTCATTAGAAATTTTTGAAATAAGAATATCAGTTTCTGAATACAATGGTTCCGACGAATAATTATTTATTTTATTTGAGTTAATAGTTTTAGAAACTGGGGGATAACAAAGTCCTTTTTCACTGCATCCTTGATATTTAAGGATAACTTTATAGTTTTTAGAAAGCTCGACCTTGGGAATAATTTTTAAAGTTGTTGCCCCATAAAAAACTTCTTGTTTACCAAAAAATTCATCTTCTTTAATTCTTCCTTTATCTTTTATGAGATCAAAATCTAAAATTGGGTCAATGATTACATCTATTTTGGATTTATATAGATAATAACCAGGTGCAATATTGAATTGTATGTCTAATTGTTTTAAATCTTTGAAACTATAAATTTTGAATTTGAAGGCTTTATCAACAGATAAAAAATCATTTTTTTTATTGTATAAAGTGGAGCTTTCATCATCAGCACATCCAACTGAGAAAATAAATAATGATAAAAAAGCTATTAAAAATAAATTTAGGCGTCGTTTCATCTTTTAAGGTCTTCCATAAGGGGATAATTATAGTATTATTAAGAGAATCTGTATTTAATTAAATTACTGAATATCATAACCCATTACCTATGCGCTCGATTCTTCTTTTCGGATTAATTCTTTTACCATTTGCTGAAATTTGGGGCTACTTTAAATTTGGTAGCCTATATGGCTGGTGGTTTTTAATTTATCTGATAGTAATGGCAGTTTTAGGTTGGCGCCTGATCCAAGAAGAAAAAACTTTAGTCTTATCAAGGTTTATGAGTATTATGGCGCATGGGGGAAATCCCATGGCTCTTATACTTGGGGCAGCAAAAAATTTAATGGCAGGAGGTCTATTTTTATTTCCTGGAATTTTTACTGACATTATTGCTTTTATTCTTTTACTCATCCCAATTTCAGGAAATGAAGAAAATTTAAATAAAACTAAATCTGGTTCGTTTAATCAAAAGAAAGACACTGCTAATAAAGACACTGCTAATAAAGGCGATGTAATAGAGGGGGAGTATCGTCGTGAAGATGATCCAAAATAAAATATGTCATATACCGTAACTTTAAAAGCCTCAGGAAAAACATTTCAAGCCAAGCCAAGCCAAACTATTTTAGAAGCAGCTGCAAATGCTGGAATCACCATTCCTTATGGTTGCAGAAGTGGTATGTGTGGTTCATGCAAGGGGAAATTAGTTTCGGGAGATGTAATGTTGGAAGATTATCAAGAATCAGCTCTCACAGAACAAGAAAAATCAGATGGGTTAATACTATGTTGCAAAGCCTTAGCTACAGAAAGTATTACTATTGACATTAGAGAAGGTGAAGAGGAGGACATAATTAAGTCAAAAGTGACACCAGTTAGGGTCGAGTCATTAGAAAAGCTTAATAAAGATGTTATAAAAATGATGTTAAAACTTCCAGGAGAGGAGAGATTACAATTTAAAGCTGGGCAATATATCGAGTTTATTATGGCTGATAACTCTAGGAGAGCTTTTTCGTTAGCAAATCCACCCCATCAGTATTTACTTGAGCTTCACTTAAGATTAATTGAAGGGGGCAAATTTACCCAATTCGTTTTTAGTGAAATGAAGGAAAAATCTATTCACCGTATTGATGCACCGATCGGCCAATTCTATTTACGAGAAAGTGAAAAGCCAATAATATTTGTTGCGGGAGGAACAGGTTTTGCTCCAGTAAAATCTGTAATTGAGGATATGATTTTTAATAACAATATTAACCGACCAATTTTCTTATATCGAGGCGTCGGTAAATTCGAAGATTTATATATGCATGATCTTTCTTTAGAGTGGTCAAACTCAATAGATGAATTTACTTATATTCCAGTTTCTCAAAATCAGTCTAATACTAATAATAATGATCAATTAAGAATCGGCTTAGTTCATCAAGCTGTTTTAGAAGACTTTGAATCTTTTGATAATGTTCAAGTTTATTGTTGTGGTGCGCCAGGGCTAGTAAAAGTTGCTTTCGAATCTTTTGTAAAAAAAGGGCTACCCGAAGATGAGTTTTTTGCAGATGCTTTTACTTTCGCACCACCAAAAAAATAATTAATTATTTTTAATTATCTCGACTAATGATTTTGCACTTAAATCGTTTGTAACAATGACGTCATCCAACCGAGATCCGTAGTTACCGTTTCTTAAAGATAACTCAATTTTTTTATGGTTTACGATAAATTTAGTTTTATAGTCACTAATCCATTGCCCAGGATGACATTCAAGTTGGTATGCACTGGCATAGCTAGAAATTAATATGAATATATTGGTACAATTTTTAAGTTCTTGGTTTAATTTTTCTTGTTCGATGGTTAGATAATTTCTGATATAACATTCACCATAATCAACTTTAGCGCCTTTTTCTTCAAGCATATACTTTAGAGCTTCACGACCATGTGTTCCTCGAATAATTAAAACTTTTTTATTTTGGATATCGTCAAATATCTTATTTTTAATTAAATGCTCAGAGTCGTAGTTTTCTTTGGGGCAATTTACACAAACATCAAATTCATTTTCAAATGCTTCTTTAGTTTTAGGCCCAATACTAGAAAAAACAATATGGTTAGGCAATTTTATTTTAAGGTTTTTAAAGCGCCTAACAAAAGAATGAACAGCATTAGTACTTATAAAAATAATATGTTGGTAATTATTTAAATTGCCTAGAATGGAGTCAAATTTAGCATAATTTTCAAGAGTTTTAATTTCTGTTAAAGGGTAGTTTAGTAATAAAATATTTTTATTCGCTAACCCTTTAAATAAAGTAATATTTTGCTCATAAGGTCTAGTAGATACGAGAGCAACATTTTTTTTTGCGTCATTTAAATTCATAAGCTTGATAAAATATCCTTTGCTCCCTTATCAATAAGAATTTGACTTAGGGCTTTTCCGAGCTTATAAAAATCTGACTTTTCCCCTTTGGCTTCAGCATGGATAATCTTGGAGCCATCGGGTGAGGCTACAAACCCATTGATAATTAGCTCATTGTCAGATATTGATGCATACGCACCTAATGGGACACTGCAGCTACCAGCAAGTGAGCGGCTCACTGTTCTTTCGGCTAAAACACATCTCGAGGTCTCATCATCGTTAAGAATTTTGAGTATTTTGCTAAGTGCTTCGTTTTCCGCAAGGACTTCAATCCCTAAAGCACCTTGCCCAACGGATGGGATGCTAATTGTAGTCTCTAAATATTTCTTAATCCGATTTTTTAAGCCTAAGCGAATGAGTCCTGCAGCTGCTAAGATTATTGCACCATATTGTTTTTTGTCTAACTTGTTTAAACGTGTTTGTAAATTTCCTCTTAACGGCTCAATAATCAAATCAGGATATTTTGCTTTAATTTGACTTTGTCTCCTGAGACTTGAGGTGCCAATAATTGACCCTTTTGGCATATCATCCAGAGAATCAAAATTATTCGAAACAAAAGCATCTCTTGGGTCTTCACGTTTTGTTATTGCAATAAGCTGGAATTCATCAGGAATATCCATTGGCAAGTCTTTCATTGAATGTACGGCTAAATCAGCTTTTTTCTCTAATAAAGCTTGTTCGAGTTCTTTAATAAAAAGACCTTTACCGCCTATGGTCGCTAAAGATTGATTCAGCAAAATATCACCTTGTGTTTTAAACCCTTTAATATTAATTTTAATATCAGGGTAGAGCTGAATAATTTTGGATTTAATGTGCTCTGCTTGCCACATAGCAAGAGGACTTTCTCTAGATGCAATTGTAATATTTGTGATTGTCATTATTCTAGATTTTAGCACAGTGACTATTTGGAGATTAATCATATGATTCATGATTTTCATATATAATTCATTGAATTAATAGATAAAAAAAATTGAAATGAAAAAAAATACAAAAAAATGGTCTGAAAGGTTCTCTGAACCCACAAGCGAAATAGTTAAAAGATATACAGCATCAGTTAATTTTGATCAAAGATTGGCGGTGTTTGATATTGAGGGCTCCCTTGCGCATGCAGAAATGTTAAAAAAACAAAAAATAATCTCTGTTACAGATTTTAATGCGATTACAAAAGGGTTAAAACAAATAAAAAAGGAAATTATTGCTCAGAAATTTAAATGGTCGATTGATTTGGAAGATGTTCATATAAATATAGAGAATAGATTAACGAAAATAGTTGGCGTAGCAGGAAAAAAATTACATACAGGAAGATCTAGGAATGACCAGGTTGCGACTGATATGAGGCTCTATCTTAGAGAAGTTGTTGATTTAACTATCAACCAGATTAAGATTTTACAAAAAGAAACCTTAAATTTGGCTGAAAAGCACATTATGACAATTATGCCAGGCATGACCCATTTACAAATTGCTCAACCTGTAAGTTTCGCCCATCATTTACATGCATATTATGAAATGTTGGAAAGAGACAAGGCTAGGTTTGAAGATGCTAGAAAAAGAATTAACATTTTACCTTTAGGAGCTGCAGCATTAGCAGGGACTTCTTATCCTATCGATAGAAAATTTGTTGCTAAACTTCTGAAATTTGACAGCGTAATGGAAAATTCTATTGATGCTGTATCCGATAGAGATTTTTTAATTGAATATAATGCAAATGCATCTATTTTAATGACGCATTTATCAAGGTGGTCAGAAGAGTTGATTATGTGGTCTAGTCCATTTTTTGAATTTATTGAAATTTCAGATAGTTTTTGTACTGGTTCGAGTATTATGCCTCAGAAAAAAAACCCAGATGTGCCTGAATTAGTTAGAGGCAAAGTTGGCAGAGTCAATGGCCATTTACTAAGCTTACTTACATTGATGAAAGGCCAGCCACTTGCTTATAATAAAGACAATCAAGAAGACAAGGAGCCAATATTTGATGTAGCTGACACGATTTCAGATACTTTAACCATCTTTGCTGAAATGATTTCTAAGTTAACAATATTCCCTGATAATATGGAAGCAGCTGCTCTAAAAGGCTATTCAACTGCAACAGACTTAGCTGACTATTTAGTGAAAAAAGGAATGACATTTAGAGAGGCTCATGGAGTTGTTGCAAAAGTAGTTAAGTTTGCTATTAATAAGCAATGCGAATTATCTGAGGTTGAATTAAAATCCTTTCAAAAATTCAGTAAATTAATTGATAAAGATGTTTTTGACTGCTTGACTCTCAAAGGGTCTATTAAATCAAGAAAGCACATTGGCGGTACGGCTTTTAATACTGTTAAAGCTGCTAATAAGCAAGCAAAGCAGAAGATGAAGAATTAATAAGGGGTTATGGTTAATTTCGTAGAGATTGCAAGCGTTATACAAATGGCAGTAGCACCAGCTTTTTTATTAACTGGGGTAGGGGCTATTTTAGCAGTTATGACAGCTCGTTTAACAAGAATTGTAGACCGCTTCAGAGTTTTAAACGAGGGGGCAAAAGGGGGGTCACAATACAAACAAAAAGAATTAAGTCTTCTAATGCTTCGTGGTCGATGGACTCACTGGGCTATAGCATTAACAACAATTTCAGCTTTGCTTATCTGTATGTTAATTGCAATGATATTTATATCGACCGAAATTAGCTTTAATCTAGATCAATTTATATCCATACTCTTTATTATGGCAATGACAGCATTAATTTTTGGCCTTTTAAGTTTCTTAAAGGAAGTGGGGCTGTCAAAAAGTGTTATGAATATTAATGAGTAGTGCACACTTCAAAACAATATCATTTTCTGTTAGCGTAAATTTTAACTATCTCTGTTGAGACTATCTGAATAGATTACTAAGGTTGTAGCCAGCCGCAGTGGTTAAGCTTAGTATTTCGTCAACAGATCTTTTTCCAGATTCTGATAATGCCCATAACATACTTGATCTTGTTCCTGTTCTGCAATAGGCAAAAATTGGCTTTTCCGCTGCATCATAGTGGTCGCTAAATTCATCAACATCGTTTTGTGATATTTGTCCTCCAATGACGGGCTGATGAATAAAATTAAGACCATTTTCAGTGACTTTATCTTTAATACTTTTAACTGAAATTTGGTTATCTTCTTCATTATCAGGGCGATTACAAAAAATAGTTTTAAAACCTGCTTGTTTTAATTTTTCAATATCTTCTTCAGTAATTTGATCAGAAACTATGTAGTCATCAATAATTTTATTTAACATCATGGTCTTGGCTCCTTAGAAAAATTTGTAAAAGTTCGTTTAAAAAATTTTGCCCTAAAATAGTTGGTTTAATCCTACCATCAATTTGTGAGATGAGCTGTTTCTCTCTCGCAATCAATAACTCTTCTTTAATCTCATTAATAGGTAAATTAGTTCTATACTCAAAATTACTAATTTCAAATCCATTATTAAGCCTTAATGCGTTCATCATATACTCAAATACACGATCGTTATTAGTTAGCTCATGTTCTTCTTTAATGAAGTTATTTTTATCAACTTCAGAGAGGTAATATTTTGGGCTTTTATGACAAGAATAACGAATTATGGAGTCTCCTGATGTTATCTTGCTATGAGCCCCAGCACCAATACCTAAATAATCTCCAAAATTCCAATAATTTAAATTGTGGTGACATTGGCTACCTTTTTTTGCATATGCAGAAGTTTCGTAGTGCTCAAAATTAGCATTCTTTAACCCATTACAAACTAGATCAAATAGTTTTGAACTATCATCTTGATTAGGAACTTTAGGGGGGTGTTTATAAAAAAAAGTATTAGGCTCAATTGTAAGGTGATAATAAGATACATGAGACGAGCCGATGTCTAATGCCATTTTAATATCATCGTTTAGTTCTGAAGGCGTCTGTTCTGGCAAGGCAAACATTAAATCAATATTAACTTTATCAAATAATTTGACTGCAAGTTTCGCTGCTTCATAAGCTTCTTGTTTGTTATGAATTCGTTCTAGTTTTTTTAAATGGGTTTCATTAAAACTTTGAATACCTAGAGACATTCTATTAATTCCAATATCTTTATACCCATAAAAATATTGTTTATCTACAGTTCCAGGATTTGCTTCAATTGTTATTTCACAATTATTTTCAAGTGTAAATTTTTCACGAATTTTATTAATAATTTTTTCAAACGCTTCAGGGCTAAATAAACTTGGCGTTCCTCCACCAAAGAAAATAGAATGTATCGGCCTTTGAGAAGAAAAATGAGTACTTTCTAGTTGCTTAATTAACGCATTTGTATAAATAATTTCATTTTGTTTAATATCCTGTCCTTGAAATTCATGCGAATTAAAATCACAGTAGGGGCATTTATGGATACACCATGGGATATGAACATAAACAGATAGAGGAATAGGATGCTTGTTAGACAATGAGAAAAATCATAAATTAATTATTTTTTTAATGGGCTATGAAGCTCATCAACCAACTTATGAAGTGTTTTCTTTAATTGGTCTTCAGATACCTCCATTAATAACCCGTCCTCAAAGGCATCTTGAGCAAGCTGTTTTAATTCGTCAAAATTTTCTTTCATAACCTTAATTTTTTCTGTGCAAGAGACAATTGAATTGTCTTCTCTAGTCCAAACTGGCCATTTATTATTTTTTTTATCCATACAGTATCTTAAGTTTTTGTTTTAATTTTTGCAAAGCTTGTCCACGGTGACTAATTCTATTTTTTAATCCAGGAGATAGTTCTGCAGCTGACAAATCAGTTTTATAGTCCATAAAGATTGGATCATAACCAAACCCATTATGACCTTTTCTCACATGCAAAATTTCTCCTTGCCATATTCCTTCAGTAATAATAGGTTGAGGGTCTGAGAAGTTCTTAATAAATACAATTGCACAATAGTAATGAGCACGCCGGTTTTCATTATTATTTAAATCATTAAGTAATTTATTATTATTATTTTCATCATTTCTTTTTTCCCCGGAAAATCGAGCAGAAAAAACTCCTGGCCCCCCATTAAGTGCATCAACACAAAGCCCAGAATCATCTGCTATTGCTGGCAAACCTGTTTGTTCAGATGCAAATCTTGCTTTAACCAGAGCATTTTCAATAAATGTATTAAAAGGCTCTTCACAAGATTTAACACCTAAATCTGATTGTGGAATAATTTCAATTGGCAGGGCTGAAAGAAGAGCTTTAATTTCTTCCAATTTTTTTTTGTTACTAGTAGCTATAACTATTTTTTTCATTTATTTAAAGAATAAGAGAATTCTGTATAACAGTTAATTTTTTTATTCCTTGTTCAGCCATATCAATTAAATTATTCATTTCATCACGAGTAAATGCTACTCCTTCAGCAGTTCCTTGAATTTCAATGAATTTACCAGAGCCCGTCATGACTATATTCATATCAGTATCACATGTTGAATCCTCAGCATAATCTAGATCAAGAAGAATATCTGAATCTTTGACTCCAAGGGATATGGCTGCAATGGAGTCAATGATAGGAGAATCTTTTATAATTCCTTTAGTTAGAATATTTTGTATGGCATCATGCAGCGCTACATAGGCCCCTGTAATACTTGCTGTTCTAGTCCCTCCATCAGCTTGTATAACATCACAATCAATTTGAATTGTTATCTCTCCTAATTTTTTTAAGTCAATAATTGATCTTAAGCTTCTCCCTATCAATCTTTGAATCTCTTGAGTTCTTCCAGACTGTTTGCCCTTGGCCGACTCTCTTGCCATTCTTGTTGATGTTGATCTAGGAAGCATCCCGTATTCGGCTGTAACCCAACCTTGATTTTTACCTTTTAAAAAAGAAGGAACATTTTTTTCAATACTTGCAGTACATATCACATGAGTATCACCACATTTAATAAGAACTGATCCTTCAGCATGCTTAGTGTAATTTCTTATAATCTCTATAGGGCGGAGCTCATTATTTTTTCTTTGAGATAATCTCATTTATTTCCTTTAGTTTAATTCGTTAAAAGTTAATTATAATCTATTGATGTCTTTAAATATGAATGTTTATAACCATAATAGAGATTTGATTGTTAAAATAGGAAAAATATTTCATGAAAGAGTTATTATGATTTCAAGTATGACAAGTTTTTTCTTTGGTGAACAGGAAACAGAATACGGTAATTTGGTCCTCGAAATCAAGACATTAAATAGTCGTTATTTTGACCTTCAATTAAAACTAAGCGATGACCTTAAAACCCTCGAACCAAAGATACGAAATCAAATTGTAAAAAGGATACGTCGGGGGAAAGCTGATTATAAAATTTACCTTAAGCCAATTGAGGACAATAATGTCCTAAAAAATATAGATTTTAGAGAGATAAAGGATTTAATTAAGACTTCCGAAAAAGTTTCTTCATTTCTTAAGTCCACTCAGCCAATTAACCCTCTTGAATTAATGAGTATCGCAGGGATTAAAAAAAAGAAATTAGAAATAAAAAGATTAGAAAAAGTTCTTTTAAAATATACTCAACAAGGGCTTGATAATTTAGTAATAGACCGCAAAAGAGAAGGGGCAAAAATAAGAACAATCATAATAGCTAAATTAAATTTAATTGAAAAATTAGTTCTCAAGGTAAAAAAGGTTATTCCACTAGTTATCAAGTCACATCAAAATAAATTAAAAGCTAAATTTAAAACTGCATTAATTGATGTTGACCAAGATCGTTTCAAACAAGAATTTCTAATTTTTGTTCAAAAAGGAGACGTAGAGGAAGAGTTAGATAGGTTGGAAGCTCATATATCAGAACTAAGAAGATTGTTAAATAAGTCTGAGCCTGTTGGAAAAAAAATAGATTTTTTAATGCAAGAATTTAATAGAGAAGCAAATACGATGGGGTCAAAATCTATTTCAATAGATATTTCAAAAATATCAGTTGATTTAAAAATTTTAATCGAACAAATTAGGGAACAAATTCAAAATATAGAATAGATTATATGGAATCAATTAAGGGAAACTTATTCATAATTACAGCTGCTTCTGGGGCAGGAAAAACTTCTTTGGTTAAAGCTTTGGTGAATGATAAACCTAATATAAAAGTCTCTATATCGTTTACAACAAGAAATCCTAGAGTTGGTGAAGTGGACGGGAAAGATTATTTTTTCTTAGATGAGGTAAATTTTGAAAAGATGGTTGAGAACAATGAGTTTTTGGAGATGGCGAAATGTCATGGATCGCTCTATGGAACTTCTAAGTTAACAGTAAAAGAAGCACTTGATAAAGGCGAAGATATTATTTTAGAGATTGATTATCAAGGGGCATTTAAAGTTAAAAAATTATTTCCAGACTCTATTAGTATTTTTATTATCCCACCATCAATTAGGGCTTTAGAAGATCGACTTCATAATCGGGGTCAAGATAGTGAGAAAGATATAAAATTGAGAGTTGCTGCTGCAAGGAATGAAATGAGCCATTTGGACAAGTTTGATTATGTTACAATTAATGATAATTTTGAAAAAGCTTTGTTTGAACTTAAAAAAATTGTAAATTTTAATCCAGAAGCTTTGAAATTAAAAACAGAAAACCAAATTTTAAATCATAAATATTTAATTGATGAGTTAAAAAAATAAATTAAAGGAAATATTTAAATGGCAAGAATTACAGTTGATGATTGTTTAGAACAAATACCAAATAGATTCCAATTGACTTTAGTAGCTGCATACCGATCAAGGCAACTTGCAAATGGAGTAGATCCACTTATTGATGTAACTGGGTCAAATGATAAGTCTTCTGTTGTAGCATTAAGAGAAATTGCAGCTGGATTAGTTGGCCCCGAAATTCTTAAAAAAAGCACAACTTAATAGGGTATTTTTATTAAATATCATGCTAATTTAGATGGCTAAAACCGCACATAATAAAAAGGCGGAAAAGTTACTTAAATTTTCTCCCTCACTTTTACCCGCAGACAAAGAAAATTCAAAACTTACAAAGTTACTAAAAGTCTATCTTCCTCAGAAAGAAATTGAATTAGTTTGGGAAGCATATCGCTATAGCGCCAAAGCCCATACGGGACAAAAAAGAGTAGGTGGGGAAGCTTATATTTCCCATCCTGTATCTGTAGCATGTATTGCATCTGAATTTCATTTAGATGGAGCCTCGATTCAAGCAGCTTTACTTCACGATGTGGTTGAAGATACACCTTCAACGGCTAACGATATCAAGAAAAAATTTGGCTCACAGGTTGCAACGCTAGTCGATGGCTTATCGAAGCTAGATAAAGTGCAATTTGAAGACGATACTGAAGCGCAAGCGGAAAATTTTAGAAAAATGCTTCTCGCAATGTCACAAGACGTTAGAGTCATTTTAATAAAACTCGCTGATCGTTTGCATAATATGCAAACACTTGAGCCGCTAAAGCCATCGAAAAGAAGAGAGATCGCTCAAGAAACTTCAGATATATATGCACCGATTGCTAACAGACTTGGCTTGAATAATGTTTATCAAGAATTAGAAGATTTAAGTTTTAAATATATTCACCCCTTAAGGTATAAAACTATACAGAAAGCAATTATTTCTAGTCGTGGAAATAGAAAAGAAATTATTGAAAAAACACTTGCAGCAATAGAGGGTAAATTAAAAAAATCAGGCTTAAAAGCTAGCATTACTGGCCGTGAAAAAAATCCTGCGAGTATCCATAGAAAAATGTTAAAAAAACATACTAATTTTTCTCAAATTAATGATATTTATGGTTTTCGAATAACTGTAAATAATTTAAATGAATGTTATCTAACATTGGGAGCACTCCATTCTTTATATAAACCTATTCCTGGTAAATTTAAAGATTATATTGCTATTCCAAAAGCCAATGGTTATCAATCCCTCCACACAACATTATTTGGACCATTTGGCATGCCATTTGAAATCCAAATTCGTTCAGAAAATATGCATAAATTAGCAGAGGCTGGAGTAGCGGCTCACTGGTTATATAAAAATAAAGATACACATGTAACAGAACTTCAGCAACAAACTAATCAATGGCTAAAAAGACTCCTTGAAATTCAAACAGAAAGTAGTGATTCGCTTGAATTTTTGGAACACCTTAAAATTGATTTATTTCCTGATGAGGTGTATGTATTCTCCCCGAAAGGCAAAATTTTTGCCCTACCTAAAGGCTCGACAACAATTGACTATGCTTATGCTGTTCATACCGGAGTTGGAAATAGTGCTATGGCGGCTAAAGTAAACCAAGAATTAGTTCCTTTAAGGACAGAGCTGATAACTGGCGAGCATATTGAAATAATTACAGCTCCTGTTGCCAAACCAAACCCAGCTTGGCTAAATTTCGTTATTACACCGAAAGCGCGTTCCCAAATACGGCTGTTTCTTCGATCTGCTGAAACCAAAGACCTTACTATACTAGGGAACAGTATGTTAAATAATGCACTTAAAGCTTTTCATGTTAGTCCTTCTTCAATAAAAAAGAAACATTGGGAGAAATTAATCTTAGATTACCATTTAGACTCTAAAGATAATATTCTGATAGATATTGCATTAGGCAAGAGAATTAATGTAATGGTTGCTCATCAACTAACGAATATAATAGATGGTGCTAATAAAGCAAAAAAACAAACAAAATTCTTGGATGTAATTACTATTAAGGGGTCTGAGGGAATGGCTATTCAGCTTGCAACCTGTTGTCGCCCAATACCTGGAGACCCAATATTAGGTTTTATTAATAAAGATAGAGGGTTGATAATTCACACCCATGATTGTCCAGGCATTCGGAAAGTTGAATTAGATCATGAAAAATGGCTTGATGTTGAATGGGAGCCAAATCCAGACACCTATTTTAATGTTAATTTAAATTTACTAGTAATTAATGAGCGTGGGATATTAGCTAAAATAACATCCGTAATCGCAGAATCAGAAGCCAATATAGACAATATTTCAGTTGATGAGGGCGATGGCAGTACTTTTTCAAATTTAAGACTTATAGTTCAGGTAAGGAGCAGGATACATTTAGCAGACTTGATAAGAAATTTAAGAAGAATTTCAAAAATTAATAAAATCAATCGTGTAAAATCTTTAAATAAAAGTTAAGGAAATAATTCATGAAAAAAATAGCAATAAATTCAAAAAATGCACCAGAAGCAATTGGACCTTACAGTCAAGCAATTCGCACAGGAAATATAATTTTTTTATCTGGACAGATTCCATTAGACCCAAAGACTATGGAATTAGTAAAAGGTATTGAGGCACAAATCAAACAAGTATTTGAAAATTTAAGCCAAGTTATAAAGGCAGCAGATGCGAGTTTTGATGACGTAGCTAAATTGAATATTTATTTAACTGATTTATCACATTTTGCTTTAGTAAATGAGATTATGAAGACTTATTTTACAGAGCCATTCCCAGCAAGGGCAGCAATAGGAGTTGCATCTCTTCCCAAGGAATCTTTAGTTGAGGCTGATGGGTTTTTAGTTTTAGAGTAATTAGGTAATTATTAAAATTGCCAAAACAAATATTCACAGAAATACAATCAAAAAAATTAAAAAAATTAGGTATTTTAAATTCACTTGATTTGCTTCTTCATCTACCTCTTAGATATGTGGATGAAACGAAACTTGATTTAATAAAAGATATTAGACCAGGATTCATGTGTCAAATTGAAGCCAAAATAATTAGTATAGAAGTTTCATACCGACCAAGAAAAAATTTAACTGTTCATGTGCAAGATAAGACGGGTGAACTAAAGTTGAGGTTCATAAACTTCTACCCTAGCCAGATAAAGCAATTTGAAGAAGGGAAAATTCTAAGGGTTTACGGCGAAATAAAATTAAATTCATTTTTATTTGAAATGATTCACCCCCAGTATGAATTTATTAAAATAGGCGCACCTTTAAAAAATTTTTATACGCCAGTTTATCCAACGACAGAAGGTTTGTCTCAGAAGCTAATTTTTAAATTAGTAAAAAAAGTATTTGAACAAGAAAATCTAGATGAACAGTACCCTGATTATTTTGGAAAGTTATATCTAGAAAAAAAACTCCCGTCATTATTAGAGGCATTACAATTAATTCATAAGCCAAAAAAAGAGTATGAGAAAAAATTATTTGATGAAAAAACGAGCATTTTCCATCAAAGGATAATTTATGATGAATTACTTGCGCACCAATTTTTTTTTCGTGGCAAATATCACGAAAATAAATCTTATAAATCTAAACCAATTTTATATTCAGATAGTATTCAAAAAAAATTCTTAAATAATTTAGAATTTAAATTAACAAATCAACAACAATTAGTTTTCTTAGAGATTACGAATGATTTAAATCAAAGCTACCCAATGTATAGATTACTTCAAGGAGATGTGGGCAGTGGTAAAACAGTAGTTGCAGTAATGGCAGCTTTACAAGCCATAAATTCTGGTTTTCAGGTTGCATTTATGGCGCCAACTGAGATTTTAGCAGAGCAACATTTTGAAAAAATAAAATCTTGGCTGTCCCCGCTCGGCATCGAGGTTGAATTATTAACAGGAAGTATGAATCCTAAATTAAAAAAAAGATCGTATGAAAAAATAAAAAGTGGTTTAGCAAAATTAATTGTTGGAACTCATGCATTAATTCAAGAAAAAGTAGATTACAAAAGCATTGGATTTTATATTATTGACGAACAACATCGTTTTGGAGTGAGGCAAAGATTAGCTTTAAAAGAAAAGAGTGAATCAAATAAAAATTTTGAACCACATCAGTTGATGATGAGCGCGACACCAATACCAAGAACATTGGCAATGAATTATTTTGCAGATATGGATATATCAATTATCAATGAAATGCCACCTGGCAGAAAAAGTATAACTACAAAAATTTTTGCAAGTGAAAAAAGAAATCAAATATTAGATACAATTGACCAGAACTGTTTGAGTGGTAATCAGGTTTATTGGGTGTGCCCTTTAATTGAAGAAAGTGAAACTTTGCAGCTTGAAACCGCTGAGCGAACATTTCAAGATTTATCTAATTATTTCGTTAACCACAAAGTTGGATTGATTCACGGACGCCTTCATTCAAAAGAAAAAAAAGAAATTATGGAAGAATTTAAGAAGAATAAAATTAAAATTATAGTAGCGACAACTGTAATTGAGGTCGGGGTAGATGTCCCTAATGCAACATTAATGGTCATAGAAAATGCGGAAAGGATGGGGCTCTCACAATTACATCAGCTACGAGGCAGAATTGGTCGCGGGGACAAGGAAAGCATTTGTATTTTACTTTATCAGAAAAAATTATCTGATATTGCTAAACGAAGGCTTAAAGTTATATATGAAAATATTGATGGCTTTAAAATAGCTGAAGAAGATCTAAAATTAAGGGGACCAGGAGAGCTTTTAGGACTAAGGCAAAGCGGGCTCCCTTCTTTACGTATTGCGGATTTAGATCGCGACCAAGAGCTATTAAGTATTGCAAAGACAGATGCAGATTTTCTTTTAAAGAAAAGGCCTAAAGATGTATTAATGCATATAAATCGTTGGCACAGAAACTATCAAGATGTAGGAAGGTCATAAATTTAAAATGTGGAATAAAAATATTAAAATAGATAGTAAATTGAAGTTTTGGCTTTTAGATATGAAATCTTTAAGTTACAGGATTAGAAGTATTGCAAAACTTGAGATTATTCCTGTTAAAACAAGAGTAAGCAATATTTTTGTTAATGAGAAGAAAATATTTGGCAATATAAAGTCAGAGCATTTGTATCTCAGAGAAGTTTTAATTTATGCAAATAAATTACCAATTATGTATGCAAGGACGGTTCTGCCTTCGAAGTATTTGAGAGGGTTTTGGCACAAAATAAAAAAGTTGAACAACAAACCATTAGCAGATATTGTATTTGAAAAAAAAATGATAATACGTTCAGAATTTAAATTCAAGAAACCGTCTATCAATGATAATTTTTCAAAAAAAATCAAGATGTTGGATTTAAAAAATACTAAAATACTTGCGACAAGACAATCAACCTTTAAGAATAAAAATGAAAAAGTAGTATTAACTGAGGTTTTTTTTAATAATTTTGAGAAATTTGATTATTTAGATGGTTAAATTCAAAACTTTAGTAAATTTAACTAGAATTAATAAACCAATCGGTATATTTTTACTGCTATGGCCTACACTTTGTGCAATTTGGCTTGCTTCAGGAGGGATACCTAATATCAAAATATTGATTATTTTTATATTAGGGACAATTTTAATGAGGTCCGCAGGATGTGTTGCCAATGATTTAGCCGATCGCAATCTAGATTCTTTTGTAGAAAGAACAAAAAATAGACCAATTACGTCTGGCTTAGTAAGTACTAAAGATGCAGTTATATTACTTCTGATATTGTTAATATTCTCTTTTATTCTTGTAGCTCAATTAAATTATTTAACTATTTTCATTTCTTCTGCGGCACTTTTATTTTCATTAACTTATCCTTTTACTAAACGGTTTTTTTCTATTCCTCAACTATATCTTGGAGTTACTTTTGGATTTGGTATATTAATGGCTTTTTCAGCTATTCAAAACACAATTCCTATAGAGGCTCAAATTTTATTTATATCGAATGTTTTTTGGGTTTTCGCTTATGACTCTCATTATGCAATTAGTGATATGGAAGATGATAGGAAATTAAATATTCATTCTGCGCCATTAACATTTAATAATAAAACTATCTTGATGGTTACACTAAGCTATCTTTTAATGTTTTTAGGTTTATCTATTATTGGAATTATGAAAGAATTTACTATTAGTTTTTATGTGTTACTGGTATTGGCTATAGTAGTTACAATGTATGGATGTTTTGAAAGTAGACATATGGAACCATATAAAAATTTCAAAGCATTCTTAAGAAACAATTATGTGGGGTTTATAATATTTGCAGGATTTTTCTCCCAAACATAAAAAATTAGTTTGAGTAAGGAATAAATTGACATACAGACCTAAAATAGACTAAAATTCGCATCTTAATTTTTTTTATGCATAAATTGGTACTTTAAATAAAATGAAAACATTTTCAGCTAAATCACATGAAGTTAAAAGAGACTGGTTATTAGTAGATGCTACTGATGCAACTCTAGGCAGGCTAGCAAGCGCAATTGCTCACAGACTGAGAGGGAAGCATAAAGCTATTTATACCCCTCATGTTGATACCGGAGATTATATTGTTGTTATTAATGCAGAGAAGTTAAAAGTTACTGGAAATAAGGCAGATGGTAAAATTTACCATAGACACTCTGGATTTCCTGGTGGTCTTTACTCAACAAATTTTAAAAAGATGCAAGAAAAATTTCCAGGTAGGGCTTTAGAAAAAGCAGTAAAAGGCATGTTACCTAAAGGACCTTTAGGATATGCCATGGTAAAAAAAATGAAGGTTTTTGCTGGAAGTAATCATAATCATTCAGCACAACAGCCACTACCAATAACTTTATAATTTCAGGATATATTTAATGATAGGTAAATATTATTACGGTACAGGAAGAAGAAAAAGCTCTATAGCGAGGGTGTTTATTCAGCCCGGTAAAGGAAATATTGTTATTAACAATAAGCCTATGGCAGAATACTTTTCAAGATACACTTCTCAAATAATCATGAAACAGCCATTGGAGCTAACTAATAATACTTCAACATTTGATATAAAAGTTAATGTTGTTGGCGGTGGAGAATCTGGCCAAGCTGGAGCTGTAAGACATGGAATTACAAGAGCTTTGATGGATTATGACATTGAACTTAAGCCTGATTTATCTAAAGCAGGATATGTAACAAGAGATGCACGTGAGGTGGAGCGTAAGAAAGTTGGATTACGAAAAGCAAGGCGTGCTAAACAGTTTTCAAAACGATAAATCTTTTGAACTGCAAAAAGCCGCTTTTAAGCGGCTTTTTTTTTAAGAAGATTAACTTATTAACAATGTAGAATGTTTATATATATGGATAAAAAAATAAAAGTAAGTATTGTTGGGGGATCCGGCTATACCGGGATAGAGTTATTAAGGCTATTGTCTCTTCATCCCAATGTAGAAATACTGCATATCACTTCGAGAAATGATACTGGTAGGTTCGTATGCGATATTTATCCTTCTTTAAGAGGTGTATTAAGTCATAAATTTGTGAATCCTGATGATATTGACTTAAAGGATTCAAATTTAGTTTTTTTTGCTACTCCAAATGGTGTGGCAATGAAATATGCTAAAAATTTAATTGATAATGGAATTAAAGTTATAGATTTAGCTGCAGATTTTAGGATCAAGAATATAAAAGAATGGGAGAAATGGTATGAAATGCCCCATGAATGTCCTGATATTATAGAAAAAGCTATTTATGGGCTTCCGGAAGTAAATAGGAATCAAATTAAAAATGCTCAGCTTGTAGCTAACCCAGGATGTTATCCAACGGCAATTCAATTAGCTTTAGTGCCTTTATTAAAAGAAGGTTTAATAGATCCACTATCAATAATAGCTGATGCAAAATCTGGAATCAGTGGGGCAGGAAAAAAGACTCAAGATGGTCTTTTATTGTCAGAGGCAAGTGAAAACTTTAAGGCTTACTCTTTGTCTGGACATAGACATCAACCTGAAATTGAAGAAAATTTAAGCCAGAATTCAAAAAATGGAAAAGTGAGGGTTTTATTTGTACCCCACCTTTTACCAATGGTAAGAGGAATTCACGCTACAATATACGCAAATTGCATTAAAGACTTTGACCCATCAAAAATTTTTAATAACTTTTATGATAAAGAACCATTTGTTGATATTATGAAAGCAAATTCATGTCCTGAAACTAAATCTGTGAGGGCTTCTAATGTCTGTAGAATATCGTTTTATAAAGTACCTAATACTCAACAACTAGTAATTTTGTCTGTTATAGATAACTTAGTAAAAGGGGCAGCGGGGCAGGCACTTCAAAATATGAATATTATGATGGGATGGCAAGAAACTTTAGGATTAGAATTAATACCATTAACACCTTAATTAAAATGAAGAATAGATCAAAAAAAAGAAATTACAAATTAACTGGAAATACCGCTAGAATAAGGACTAGTAGTGCTTGGCCTGGTTATTTATTAATAGCCATTTTTTTTATTATTACTGGCGCCGGTGCCACATATTATTTTTTTAATGGCGGTAAATCTATTAAGTTTCTACTAAGAATAGATGAATTAGTGAGTATTAATAGATTACAAGAAAAAGAATTGCTTGAGTTGAAGTTGGAGTTGCAGATGTCTCAGATTTCATATGAAAAAAATGTTTCAGCATTAAGGGAAGTAAAAGAAAAAAATACTGAATTAAAGGAAAGTGTTTTATTTTATGAAAAAATTGTAGGAAAAAGAAGATAATTTATGCTATTTAAGAAAAAAAAGAAATTAGGTGCTATAGATACTTTGATAGACATAGATATTGTTATCAAAGGGAATACTTCATATTCAGGCGGCTTGAGGTTGGACGGAAAGATTTATGGAGATTTAACAGTTGTTGAAGATTCAGGCGGTACCCTTATTATGGGTGAAAAAAGTAGAATAAAAGGAAGTGTTATGGTTGAAATAGGCATTATTGCAGGTGAGATTATAGGCGATGTTAAATGCTATGAATATTTAGAATTACAACCTGGATCTATTATTAAGGGTAATATTGAGTATAATTCGATTGAGATACATGCAGGTGCTATAGTGAATGGAGAGTTAAGGCAGGTAAGTAAGACACAAAAAAAATTACCATTTAAAAAAGATAAGAAAGTAGAAGTTATAGGAGATAAAAATGACAGCTGAAATTTTAATACCAACACCGATTAATTTTACAGATAATGCAGTAAATAAAGTTAAAGAATTAATAGCTGAGGAAGGTTCGCCTGATCTTAAACTTAGAGTGTTTGTAAGCGGGGGTGGATGTTCTGGTTTTCAATATGGCTTTACTTTTGAAGAAATAATTAATGAGGATGACACTCAAGTTGTAAAGGATACAGTGACTTTATTAGTTGACCCAATGAGCTTGCAGTATTTAAATGGTGCTGAGATTGATTACCAAGACAATGTTCAAGGATCTCAATTTGTAATTAAAAATCCTAATGCAACTACTACTTGTGGCTGCGGATCTTCTTTTTCCGCTTAAAGATTAGGAACGTCTCTTCTAAGTTTTCCCGTATAAATCTGTCTTGGACGTCCTATCTTAGAATTTTCATTAAGTATCATTTCATTCCAATGCGCAACCCATCCAGCTGTTCTCGCTAAGGCAAATACTGCAGTAAACATGGAATTTGGAATTCCTAATGCTTTCATTACAATACCAGAGTAGAAATCTACGTTCGGATATAATTTTTTCTTAACAAAATATTCATCCTCAAGAGCAATTTTTTCTAATTTAAGCGCTAATTTAAATATTGGGTCATTTCGAAGGCCTAGCTCATCTAATACTTCATGGCATGTCGCTTTCATTATAATGGCACGTGGATCTTTGTTCTTATAGATGCGGTGGCCAAAACCCATGAGGCGAAATGAATCTGTTTTATCTTTAGCTCTTTTAATATACTCATTAATTCGCCCCTCATTTCTGATTTCACCAAGCATTTTTAGGGTTGCTTCATTTGCTCCACCATGAGCTGGCCCCCATAAAGATGCAATTCCTGCTGCAACACAGGCAAAAGGATTTGCCCCTGATGATCCAACAAGTCTGACAGTAGAAGTTGATGCATTTTGTTCGTGATCAGCATGCAAGATAAGAATTTTTTCAAATGCTTTGGAGATCACAGGATTTTGTAAATATTTAGTATTAGGAGTAGAAAACATCATATTAAGAAAATTTTCTGAATAACTAAGTTCATCTTTAGGGTAGACAAAAGGGCGACCTTGGCTGTAAGCATAACTCCATGCAGCAATCGTTGGTACTTTCGCAATTAGCCTTTGGGCAGATAGTTTACGGTGATTTTGATTATTAACTTTCATATTTTCGTCAAAATAAAATGCAGACATTGAACCAACTACCCCAACCATAACTGCCATAGGGTGAGCATCCCGCCTAAATCCCCGAAAAATATTATTTAACTGATCATGAGGTAAGCTGTGTTCTTTAATTGATTTAATGTAGCCTGTTTTTTCTCTAGAATTTGGTAATTCACCATTAAAAAGTAAATAAGCAATATCTAAATACTCACATTTTTCAGCTAATTGTTCAATCGGGTGCCCTCGGTGCAGTAACTCACCTTTTCCGCCATCAACGAATGTTATGGATGATGAACATTCTGCAGTAGATGAAAATCCTGGGTCAAATGTTTTGATTGTATTTGAATGTAATGAGCTTACGTCAATTGCAGGGTAGCCCATTGATCCTTGTACAATCGGAAGTTCAATTTCTTTTCCCTGAATTATTAATTTTGCTTTTATTTTAGCCATACTGTTTTATTTAATTTCTGTAATAGTATTCATTAATCAGATGTTTAAGTATTATACCTAACCCGCTTCCTTTTTAGGAATAATGGATGGTACCCAGAATTCTAGGGCCGGAAGCCCCAGTTATAGTTGGTGAATTATTATACTTTTTTTGAATACATTTTTTTGCAAGCCAAGCGAATGCTATAGCTTCTACTTGTTGGGAAGGAATATTGAGTTTGTCGGTAGTATCAATATTTCGACCAGTAATTTCTTCAAGCCTCTCGATAAGAAATTTATTTTTACTTCCACCACCGCAAATATATATCTCATCTACAGAAGAACAAAATATTTTTATAGCATTGTTAATTGTTACCACAGTCAGTTCTAAGAGAGTTCTTTGAATATCTTCAGGAGGGTAATTTTTAACATAAAATTTATTCAGCCAGTCTATATTGAATAATTCTCTCCCAGTACTTTTTGGTGGAATTTTTTTAAAGAATGAATCTTTTTGTAATTTAAGTAAAAGAGCCTCAATTAATTTCCCTGATTTTGCCCATCTGCCTATGTGATCAAAGTTTTTATTATGGTGAATTTTAATCCAATGATCTAATAAAATATTGCCTGGACCACAATCAAAACCGGTTATTTTTTTATTAACTGGTAAATAAGTTATATTACTTATCCCACCAATATTAATAATTACTCTGTTTTTATTTTTTTTAAAAAAGTATTCATTATGGAAAGCTGGAACAAGAGGTGCTCCTTGCCCTCCAGCAACTATATCTCTATTTCTAAAATCAGAAACAACAGTTATGTTGGTTAACTCAGCTAAAAGATTGGCATTGCCAAGCTGTATAGAATAGCCATTTTTTGGATAATGCCTTATTGTCTGTCCATGATAACCAATACATTTTATATCTTTAGTTTGTAGTTTATTTTTTTTTAGAATTTTTTTAATGCCATTTGCTGTTATTTTTGCATGAAATAGAGAAAGACGAATAGAATGTTCAAGATCAGAGTGCTGCCCTGTATGGAGTGCTAGAAATTCTTTTTTTGTGTTTTCGTTGTATGGAATTTGAATAAAATCGATAATATTTATTGTTTTATTATTTTGATTAATTAAAACAATATCAATTCCATCTAGACTAGTTCCAGACATAACCCCAAATAATAGTGATGAATTATTCATGTTTTTAATTGTGATCGTTTTATTTTTTTATACAAGTATTTGAAATAATAAAAGTCTAATTATTTAAGTATATAATTACGATAGAATTAAATTAAATAGAATAATGAGATAGTAATAGTGGACATAAAAGAACAATTAGAAATAATTAAAAGAGGTTCTGATGAGATTTTAATTGAATCAGAATTAATTGAGAAATTAAAAAAAGGTATTCCTCTTAAAATTAAAGCAGGATTTGACCCAACTGCACCAGATCTTCATTTGGGGCATGCTGTATTGCTAAATAAATTAAGACAATTTCAAGATTTAGGCCATGAAGTTTATTTTTTGATTGGTGATTTTACTGGAATGATTGGTGATCCTACTGGTAAAAATGTGACAAGACCCCCATTATCAAAAGAAGATGTTAAAGAAAACGCCAAAACATATTCAGATCAAGTTTTTAAAATATTAGATAAATCTAAGACACAAATTGTATTTAATTCAAAATGGCTTAATGATTTAGGTGCTGCAGGCATTGTAAAATTGGCTTCAAGTCATACTGTTGCAAGGATGTTGGAAAGAGATGATTTTTCGAAAAGATATAAAGCTAATCAGCCAATTTCTATTCATGAATTTTTGTATCCATTACTTCAAGGTTACGACTCTGTCGCATTAAAATCAGATATAGAAATAGGGGGAACGGATCAGAAGTTTAATTTACTAATGGGGCGGGAGTTACAAAAACAATTAGGCCAAGACCCTCAATGTATATTAACAATGCCACTTTTAGAAGGTTTAGATGGGGTTCAAAAAATGTCAAAATCTTCAAAAAATTATATTGGCATTAATGAATCAGCTGAAATAGTTTTTGCAAAACTTTTATCACTATCTGATGACTTGATGTGGCGCTATATAAATTTATTGTCCTTAGAGACATTAGATAATATAAGATCTTGGAAAAAAAGAATTGATGAAGGAGAAAATCCAAAAAATATTAAAGTAGAATTTTCAAAAGAGATCGTTAGTCGACTTTATGATGATGAAGCTGCAAAGAATGCTGAAGATAATTTTAATTTAAGAGCTAAAGGAGATATTCCAAAAAATATCGAAGAACATTCATTATTAAATATTGAGCCAGAAGGAATAAATATTCCTCAATTACTAAAAAAAATAGATTTAGTTTCAAGCACTTCGGAAGCTATCAGATTGATTAAAGGGGGAGGCATTAAAATTAATGGAGATAAGATAACTGAGATAAGATTTACTGCAGCCAAAGGCATCAGCTTTACAATCCAAGTAGGCAAAAGAAAATTTGCAAAAATTAACACTTAGAGTTAACAAGTTTATTCTTTCAATTTATTGAATTTATTGATATAATTCGCAGTTATTAATGGGCCTATGGCCCTTTTTTGTTTTTAGGACCTTAATTTTAAACAAGGAATTAGAAATTGGCTATTGATCTTGAGGCATTAATTGAAAAAAATATTGCTAAATTAGGTTATGAATTAGTTGATTTTGAGATAATTAATAGAGGCGAATTATTAAGGATATTTATTGATAAACCAAGCTCAATAACTATTGATGATTGTGTTTATGTAACTAACCAGCTCAAGCATATCTTGACTGTAGAAGAGGATATAATTTTTGACCGACTGGAAGTTTCATCACCTGGGATTAATAGGGTGATAAAAAAATTGCAAGATTTTGAAAGGTTTAAAGGTGAAAAAATCAAGATAAAAACCCGTTCACCAATTGAAGAAAGAAAAAATTTTGCTGGGGTTCTGCAAGGAGTAAAGAAAGATTTAATATTGATAGAATTTAACAGTATTTTAGTTGAAATTAGTTTAGATAATATTGAAAAAGCCAGGTTAGACCCAGAATTTTAGTTAACCGTATGACCGGAGAATATATAAATGAGTCGTGAGATATTGTTATTAGTTGACGCTCTTGCACATGAAAAAAATGTAGCTAGAGATGTAATTTTTACAGCCGTTGAATTAGCTTTGGCATCTGCAACCAAGAAAAAGCATGATGTTGGTGTTGATATTCGAGTAGAGATTGATAAAGAAACAGGAGAATATAATGCTTTTAGGTGTTGGACAATACTGCCTGAAGAAGAGATTGTAAATCCTGAAGCTGAACTTACTGTTCATGACGAGAGATCTAAGGGAAAAGTTAATAATGATCTTATCAAAGAGCCAATTCCCGCTGAAGAGTTTGGCAGAATTGGTGCTCAGGCTGCAAAGCAAGTTATTTTACAAAAGGTTAGAGAGGCAGAACGCGATCAAATTCTTAAAGACTTTTTGGCCCAAGATGAAAAGTTAATATCTGGCCAAATAAGAAGGATGGAGAGAGGTAACGGTGTTATTGAAATTGGTAGGCTTGATGCTATATTACCCCGCGATCAGATGATCCCGAAAGAAAATCTTAGAATCAGTGATCGTGTAAGAGCAATTCTAATTAAGATTGATGAAACTGTAAGAGGCCCTCAACTAATTTTATCGAGAACAGCTCCAGAATTTTTAATAAGGTTATTTGAATTAGAGGTTCCAGAAATAGAGGAAGGATTACTTGAAATTATGGCCGCATCCAGAGATCCGGGCCTAAGATCAAAAATTGCTGTTAAAGCAAATGATCAAAGACTTGATCCAGTTGGAACATGTGTTGGAATGAGGGGGTCGAGAGTTCAAGCTGTAACTAGTGAATTAGCCGGAGAAAGAGTTGATATTGTCCTATGGTCTATAGAGCCAGCTCAATTTGTTATCAATGCAATGGCTCCTGCGGAAGTATCAAGTATTGTTGTAGATGAAGATAAGCACAGTATGGATTTGGTTGTTGCGGAAGATCAATTAGCACAGGCAATTGGAAGAAATGGGCAAAATATTAGACTGGCATCTGAGTTAACGGGCTGGGAATTAAATATACTTACTGAAGAGCAGTCTGATCAGAAAACAAAAGAAGAATATACATCCTCAAGTCAATTATTTATTGAAAAACTTGATGTTGATGAAGATGTTGCAGATATTCTGGTTAAAGAAGGCTTCTCTTCTTTAGAAGAAATAGCATATGTACCTATCGAGGAAATGGTTCAAATTGAAGCTTTTGACGAAGAAACAGTTAATGAATTAAGATCCAGAGCAAGTGCAGTAATTCTTACTGCAGCGATTGCAAAAGAAGAAGAAGTGTCTGAACCTGCTGCTGATCTTCTGGGCATGGATGGTATGGATACTGATACAGCAAAACTTTTGGCTTCAAAAGAGATTATCACTATGGAAAACCTAGCAGAATTAGCTGTAGATGAATTAATTGAATTAGTTAAAATGGATGAAGAAAGAGCCAAGGCATTAATAATGACAGCGCGTGCCCCCTGGTTTGTTTAATAAATTTATGGAGTTTTAATGGGAAAATCAAACGTTGAAGAGTTTGCTACGGAATTAGGTCTGCCGGTAGATTTATTACTTAAGCAGTTAAAAAGTTCTGGAGTAGATAAATCGAGCGCTACAGATGAGCTTAAGGAGGAAGACAAATCCGCATTATTAGCTTATCTCAGATCTGAGCACGGTGCCTCTCTCCGACCAAAATCGAAAATTACATTAACAAGAAAACAAAATACACAAATTAGAAAAACAGATAGCGAAGGAAGAGCTAGAACAATTCAAGTAGAGGTTAGAAAAAAAAGGACTATTGTTAAACCTGACCAAAACAAAGAAAAAATTACTGAAGTTGTTGACAATATAAAATCAATGAAGCCTAAGGAAATAGTTGATGAGAACCAAAAAAACATAAGAGATGAAGAAGCAAAAAGACACGCTGCGTTAGCAGAAGCTCAAGCAGAAGATATACAAAAAAAGAAAGAACCAGTAGTAACTAATAAAAATGAAGCACCTCAAGATGGTACTTTGCATCGACCAGCTTCAAAAGCTGGCGTAAAAATAGAAAAAGAAAAAAAAGAGAAGAAAAGTAATTGGGTTGATAGAACTATAAAGAAAAGACCAATAAAAAATCGAGGAGGTAATAATAATAGTTCTGGGTGGAGATCTCCAAAGAATAAAAATAAAAATATAGACTCAAATCAGGAGCAAGACTTTGTCGCACCAAGCGACCCTATTGTAAAAGATATTTTGATTCCAGAGACAATTTCAGTTGCAGACTTAGGACATAAAATGGCTATTAAGGCTTCTGAACTTATTAAATCTTTGATGGGTATGGGGATGATGGTAACTATAAACCAAGTTCTAGACCAAGAGACAGCAATGATTTTAGTAGAGGAAATGGGGCATAACCCTCAAGCAGCAAAAGAAAATGACCCTGAATCACTTTTAGATAGCGATGAAAGTATTGCACCACAGATCGAATCAAGACCTCCTGTAGTAACTGTAATGGGGCACGTAGATCATGGTAAAACTTCTTTACTTGACTTTATAAGGACCTCACGTGTTGCTTCTGGTGAAGCTGGTGGAATCACTCAGCATATTGGAGCTTATCACGTTGAAACTGAAAAAGGCGTAGCAACCTTTTTAGATACACCTGGCCATGAAGCCTTTACTGCAATGCGAGCAAGAGGAACTAAAGCAACAGATATAGTTGTTTTGGTTGTTGCAGCAGATGACGGAGTTATGCCACAAACTATTGAAGGAATTAATCATTCAAAAGCTGCAGGTGTGCCATTAATTGTTGCGATTAATAAAATTGATAAGCCTGATGCTAATTCTGAAAAAGTTAAGAACGAATTATTAGCGCAGGAAGTTATTCCAGAAGATCTGGGTGGCGACTCGATGTTCGTAGAAATTTCGGCAAAAACTGGGCAAGGAATTGATAAGCTATTAGATGCAATTCTTTTGCAAGCCGAAATATTAGAATTAAAAGCATCAATTAATACCCCTGCCAAAGGTATTATTATTGAAGGAAGATTAGATAAAGGAAGGGGCCCCGCGGCAACTTTATTAGTTCAATCAGGCTTTATTAGACCAGGTGATAGTTTATTGGCAGGTAATGCTTCAGGCAAGATTAGAGCAATGCTAAATGAAGCTGGTAAGAATGTAAAAGAAGCTGGACCATCAATTCCTGTTGAGGTGATTGGGCTTTCAGAGGTCCCAAAAGCTGGCGATGAATTTATTGTTTTAAGTGATGAGAAAAAAGCACGCGAAATTGCTTTATTTAGACAGGGTAAATTTAGGGATGTAAAGCTAGCGAAACAAGCTTCAAAATTAGAAAATGTTTTTGATCAAATGACAGAGGCCGAAGTAAGATTTTTACCTTTAATAATTAAGGCTGATGTCCAGGGTTCAGCTGAAGCTTTAGCCGGATCTTTAGAAAAGCTATCAACAGAAGAGGTGAAAGTTAATGTAATTCATTCTGCAATTGGAGCTGTTAACGAATCCGATGTAAATTTAGCATCTGCATCTAATGCAGTAATTATTGCTTTTAATGTTAAAGCTGACAGTGGGGCTAGAAAGTTGGCTGATAATCTAGAAGTTGATATGAGAAATTATAGTATTATTTATGAAGCAGTAGATGAAGTTAAGTCGGCATTAGGTGGACTTTTAGCCCCTGAACAAAAAGAAAATATTCTTGGGCTTGTAGAAATTAGAGAAATATATAAAGCATCCAAAGTGGGAAATATTGCGGGCTGCATTGTTTTAGAAGGTTTAATAAGAAGAAATTCAAATATTCGACTTTTAAGAGATAGTGTTGTTATATTTGAAGGGGAATTAGATTCTTTGAAGAGGTTTAAAGACGATGTTAAAGAAGTTAAGGCCAATATAGAATGTGGCTTAGCTTTAAAAAACTTTAATGATATTGAAGTTGGCGATAAAGTCCAAGTTTATGAATTAGTTCAGGTTCCTAGGAAGCTATAAATCGGTGAAAGATTACCCTAGAAGTGATCGAATTAGCCAGCAGATCAAAAAAGAGTTAGCAACTTTACTGCAAACAGAAATTAAAGATCCTGCTTTAAAAATGTTAACCATCTTAGACGTTGAAGTATCACAATGTTTGAAACATGCCAAAATATATATTATCTCCGCTGAGTATGACGAAGAGATTTTTAAAGGCATCAACCGCTCTATGCCGTTTTTTAGATCACAGCTAGCAAAAAGAATGACGACAAGAGGCATACCTAAGTTACATTTTGTTTACGATAAAACGGTAGATGAAAGTATGAAGATTTCAAAATTATTAAACTCTGTGTTGCCCACTCAAAAATAAAAAAATGCAATTTAAGCGGCTTAAATTTAATGTCGATGGACTTTTGCTTAGCGATAAACCAATTGGTCTTTCTTCCAGCCAACTAGTATCCAAAATTAAATTTTTATTTCGTGCTAAAAAAGCAGGGCATACTGGGACGCTAGACCCAATGGCAACAGGATTGCTCCCGATTTGCCTAGGAGAGGCTACTAAATTTTCAAGCTATTTACTAAACGCCGATAAAACTTATGAAGCAATAATAAAATTAGGATATAAAAGCTCTACAGGAGATGTTGAAGGGGAGATTACTAAACAAAAAGTAGATATCATGCCTTCTTTGGCTGAAATAAAAAAACTTTTACATGAATTTAGTGGGACGATTGAGCAGCGCCCTCCAATGTTTTCAGCACTTAAATATCAAGGAAAACCACTTTACTCTTATGCTAGAGATGGCATTGATGTTCCTAGGCCTAAACGTAAAGTCATGATTCACACAATCGAATTACTAAAGTATCAAGGAAATAAGCTTAAGCTTAAAATAAAATGTTCAAAAGGAACATATGTAAGAACACTGGCTGAAGATATTGGAGACCAATTAAATATAGGAGGGTATTTAATAGAACTAAGAAGAATTAATATTGGAAATTTAAGTATTGATGATGCTGTAAATATTGAACAGATCGAAAAAATAGAAGATAAAGAAAGGGTAAAGCTTTTATTGCCAACTGAAGAATTACTGAGTGAATATGAGAATATAGTATTAAATTCTAATGAAGAAATTGCAATAAAAGATGGCAAAATAATAGAGCAAGGAGGAAAGAGGCCAGGCTTATATAAATTATATGGGAGTAATAATGTTTTTATTGGGCTAGGTGAAATTGATAAAACAAAAATTTTAAAAGTTAAACGCTTAAAATCATTAAAAAATTGATTTAAAAACATATTGTTAAATTATTAAAATGCCGCTAAAATGTGCGGTTCTGTAATAGGAGAATTTGAATGACTAGTACCGCCATAGAAAAAGCAAAAATTGTAGAAAAATATCAGATAGCTAAAAAAGATACGGGGTCGCCTGAGGTTCAGGTTGCATTAATGACAGATCGTATAACTTATTTGACAGAACACTTTAAAACTAATGCTAAAGATCATCATTCACGCAGAGGACTGCTGGCGCTAGTTAGTCAGAGAAGAAAACTTCTTGATTATTTAAAACGTGAAAGTTTAGAGCGATACCAAGGATTAATTAAAAGCCTTGGGCTTAGAAAATAGAAAATTAAGTAAAAATTTGAGCCGATTGCATACATTTTTTTGTTTGTGTCGGCTTTTTTGTTATTAAAAATGTATCCATTATTAAGAAGTGAATAATGGATTTAAATATTAAAAGGATAAATTAAATGTTTAACATAGTTAAAAAAAGTATTAAATATGGATCTCATAACCTAACAATTGAAACTGGAGAAATTGGTCGTCAAGCAGATGGAGCAGTAATGGTTAGTTATGGAGATACTGTAGTTTTTGTAACTGCAGTTGGAAGAAAGGAAGCAAAGGAAGGGCAAGACTTTTTCCCATTAACAGTCGATTACCAAGAAAAAAATTATGCTGGAGGAAAAATACCAGGTGGATTTTTTAAGAGAGAAGGCAGGCCTAGTGAAAAAGAGACCTTAACTTGTAGGCTTATAGACAGACCTTTAAGACCACTGTTCCCTGATAATTTTTATAACGAAATTCAAATTGTGGCAACGGTAATGTCTTCTGATAGTGAAATTGATTCCGATATTCCTGCAATTATAGGCGCTTCTGCAGCATTAGCAATTTCAGGAATTCCTTTTCATGGGCCAGTAGGAGCTGCAAGAGTAGGATATATTGATGATAAGTTTGTGATAAATCCTTCTAAAACAGAATTGGAATCAAGTGAGCTTGATTTAGTTGTTGCTGGAAGTGATTCTGCTGTGTTGATGGTTGAGTCTGAGGCTAAAGAGTTACCTGAAAAAGTTATGCTTGACGCAGTATTAGAAGGTCATAAAGCAATGCAGCCAGTTATTAAGTTAATAAATGAATTAGCAAAAGAAGCTTCAAAAGATCCATGGGACTGGGCTGCTCCCCAAGAAGATAAAAAATTAATTGATATAATTGAAAAGATTGCGGTTAAAGACTTAGAGAAAGCCTTTGCTATTAAGTCAAAAGGAGACCGATCTGAAAAAATTTCTGTAATAAGAGATAAGGTTTTAGATGAACTTGTAACAGAGCAAACAAATACAACACAAGTGAATCAAATTAAAGACGAGTTCCATAATCTAGAAGCTAAAATTGTTAGAACTAAAATCCTTGATGGTGACCCACGAATCGATGGAAGGGATACTCGTACAGTGAGGCCTATTGAAATAAGGACTGGTATTTTACCAAGAGTTCATGGCTCAGCTTTATTCACTAGAGGGGAAACACAGGCAATTGTAGTTGCAACATTGGGTGGTGGTCGAGATGAGCAAATTATTGATGCCCTTCAGGGTGAATATAAAGATAGATTTATGCTTCATTATAATTTTCCTCCTTATGCTACTGGTGAAACAGGTAGGGTAGGCACTCCAAAACGAAGAGAAATTGGTCATGGTAAATTAGCAAAAAGAGCATTAAGTGCTGCATTACCTAACAAAGAAGATTTTGATTACACAATTAGACTGGTATCAGAAATTACTGAGTCAAATGGATCAAGCTCTATGGCATCAGTTTGCGGTGGCACCATGGCTATGATGGATGCTGGGGTACCGATAAAAGATCATGTTGCTGGCATAGCAATGGGTTTAATTAAAGAAGGTAATAGAGTCGCTGTACTTACTGATATCTTAGGAGATGAAGATCATTTAGGAGATATGGATTTTAAAGTTGCTGGAACTGATAATGGAATAACAGCATTACAAATGGATATAAAGATTACAGGTATTACAACTGAAATTATGCAGGTAGCTTTAAGCCAGGCACGAGAAGGGATAGATCATATTTTGAAAATAATGAAGAAAGCCCTTAAGGGAAGTCGCGAAAACCTATCAAAATTTGCTCCTCAGATCCTTACAATAAAAATTCATACTGATAAAATTAGAGATGTAATTGGTAAGGGAGGTGCAGTAATTAAAGGATTAGCTGCAGAAACTGGCGCCACTATCGATATTGATGATGATGGGCTTGTTAAAATTACATGTACAGATGCTGAATCTGGCGAAGCAGCATTAAGTAGAATTAAAGAAATTACCGCCGATGTTGAAGTAGATCAAATCTATGATGGCAAAGTAATTAAGATTCTTGATTTTGGGGCTATAGTTTCATTATTGCCGGGAAAAGATGGATTACTTCATATTTCTCAGATTGCACATGAAAGAATAAATGCAGTAAAAGATCATCTATCAGAAGGCGATGAAGTAAAGGTAAAAGTAATAGAAGTAGATGATAAAGGAAGGGTTAGGGTTAGTGCTAAAGCATTAATTGAAGCTCCAGCGCCTCAAGAACCAAAAAAGGACTAAAATAAGAAAAATTAATTAAAGATTTAAAAAGCCCAGTTATGCTGGGCTTTTTATTTTGCGATTTGTTTTTCTCTAATCTCGTCAAGAGTTTTGCAATCAATACATAATGTAGCTGTTGGCCTTGCTAACAATCTGTTAAGTCCAATTTCTTCTCCACATAAATTGCAGTAACCAAATTCGCTATTAGCTATGTTTAGTAAAGTCTTTTCTATTTTTTTTATAAGCTTTCTTTCTCGATCTCTATTACGAAGCTCTAACGCCATGTCAGACTCTTGACTAGCTCTATCATTAGGGTCTGCATAAGATGTTATTTCGTCTTGCATGTGGCTTACTGTTCTATCAATATCATTGCCAAGTTCAAGCTTCCAGTCATTTAATATTTTTACAAAGTGCTTAGTTTGTGTTTTATTCATATAGCTTTCGTTTGCTTTGGGCTTGTATAAGTTAAACTTTTTTAATCCCCCAGCTTTTTTAGCAGTAGCTGGTTTTGCTACAACTTTTTTAGCAGTAGCTTTTTTAGCAGTAGCTGGTTTTGCTACAACTTTTTTAGCTGCTTCTATTGCTTTTTGCATTAGTGATTTTTTTTGAACCATTAATAAATTCCTATTTTTAAATATTTAATAACCGCGGTACTTTACACTCTTTGAGCTTCAATTAACACCTTTTAAAATAATTTTTGTGCAATTAGGGTATTTTCCATTAGTGTTGCGACAGTCATTGGGCCAACTCCACCAGGAACAGGGGTTATATAAGAAGCATTTTGGCTTGCAATATCAAATTCAACATCACCAACTAATTTGCCATTAACTCTATTTATTCCAATATCGATGACAATTGCACCTTTTTTTATCCATTCTCCTCTCACAAGGTTTTGCCTTCCAGCAGCAACCACGACTAAATCTGCCTGCCGAACTTTTTCTTCTAAATCCTTTGTTTTACTATGACAAGAGGTAATCGTACATTTCTCCATTAATAACTCTAATGCCATTGGGCGGCCAACATTATTTGAAACTCCCACAATTGTTGCATCCAGACCTTCTAAATTAATATCTGAAGCTTTAAGCATCTTTATAACACCATATGGGGTGCAAGATCTTAACTTTGGTTGTCTTATGGCAAGCAAACCTATATTAAATGGATGGAAACCATCAACATCTTTTTTTGGGTCAATAGCATTAATTATAATATCCTCATTAATATTATCAGGAAGAGGTGACTGTATTAATATCCCATCAATTTCAGTGTTTAAATTAATATCTTTAACTAATTTTAATAATTCATCTTCAGTGATTGACTCATTAAAATCATAAGATAAGGACTTTATACCTACTTTTTCACATGCTAGTTTTTTATTCTTAACATATACGTGGGAGGCAGGATTGTCTCCAATAAGAATAACGGCTAAACAAGGATTTCTAATGCCATTAGATTCTCTGTTTAAAATTTCATTGCGAATTTCATCTAAAAGATCATTTGCAATTCTTTTACCATCAATTATTTTTGCTGTCATTATGTTTTAATCTTAAATAAATAAACAAACATTTTAGCAGAATGCTTATAAAAAACATTAATAAACTTGCCAAGGTATAATATAAAAAATGTAAAACATGTTTGACCAAAAGCAGTAATTAAGCTATATTTGCGCGTTCGGGGTGTAGCGTAGCCTGGTAGCGCGCCTGCTTTGGGAGCAGGATGTCGGGAGTTCGAATCTCTCCACCCCGACCAATATATTACTAAATAAAGGTAGGCCCGATATACGCTTTATTTGATTAGTTAGCTGCCCGTAGCTCAACCGGATAGAGCACCAGTTTTCTAAACTGGGGGTTACAGGTTCGATTCCTGTCGGGCAGGCCAATTTTAATATGGTGGCTGTAGCTCAGTTGGTAGAGTCCTGGATTGTGATTCCAGTTGTCGTGGGTTCGAGCCCCATCAGCCACCCCATTTTTTAAGTAGTCGTTTTACATTTACTTCTTCTGAATTTCACCAAGCTAACAAAATAAAAATATGGTACTTTTAGGATATGATAATTTTGTTATGCAGATAATCTCTTAATATGAAAGATAATCAATTACTCAGATATAGTCGCCATATTTTACTGCCTGAAATCGAATATAGTGGACAAGAAAAATTACTTAACAGTCATTGCTTAATTATTGGCGCAGGAGGATTGGGGTCCCCAGTTTCTATTTATCTTGCTTCATCTGGAATAGGTAAAATTACAATTTGTGATTTTGATGATGTTGATATTTCTAATCTCCAAAGACAAATACTGCATAGTGATAATTCAATTGGAACGAATAAAGCTATCTCAGCAAGTAAATTTTTAAATAAAGTTAACCCAGAAATTATTATTACTCCAATTGCGAAAAAACTTAATATTTATGAAATGACAAATATAGCAAATGAAGCCGATGTAATAATTGATTGTTCTGATAATTTTGAAACACGTTATGCCTTAAATAAAATTGCGTTCAGTCTTAAAAAACCACTTATATCTGGAGCAGCAATTAAATTTGATGGACAAATTAGTGTATTTGATTTTAGAAAAATTAGTAGCCCTTGTTACGAATGTTTATTTCCAGATACAAACACTGAAGAAGAATTAAGGTGTGCTGATCATGGAGTCTTTTCACCAATAGTTGGAATTATTGGTTCCACTCAGGCAGCAGAAGCTTTAAAAATTATTTTAGATATTGGCAATTCATTAATGGGAAGATTATTACTTTTTAATGCAAAAGATATGACATGGAAAACTATAACAATAGTTAAAGATAAAAGTTGTAATGTATGTTCTATTTAAATGAATTCTAGAATCAGGGTGTATTATGACATGCTAGAATTCAATATTATTTAAGATAAAAAAATATGACACAAGAGCTATCAAAATCTTTTAATCCCAAAGAAATAGAAGAAAGATGGTATAAATTTTGGGAGTCTGAAGGCTATTATGGAATAGGTAAAGATTTAAATAACCCTATAAATTTTTCAATATTATTACCACCACCTAATGTTACTGGGACTTTGCATATGGGGCATGGTTTTAATCAAACACTAATGGACACATTAACTCGTTACCATCGCATGAGTGGTTCTAACACACTGTGGCAGCCTGGAACAGACCATGCTGGTATCGCAACCCAAATTGTTGTTGAAAGACATTTAGATCAAGAAGGCAAGTCTAGGCATGAATTGGGGCGAGAAGAATTTATAAAAAAAGTATGGGATTGGAAGACGCTTTCAGGCGGAAAAATAACACAACAAATGCGCAGACTTGGAACGTCTCCTGATTGGTCTCGAGAGCGCTTCACAATGGATGAAGGATTATCAAAAACTGTAACTGAGATTTTCGTTAAGCTTTATCGAGAAGGATTAATTTATCGAGGAAAGAGATTGGTAAATTGGGATGTAAAGCTTCAAACTGCAGTATCAGATCTAGAGGTAATTCAAGAAGAAGAGAGTGGATCTTTATGGCATATTAATTATCACCTAGCAGATAATAACGACACCTTTCTAACAGTAGCTACGACAAGACCAGAAACAATGCTGGGTGACGTTGCATTAATGGTCCATCCAGATGATGAAAGATATAAAAAATATATTGGAAAAACTGTCATATTGCCTTTACTAGATAAAGAAATTCCAATAATTGCAGATGAATATGTTGACTCTACTTTTGGTACTGGTGTAGTAAAAGTAACCCCAGCGCATGATTTTAATGATTATGCGGTTGGCCAAAGACATAAGCTTCCATTAATAAATATTTTAACCCTTGATGGATTAATTAATGAGAACGGCACAAGTGAGTATGAAGGCTTAGAAAGATTTGAAGCAAGGAAGAAAATTGTAAGTGATCTTGAAAGAAAATCCCTATTAAATAAAGTTGAAGATTATATTGTAAAGATTCCGAGAGGGGATAGAACAGGAACAGTCATAGAGCCAATGCTTACTGATCAATGGTTCGTTGCTATGTCAAAAAAAAGTGATGATGGTAAGAGTATTTCTGAAAAAGCATTAGAAGTCGTTAAAAGTAAGGAAATTAAATTTTATCCTGAAAACTGGGTAAATACCTATAATCAATGGCTTAATAACATTCAAGATTGGTGTATATCAAGACAGTTATGGTGGGGGCATCAGATCCCAGCTTGGTATGGCGACGATAATAGAATCTATGTAGCCCATACTCATGACGAAGCAAAGAAATTGGCCAAACAGGATGGTTATGAGGGTAATTTAAGAAGAGACGATGATGTTTTGGATACTTGGTTTTCATCTGCTTTATGGCCTTTTTCAACGTTGGATTGGACTCCAGAGTATCCAGAAAAAAGTAATGACGCCCTTGATTTATATTTACCTTCGTCCGTATTAGTTACTGGTTTCGATATTATTTTCTTTTGGGTTGCAAGAATGGTGATGATGACTAAACATATTACTGGGAAGATACCATTCAAGCATGTCTATATTCATGGATTGATTAGAGACTCTGAAGGACAAAAAATGAGTAAGTCAAAAGGGAATGTTTTAGATCCAATCGATTTAATAGATGGAATTTCAATTGAAGAATTATTAAAAAAAAGAACAGTTGGATTAATGAATCCAAAACAAGCTGAATCGATTATAAAGAAAACTAAAAAAGAATTTCCAGAAGGAATTGCTTCATTCGGTACAGATGCCTTAAGATTTACATTTGCAAGTCTTGCAAGCCCAGGAAGAGACATAAAGTTTGATTTACATAGATGTGAAGGATATAGAAACTTTTGTAATAAGTTATGGAATGCAACTCGTTTTGTTTTGATGAATTGTGAGGAAGTAGATAATGGTTTTGGGGAGTGTGTTGAAGGGTATTTAGATTTTTCAAAAGCAGACAAATGGATTGTTAGCATTTTTAATCAAAAAATTAAGAAAATAGAAAATAATTTTAAAGACTATAGGTTTGATTTGCTTTCATTGGAGATATATCAATTTGTATGGGATGAATATTGTGATTGGTATTTAGAGATAGCAAAAGCTCAATTACAAAATGGTAATGAGTCTCAGAAGAGAGCTACAAGAAGAACTTTAATAAGTATTTTAGAAATGACTCTTAGAATGACTCATCCAGTGATGCCATTTATTACTGAGGAAATATGGCAAACTATTGCCCCTATGGCTAAGAAAGAAGGGGCTTCAATTATGATGCAGCCTTATCCAATTTTTCAAGAAAATAAAGTTGATGAAGCATCAATTGAATGGATGGAGCTATTAAAAAAAATGGTCGTTCAATGTCGAAGCTTAAGAGGTGAAATGGGGGTTTCCCCTGCAGAAAAAATTCCATTAGCAATTACAGGAGATAAAGATATTGTGGCTGGATATGAAATTTATCTAAAAGGACTAGCTAAGGTAAATGACATTGAATATATGAAGGAGCTCCCAGATAAAGATGCACCTGTAGCTATTGTTGATAATTTTAAGTTAATGCTAAATATAGAAATTGATAAAAAAACAGAGTTAGCACGACTTCAAAAAGAAATTGATCGATTAGAGATTGAAATTCGCAAAGCGAGTGGAAAATTAGAGAATAAGAATTTTGTTAATAAAGCGCCTGAGTCAGTAATTAATCAAGAGAAAGAAAGATTGCTAGAATTTACTCAGTTGAATGACAAAGTAAAAGCCCAACTGGAAAAAATTAATTTTTAATTCTTCTTTATATAAAAAGTAGTAACTTCATTTTCAGTTTCACATGAAATTAAATCATGACCAGTATTCCTGCAAAAAGCTTCAAAGTCTTTTTTTGCACTTTTATCCGTGGTTTTTATTTTTAATATTTGATTTATTTCAAGCGAATTTAGGCCCTTCTTACATTTAAGAATAGGCATTGGGCATTTAAGCCCAATGGCATCTATTTCTTCACTATATTCAATCATAATTTATTTACTAAATGGCTCTACATCTCCAGGGGCTCTAAGCATTTTATCAACTTCACCTAAATGTAGTTCTTCAGTATAAATCATTTCACGTGCATATTCTTCGAGCATAATCGAGGTATCACCGACTAGCTTTAGTAAATCTCTATAACAGTCAAGTGATGCTTTCTCATGCTCTAAAGATTCACGAAGTATATTGCCAATATCATGCGTATTAGTCTCTAAGAGCGGCCCTATAGCAAGGGATGGGTGACCTCCCAAATTGGTAATCAATTCCCCAGCTTTATTTGCATGATCTAACGATTCAGTTGCTTGGCCCCTTAACCAACTTATAATTGGAATACGACCATATCCATAAACCATTAAAGCATAGTGGGTATAACGAACAACACCAGCTAGTTCCATTTCTAAAATTTTATTTAATGAAGCAATAATTTTTTGATTATCAGCCATAATATTTCTCCTTGTTTATCTATTGAAGCCATAAATTAACACAGGTTTAAAAATGATGTGTTAATGCGAATGATTTGTATTCTGAATCAAACTTTAGATAAATGAAATTAAAAATGAGAAGATCAACATAGCTGCCATAAGTCGAATTGACCAAAATGTACATTTCATACCTTGAATTCTTTTAGCTTTATCAATGGTAGGCATTGTAAATGATTTGGCATGTAAAAACCTACCAACCAATAGTAAGCCACCTAATAGGCAAACTATTATTGGATGAATTTTATTAAGTTCAAGACAGCTTAATAAAATTAAACCCAAAGGAACATACTCGATAAAGTTTCCTTGAGCTCGAATGGCTTGTTCTAGATCCTTATGATTTTTATGTCCAAGAGATACTTTATGCGTTCTTCTCAATTCAATAATATTTATAGATAATTTAATATAAATAAAGGCAAGAAGTGAAGCATATATTGAAGTTATTTGTAGCATTTTTTCCCTTTAGTATTTGAGTTAAACAATCTATGAAGAAAAATATTATTGTTACGAAATATCATTTTTGCCAATTATAGCTGCTCCAATAACACCTGAAGAATCACCCAGAATATTTTTTAAAATAGGGGTATCAGGGTTTTCACAAAAAATATTTTTATAAACCATTTCTAGGCCTTTAGTATATAAATTTTGGTGGTTCGATAAACCCCCTCCTAATATAATTACATCTGGATCAATAGTATTTATTATATTTGCTAATGACAGACCATAGTACTCATAAAATTTATGTAAGATAATTTTCTCATTATTATTATATGTTGGTTTATTTAAAAAGTATTCAGCTGATATTTTTACATTTAAATTATTATAGATCATTTCTTCCAGACCAGTTCCTGAAATATAAGTACTCACACAACCTCGCTTTCCGCAAAAACATTCTGGACCATTTGGGTTAATTACTGAATGACCCCATTCCCCCGCTAGTCTTTGAGGACCTGTCCTTAGTTTGCCATTATGAATAAATCCTCCACCACAACCTGTCCCCATTATTACCCCAAATACTAAGGAATAATTCTTTCCAGCACCTAAATATGATTCAGCCAAAGCAAAGCAATTTGCATCATTTTCAATAGTACATGAATGATTTAATTTTTCTTCAATTAAACTATGAAGTGGTAATCCATTTTGACAGGCAATAGTAGAGTTTCTTAATAGTCCAGTAGACTTAGAAAGCGAACCCGGAGTACCAATTCCAAGAGTATGTTCTTCATCTTGAATGCTTTTTAGAGCCTGTAAATATAGATCTTGAATTCGATTAAGCACATGATCAGCACCTTTATTACTTTCTGTAAGGATTCTTTGTCTAAATAAAATTTTAGAATTTAAATCAAGTACAACGGATTCAATTTTAGTGCCACCTAGATCAATACCTATATTAAATTTATTCATTGTGCTTAATAATAACTAAATTAAAAAGATATTCAATAATTATCAATTATGGGTTGACATCAAATATGTCTCAAGCATACTCATAAACTTGCTTAATTAGCTTGCTAAAATTATGCAGACTAATTAAATTTTTATTCTATTAGAAAAGGTTTTTATGAAAAGAAAAATTGGAAAAGTAGCTCTTTTCCTTTCAATGTTAGCAGTAATTTGGCTTCTACTTGGCATGCTAAATATAGTTCCATTTTTAATAGAATTACCTCAGGAAACAAGTATAAGAGCTCACGCTTCTTTAGCAGTAATTCTTTTATTAGTTGCATCTTGGGCTTTTTGGAATGAAGATTAATTTTTAGGAAAGGATTTAATTTATGCTCAAAATATCAGATATATGTATTTTAATTTCGGTTGCAGTAGCTTTTTTAACAACTGCTTATTTATGGTTTCAAGGTGCTGATACTAAACAAGAGGCTTTGTTTACAGCTACATGGATACCATCAATCTTAACTTTTGCTATTTATTTTAAAGTAATAGCTAGAAAGGACTAAGTATGGATGATCAATTATTATTCTTTACAGGTTTGTTTTGTTTCGTTTTAGCAATCGTTGGCGTTGTAATGACTGTTTTAGAATTTAAAAACATAGAACTTAAAAATAAAAAATAAACTTAGAATAAAGAATTTAGAAGTGCTGGCTTAATATAGAATCGTATTGTCGTCACTAGTATCTATTTATTGATAGCGATTAGAACGTTACCTCTAGTTCTTGATAAAATATTGTAGCCATTGGCTAAGAGCCATTCTAGTATATTTCTTTGCCATTCTTTTTGACTGCTATCCTCCATTAGAATAAGTTCAGGATAAAATTTCTTTTCTAACTTTTCAAAATATGGAAATAGTGCTCTATCCTCGAACCCTTCAATATCAATTTTTAGTACATTAACCTTGTCAATGCCTTCTTTTCTGAGTAAATCTTCTAAAGGCATTATATCTATCTTAATTTTATCGCTGTTAAGGTTGTTATTTAAAATAGTACTACCCCCCATATCCTTATGAGAAACACGAAGCTCTAAAATATCTTTTTTTTCACCTACTCCTATCTCAAAAACCTTAATTTTTTTTTCATATTTATTAAATTTTATATTAGCTTTAAGTCGATTGAGGACTATTGGATTAGGCTCAATAGCTAAAATTTTATCTGCTCCGAGACTTGCTGCCATTAAAGAGTAATAGCCAACATTAGCTCCAATATCAAGAAAGGTTCCACCATGGCCTATAAAACCTGAAATTACATCAAGCTCCTTCCCTTCACGTAATTTTGAACTTACGATCATTTTTGATTCTATTGTATTGTTGTGGGGGTATAGCCTGAATTTTAAATTGTGATAAATTATATCTAGCGGATTATCTCTATTAACTTTTGTTAATATTCTTGCATATATTTTTTTGATACTTCCAAAGCCTAAGCCTGCCTTTGCTAGAAGATAGATAATCTTACTAACACCTTTAGGCGAATAATATCCAAAAGCTTGATTAGAATTTTTCATCTTAGATCTACATTTAGGCAAGAATACTTAAGAAATTTCTTTTAAAAATGGTGGCCTGAGACAGAATCGAACTGTCGACACGAGGATTTTCAATCCACTGCTCTACCGACTGAGCTATCAGGCCATAATAAATAACAACAAGTGGCGAATTATATCAAACTTATGTCTAATATGGTCGATTAGGATTTACTATGCAGATCTATTACTAAATAGTGAAGATTTTGATATTTTATAAGTTATTTTAAAAACAATATAAAGAATAGCAACATAAACTACATTAGGGATAAAGAAAGAATTAAAGTAATTACCTAAGTAGCTTAATCCATCAAAAATATTTGGATGGCTTACCCATCCTGATAGAAAATAATGGCTAGAATACGAGATAATATAGCTTGATATAATTGCGATGAACGCAATAGGAAAAAATAGTTTTGCTTCAAGAAATTTCCGATCAGATAAAAACTTTCTGCTTAATTCCCAAGTCAAGATATAAGTAAAAACGTGCCCTAAATAACTAGCTTCAAAGTTAATATGAGTCATATTATTTATATTGATGATATACCAATCTAAAGAAACAATCGAAGCTACAAAAACTATGAGCCACTTTCTTTGCTTTAAGAAAATACCTGCCGCAATGAAAATCGCAAGACTAGCATCTGGTAGGCTAAAAGATGTTAATTCATGACTCGCTCGGGTAAGCAAAGTAAGGAATAATAAAATCAAAGCTAATAAAATATTTTTTTTAAGTAATGTTTGCATGTTTAAATTTAATTGAATTACAAGCTTTAGATTTTAACATCAGAATGCTGAATTATTAGAAATCAATTTTAAGTCCTGTCATCCAAGCTCTAGAAAAATTGAATGCGTATAGCGAATTCGCATATCCTTGCAATGCATTTTTATGTTCAAAGATATTAGTTACTGAACCATAGAGTCTGACTTTTTTAAATTGCGGGAATCTTTTAATTTCATAGTCGATGTTGGCATCTGTTGAACTATACGCAGGTGCTTTTTGTGCATTTGTATTCGCATAATCAGACATAATAAATGTTCTTTGTTTCCAAGTATGACTTAGATTAAATTGCATTTGATCAGAGAATTTATGCTGTAGATTTGCATGTATTGAATGTTTAGGCACGCCCGGTAAAGTTTTCCCGTCTATGAAGCCATCCGAATTTTTACCAATTTTTGCTTCAATGTATTTGTAGACTAGATTAATATTTGATTTATTATTAAATTTATAGGTATCATGAATTTCAAGTCCATATTTTTCAGAATTATCAATATTCCCATTTCCAACTGTACTATTGATGTAAACAATCTCATTTTCAAGATCCGAATAAAAAGCAACAATTTTTAATTTATTTGCTTGAGTAGTATGATTAACGCCCATATTTAAAGTATTAACTTCTGAGGGCTTAATAAATCCATTAAAGTCACGTCTAACAAATGTATAATTTGGGGCGGGGTAGACCCCTTCAAAAAATCGATCGATATCTGGAGATTGGTAAGCGTGATTCACATTTCCAAAGAAACTTAATTGACTATCAACCACATAATTTAGTCCCACATCCCAAGCAGTTAGTGATTCATGTGTTGAGTATCTAGCGGTTGCATCAGAATGGGTATAATCCACTCTCTCCTGTCTGAGCCCTGCAGAGAGTGCGGCTTTTTCAGGGAGCCAATTGGGTTGAAATTCTGATTCAATATATATAGCAATGTTATCTTTCGTTGTCGTTCCTATATTTGTAGTATCTACGCGCTCCCCATCAAAATAATCAAGCCCTGTTGAGATTGTATAATTTTTTTCTAAGTATTCTGCTGAAAGATTCAAGCCTTTATAATCTTTAGTGTAAAGTGATCCACTTGCATTTAATGCATTGAAAATTTTGTCTTCGTAATAATAATCTGCATTTACGTTTAGTTTTTCATTTACTTTAAATTTAAGTCCAGCACTATAAGTATCTGAATCAGTATCATAATTATTATATGTCGCACCAGAATTTTGGGCTGGGTTAGTTACAAATTCTTCTTTTGTCATGGAGTCCTTTAGATAAGTATTAATTCTTGAACTAGAGACTCCAAAATTTAATAGTAAGTCTTTTGATGCCACAATATTTAATTTAGCTGATTGTGATTTATTTTGAAAATTATCTTTTTGACCTGTTGTATCTCTATCACTAAACCCTGCATGCCTATCATCTGTTGCATTAACCGATAAGTTAAAATTCTTTCCTTTAAATCCAGCATTAGCAATTTTTTTAACTGTCCCACTGCTGCCAAGCGCAGTCTCTAAAGAGTAACCATTATAATCTTTAGTATAAATTTGTATCACACCTGCCATGGCGCCATCACCATATTTTACTGATCCTGTACCTTTAGCAATTTCTATTCTTTCAATACTGTTGATATCAATAGCTCCAATATGTTGAGAACTCTGGTCTATATTATTTAATCGTTGTCCGTCTACTGAGATAACAACATTTTGATACCCGGATTCAACTCCATAACCCCTCATATCTATCAACGGTTTAGTTTTGTCGCCATAGCTTGGCATAACATTTAAAGATGTATGTTGAGCAAGGTAATCCATTAAAGAAGCACTTCCTGCTAATGCAATTTCTTTTGAGGAATGGATTTCTACTGAGTATGGTGAGAGACCTTCTTTGCTATCATATTTATAGTTTTTTACAATAATTTCTTCTGTTTCTATATTAGATTCTGCAATTACTGAAGTTGCTAGGATTGGCAAAAGTAAGAGTAGTTTTTTATTAAACATTGTATTTTAGTTCCTAAATTCATTTATTCATGCCTCCCCGCATGTTTTATGGCGCAACAATACATAGGAATTGATTTGAATATTAATAAATTTAGATGATGAATTATTTAAATTAAAAATAAAAAATTGCTTCCCCGCAATTTCTTGTTACGATTGAATATAGGCCGGTCTCCGGACTCATAAGACTAAATTTGCTGCCTTCCCAGGTTTCCCCAGTGACAATATGATGCAAATTCTTCCTTACTTACCGTTGCGGGGGCAGTGTAAGATTTTCACTTAACTTCCCGTTTAAATAACAATTTAAAAAAAATTGTTATCACCTAAAATCAACAAATTAATACTACTTTATTACAATTTAAATATCAAGTTTAAAAAAATAAAATTGAAATCCACGTAATAAATGCATTCCCGATACCTAAAAAGCTAGCTACACTTCCTATGTATTTAATTTTTTTTGATAAGTGCTGATTGTTTAATGAAATCCTGCCTGCAACAGAATCGAGTGAATAATTAAGAATTTCTGTTATCGGTATGAGTAGTATGCTTGAAATTAAAAATATTTTTTGCACACCAGTTTCACCAATTATCAATCCTACTAGAATTAGAATAAGAGAGAGATAAAATTCTTTTCTAAAATCATCTTCATTTTTAAATTTTTTTTTAAACACTTCTATTGAAAAATAAAATGCATTGATAAATACATTAAGCTCCACTTTATCTTTAAAAGGATTAATCATTAAAATTATCTCTGTAAAATTTAGCGAATTATAACAAAAAAATAAGTATGGACAGTTACGTTTCTTGTATTATGTTATTTAATAACTTAGGGGGCAAATGAGATGGCAAGAACTGTAAAATGTGCAAAATTAAAAAAAGAAGCAGAAGGATTAGATTACCCACCATATCCTGGACCTTTAGGCCTGAAAATTTTTGAGAGCGTATCAAAAGAAGCTTGGGCAGGATGGCTTGAGCATCAAACCATGCTCTTGAATGAAAAACGTTTAAGTTTGGTTGACCCTCAGGCAAGAAAATATCTTACAGAGCAAACGGAGGCCTACTTTTTTGGTGATGGAGCAGATGTCGCTGAGGGGTATGTACCACCAAAAAGTTAAAATTAAGAAAGTTCTTTTTTAATTTCTTTAAGTGATGAGTGCCTTACATCTTTACCTTTCACAGTATAAATAACACTTTGTGAAATGTTTACTGCATGGTCGCCAATTCTTTCAAGTGATTTTGCAATAAACATACTCTCTAGGGACATGGAAATAGTTCTTGGATCTTCGAGCATGAATGTGAGTAGTTGTCTCATACAAGATCGATAGTCATCGTCAACTTGTTTGTCTTTTTCAAGGATATCGATAGTGTCACTTAAGTCTAACCTTGCGAAAGAATTTAATGCTGTTTTAATCATACCTTGAACAGCTTTTGCCATTCCTTTAATTTCAGTAAACCGTGGCTTACTCATACGATTATCCTCGAAAATTCTAGTTGTTGATCTTGCTATTTTTGCAGCCTCATCTCCCATTCGTTCAAGATCAGTAATAATTTTAAGCATCATCATTATATTTCTTAAATCACCAGCAGCAGGAGATCTTTTTGCTATTAAAAGTGAAGTTTCTTCATCAATAGCCACTTCTAAATCGTTGATTTGATCATCTCTTTTCATAACCTGTTCGGCTAACTTAACGTCTGTGTTTAAAAGGGACTTAACTGCATTAGCTGTTTGCTCCTCCACCAAAGTACCCATTTCTAACACTTTTGCACGTATAGCCTCTAAATCTGAATCAAATTGTTTATAAATATGCTCCGAAGCCATATTTTGGTTTACCTAAATAAAATTAATAGTATTTGTATATTATGACAAATTTATGGCAATTAAGCATCTTTCTTTATTGTTTTAACACCTTCACTAGTGGCAAGAAGTAAAATATTAGCAGGACGAACTGCAAATAATCCATTAGTAACAACTCCAACAATCTGATTAATTTGTATCTCCATTTCAATTGGATCAGCAATTTTAAGTTCATGAACATCCAATATTAGATTACCATTATCAGTTGTAAATTTTCTTAGTTGCGGCTGCCCACCTAGTTTTGTTAGCTCTCTAGCAACATAACTTTTCGCCATTGGTAAAACTTCAACGGGCAATGGAAATTTACCTAAAATAGGAACATACTTACTTTCATCACATATACAGATGAATTCTTTTGCATTGGCAGCAACAATTTTTTCTCTGGTTAAAGCACCACCACCACCTTTTAGCATGTGCATATGTTCTGTTATTTCATCTGCACCATCGACATAAATATCCATTCCATTAATATCGTTTAAATCAAAAACTTCAATTCCATGAGATTTTAGTCTTTCTGCAGTGGCGTCACTACTTGCAACTGCCCCATCTATTTTATGTTTAATTTGGGCCAACGCATCAATAAAGTAATTTGCTGTAGAGCCAGTTCCAACACCAATAATGCCAGATTTTACATAATCAATAGCAGAATTAGCGACTAGCTTTTTTAGTTCATCTTGAGATAGTTGTTCATTCATTTTTTTAAACCTTTTTATTTGTCTATAATTATTTTGAGATTAAGTCAATCTTTAACTTTTCTTTAACATTAAATTGATCAACTTAAAGTATTATATAGTTATCATACACGGCACTTTGTTGCTTGAGAATTAACAGATTATGAAAAATGAGTATAAAGACAAAATAGATAAAGCAAATGTTTATGATGCAGCTCTGAGGACTCCTTTGGAGAAGCAATTAAATTTATCAAAAAGATTTAATAATAATATTTTATTAAAGCGCGAAGATCTTCAGCCAGTTTTTTCTTTTAAGATACGTGGTGCCTATAATAAAATGAAAAACTTAAGTGATGAGAATCTTAAAAATGGGGTTATTGCTTGTTCAGCAGGGAATCATGCTCAGGGTGTTGCTTTAGCAGCAAAAATTTTAGAATGTAAGGCAACAATTGTCATGCCTAAAACAACTCCTTTTATAAAAATTAATGCCGTTGAATCACATGGGGCTAAAGTAATCTTATACGGAGAAACACTTCATGAGTGCTTTGATCATGCCTTAAGCATTCAAAAAAAAGAAGGCTCAATATTTGTCCATCCATTTGATGATCCAGAAGTGATAGCCGGGCAAGGTACGATAGCAAAAGAAATTTTAGAAGATTATTCTCGTCCAATTGATGCTATTTTTTGCTGCGTAGGAGGCGGGGGTTTAATTTCAGGAATAGCGGCTTATATAAAAGCTATAAAACCTGAAATAAAAATAATCGGAGTCGAAGCTGAGGGTGCGGATGCCATGACCCAATCTTTGAAGGCAAATAAGAGAGTTATTTTAGATAAGGTTAGTTTATTTGCAGAAGGAGCTGCATTAAAGCAAGTAGGAGAGCTTCCTTTTAAAATTTGTCAGCAGTATGTTGATGAAATGATTGTTGTTAGTAAAGATGAAATTTGTGCAGCAATAAAAGATGTGTTTGAAGATACTAGAACCATTTTAGAACCTGCTGGAGCATTGGCAGTGGCAGGTATAAAGTCCTATATTAAAAAAAATAATGTTGAAACAAAAACTTTTGTTGGAACTGCTTCTGGGGCAAATATGAATTTTGATCGACTTGGGTTTGTTTCGGAAAGAGCAGAAATTGGTGAAGAAAGAGAAGCAATTTTTGCTGTTACCATCCCTGAGAAACCCGGAGCATTTAAAACCTTTTGTAGCCTAATTGGTGAAAAAAATATTACTGAATTTAATTATAGGTATTCAAGTGAAAATAGTGCAAATATTTTTGTTGGTATTAGTGTAAAAAACTTTGACGAAGCTAAATCAATATTTGAAATTTTAAAAAGAGCCTCTCTTGAACCAATAGATTTAACTCATGATGAAATGGCAAAGCTTCATCTGAGACATTTAGTCGGAGGGCATGCCCCAGAGGCAAAGGATGAAGTTATTTATAGGTTCGAGTTTCCTGAGAAGCCTGGAGCACTTTTGAATTTTCTAGAAAAAATGGGACATTGGAATATTAGTTTATTTCATTATCGGAACCATGGTTCCGATATTGGAAGAGTTTTGGTTGGCATGCAAGTTGATGAAGAAAGTAAAGAAGAATCCAAAGAATTTTTAAAGAATCTTGGGTATACCTATGTCAATGAAACTAATAATGAAGCTTATAAAATATTTCTTGGAAAAACTCACGAAAATCACTAGCCAATAAATAATTAATTGTATTAGAATCATTTAAATAATAAATAATAAATAATAAATAATTTTAATTAAAGGAATAATATTAGGATGAAGACTTTCAAAATATTTTTACTCTCAATTTTTTTATTTGGATGTGGAAATTCAGATAAAGGTAAGGCTTACGTAACCTCACAAAAGGGGGGTATTTCAGTTATTGACTTAAACTCAATGGAAATAATTGAAGAAATTAATGTTGGGGCAACATTCCCTAGAGGAATCGGAGTGACTGAGGACGGAAAATATTTAATTACGGCTAATAAAGGCGATGCAAATTTATCAATTATTAATTCAAAGACTAAGGAAGTTAAAAATATAGATGTTGGAATTAACCCAGAGTTTGTGAGGGTGCATGAAGGGCAAGTGTTTGTATCAACTGAACCATCATCAAAAGGAAAGCCACCTGAAAAAGGTGAAATGCATCATGAGGAGGAGGATGACGAAGACAAAATACCAGCAAAAGTTGCTGTAGTTGATCTTGCTAAGGGAGAAAAGGTGAGAGAAATCACTGCTGGCCCAGAAACTGAGGGTATTGAATTTAGTAAAGATGGAAAGCAAATCATAGTAACTAATGAGGCTGATAATTCAATTACAATTCATGACTATAAATCAGGTGATTTATTAAAAACTTTTTCTACAGAACCTTATGGGCTTCGACCAAGGGGGATTAAAGTTTCTCCTGATGGTAAATTCTACGTCGCAACCTTAGAGTTTAGTGCTAATTTTATTGTCTTAGATAAAGAATTTAATCATGTTAAGACAGTAAAAACTGGAAAATCACCTTACGGAGTAAGTTTTAATTCCAAGGGGGATAAGCTCTATGTGGCTGCTGGGAGAGCTCGAACTTTAGAAGTCTTTGACGGTAAAGACTTTACAAAAATTAAAGAGTTAAAGACAGAAGGGAAAAGGTGTTGGCACTTTACTTTCACACCGGACAATAAAAATATTATGTTGGCTTGTGGGAGGTCAGATGAAGTTTTATTGATTGATGCAGATACTTTAAATATTAAAAAGCGTATTCCAGTTGCTGGAATTCCTTGGGGAATAATTACATACCCAAAAGCAATTGGCAGTTTAGATCAGAAAGAAAGCCATTTAGGTCATTCGCATGATTAAATTCAAAAAATTAAAAAAATAATCATAAAATCGTATTAATAAATGACCATTCACTTTGAGAAACTGGAGTAATTGATAACCTATTGCCTTTTCTCAAGATCATCATGTTTTTTAACTCAGAGTAATTTCTCAATTTTCTTAACTCAATCAATTGTAATTTCTTCACTAGAGTGACATCTACATTGAGCCATCTTGGATTTTCAGGCGTAGATTTTGGATCATAATATTTATTATCTTTTAAGAATTGAAGGGGGTCTGGGTATGCAAGTTTTGTAATTTCCATTATTCCCACAATTCCTGGCAATTCACAGTTTGATTGATAAAAAAAAGCTAAGTCGCCTAATGACATATCATCTCTCATAAAATTTCTAGCCTGATAATTCCTAATCCCTTTTGTTGGAATCCAATCGACTGTTTTTGTTGGAGCTTTTTCTAAATCTTCAATTGTAAAAACTGATGGTTCTGATTTCATTAGCCAGTAACGCATATTAAAGGGTTCCTTAATTAATATATTATTGTTATGTTAATAGAAGTTTAATACAAGAGAAAATTATGGAAAAGAAAAATGTATTAGGAACTGCTTTAAAGGTATGCAGTCTAGAGCCCTTAACTGGCTATTTTAGAAATGGTGAATGTGATCATTGTCAATCAGATACTGGGAATCATACTGTTTGTGCCGAGGTAAATGAGGAATTTTTGTCTTTTTCAAAAGCACAAGGCAATGATTTGACCACCCCTCGACCAGAGTATAATTTTTTAGGATTACAAGCCGGGGACCGGTGGTGTTTATGCGCAAATCGCTGGCTAGAAGCAGCAGAAGCTGGCTGTGCACCTCCTGTAATTTTAGAGTCTACCCATGAGAAGGCTTTAGAGGTTATTACATTAAGCGACTTACAATATCATAGCCTAAGATAAATTTACTTGGATGTTGCCTAGACCAGCATCCAGAACCAAAGGTTCAAGTGGTAATAATCTAAGATGCTTTAGGTTCGCTCGCCAAGAGCCCTTATAAGGTTACCCAATCGTGAGCGATCACACCACATTCTGATTGATTAAAACCGACGCTATAGACTAGTTCAAAGAATAATTAGCCTAAGCAACATCAAAATAAACTTATTAATTAGTGATTTTCTAATACTTTATCAATTAACAAATTAAAATTTGTAATTTTATTTTGATAATCAAGTGTATGTAAATCTTTATTATCACCTTGATTCAAAAACTCATGAGTAATATCTAATGCAGCTTTAATAATTGTTTTATCAACCCCAATTGTTAAGCCAGACTGTTGAATCTCATCAACTTTATGTTTTAAATAGCTTATTGATTTTTGGAGATTTTCTTCCTCATCTTCTGGGCAAGATACAGTAAAATCTCTTCCTAATATATTTACTTCAATTTGTTTTGTCATATTTTCAACTAGGTAATTGCGCTAATAAATTTTCAACTTTTAATGTTGCTTCATTCATTTTCGTTTTTAAGGCTTGGATTTCTTCCTTAGCGAGATGAAGGTTGGGCTTTAATTCGTTGTTTTCTTTTTTTAATACCTCAATTGCCTCAATAAGTTTATTGAGTTTGCTTTCTAATAAATTTAGTTCATCCAACATTCATTTACTATAATTTAAATTCTTAATACCATCAATAGAGAATTTACTTTCTTTCTTATTTTTTCTTAGCACGTGGATGTGTTTTATCATATATTTTTGAAAGATGTTGAAAATCTAAATGAGTATAAATTTGGGTCGTACTAATATTTTCATGGCCCAATAGCTCTTGAACCGCTCTTAAATCTTGGCTTGATTGAAGAAGGTGCGATGCAAAACTATGCCTAAGAAGATGTGGATGAATATTTTCAGGAATACCTTGTTTAATTGCCCAAAATTTTAATCTATATTGAATTGCTCTAGGGGTTAATTTTTTCCCATACTTACTTAAAAAAAGTATTTTATTATTACTTTCTAGCCCGTAAATATTTTTTCTTTCTCCTATCCATTTTTTTATGGCAATAGAAGCAAAAGAGCCCAAGGGAACGACTCGCTCTTTATCACCTTTGCCAATTACAGAAATTGTTCCATCATCAAAATTAATACCATTCTGATTTAGATTTACTAATTCAGATAATCGAAGCCCAGACGAATAAAATAATTCTAAAATAGCATGATCACGAATTCCTAAAAAAGAATTTTCTTTAATATCAATAAGTTTTAACGTTTGATCAACTGATAATGTTTGAGGAAGCAATTTTTTACTTTTAGGCGCCTTAATTCCCAAGGTAGGATTTTTTTTAAACTTGTGTTGATCAATTAAAAAATTAAACAAACCTCTCCAGGAAGAAAGCAGCCTCGATAAAGATTTTCCTCCCAACCCTCTAGAATGGAGCATAGAAATATTTTTTCTTATATCTTCAAGTCTGTAGCTATTTAATTCTTTATTTTCATTAAGTTTTAGTAACTCATTAATATCTCGAAGGTAATTTTTAATTGAAGAAGGACTTAATCTTTTTTCAAAACTTATAAATTTTTTATACTCTTCAACTAATTCAAGATTATTCATATTCTTTGATTAAGTCTAAATTCAATTCCCCTTCAAATACAATTTTAGCCGGACCAGACATTATTATTGAATTTAAACCATCCCAATCAATTATTAGATTGCCACCATCCATTAGGACTGTAACTGGAGTTTTTACTAGTCCTTTTTGGATTGCAACAGCACTAGCTGCACAGGCACCAGAGCCACAAGCTAAAGTAATACCACTTCCTCTTTCTAAGACTTTAAGTTTTAAATTATTTTTATCTATAACTTTCATCATCCCAATATTTATTCCATCAGGGAATAAGACACTATTAGCTTGTATTTCTTTACCAAGCTCTAAAGCGCCTTCCCATTTTTCATCTTTACCAAGTGGCTCAAGAACTGCATGAGGATTTCCAATAGAGACATATGTAAATAAATCACTAATTTTATCTTTAAAAATAGGCTTTCCCATATCAACAGAGATTAAATCCTTAGAGGATTCTGAAAGAACAATTAAACCTGATTTTGTTTCAACAGTAATACGTGCGCTTTCTGAAAGTTTTTTATTTCTTATATAATAATAAAAGCATCGTGCCCCATTCCCACATTGTTCAACTTCGTTTCCATCTGAATTGAAAATCCGATATTTAAATTCTGCTTTTGGATTTGAACTGGACTCTATGATTAAAAGTTGATCAAACCCAATACCAAATTGACGATGGGAAAGTGATCTAATTATGTTTGAATTTAGATTATATTTATTTGATAATTGATTCAAAATTATAAAGTCATTACCAATACCATGCATTTTTGTAAATGGAATTTTCATTTATTTCTATTTTTTATTTATGTTATTTGTTATTCTATCGAGTTAATAAGATAAATTATATAAGGTTTTCTATGAAAAAATATTTATTTACTTCTGAGTCAGTATCAGAAGGACATCCTGATAAAGTTTCTGATCTGATTTCAGATGCCGTTTTGGATGCAATTTTAACTGTAGATCCTAATTCAAGGGTCGCTGCAGAAACCTTAACAAATACAAATCTGGTGGTTCTTGCAGGCGAAATTACAACTAATGCAAAAATAGATTATGAAAAAGTAGCCAGGGATACTTTAAAATTAATTGGTTATGATAATGATGACTTTGGGATTGATTATAAAACATGTGAAGTTTTGGTTAAATATGACACCCAATCATCAGATATTGCTCAGGGTGTTGATGGAGCAATGGACGATCCTTTAGATCAAGGAGCAGGTGATCAAGGTCTGATGTTTGGATATGCTTGTGATGAGACAAATGAATTAATGCCTCTGCCAATTCATTTGTCTCATAGACTAGTAGCACGGCAGGCAATGCTTAGGAAAAATGGAAAACTTTCTTGGCTTAGACCAGATGCGAAATCTCAAGTAACAATTGAATATGATGGAAATAAACCAATAAGAGTAGATACAGTTGTTTTATCCACTCAGCATTCCCCTGATATTAAATTAAATGAGCTTCGTGAAGCTGTGATAGAAGAAATTATTAGACCCATTATTCCAAAAGAACTTATAAAAGGAGATATTAAATTTTTAATTAATCCCACAGGTCGATTTGTGATTGGCGGCCCTCAAGGAGATTGTGGCTTAACAGGCCGAAAGATTATTGTAGATACCTACGGGGGTGCTGCTCCTCATGGTGGAGGAGCATTCTCAGGCAAAGATCCTAGTAAGGTAGACAGATCTGCTGCATATGGTGCTCGTTATGTTGCAAAAAACATAGTTGCTGCTGGTTTAGCAAGTAAATGTCTCGTTCAGATTTCCTATGCAATAGGAGTAGCAAAACCAACTTCTGTAATGGTGGATAGCTATGGAACTGGAACACTTTCCGATGAAAAGTTATCTCAATTAGTTGCAGAAGAATTTGATTTAAGGCCAAAAAGTATTGTACAAACATTAGATTTACTAAGGCCAATATATAAAAAAACAGCTGCTTATGGCCATTTTGGCCGTGATGAGCCTGAATTCTCATGGGAAATGACAGATAAAGAATCCTCCCTAAAAATTAAGTAAATTTCCATTATCTACTTGATTTTGATTGGTATTTAAATTAGTATTGCTCTTATTCGAGGGACGCTGCAAGAATTTTCCCAGGCTCGATGCAAATTTATTTGTAACTGCGTTCACCATTATTAAACCGTACCAGTTACGGATGATTGGTGAAACACTCATCTTACTGGTCACTATTATTTATAGGAAAAAAAATGAATACAGTGACTGACTCAGATTTAAATATTAAAGATTATCTTGTAGCAGATATTAGCTTGTCAGGTTTTGGCAGAAAAGAAATCGCAATAGCTGAAACAGAAATGCCTGGATTAATGGCAATTCGTAAAGAATACGCAAGTGAAAAACCGCTAAAAGGAGCCCGAATTTCTGGCTCTCTTCATATGACTATTCAAACAGCCGTTCTAATTGAAACACTTAATGAATTAGGTGCTGATGTTCGATGGGCATCTTGTAACATTTACTCAACTCAAGATCATGCTGCTGCTGCAATTGCCGAAGGGGGAACACCAGTTTTTGCTTTCAAGGATGAAAGTCTCGACGAGTATTGGGAATTTACGCATCGTATTTTTGAATGGCCAGAAGAAAAATATACAAATATGATTCTTGATGATGGAGGTGACGCGACTCTTCTACTTCATCTTGGAGTTAAAGCAGAAAAAGATATCTCAGTTCTGGATAAACCATCTACTGAGGAAGAAGTTTGCTTATTTAATGCTATCAAAAATAAACTAAAGATAAATTCATCTTGGTATTCTGAAAGATTGCCTCATGTTCAAGGGGTAACCGAAGAGACTACGACGGGAGTTATGCGTCTTTATCAAATGTTTAGAGATAATGAATTAGCATTTCCTGCTATTAATGTAAATGATTCAGTAACAAAGTCAAAATTTGATAATTTATATGGATGTAGAGAGTCTTTAGTAGATGCAATTAAGAGAGCAACTGATGTAATGATTGCGGGTAAAGTTGCTGTAGTTTGTGGATATGGAGATGTAGGCAAAGGATCTGCTCAGGCATTAAGAGCTTTATCTGCTCAGGTTTGGGTGACTGAAGTAGATCCAATATGTGCACTTCAAGCAGCTATGGAAGGTTATCGTGTAGTGACCATGGAGTATGCCGCTAAATATGCTGATATTTTTGTATCTGCAACAGGGAATTACAACGTGATTAATCATGAACATATGAAGGCAATGAAGGACCAAGCTATCGTATGTAATATTGGACACTTTGATAATGAAATTGATGTTGCCTCATTATCAGAATATAAATGGGAAGAAATAAAACCACAAGTTGACCATGTAATTTTCCCAGACAATAAGCGTATTATCCTTTTAGCAAAAGGCCGTCTAGTTAACCTTGGATGTGGTACAGGCCACCCAAGTTATGTTATGGGCTCTTCTTTTGCAAATCAGGTGATTGCTCAAATAGAATTATTCTCTGAAAAAGAAAAATATCCACTTGGTGTCCATGTGTTGCCTAAACATTTAGATGAAAAAGTTGCGAGATTACAACTAACTACACTAAATGCGGATTTAACAACGTTAACTCAAGAGCAAGCGAAATATATTGATGTAGATATTAACGGACCATTTAAAACTGAGACATATCGGTATTAAGACATGTCTAATTTGTCATCAGTAAGTTTTGAATTTTTCCCTCCTCGTACAGAGGAGGGAGATCTTAAGCTTAATGAAACAATAAAAACATTATCGGAATTTAACCCAGAGTTTTTTTCCGTTACTTTTGGTGCTGGCGGTTCAACTAAGACTAAAACGTTAGAAACAGTTTTAAGTATTGAAGCATCAAATAATAATGGCGTACCTCATCTATCTTGCATAAGCTCTTCAAAAGAAGAAATTAGAAACATCTTAAGTGAATATAAGAGCTATGATATTAACCATTTAATTGCTCTAAGAGGAGATAACCCATCAGGAGCAATAAGTCATGGAGATTTTAAATATGCTAATGAGTTAATCTCTTTCATAAGAGAGGAAACAGGAGAATATTTCCATATTCAAGCCGGTGCATATCCTGAATATCACCCAGAAGCAGAGTCTGCAACTGATGATTTAAATAATTTTAAAAGAAAAATAGAGGCTGGAGCAAATTCAGCAATCACGCAGTTTTTTTTCAACGTGGATGCTTATTTTAAATTTATAGAGGAATGTCAGAAGAATTCTATTTCTGTACCTATTATTCCTGGCATTATGCCCATCTATAATATCAAGCAACTATCAAGATTTTCATCAAATTGTGGCGCAGAAATACCCAGATGGCTAAGGTTAAAGCTTGAAAGTTATGGTGATGATATTCAATCATTAAGAGATTACGGTGTTGATGTTATATCAGAACTATGTGAAACATTAGTTCAGTATGATGTACCTGGGATTCATTTTTATACTTTAAATGAATCAAAAATTGTTTCAAAAATAATTAATAATATAAGTAATTAATGTAAAGTTAGTCGTTCTGTTTGATACAAAGAATCTTCAACAAAAAGATAGTCATTTTCTCGACCATTATTCCATAGTGCCATCATTACGATCCAGCGTACTTCATCAATATTAATTATGTTTTGATTAAGAGCCATTGCACGATCAATAATAATTTCACGTTCAATTGAATTTAAGACATTAGCTTGTTCGAGAAATAAAATAAAACCTAACCCATCAAGAGAAAACTTTTCTTTTTCTTTATCTGTAAAAATTCTTAACTTATCATTTAGTTTCAGTGAGTGAGATTGAGGTATTTTTTCTGACATTTCCTTCAGTTCTGTAAACCAGTCAAGAGCACTTTCAATATCTTTATTTTTAAATCCAGCGGCTTCAAGTTCTAAAGTCATATTAGCAAAGTCTAGATTATTTTTAGAACTTAGGTAGTTTTCAAACATATAGATAAGTAAATCAAACATGATAAATCCTTATTTTTTTTAAATTAATACCATCTAAATTATAAACTTTTACAATGAAAAAAAGAAAATCAACCTGTAAGCAGTATAATTAAATCTATTAAAATTATTTATGCGTCAATGAATTTAATTTAACAGTTAATAATTAATTAATCAACATAATATGACAATTTTGAACGTATTGAATTATCTAGTCCAATTTGTCAATAATGTTGATAGTATTAAAAAGTGTATTTGCTCGTGAAAATAACAAAATTAGAAATGATAAAAGAAATCAGAATTTAAAAAAGTAATGATAAACAAAAAACTAAAGATTGTTTTTGCCGGTACCCCAGAGTTTGCTGTACCAACATTAAGTGCTCTATTTTCAGAGGGGCATCAAATTGTATTAGTTCTTACTCAGCCAGACAGGAAAGCGGGTAGAGGAATGCATATTAAAATAAGCCCAATTAAACAAAAAGCTGAAAATTTTAGTATCCCTATTTTTCAACCAGATCAATTGAATAATGATGCTGTATTTAAAAAATTATTAGATCTTAATGCGGATATTTTGGTAGTGGCTGCATATGGCTTAATCATACCAAGCAAAATACTAGAGATTTTTAGTAAAGGCGCATATAACGTTCATGCTTCTCTTTTGCCAGCATGGAGAGGAGCTGCGCCAATTCAAAGAGCTATTGAAGCTGGTGACTCAAAGATTGGAGTTACTATTATGTCAGTCGCTCCAAAATTAGATACAGGAGATATGATTAGAAAAAAGTCAATCAATTTGGGTAAAGATACAAATACTGGTGAAATGACAAAGTATCTATCTAAATTAGGCGCTGAATTAATGGTTAATGTCGTTAATGATATTGCTATTAACAAGACTCTTGAATTAACTAAGCAAAATGAAAAAAAAGTAACTTATGCAAATAAAATTAAGAAATCTGAGGCAAAAGTAATATGGAAAGATGTAACATCTGAGCAGATAATGCATAAGGTAAATGCTTTTAACCCTTTCCCAGGTGTATTCTGTAATTTTAGAGGTAAAGTTTTAAAAATATGGAAAGTCACTAACGATGGCAATACTGAAGTAAATAAACCAGGTAGTTTATTTGTAAACACAGCAAAGGGTAGCCTTTTTATAGCCACAGTTGATGGAGCTATAGAGGTGACAGAAATTCAACTAGAAGGTAAGAGAAGAATGACAGGAAGAGAATTTATTACTGCAAATAAGATTATTAATGGTGAACTGCTTTTATGATGAGCCAATCTCAATTGCTAGCTGCAAAGATAGTAGAACAAGTTCTTTTAGGAAAAAATTTAGATAAAAGTTTTCAGCTAGTGCTAAAAAAATATAATAATGAAGAAGAAAATTTATCACAAATAAAAGATATGACTTATGGGGCTATAAGAGATTTAGGAAAATCCAATTTTTATATCAATAGCTTGGTTAAAAATAAAATTGAAAATTTATGTCTCGAGGCACTCTTACATATAGTTTTATTTCAAATAAATCATTCTAGATCAAATGATTTTACTTTGGTTAACCAGGCTGTTGATGCAGCAAAAAAGATTGATCATAAAAAAAGTTCTTTTATAAATGCAGTATTAAGGAATTTTTTAAGAAATAAAGACAGTCTTCAGAAGCAATTAAAAGAAAATCAATCTGCAATGTTTAGTTATCCAAATTGGTGGATTGAAAAAGTAAAAAAACAATACCCAAAAAATTGGGAAGATATCCTTAACATTGGAAATCAGCATCCTCCTCTAGCCTTAAGAGTTAATTCAAAAAAAATTAAAATAAAAGATTATTCTGATACCTTGCGTAAGCAGAGGATTGACCACACATTAGTGAGCGATGAATGTTTAATTATAAGAAAACCTTTAGATGTAAATAAAATACCAGGATTTTTAGATGGCAAGGTATCGGTCCAAGACTTAGGAGCTCAGTTAGCAGCACATATAATTGATTTAAAGGAAAATCAAAAAGTTTTAGATGCATGTTCTGCTCCAGGGGGGAAGGCTTGTCATATGCTAGAGTTAAATGAGATACAACTAACAGCAATTGAAAGTGATAACCAAAGAACACTGAAAATTAATAATAATATTAAGCGCCAAGGTTTTAAAGCTAAGGTATTAAATGAAACAATAAATAACCAAAATGAATGGTGGGATAAACAGTATTTTGATCGAATATTACTAGATGTTCCATGTTCGGCAACTGGTATAGTTAGAAGACATGTTGATATAAAATGGCTAAGAAGAATTAATGATTTTCAAAATTTTGCAGACAATCAGTTGTTTTTATTAAAGGCAGCATGGCCAATGTTAAAAGATGGTGGAAAATTATTATATGTAACTTGTTCTATATTTGAAGAAGAAAATAGAGGGGTTATAGAAAAGTTTAAGCAAGGTATAGATAATGTTTCTGAAATAGATATAGTATTTCCGTCAAATATAACTCACATAAAAAATCAAGTTCTTCCTTCAGATAATCATGATGGATTATTTTATGCTCTTCTTCAAAAAAATTAGCGTTATCATAATTACTATTTTTGTTGCTCTATTAATAATAGACAGATTTTATCAATCTGAAGTTAATGAGATATTAATTAAAGATGTAGTTATCAATGCCAAAGAAAATATAAGATACTTAAACTTTAAGCAAGAAATAAATATTGATTCTCCAATAAGGAAAGCAATTAACAATGGAATACCTTTGGTATTCAAGGTAATCTTAAAGATAGTTAAAATAAACGATATTTTGCCAAATAAGACTGTTTCAAAAGAAATAAGGTATTATCAAATTGAATATAAAGCATTAAGAAAGGTATATAAAATAAAAGATATAAATGGAAAAAAATATGAATATAAGCATATTGATGAAGCAATAAAAAAAATTTCAACAGTGGAAGATTTTGAATTTTCAATCATTGATAATCATATAAATCATGAATTATGGTTAAATGTATCTTTAGAAAGGAAAAAATTACCTAAGCCTTTACAGGTCAATTACTTCGATAGAACCTGGTATATGAATTCTAATAAAAGTATCCATAAACTTTGAAAATTAAATTAAAATATTTAATCACAACGGCAGCATTTATTGGCATTGCTTTACTTATTTTATTAGCAAAAGCAATTTCAAATTCAGATCTTATTTCAAGTGACTCCTTTAGAATTCTATTGGGATTGAATATATTTTTTATATGTTCTTTAATTGGTTTGATAGGAGTACAGATTTTTCAATTACTTCAAAGTGTTAAAAAAGAAATTACAGGTAGTCGACTTACTTTAAGACTTGTATTATCATTTGCTCTAATGGGTATAGTCCCTGTTTTAATTGTGTATTTAGTGTCTGTAAATTTTCTAACAAAATCGATTGAGTCATGGTTTGATGTAAAAGTTGAATCGGCTTTAGAAGGAGGATTAACTCTAGGACAAAAAACAATCGATATTTTAATGAGTGACATTGAGCTAAAAGGAAAAAGTATTGCCTATTCAATCGGTAATGCAGAAGTTGATCAAAGAAATAATATATTGACAGATCTAAGAGCAAAATTTGGAATTCAAGATGCTGTTATATTTGATCAAGACTCATTAATTATAGAAGTTTCAAGTGAGAGAAATAATTTAATACCTCCCATTCCTAATATTGAAGATTTAGAAAGAGGGAGTAGAGACTTTTTTGGAAAAATTGAAGAAACAAATGGAGAGCAAATATTCTTAAAAGCATTTATACCAATTATTTCAAAAAATGTAATGTCAAAGAAATTGATTCTTCAATTAACTCAGCCAATACCGCCATCAATTGCTAATTTGGCGTTATCAGTAGAATCTGTTTATGATGAATATCAGCAATTAACGTATAGCAGAAATTCATTAAAAATTATTTATATTTTAACGTTAACGCTAGTATTGTTATTAGCATTATTATCATCTGTAGCAGCTTCATTTGTTATTAGTAGAAAGTTCTCATCACCTTTAGCGATGCTAGCAGATGCAACAAGAGAAATATCCAAAGGTAATTATAAAAAAATTATCTCAGAACAGGGAAAAGACGAATTAGGAATTTTAATAAAGTCATTTAATAGTATGACGTCTCAATTGGAACAAGCGACAAAAAATTCTGAGAAAGATAGAGAAAGATTGGAGCTTGCAAGAACATTTCTTGAGACCATACTAGCGCATTTAACAACAGGCGTCATAGTAATCGATGAGAAGAAAATAATTCGATTAAATAATGTTTCAGCATCAAAAATGCTTCAAAATAAAGAAAGCAAAATGAATAATAAGCTGATGAGTGCAGTAATATCAGATAATAAGGGCTTTGAGCCATTATATGAATTTATTAGTACCTACATAGTTGATAATAAAGAGAATAAAAAAGAAGTCAGCCAAGAATTTAAATTATATAAAGATAATCGAGAACGAACGATAATGTTACAAATAACTCCATTAAATGATAAAAAAAATAAGACATACGTATTAGTAATTGATGATATTTCTGAAGTTACTGAGGCACAAAGGCATAGCGCATGGGGTGAAATTGCAAGGAGACTAGCCCATGAAATAAAAAACCCATTAACACCTATACAATTATCCGCAGAAAGAATACAGCATAAGTTTGGTAATAAGTTGAATAAAGAAGACGCAATTATCCTTGAGAGGTCAACAAATACGATTGTAAACCAGGTAAATTCACTAAAAATAATGGTTAATGAATTTGCTGAATATGCAAGACCACCAAAAATACAAAAAGATCAAATAAGAATTGATAACCTTATAGATGAGGTGATTGAGCTATATGAAATAGATAAAATAATAGATGTTAAAAAAGATAAAAATATACCAATAATTTATGCAGATCAAAATAAAATAAGGCAAGTAATAATAAATTTAATTGAAAACTCAAAAGACGCTTTAAAAGATAGTAAAAAACCGAAAATAAGAATATTTATAAAGAAAAAAGTTAATGAAGTAGAGTTAATTCTGGAAGATAATGGGATTGGGATCAGTGATGAAATTATTGGAAGAATTTTTGAGCCATATGTTACATCTAAAAAAACAGGAACAGGTTTGGGATTAGCCATAGTGCATAAAATTATTGAGGAACATAATGGTGACATTAAAATTGAAAGAATAAGAAATTCAGGAACAAGAGTCATAATAAAACTTAAAAGTGGAAGAAGATAAAAAATATGGCTAAAACTAATATATTAGTTGTTGATGATGAGCAAGATATCAGAGAGTCATTAAGAGATATTCTTGAAGATGAAGGGCATAAAATATATTTAGCAGAAAATGCAAGTGCAGCTAGATTAATAAAAGATAAAGAAGTGATTGAATTAATTCTTCTAGATATTTGGATGCCAGATTGTGACGGAATAACATTACTTAAAGAATGGGCAATAAATAATAAAATAAATTGCCCGGTAATAATGATGTCAGGACATGGAACAATAGATACAGCAATTGAAGCAACAAAAATTGGAGCATATGACTTTCTAGAAAAACCAATTTCATTACAAAAATTATTAAATACAATAAATTTAGCATTAAAAAAAGAAATACATACATCAAAAATTGATCAAAGTTTTTTTAACACTACTCAATTAAATTGGGCAATTCAGTTTAAACAGAAAATAATAGACCTTAAAACATCTAACTTAATATATTTAGAAGGTGCAGATGGTAATTTTTTAAATGTATGTATTAATAGCCTTGTCGGAACAAACTATTTACTTATTGATTCAAATGCAGTTATTAAAGATAATTTTATTGAAAAAGCTGCACAGAAAGGTTGCAATGCAATACTATTTAAAAATTATTCAAAATTTGAAGATTTAAAAAAAGAAAAAATAAGTAAATATTTAAAGGAAAATATATTTAAAAAGATAAAAATTATATTTATTGATGACAATATACAAAGTATCACATCGAGTGAAGTCCCAAAAAAAAATATTTTAAATATGCCTGATTTTTTAAATAACCAAGATCTAATTCCCGATTTTTCATTAGCAATCCTTAAATTCTACCTATCGATGAATAAGCATTTAGGGTATAAAGAATTTGAGATTTCTGCATTAAATTCTTTAAGGATATGTGGGATTATAGGTGACATTGATTCACTTGATAATATTGTATTTAATTTAATTAAAGTTACTCCAGGACAAAAAATATCATCACAAGACGTTGTAAATTACTTACAAAATTTTAAATCTAAAGAAAATCAAAAAGTTTATACGGAAGAAAAAATTACCAGCATTGGTGAAGAAATCTTCAATAAACCTCTTCGAGAGGCCAGAGACGAATTTGAAAAATTATATTTTAACTTTAATATGCAAAATAAACTTTCGGTTACAGATTTGGCAAAAAAATCTGGTGTAGAAAGAACTCATTTATATAGAAAGCTAAAGTCTCTTGGCATTAAAAGTAAGTAGTTAACTGAATTCAGAAATAACAGGGGCGTGATCAGATGGCCTTTCGATTGTCCGAGGTTGTTTATCTATGTATGCTTTTTTTAAATTCTCCAACAAAGAATCTGTTGTGAGGATATGATCAATTCTCATGCCTAAGTTTCGCTTTAAAGGAATCCTATAATCCCACCATGAAAACTCTATGGAATCAGGATTTAGATATCTAAATGAATCTGTAAATCCTAGCTTTAAGATTTTTTGAAAATAATCTCTTTCGATATCAGAAACTAGATTCTTTCCTATCCATATAACAGGGTCATGACAGTCGATATCTTCAGGAGCAATATTAAAATCACCAGTTAGTATAATATTTTCATAATCTTTTTTTAAACTCTTTAACAGTTTACAGAAATGCATAAGCCAATTCTTTTTGTAGACAAATTTATCTGAATCTAATGACTGCCCATTAGGGATGTATGCAGATATTATTCTAATTTTTTTATTTTTATCCTCATATGTTCCAGCAATTAATCTACTTTGAATATCTTCAAATCCATCAATATTTAATGAAATATCAGTTAAAGGTTTTTTACTAATAATTGAAACACCATTATAAGTCTTTTGCCCATTATGATATGAATACCAATCAAGAGATTTAAAATCAGAATGCGGAAATTTATCATTATCTTGTTTTGTTTCTTGGAGGCAAAGAATGTCTGGTTGATTTTTATTTAACCATTCAATTACATGAGGAAACCTAACATTTAAGGAATTAACATTCCATGATGCAATTTTCATACTAAGAGACCATGATGTTTTAAAAGTGCATCAATTGATGGCTTTCGGCCCCGAAATTTTATGAAAGATTCAATAGCGGGCCTAGATCCACCTTTTGCTAAGATTTCTTTTCTAAATTTATCTCCTGCTTCTGCTGAAAGAATCCCAATTTCTTCAAAAAGACTATAGGCGTCAGCTGATAAAACCTCAGCCCATTTATAGCTATAATATCCTGCAGCATATCCTCCAGCAAAAATATGTGAAAAACTATGTGGGAAACGATTCCAACTGGGCGGAGACACTACAGCTACTTGATCACGAACTTGATTAAGAAGGGTGAGAAAATTTTTACTAATAGGGTTGTAGGTACTATGAAGCATAATATCAAATAATGCGAATTCAACTTGCCGAGTGGTTTGCATCCCAGATTGAAAATTTTTAGATTTTAGAAGCTTATTAAATAGTAACTTAGGCATTGTTTTTTTAGATTCAATATGCTCAGTCATGTTTTTTATCACCGACCATTCCCAGCAGAAGTTTTCCATAAATTGACTAGGTAGTTCTACAGCATCCCACTCAACTCCTTGGATTCCAGAAACACCATAGTCATTAATCTCTGTCAAAAGATGATGTAGACCATGTCCAAATTCATGAAAAAGTGTAATAACTTCATCATGTGTTAATAAAGAACTATTGTTGTTAACTGGGGCTGTAAAGTTACATGTTAAATAAGCAACAGGGTAAGTTTGTTCATTAGGAAACTTAAACTTTGAGATAGCTTCATCCATCCAAGCTCCCCCTCTTTTATTTTTACGAGCATAAAGATCTAAATAAAAATAACCAATGATTTTATTAGATTTATTCTTAATTTTATAAAATGTGACATCTTTATGCCAAATTTCAGTAATTTCTTTATGAATACAAATCCCATAGATACTTTCAACAACCTTAAATAAACCTTCAATCACCTTATAATCTGGAAAATAATTCTTAATTTCTTGTTCGGAATAATTGAAACGATCTTCTTTTATTTTTTCTGAGAGATAAGCTATATCCCACGCTTCAATATTCTTGATACCTACTTTCTTACCAAAAATTTTAAGATCTTCCATATCTTTGTTTGCAAATGGTTTTGCTTTTTTTGACAGATTTTCAAGGAAATTTATAACTTCTTTACTAGAATTAGCCATTTTAGTTGTTAAAGCCATTGATGCATAATTAGAAAAACCTAATAGATTAGATAATCTTTTTTTATGCATAAGGATGTTATTAATATTATTGGTGTTGTCTACATTCTTATCACCAAGGTCCGAAGCTTTAGTAGCATATGCATAATAAATTTCTTCTCTTAATTCTCTATTATCAGCGTATTGCACTACTGGCAAGTAACAAGGAAAATCAAGACTAAAAGACCAACCATTTTTATTTTGTTTTTTTGCATCAACTCTTGCTTTTACTAAAATATTCTTTGGGATTCCTTTTAATTTACTTTTATCGCTAACTAAAAGTGAATAATTATTTACTGAGTCTAGTAAATTCTCTTCAAAACTTGAACTTAGTTTCGATAGCTTGCTTAGGATTTTTTTAAATTCTACCTTCTTAAGCGGATTTAATCCTACACCACCTAATTCAAAACCTAAAATTTCATCTGAAATAATCTTTTTTTGCGGAGTGGTAAGTTTTGTATATATCTTTCCAGCTCTAATTTTCTTAAATTTTTTGTAAATTAATGCATTTTGAGAAAGTTCCGAGTAGTATTTAGTTACTTTAGTAAGATTTTTATTATAAATTATTCTTAATTCTTCATTGTTAACTACAGCATTCAAGTGGTTAACCTGGGACCATACACGACTCAGTTTTTCATTACTTTGCTGTAAAGGAGACACAAAATTTTGCCAGCTCGGTTCTTGGTTGTCAGATTCTATTTTTTTAATTACATTTTTGTTTTCTTTTAAAACTTTATTTAACGCGGGAGACACATGATCTACCTTTATTTGTTCAAATAAAGGTAAACCAACTCTATTTAGTAATGGATTTGAAATAATTAAATCTCCTGTTTTTTATAAGTACATTATTGATTAATTTTTTGAATTAAAGTTTCTATATTTTCTGATTCTTTTGTTTTAAGAATTTTAGCAGACCACATCTCTAATTTTTGTGTATTAGAGTTTAAAACTTGTTTTTTTACGCTTAATATTCTAGATGGGTGCATCGAAAAATGTCTCAGACCCATTCCAAGAAGTAATTTGGTTAGCTTGGAATCACCAGCCATTTCTCCACAAATTGACACTTCCTTGTTATATTTCTTACCAGCCTTTATTGTTATATTGATTAATTTTAATATGGCTGGGTGAAGTGAATTATATAAATGTGAAACTCTGTCATCAGTTCTATCAATCGCTAAAGTGTATTGAATTAAATCATTAGTTCCTATCGATAGAAAATCTAATTCCTGTGCAAAAGCGTCAGCATTGATAGCCACTGCTGGGACCTCAATCATGCCACCAATTTGGATGTCATCATCGAATAAAATTCTTTCATTACTTAAAGATTTTTTAGCTCTTTGAATTAGTAACTTAGTTTGTCTTAGTTCTGATAATGAAGATAACATTGGTATTAATATTTTAATCTTACCAAATCGAGAAGCTTTTAATATGGCCCTAAGTTGAATATTAAATAATTGTGGCTCCGATAAGCATAATCTTATAGCCCTAAGACCTAAGGCTGGGTTGGAGCTAATAGTTGTATCAGCTGATGTCAATTTATCAGCACCAGAATCTAGAGTGCGAATCACTACTGTCTTCCCTTTCATAGATTTTACTAATGCCTTATATATCTCAAATTGTTCTTCTTCATTTGGTAATTCTTTTCTATTCATAAATAAAAACTCTGTTCGAAAAAGACCTATACCAGAGGCCCTATTAAATTTAACTGATTCGATATCTCCAGGAACTTCAATATTTGCTAATAATTCAATTTCTTCATTATTAAGAGTTTTACATGCAACATTTTTTATTTTTGAAAGTTTTTTTTGCTCAATCCCCCATAGGTTCTGTCTGACTAAGTACTCTTCAAGAATATCTTTTGAAGGATTTATAATGACTATGCCTTGATTGCCATCGACAATAATTTGTTCGTTATTTTTAATTAGATCCCTAGCATTTTGCAGAGCTACTATGGAGGGTATATTAAGGCTTCTGGCAAGAATGGCTGTGTGAGAAGTTGACCCTCCCATATCTGTTATAAATGCAGCATATTGATGATTCTTAAATTGGAGTGCATCTGCAGGAGATATATCATGTGCAACTAAAATCTTGGAACTTTCTTTGTTGGTTTGATTTAATTGGTTAGGGTACCCAAGGAGAACTTTAAGAATTCTCTCAATAACTTGAATAACATCATTCTTTCTTTCTTTTATATATTCATCGTTTACCTGGTCAAATTTACTTATGAAAAAATCTATTAGTTTTTTTAGTGCCCACTCAGCATTACAGCTATCTTCGACAATAATTTTAATTGGTTTTTCTGAAAAATTTTTATCATCAAGCATCATTAAGTGAGTATCAATAAATGCCGAAAATTCTTCAGAAGAATCTTTAAGTAATTGCTTCTTTATTTTTAATAAATCTTTTCTTACTTCATTTATTGCTCTTCCTAGTCTTTTTATTTCAATTGGAACTTCTTGTTCATCTAATTGATAATGAACAACCTCTAATAAAGCATTGGAAATAAGGTGTGCTTTACCAATAGCAATTCCATTAGAGACTGGAACCCCATGAATATTAAAAGAGGACATTATTCACCCTCTCCAAAATAATTTACAAAAAGTTTTTCAATATCTAAAATAGCTTTTTTCTCATCGGGACCGCTAGCCTCTAATAAAATAATTGTATTTTTACTAGCAGCTAACATTAATACTTCCATAATGCTCTTCGCATTAGCCTTAATGCCATCTTTATTAAGGAATACTTCTGAGGTAAAGGTACATGCTAATTGAGTCAGTTTGCTTGACGCTCTAGCATGAAGTCCTAATTTATTAATTATTTTTATTTTTTTCTTAATCATTAATAAGTCATATCTTCTTAATATTTTTTTTAGCACAATCAACTGAGCCATGAATTAAAGAACTTAAACTATCTTTTCTATCTGATATTGCTTTTATTAACATTGGAAGATTTACACCAGTAATAACTTCAACTTTATCTTTTTTAATAAATTTACTTAACAGATTAGAGGGAGTGGCACCGTAAATATCCGTCATTATCAATACACCATTTCCACTATCTAGATTTTGAATTTTTTTTGATATGCTACAACTATGATCATTTAAATCATTAGTAGGATTGATTGAAATAGATTCAACCGAGTTTGGGTAGTTATCCAGAATATGAGCTGCACAATCAATTAGAGATTTTCCAATTTCACCATGAGTAACTAATAAAATTCCAATCATTATTTCTTACCTATTAATTTAAAATATTAGTCAGATAATTTATTTTTAATAGAGCCTTCTGACTGATGATGGTTCTTAATCTTTTCTTTGTATTTAATAACCTGCCTATCTAATTTATTAATAACTAAGTCAATAGATTTGTACATGTCTTCATCAACTGATTTAGCATTAATGTCGAGATGCGGCAAATGAATAGTTGCATCAACGATATTATCAAATTTTTCAACACTAAGAATAAACTTAACATCAATTACATGATCAAAGTGATTATTTATTTTTATAAACTTATTTTCAATATATTCCATGAGTGCACTAGTAATTTCAAAATGTCTTCCAGTAATATTTATATTCATAATAATCCTTTAAATTAGATGTTTTTTCTTTGGTTTGAAGGCAGAATCTTTAGAGCAATTCTATATTTAGCAATTGTTCTTCTTGCAACCTGAATTCCCTCATCCTTAAGTAATATTGATAATGCCTTATCAGATAAAGGTTGATCCGAGTCCTCGTTTTTTATAAGCTCTTTTATTTTAAAAAGAATTGCTTTTGATGATAGAGCATTACCATCATCATTTTTTATTGTTGAGCCAAAAAAATATTTTAGTTCAAATATACCATGTGGAGTAGATATGAACTTATTTGTTGTGATTCTTGATATCGTAGACTCATGTAAATCAAGTTCTTCTGAAATATTTTTAAGGATTAATGGCTTTAAAAATAGCTGACCTTTCTCAAGAAATTCACTTTGTTTTTGCATAATAGCTCTTGAAACACGAACAATTGTTATAGATCTTTCCCTTAAATTTTTAATTAACCATTTCGCTTCTTGATACTTATCTTTTGCTTCCTTATCAAATTTACTAGATTTTTTCATAATCATTTCTTGGTACTCATCATTTATTTTAAGTCTGAGAGAGTTATCTTCAATTAAGCTAACTTCCCAATTATTATCAAACTTTTCAACTTTGCTATCAGCTTTTATAAAGTCTTGAGGTTGAATTCTTTGAAAAATTAGACCAGGTTTTGGGTTGAGACTCTTTATGAGCATTATCGTTTCTTTTAATTCTTTATCATCACAATTTAAATTATTTTTTAGTGCTGTATAATTTTTATTTCCTAATAAATTTAGAAATTCCCTACATATTTGTTCTGCACGATTAATCAATTTTATATTTCCTTTGATTATTTTTAATTGCAAGCATAAACATTCTGATAAATTTCTTGCACCAATTCCAGGAGAAGAAGAATTTTGTATTAATATTAAAATATTTTCTAATTCCTTTAACTCTGCTCGAGGCTCAAAAGGAATTATTTCTATAATTTTTTCTAAAGACTCAATTAAGTATCCTTCATCATTAATTGAGTCAATTAAGATTAACAAAATAATTTGATCTCTATCTGAAAAAGAAAAAATACTTAAATTTTCAATTAAATATTCTTTGAGTGTTTGATTTTTTATTTGAGTATCAAATAATTCATAAGAATAATCATTCTTAAGGGATGCTTCGTTTGAGTTATTGAAGTTTGTTTGACTAGCTAAATTATTTTCTACGCTATCTTCTAATTCTAGAAAAATATTATCATTTATGTAATCTCCTATTAGTTGATTTAATTCTGACTGAGATGCCTGAAGCAATTTTATTGATTGTTGTAAGAGTGGGGTAAGTCTTAAAGATTGAGATAGTCTAAGATTAAAGCTTAGCTTCATTTTTTATAGAGAAAAGTCCCTTCCAAGGTATATGTCTTTAACTTCTTGGTTGGTTACTATCTCTGCTGGCTTTCCTGAAGCAAAAATTTTTCCTTGGTTAACAATGTAGGCTCTATCACAGATACCAAGGGTTTCCCTAACATTATGATCGGTGATTAATATCCCAATATCTAATAATGCCAATTGTTTAATAATTTTTTGAATATCAATCACTGCAATTGGATCAATTCCTGCAAAGGGCTCGTCCAATAATATAAATTTGGGATTTGTTGCTAGGCATCTTGCAATTTCGACCCTTCTTCTTTCACCACCCGATAGACTTATTGAGGGATTATTTTTTATATGAGATATACTTAATTCGTTCAAAAGTGCTTCTAGACGTTCAATATTTTGTTTTTTTGAATATCTTCCTAGCTCTAAAATAGATAAAATATTCTCAGATACTGTCATTTTCCTAAAAATAGAAGGTTCTTGTGGCAAATAGGAAATACCAAGTTTTGATCTATTGTGTATGGGCATTTTTGTTAAATCATGGCTATCAATTTTTATAGTTCCATGTTCTGAGGCTATTAATCCAACAATCATATAAAAAGATGTTGTTTTTCCTGCTCCGTTTGGGCCTAATAAACCAATAACTTCGCCACTTGAAATTCTAAGGGAAATATCTTTAACTACAGAATTTTGTTTGTAAGTTTTTTTTATATTTTGAACAATTAATTCTGACATAGTAATTAGTTATCTTTCTTAGGTTTAATGATTGCTCGAGTTCTTCCTTTTTTAACTTCATTACCATTTTCATCTTTAGTGCTTCCAGAGAGTGCCTGAGCAAATTCAGCATTAGTATCGTACATTATATAATCACCAAAAACTGTATCATTTCCGCGTTTGACAGAGGCTTTACTATACAAATGAACTTTATCCATATGCCCATCATATTCTATTCTCTCTGCACGTCCTTCGATATAATCTTCCCGTCCGTCTCTTTTTTGTTTGAAAGTCGTTGGTTTGCCAATTGCTGAACTATGCTGAAATCCCTGACTGTCCTCTCTAACTATTAATTCGTTTGCTCTAATAATTAGTGTACCTTGCTTCAATATTACATCACCTTTATAGATACTAATACTTTTTGCATCATCTACAGTCATTGTATCTGATTCAATTTCAATTGCCTTGTCTCTATCGGCTTCCTCAGAAAAGGTAATAGTAGTCAGAGATAACAATATTGTTAGCATACAAACCACAATAAAATTGTGATTAGTTAATTTTAGATTTTTTTGTTGGGTTATCATAGCGAACTCTGACATTGCTTAATAGTTTTACGACCCCTTCTTTATTATCATACTTCATACCAACGCCATAAATCTCTATACTTGGCTCTTGTATTATTTTGACTGGTTTTTTTGTTAGAATAATATCTAAATTTGGTAATATATCTAATTGGTCTGTAAAAAGCTTCATCTCCCTCTTTTTTTTAGTTTTAACTCTGGTTAGAATGACGTTATCTGAGAATAGATATTCATCACCTCCGCTTATCACCTTTCCACTATTACTTTTTATATATGTATAAGGCTTTTTATTTCTATACTTTGTAAAATTAGGCTTATCTAAAATAGCATATTCAGCATAATCATACTGCTCCATTTTTTTAGCACTTATTTTAAACTTTACGTCACCATTTTTTTTAGTTTGAACGCTATTAAACTTTCTTAAATAAAATTCAGGGCCACTTACATTATTAGTATCTTTGATTAGTAGCTCCTTTTCTACCTCGTTTTTAAGCCAATAAGTGATAAAGGCGATTATCAAAACAAGGAATAAGGCAAAAATTGTTGAAAGTTTATTTACCATTTAGCAGCTAGATTACTTTAGATTCAAAAAGATCATTTATGTTTAACATCCCAATCACCTTTTTATTATTATCAGTTATGAGAAAACAATTAACCTTGAATTTCTCCATTATATTAACAGCCTCAATTGCCATCTCAGAGCCATTGAGAGTGATGGGGCTTTCTGTCATACATTCTTTTATAGAGGAATCAATATTTTTTTTGCTCAGCAGCGCTCTTCTTAAATCCCCATCAGTTAATATCCCTATTAAGGTATTTTCATTATTTACTATTCCTGTAAAGCCAACTTTTTTCTTAGATATTTCTTCTATTGCGTCTTTTAGTGAGGATTTAATATTAACTGATGGGATATTTTCACCAATACGCATAATATCTTTCACTTTTATTAATATATTCTTACCTAAATTCCCACCTGGATGAGATCTAGCAAAGTCTTCAGCAGTAAATTCTCTTAAATCTAATACACATAAGGCAAGAGCATCACCTAAGGCCAATGAAACAGAAGAGCTTGCAGTTGGAGCAAGGCCTAAAGGACATGCTTCTTTAGTAACAGCAGCGCTTATGTGAATATCGGCTTGATTAGCCAATTCGGAATTAACATTGCCAGATATACCAATAATTTTGGCCCCTATTCTTTTTATTGTGGGAAAAATGGATATGAGCTCGTTACTCTGGCCGGAATTAGAAAAAAATATGACAATATCATCTTGAGTAATCATGCCTAAATCACCATGACTTGCTTCACCTGGATGCATAAAAAAGGCAGGTGTCCCAGTGCTTGCAAAAGTAGAGGCAATTTTTCTTGCAATATGGCCAGATTTTCCCATGCCACTTACAACAATTCTCCCACAACATTGATGGATTTCATTGACAGCATCACTAAAGTTAATAGAAATATTTTTACTTGCCTTAAGAATTTCTTCCGATTCAATATTTAGAACTTCTTGTGCAAGCTTGATAATCTGAACTGAATTTTTATTCATTAGCCTTCTTCAAATATATTTATTTTATAAGTATAAAAGGGTTTGATAGTAGAATAAAGTTATATATGAAATTGACTATACTTTATGTTTGAATCAATCCAACTAATTATTCTTTTATTAGTCAGCTCTGTTCTCATGGTGGCCTTATTTAGATATTTAAGATTGCCGCCCATGATAGCTTATTTTGTTGTGGGGCTGATCCTAGGACCATATGCCTTGGGGGTGTTACCAGATTCTGAGTCAAGCAGGCATTTTGTTGAATTCGGGATTGTATTTCTTATGTTCACAATTGGCTTAGAGTTTAGCTTGCCTAAATTAAACTCCATGCGACATATTTTATTTGGACTGGGCGGTGCTCAAGTTGCTATAACTCTTGCAACGACAATGGTATTTTCAACTTTTTTAGGGCTAAATCTTGCAGCAGCATTTATTATTGGCTCAGCATTGACAATGTCATCAACTGCAATTGTATCTAAAATATTAATGGAAAGAATCGACCTTAATAGTCGCCATGGACAGCTATCTATAGGTATTTTATTGTTTCAAGATATAGCTGTAATTCTTATCTTAATTTTAATTCCAGTTTTTAATTCACAGGTTGTTGATTTATACAGTTTATTATGGATTTCATTATTCAAGATCATAGTTTTGCTATTCATTCTCTTTAGAATCGGACAGCCTGTGATGAATTTCTGGTTTGGAATAGTCGCTAAACAAAAATCAAGAGAGTTATTTGTACTTAATGTGCTAATGATTACGCTTATCTTTGCTTATGTAACAAAACTTACTGGGCTATCTTATGCATTAGGAGCATTTCTTGCTGGTATGTTAATTTCTGAAACAAGGTACCGATATCAAGTTGAATCCGATATAGCATCTTTTAGAGATATTTTATTAGGACTTTTCTTTATTAGCATAGGTATGATGCTTAACATAGAAGTCTTTATTGAATATTTTTCTACAATATTTTTATTATTTTTTATTTACACTATTTTCAAAGCGACAGTCATAACTTATTTAGCTACGTTATTTAAGTACGAATTAGGTGTTGGGATTAGGGCAGGTGTAATTTTAGGACAAGCTGGTGAGTTTAGCTTAGTAATTTTAGCATTAGGACAAGAACAAAATCTTATTTCTGGTGAGCTACTTCAAATTATTTTATCAGTGTGCTTGTTGTCAATGTTGTTTGCCTCATTAATTATTCCATTTAATGGTCGTATTGCTAGACATATATCAAAAGAGTATTCAAAAAATAGTGAAAGATTAGTCAAAAAAATAGAAGCATCTAGTGAAGATTTTAGTGATCATGTAATTATATGTGGCTATGGAAGAGGGGGGCAGTATCTAGGAAGATTTCTGAAAGAAGAAAATATTTCATTTATTGCAATTGATATGGATTTAAATCGTGTGAACGATGCTGCAAATGCCGGGGAAAAAGTAATGTATGGAGATGCTAGTAGAAGAGTTGTTTTAAGGGCGGCAGGCATTGAAAGGGCAAAAGCTTTGGTGATAGCATATTCAGACGATAGATCTTCATTGAAGGTATTAAATGTAATACGAGAAATATACCCAGAATTACCAGTGGTAGTGAGAACTCGGGATGAATCATCAATTGAACAGCTTCAAGATGCTGGTGCTACAGATGTAGTACCTGAGGTATTGGAAAGTAGCTTAATGCTAGCGTCTCATGCTCTTGTAATATTAAATGTACCATTGGGAAGAGTTATAAAGAAAATAAGAGCTTTTAGAAATGAAAGATATAAAATCTTTCGAGGTTATTTTATGGGTTCTTCAGAAGCAAATGATGACTTACAAGGCCAAGATCAATTACAGTTGCATTCAATCGAGATTAAAGAGAATTATTATTTGTTAGGAAAACAAATTCATAAAATATTGTTTGATAAATTTAATGTTGAAATACAGCATTTAAGAAGGCCAAATATGTTGGAAGATATTGAGCCACGACCAGATATTAAGGTTTCAAAAGGAGATGTGATCGTAATTTTAGGGTTACCAAGAGATTTAATCGAATTTGAAAAATTTTCGATTACTGGTGAGTAATAACTTGAGAAAAAAAATTGCAATTATTGGCGGTGGTATTATTGGGTGCCTTTCAGCAATTAAATTAAGAGAAAGTGGATTTTCAGTTGTTATCGTAGAAAAAAATAAAATCGGAGAAGAATCATCCTGGGCAGGGGCAGGTATTTTATTTCCACTAATGCCATGGGCATATTCATCAGAAGTATATAACTTATGCCAAAATTCATCTGAATTTTATGAAGAGTTTTCAAAAAAGTTGATTAGGGTTACAGGGGTAAATCCAGAATTTTCTAAAACTGGAATGAAGCTTATTAAACCAAGAACCTTAGAAGAAATTCAGCAATGGTCTAGAAAAAATAGTTATGAAATTAAAAATTCAACATTTAATAAATCACCTGCTATTTTGTTTCCATCAGTAGCTCAGATAAGGCCACCAAGGCTAATGAAAGCAATAAAATTGTATATAAATAAACTAGGAATCAATGTTGTTGAGAATACGGAACTTTGTAAACTTAATAATGATGAAAAAATATTAAATAAATGGGGGACGAAACAAGGCGACCCAATTGAGGCAGATTATTTTATAGTTACCTCAGGAGCATGGGTTTCAATGATTCGACCAGAATACAAAAATATAATTTATCCAATAAGAGGACAAATGATTCAATATAAAGCTTCATCTCTGAAAATAAATCATATACTTTACTTTGATGGGTTTTATGTTTTACAAAGAAAAGATGGAGTCATAATAGCTGGTAGCACCGTTGAAGAAGTTGGATTTGATAAGGAAATTAAGGCTGAATCATTAAATTATCTTAAGAAAAAAGCAGAACAGGTAATTCCTGCACTTAAAAATATTGTAGTTGAAAACCATTGGGTAGGTTTTAGACCAGGCACAAAAGATAATATTCCAGTTATTTGTAAAGATAAAAAATATGAAAATATATATATAAATGCAGGTCATTTTAGATATGGAATAACTATGGCTCCAAAATCTGCTGAAATAATAAATAGTTTATTGGTAGAATCAAAGCTATGAATAGAAAAAAAGAAATAATTGTATGGCGTTTTGTTGATGGAAAGATAGGGCACGAGAAACAATCATTAGCATTAGTTAATTTTTTAAAGTTAGAAATGAATATAAAATCTTTTGATATTTTTACTACTAGCCTTTTCTTTACAGTTTTTAATAAATTAAAGAGCTTAAAAAATCTACCGAGTGCAGATTTAATAATAGGTGTTGGACATAATGTACATTTAAGTATTTTAATTGCTAAGGCTATATTTGGTGGAAAATCTATATTAATAATGAAGCCTAGTTTTCCTATCCATTGGTTTGATCTTTGTATAATTCCTGAACATGATCGATACTTTGGGAGAGGTTCAGTTTATAGAACAAAGGGAGCACTATGCGATATAAAAAAAATAGGAAAAAAAAACCCAAGAAAGGGATTGATATTAATAGGTGGGGCTTCAAGAAGCTTTATTTGGGATAGTAATAGCGTTATAAAGCAAATAAAAAAATTAGTTATTAAAAATCCACAAATAAAATTTGAATTATCTACTTCAAGAAGGACGCCAATAGATTTTTTAGATAAATTAGGAAGGCTTAAAGAAGAACTTAATAAAAATTTAAAATTATCAAACACAAAAAAACAGAAAAATAATTGGGTAATGGATAAAATGCACGAAGCAAAATATGCATGGATTACTGAAGATTCTATATCAATGATTTCTGAATCATTAACTTCAGGACAGTTAGTAGGAATTTTAACATTGGAAAATACTAAAGGAAATCGAAGAAGAGAGGCATTAGATATTTTAAAAAAAGAAGGGTGGATATTTTATAATCAGGATGAGAGCTATCAAAATAAAAATAAATTAAAAATTTTCCCAAATGAGGCAAAAAAATGTGCTAATTGGATAAAGCATAATTTATATCAATTTAAAAAAAATAAAAAAGATGGATAAAATAATAATAATTTTAGAGAGAAGGCTTTTTTCTGCAATCGGACATGAAAGAACCCAAATAAATGCAATTAATGAATTATTAGGAAACAAAAAATCAATAGTAATAGCAAGTGAAGGAATAAATATAAATGATATGCCATTTGAAAATAAAGTAATACCAAAATTACCAAAGCTTAATTTGGTAGACGAAGGTAAAGAGACAATAGAATATATTCAAGAATCAGGAGATATTTTAATAAAGCTTTTAAATCAAAAAGAACTAAAAAAAATACAAAAAATTATAATACCATCAGCTAGAAGAGTAGAAATAGCTTTGATAACTTATTTATATAATGAAAAAAAAATTCCGTTAAATTTAAAAACTGTGCTTCGAATTCACGATATAGTTTTTTTGGAAAATTTACCAAAAGCTACATTAAAAATTTTTTCACAATTAGTAAATCAAGGGCTAATTAAACTATTCTCAGAAACAGAAGAGCTATCAAAAAAAATTGAGCATAGTTTTAAAATAAAATCATCAGGAAGCCTTATTTTTCCCGTTTCAGTTCCATATAAGATCAACATCAAAAGTAAAAAAGAAATAACAGACGAAATATTTATAGGATGTCTGGGTGGCCCAAGGCGCTCAAAAGGAATGTTTACAATACCTAAAATTATAAAAAATTTAAGAATGTATTTTCAAAAAAATAAAGAAGACTTTAGAGTGACTTTTATTATCCAAATGAGTAAAAATAAAAAAAAGAGAAGTATATTGTTTAAAATTAATGAATATTTAAGTAGGCATATTTCTAATTCAGTAAATGTTAAATATATATATGGAACTGAAGATAGCAATGAATTTATATCACTGCTTAAGCAGGTTGATATTTTTTTATTACCCTATTCCAAAATACAATACAAATATTGTGGTTCTGGTTTTATTACTGATGCAATATTTTTAGAAAAGCCAATAATTACCGTCAAAGATATGTCAATGCAAAACTTGAGAAAATTTAAAAATGCAATATCTGCAGATAATGTTGAAGGTTATTCAAATGCCATAATAAGGATTTCAAAAAATTATAAGTATTATGTAAAAAATAGTAAATTAGCAAAAAAATATTTAAAAAATAATATAAAAAAATCATTTAATAAAATTTTATAACAAGCAAATAGTAATGATAAAAAATAAAAAAACTAAATTAACTGTACTACAAATATTACCTGAATTAAATTCAGGAGGTGTAGAAAGAGGTACTCTAGAGGTTGCTAGATTTCTTGTTTCAAGAGGGCATAAATCACTAGTTATTTCTGGCGGCGGCAGAATGCAAGAAGATTTAAGAAAAGAAGGAAGTAAGCATTTTCAATGGTCGATAGGTAAAAAATCATTATTTACATTGAAATATGTCCCAATTTTAGCAAGATTTCTTTTAAATAATAAGGTAGATATATTACATGCTAGATCAAGATTCCCTGCATGGATTTGTTTTTTAGCCTTGAAAATTATACCTATCCAAGAAAGACCAAAATTTATAACTACCTTTCATGGACCTTATTCTGTTAATTTTTATAGTGCGATAATGACAAAAGGAGATAAAGTAATTGTAATATCAAAGACAATTAAAAAATATGTACTTAAAAATTACAAACTAAATTCACACAAACTATTTTTAAATTATCGTGGTGTAGATTCGGCCCAATTTCCATATCACTTCAAGCCCAAAGAAACTTGGATTAAAGATTGGTATCAATATTATCCAGAAACTAAAAATAAAATATTACTAACAATGCCAGGAAGAATTACTAGGTGGAAAGGACAAGAAGATTTTATAGAAATAATAGCAAAATTGAGAAAAAATCACTCCAATATAATCGGGTTAATAGTCGGAGATGTAAAATCTAATAAGAAAAATTTTTTAAATGAATTAAAACAAAAAGTAGAGCAATTAGGAGTAGAAAAAAATATTGTATTTATCGAGCATCGATCAGATTTAAGAGAAATTATGTCAATATCAAAGATAGTATTTTCATTATCAAAGGAGCCCGAAGCTTTTGGAAGAACCACAATTGAGTCATTAAAGTTGGGTATACCAGTTATTGGTTATAGCCATGGAGGAGTTGGAGAGCAACTAAAAGAAGTTTTTCCACAAGGGCAAATTGGTAGAAAAAATAAAGGCCAAGCAGTTTTATTAGCTTCTAAGTGGATAATAGACCCACCGAAAGTAGCCTATTCTAAATTGTTTAGTTTAAATGAAATGTTAGAAAATACTTTAAAGGTTTATGAAAGTGCTTAGGGTAAAAAATGAATAAAAACAATAAAACTGATATTTGGGCTATTGGGATTGTAAAAAGTACAATATCTAATTTTATTAAAAATAATAGTAAGCAAGATATTGTATGGATATACCCGAAAAAATCTTATCAATTTTATGCTGACCCATTTGGCGTATGGAAAGAAAATAAATTATATATTTTTGTTGAAGCATTAGACTATAGGATTAAAAAAGGTGAAATTGATTGTTTTGTATTTGATAAAAAATTAAAACAAATTGATTTTCATCATGTGTTATCAAATAAAGCTCACATGTCGTATCCATTTATAGTTAGTCATAAGGATAAGATGTATATGATTCCAGAGTCTAGCCAATCTGGTAAAACATATATATATGAAGCTAAGAATTTTCCTAAAAATTGGGAAATAATTACAGAGGTGATGAAAAATGTACCAATGATTGATCCAAGCATAATCAAGCATCAAAAAAGATGGTGGTTATTTTATTCTTTACCAGGACCTAATGGGCGCGCAATGAAAGAGCTACATATTGCATTTTCAGATGATTTATTAACTAACTGGAAAGAGCATCCAAAAAACCCAGTAATAAACGATATTGAGAATAGTCGTCCTGGTGGAACTCCTTTTATTATTGATAATTTAATTCATTTACCAGTTCAAAATTGTAAAAAAACTTACGGTGGTGAAATTAATATTTTGAAGATTGAAAAATTAACTGAAGATACTTTTAAAGCAAAAAAGGTAAGATCAATCAAACCGCATCTAAGTAAGAAATATTCAGATGGTTTGCATACATTATCTGAATGTAAATCTGTAACACTAATAGATTGCAAAAACCATGATTACTCATCTAAAAGAAAGTGGATAAATTGGCAAAGAAGATTAGGAAGATTTATACCATTTATTCTCAAAATTTAAAATGAAAATACTGCAAATAATGGGTGGAGCGGGAGAAGGTGGCGCTGAAGAATTTTTTATAGATGCTGTTGAAGCTTTAAAAAATAAAAAAATTAATCAATTTTTAATCATTAATAAGAAAAATCAAAAAAGAGTAAAAAAAATAAGTGGTTTAAAAATCTTATTTGCTACTGCATCATTTAGTAAACTAATAAAATGGCCAACACAAAGAGTTATTGATAAAGCTATAAATGAATTTAAGCCTGATATTATTCATTACTGGATGGGTAGGGCTTCGAGTTTTTTAGTAGAAGGAAAACATATTAATATTGGTTGGCATAGCGGTTATAGGGGTGTTGAAAGATTTAGGAAGTGCGATTATCATATCGCTCTAACAAACAAGTTAAAAAAACATATAGCTAATCAAGGTATCAATTTAAAAGATATTTATGAATTACCAATTTATACTAAGAAAAATAAATTAAATAAAATTGATAGAAGTAAATTTAATACCCCAAAAAATAAACCCTTATTACTTTCATTATCTCGACTTCATCCTGTTAAAGGTATTAATAATTTAATAGATGCAATGCTTAAAATACCAGATGCATATCTATGGATTGCAGGATCAGGTCCTTTGGAAACAGAACTAAAATTACAAACTACAAGTCTTGGTCTTGACGACCGAATTAGATTTTTAGGTTGGAGGGAAGATAAAGAAATATTAATGGCAACTGCTGATATATGTGTTTTCCCATCACGTAATGACTCATTTGGAGCTGTCATAATCGAGTCATGGGCTGCAAGAAAAACAACAGTAGCATGTAAAGCCCCAGGCCCTTTAGGGTTAATAGCACATAGAAAAGATGGGATATTGGTAGAGATTGATAACCCTGAAAAATTTTCAAAATCAGTAAATGAAATAATTAATAATAAGAAGCTAGTAAAAAAACTAGCAACTAATGGCTATAATAAATTCCAAAAATTCTATACAGAAAAAATATTTGTCCGAAATATTTTAGCTATTTACACCAAAATATTAAAGATTAATGAGTAGTAACTTAAAATTGATTATATGAAATTAAGAAAAAAAAATATTCTTATAATTAAGCACGGCGCTTTTGGTGACTTGATTCAATCTGATGGAATATTTAGAACCATTAAATATAGCTACTCAAATGCAAATTTAATATTACTTACATCATCTTCTTATAAGGATTTAATGCTTTTAAGTCCATATGTAGATAAAGTAATTGTTGATGATAGATTTAAATTTTGGAATTTAAGAAAAATATTTCAACTAATTAATGAAATAAAAATTTTACGTTTTAGTCATGTATTTGATTTACAAAATTCACAAAGAACATTTCTGTATAAAATATTATTAACATCTCCAATTTGGGTTACAACAAAAAGAAAAGATCACCCAATATCTGGGCTTCAAGGATTAGTGGATATGCTAATTGATAATGGAATTCAATTTAATAAAATATTAGAGCCCAATATTGCATGGATGGCTAACGATATATCGGTGCTGCTTAAAAAGAAAAACATTATAGGAGGATATATTGTTTTGATACCTGGCTCATCTAAAAAGCATAAAGAAAAAAGATGGCCTTACTACAAGGAACTAGCTGAAAAATTATTAAAAGAAGATTTTAATGTCGTTAGTATTCTTGGTCCTGATGAATTAGACCTTGAAAATAATATTCCAGGTGATAAATTCAGTAATTTGGATTTAATGGATGTAGCAGGGATCATAAAGAAATCTATATTTGTAATAGGTAATGATTCTGGTCCAAGTCATATTGCCTCATGTTTAAGAAAGCCAGGCATTGCATTGTTTGGACCAACAACTTCTGCGACAAAATCAGAACTATCGAGAAAACCTTTTCAAATTTTAGAGTCAGAGAATCTAAAAGATTTAAAAGTTAGTAAAGTTTGGAGGTCGATAAAAAAAATAATTTAGTTTCTTTTGGGTATAGCAAGTACCCAACCTACAAATAACCATACTATGGCACCAACCCAATTGTTAAAGAGACTCATACCTCCGATTAAAGGGAAAAAGCTTATAAAAAGTAAATTCAAAGAAAGAAAAAGTAAGAGCCAGCTTTTGCTATGGAGAAAATCCTTAATTAAACTAGAAGCAACAGAAATTATTATTAAATAATAAAGTATAAAGCCTGCCATCCCAGTTTCAGATAAAAGTTCAAGAGATATGTTGTGAGGGTGCATGCAAACGCCTCCACTAGTTCCCCAATAACCAAGATCAATACAAGCATCTCGATACTGATGAAAACCTACTCCAAATATTGGATTTTCCATCCAAACAGCATAAGCACTTTTAAAAACTAGCATGTAATCAGAAGAGCTAAAATTTGAAAGTTTATAAAATAAATTAGTAATCATTCGATTATTTAATTCAGGAAATGCTTGTTGGGCTATAACAAGAAAACTAACAATTAAAAGCAAACCAAAATATATATATTTTCTAATTTTCCTGTATTCAAGTAATAGACCAATACTTACTAGACTTGCTCCACTGATAAAAATAATTAAAGCCATTCTTTCACCCGTTATATAAATAGATAATATCCCAAGCAAAATTACCAGAAAAATAAAGGCAGAATTTTTAGTTGGAGCTTGAATATATTTAATAAAAAATCCAAGATACAAAAGAAGAAATAAATATCTAGCCATAAAAATTCCAGGCATAGGGTTATCTCTAAAAGGACCAGTAAGTCTTTCAGGCGTTAAAGAATATCTTGGGTTACCAAAAAAGTCATAATCGAAAAAATATTGCCACCAAACATCTAGCATTACAAATAATAAAGTAGCGGCCATAGAGATTAAAAAATATTTTTGAGAAGTATTATTGTTTAGAAGCCAGATACTGATAGCCATTGCAAAAAGTGGCCATCTTATAAATGCAAGAGAATATAAAGCACTTTCGGAAGAATTTATACTTAAGGGGGTATTAATTAATAATAAGTAAAGCCAAAAGATTAAACTGAATAAGAACCATTGCTGCTTAATCCATTGCCAATTACTTGATTTGTATGACTGATACAAAAAAACAAGCCCAATGAGTAAAACTGTAATATCTGCTATACCTCGAAAGAAAATTAATAGAAAGGGGAGGCTTATAGGAAGCAAGTATTTAAATTTGGGTGAAATATTATTTAGCATTAATTAGTTATTTTATCTTATATGGGTATCTATTTTATATCAGTATTCACAAGAGTATGAGAGAATAATTCAAAATGAATATAAAAATAAATTCTATACATACGTTTGTAATCAGCCTCCCACATGAAATCTTAAGGCGAAAAAAAATTAAGATGAAACTTAAGGGGGTTTGCGACAAATTCGAATTTTTTGATGCAATAGATGCAAGAAAAACTAATTTACTTCAACATAAAGATTATCATGGATTAAGAAGAAGGCTTTGTTACGGCAAAGATTTGGCACCCGGTGAATTGGGTTGTTTTCTTTCACATAGAGCAGTTTTAGAAAAAATTGTTAATCATAAAATACCAATTTCCTTGATATTCGAAGATGACGTTACTTTGGAAAAAGATTTTAGAATAGTGATAGGCAATTTAATTAACTGTGCTTACCCGTGGGAAGCTGTGAGATTTTTGGGCAAACCAAAAATAGCTAATTTAATGCAAAGAAAAATTATAAAAATATATCAAAATTTTTATTTGACAAGATTAGCAACTTCACCTGGAGGAGCTTATGCTTATTTAATATCTTACTCGGGAGCTAAAAAACTACTTAAATCAATGAGTAATATTAGTTGCCCCATTGATACCATTATGGGTTTGCCATGGAAGTCGGGATTAGAGGTTTTAACTATTCAGCCGACAATTTCATCGTGGGATCAAAGTTTTCAATCCGCTATTGGGGACGGAAGGTTTGAAAAAAACAAAGTAACAGGGTGGGAAAAGTTAGTATATCCATTAACTCGAGGATTATTTAAGATTCAAGAAGGAATTTTAAAAAAATTATTTTATTTTTCATACTTTTTTAAGGATAAAAAATTTCAAAATGAATAATTTTATTTTAAATTTTTTTAAGTTTTTCTTTTCATGCCTCCCACTTTTTTTTGTTCAATTAATAGGAATCTTAATTGGTTATATTTTTCATCTTCTTAATAAAAAAAGTAGATTTTTATTAGTTGAAAATTTAACTTATTCAAAGATTTATAAAGATAGAGAAAAATTAAATAAAGCAATAAATAAAAATATTATTGAAACAGGAAAAACAATTGTAGAGAGCCTAGTAATATGGTCTAGTCACCAGAAGAAAATTTTAAGCTGGGTTAAAGAGGTAAAAGGCTTGGATGAAATAGATAAAGCACATGCAAAGAAAAAAGGCATAATATTTCTAACACCACATTTGGGTTGTTATGAGATTACATCAATATATTATGGGTCAAAACACCCACTTACTATTCTTTATAGACCACCAAGACAAAAATGGCTAGAAGAATTGGTTAAAGATGGTAGACAAAAAGGTTTTAATACTTTAGCACCCACAAACAAATCCGGGATTAAGCAAATTTTAAAAGCTTTAAAAAATCATGAGGCTGTTGGAATACTTCCAGATCAAGCATCTAACAAAGGAGAAGGGGAATGGGCTGAGTTTTTTGGACGTCCAGCATATACTATGGTTTTAGTTAGTAAATTGGCTAAAAAAACCGGTGCGACTGTAATAATGGCATTTGGAGAAAGGCTAAATATAGGGAAAGGATTTAAGATTCATTTTAAAACTATAAATTCAAGTTGTGTTTCCAATCCGAGAAAGCTAAATAAAGTGTTAGAAGACTCAATTAAAGAAGCACCAACACAATATTTATGGAATTATGATAAACACAAAGGTTATAAGTCACAAAAAATAAAAACATTTAAATAGAGTATGAAAAAAATTTTAAAAGATAAAAATGTTACAAAAATTCTCTTTATAACACTTTCGAATATTGGTGATGCAATATTAACAACGCCTACTCTTGAATCTTTACATTTGAAATATCCTAATGCTGTTTTTGATATTGTTGGAGATAAGCGCTCTAAAATTATATTTAAATATTGCCCATATATGAATATTTTTATTGAAAAAGATAAAAACTTTGGAGTGTATGGGTTTTTATCTTTAATAAAGGAAATAAGGCAGGAAAGTTATGATTTAGCAGTTGATTTAAGATCTGACGTGCTTCTATATCTCATAAAATCAAAGCAAAAATTTTTTAAGGTATCAAATAATGCAAATTTAAATCTCCACAGTGCTGAAAAACATTACTTATCAATTAAGAAAATTATTCAAAATACGCCACCTTCAACTAATATTTGGCTCTCAGATTATGAAAGTGAAATTTCAAAACAAGTCTTTAATAAATTTTCAAATAACCAATTTTTAACATTAGGATTGGGTGCAAATTTTGATGGAAAAATTTGGGATGTTTCAAATTTTATTAATCTAGCAAAAATCCTAAAAGATATCTTTGGTGTGGTTGTTTTAGTCGGTGATCGCAAAGACGCTCCTCTATCGAAAGAATTCATTTCAAAATATAAAGGACCTGTAATTGATTGCTGCGGCCATTATAACCTTCTAGAAACAGCTGCAATAATTAAAGAATCAAATTTTTTTGTTGGTAACGATTCTGGATTAGGACATATTGCAAGTGCTGTAGGGACAAAATCATTCACAATTTTTGGGATAGGAAACCCCTCTAGATATAAACCTTGGGGTAAAAAAGTATTATGGATACAAGATAAGAATTATGAAATAAATAATGTTGGTTCAAAGATTGTTGCTGATAAAATTATTCGAGCATTAGGTTAATTAATTTATTATTGGCCTTATTATTTTTTTGTAAGCCATGTTCCTGATTTACCGCCCCGCTTCTCTAAAAGTTTTATTTCTGAGATTACCATATTCTTATCGGAAGCTTTACACATATCATATATAGTTAGAAGTGCAACTGATACGGCAGTAAGAGCTTCCATCTCTGCCCCTGTTTTACTAAAGCACTCGACACTTGATTTGCAATCAATTTTTTTTTCTAGTGTGTCGATATTGAATTCAATATCAATTTTATTTAAATTAATATTATGACAAAGAGGGATTAAGTCCGATGTTTTTTTTGCAGCTTGAATGGCTGCTATTTTAGCGACAGTTAATACGTCTCCTTTTTTTAAACTTCCTATTTCAACTAAATTAATAGTTTCTTTATTCAATTTAATAAAGCCAGATGCTATTGCGATTCTATTTGTATTATCTTTATCAGATATACCTACCATTTTAGCATTTCCATTTTTGTCAATATGTGTGAGCATGGGTTTATAATACTTAATTTATGGATTAAATAGCATAATACCTTTAAAAAAATATTATGAAAAAAATTTTCTTTTGTATTTTCTTTGTTTCTAAAATATGTTTTTCTAATGAGTTACCAGATTTAGGTGACTATAGTGAAACAATAATTGGTGGGCATGCAGAAAAAATTATTGGAACTCAAATACTTCAGCAAGCTCATCAGAGCCCTAGCATTCTTAAGGACGTTGAAATTGAGGACTATCTATACGGTTTAACAGATAAATTAGTTAAAGCAAGTGATTACTCAGGAAGTGGAATAAAATTTTTTGTAGTAAATGATCGATCTATAAATGCATTTGCAATGTTGGGTGGAGTAATTGGTATTCACACAGGCCTTATTTTGTCATCAAATTCTGAATCAGAACTTGCTAGTGTCCTTAGCCATGAGATTGCACATGTTACTCAAAGGCACATAGCAAGATTAATGGGAAAACTTCAAAAAGATTCTTTTAAATCTTATCTTGGTTTAGGATTAGCATTGTTATTGGCGAGGTCTAACCCTGATCTAGCAAGAGGTGCATTAACTGCATCACAAGCATTAGGAGTCCAAACTGTATTAGACTTTACTAGGCAAAATGAAAAAGAAGCGGATCGTGTTGGTATTGGAATCCTTCATAAAGCTGGTTTTGATGTTAGAGGCTCGATTGATTTCTTTAAAACCTTGCAAAAAGGTAACCAATATTCAATGGGAGGAGCCCCTTCATTTCTAAGAACCCATCCAATTACTTCTGAACGGATAAGTGATATTGAGAATCGTTTAGCAGAATATCCCTATAAACAACGTGTTGATAACCCAAGTTTTCATTTCGTAAAAGCTAAAATAAAAGTGTTTCTCCAAGATAAAAAAACAATGAAAAAACAGCTGATAAGTAATATTAAAAATAAAACTTATGTAAATGAATTTGGAGAGAGGTATGCACTTGCATATGCTTATTTTTTGAATGAAAATTTCAGTGAGGCTTTACAAGAATTAGAATGGCTTAAGAATAAAAAAATTGAGAATCCAATGATCGATCAATTAAATATAGAGATTTTAATTAAAAAAGGTGACATCAATAATGCATACTTAGCAATAAAAAAAGCACTTATGAAGTATCCAAATTACAGAGCATTTGTTTATGAGTTAGGTAATTATTTAATTGAAAAAAAATCTGCAAAGCAAGCTATTAAATTTTTACAAAGTTATACCAGTATTTTTCATAGTGATTCAAAAATATATAGATTATTAGCGAAAGCATACTCACTAAATGGGAAACAGCTTTTACAATATGAAAGTCTTGCAGAATCTTTTTACTATAGTTACAACTTGCAGGAAGCAATAGTGCAAATGGATATGGCAGTAAAAGCTAGAGATGGTAATTTTTATGAAAAATCTAGAGTTGAGTCACGTTTAAAGAGCCTTCAAAGAGAAAAAGAAATTTACGAAATAAGTAAAGCCAACTTATAATAAGAATTATTTATTAATAATATATATATAATTAATTATACAAATTAAATAATCTCCTTAAAATTAGCTCTTAAATAAAAAATTAAAGGGAAATTTAATTATGAGTTCATTAATAAACACAAGCATTAAGCCTTTCAATGCTAAGGCTTATCATGCAAAAGATGAGTACGGAGAATTTATAGATATTACAGAAGAAACTTTAAATGGGCATTGGTCTGTATTTGTTTTTTATCCCGCTGACTTTACTTTTGTTTGCCCAACTGAATTAAGTGATCTTGCAGATCACTATGAAGAGCTAAAAAAATTAAATGTTGAGGTTTACGCTATCTCTACGGACACGCATTTTAGCCATAAGGCTTGGCATGATTCTTCTGAATCGATAAAAAAAATAAGATTTCCAATGATTGGAGATCCTACAGGCATTTTAGCTAGAAACTTTGATGTAATGATAGAAGAAGAAGGCTTAGCATTAAGAGGGACATTTATCATTAACTCTGAAGGTAAAATTAAAACACTCGAAGTTAATGATCTGGGCATAGGTCGCTCTGCAGAAGACTTGGTTAGAAAAGTTCAAGCTGCGCAATATATTGAAGCTAATCCAAATGAAGTATGCCCTGCATCATGGAAACCAGGCGCTGAAACTTTAAAACCATCATTAGATTTAGTAGGAAAAATTTAATCTATTTAAATAAATTTTCTTGATTCATTTCTTTAAGAAGTGGGATAGTAATAGGCCGTTTAGTCTTAAGTGACCAACGGTCTAATGCGTCTAGAGTAGCAATAAGTGAATGAAGATCTCTTTTGTAGTAGCGAAGTAAGTATTCAATAATTTCAATTTTAAGATTAAGTCCTCTATCTTTAGAGTATTTATTCAAAGCCTGTTTTTTTTCAATATCGGATAGTAAGCTGAGCTTGTAGACTAATCCCCAGCTTAAACGACTAGCTAAGTCATCTCTTAACATCATTTTATTAGGGTTATTATTTCCTGTAACTAATAGTTTTTTATGTGCAGATTTGTGGTCATTATAAAGATTAAAAATATCAATTTGCTTACTTTGGCTAGCTTGGTCAATATCTTCTATTATTGTAATATTTTTATTTTGAATTGATTCAGCCAAGTGAGATTTTCCACAACCTTTATCTCCCCAAATATAAATAAAAAAAATATCATTCTCAGGCAAAATAAAATTCTTTAATGCATTAAAACATTCCTTATTATTTCCAACAATAAAGTTTTCGAATGTCTTATGTGTTGGTAATTCAATATTAAGTAAGAGTTGTTCCATAGGATTATGAGTATATGAGAATTATCTATTGCTACTAAATTCAGTTAAAATTATATTATACGTAAAGTATTCAACATTCCAGAGGGTAAATAAAATTGTCTCAAGATTCTAGCAATAAAAAAAATTCTATTTCTTACAAAGATGCCGGTGTCGATATAAAAGCAGGGGATAGATTGGTGTCAAATATAAAGCCATATGCAAAAGCTACAAATCGACCAGAAGTGATGGGTGGGTTAGGAGGCTTTGGGTCATTGTTCGAGATACCTAAAAAGTTTAAAAATCCCGTATTAGTTTCTGGAACTGATGGAGTTGGTACGAAGCTTAAATTAGCATTTGATTTAAATACTCACAATACTATTGGGCAAGATTTAGTAGCAATGTGCGTAAATGATATTTTAGTACAAGGGGCAGAGCCTCTATTCTTCTTGGATTACTTTGCATGTGGAAAATTAGATGTAGAGATGGCCACTGAAGTTATAAAAGGAATATCTGAAGGTTGTTTAATAGCAGGTTGTGCGCTGGTAGGGGGAGAAACGGCAGAGATGCCAGGCATGTACTCTAAAGGAGAGTATGATTTAGCCGGATTTTGTGTGGGAGCAGTTGAGCGTAGAAAAGTTATAGATGGTAAAAGTATCTTAGAGGGAGATATCATAATTGGTATAGCATCTTCTGGCCCTCATTCAAATGGTTATTCTTTGATAAGAAAGGTTTTAGAAAAAGAAAATATTGATCTTAGTAAAGATTTTGATGGTAAAACATTTGGAGATGTCTTAATGGCACCAACTAAAATATATGTTAAATCAATTCTAAGTTTATTAGAAAAAATCAAAGTGAATGGGTTGGCTCATATTACTGGTGGAGGTATTTATGAAAATATTCCTAGAGTATTACAAGAAAATCAAAAAGCAATTATCAAAAAAAATTCATGGAATATGCCATCGATATTTCAATGGCTTAAGGAAAGAGCAAATATTGGCGATGAAGAACTATATAAAACATTCAACTGTGGAATTGGCATGATAGTAATAACAAATCCAAATGATAAAGAAGAGGCAATAAGAATTTTAGAAAAAAATGGTGAAACTGTATTTTTGCTTGGTGAAATAGCCAATAGAGATCTAAATGAACCTCAGTCTGAAATTATTTAGATACTTATGGGTTGTAATATTTTCACTATACTCATTCAGCGTAGAGGCTAAATTATTTCCGAAGAATTTTCATAGCGAATATCAGCTTCTCCAAAAAAGTAATAATCTAGGTAGGGTATTTGTAGATTTTAATCAAAAAAATAATCAATATGAAATAAAAGCTGTAACCAAAGCAGAAGGTATTTTGAAGCTATTAGGAGATCGGGAGGTTGTTAGTACAGGTCAATTAAGTATAGATGGATTTTCACCACAAATATTTGAATTAAAGAATAAGAAAAAACCAAAAAAAAATATTTTGGCGGTATTTGATTCTAAAGATAAGAAAGTGAAATTAACGTATAAGCAAGAAACTAAAAATATTGGACTTAAGAATAAACATTTTGATGTTTTAACTTATTTATATCAGTTTAATTTTGAATCCCTAAGTAAAAAAAATTATAATTTTGAAGTAGTAGATGGAAAAAAAAGTCGGATATATTTATACAATAAGGTTAGACGTGAATTTATTAAAACCTTTGCTGGTAGTCTAGAGGCAGATGTTTATGAAGGTGAGATAAAAGGAAAAAGCAACTCAACACATTATCTATGGATTTTAAGAAAGCCATATAGAATTCCCTTAAAGATTGAAATAAAGACAGATATTGGGGTCGATATAGAGCAAATTTTAGTAAAAACAAATTTATTACCAATCAAGTAAAAAAATAGATGAAAAACCGTATTTTAATATATGGAATATTTATTTCAATTGTGATTCATTTTATATTTTTATCAAATATAAGATTTAATATAAGCAATAATAAGTTGCTTGATATTCAACTAGTGCAACTTCCTCCAGAAATAAGTAAAAAAGATTTATCTCCAGTAAAAAATATTAAGAAAGAAAATATTAAAAAATTTAAAAAAGATAATATAAATAATAAAATTGAAGAAAAAAAAGAGGAAATATATTGCGAATTATGTAACCCGGTCAAAGATGTTGATGAGCCCATCTCGGAGCCAGTATTTGGCGAGTCAATAAAATCAATCGAAATGGTTTATAAAGTTCTTCATGATCTTGGCCCAAATAAAGGGGCAATAAGTAAAATAAAACCATTTGGGGTCGATGGGCAAGTTAACATCAAAAATGAAAAAAATTTAATTTCAAAAGTTGGTAGTTTAATTATTAATTATAAAGTTAATAAAGATAATTATGAAATTTATTATGAAGCCAATGCAGAAGGAATAAGCTCATTTTTTTACTCAAAACCATTAATACAAAAAAGTACAGGATCAATAAATATATTAGGGTTGAGGCCAGACTATTACCTATATAGCCATGGAAAAAAGAAAAAGTCAGAAGCATTGTTTGATTGGAAAAGTAAAACTCTAACCATAAATAGGAAGAAAACTACCAATAAGTATGGTTTAATAAATCAGGCACAAGATCAACTAAGTTTTATGTTCCAATTTATGTTCTTAGATCCATTAAATAAAATGCAAATTCCAATAACTAATGCTAAAGTTTTTAAAATTTATAATTATCACTATATCGATGAAGTTAATATAGATACTAAATTAGGTAATCTTAATGTTCTACATGTAGCAAAATTCAATTATCAGAGTCCGGAAAGAATCGATTTATGGCTAGCAAAAAAATATGGATATTTACCAGTGAAAATATCAATCACTGAAAATGACTTAAGTTCCATTATTCAAGAAATAGAAACTCTAAAAATAAAGAAAATTAATGAATAAATTAATAATAAAAGCATGCTCAGAAATTTTAAAAGAACATTTTTTGCATTCAGGCCCTGCTGACCGTCAATTAAGTATGTTTTTCAAAAATAATAGACATCTTGGAAGTCATGATAGATCAGATCTTTCAGAATTATATTACGGTGTTATTCGAAATAGAAGATATTTAGTTGAAAATATAAGTGAAGAAAATCCAAGAAAATTAGTTTTAATTTATATGATGCTAGTTCTGGGTAAAAGTATAAGAGAGCTATCTAATTTTATTGATGATCAAGATTTAACATGGCTTAAAGAACAAAAGGCTAATAAAGTCAACATAGAGGGGTGGGCTTCAAAGCTAAGTATGCCTGATTGGCTTTGGGAAAACTTATTAGAGCAATACGGCGAGCAATCAGCAATTAGTTTAGCAAAGAGTCTGTTAAGCCCAGCTAACCTAAACTTAAGAGTCAACTTACTAAAAGAAAAAAATATTTCAAAGGTTGTTGATGATTTAATAATTAGCTTTCCAGATTTAAAAGATAAAATAGTTAAAACTAATATATCCCCAATATGTATTTCTTTACCAAGAGGAACATCAATCCAAAAAGACAATTTATTTTTAGATGGAATAATTGAAGTTCAAGATGAAGGAAGTCAAATATTATCTTTCTTAGTTAATCCAAAACGAGGGTTTATGGTCGCAGATTTCTGTGCGGGGGCTGGAGGAAAGACATTAGCACTTTCTGCAATAATGAAAAATACTGGTAGATTGTATGCTTTTGATATTTCAGATAATAGATTAGCAAATTTGAAAAAAAGGTTAAAAAGATCGGGCGCGTCAAATATTATGTCCCATAAAATAATGCATGAAAATGATACAAAGATAAAAAGATTACGAGAAAAGTTTGATAGAGTAATTGTTGATGCTCCCTGCACAGGACTGGGCACTTTAAGAAGAAACCCAGATTTGAAATGGAAACACTCGCTTGAATCTGTAGAACAATTAAACTTTAAGCAAAAGCTAATCATTAATGCAGCTTCGAAATTATGTAAGGTTGGAGGGCATTTAGTCTATGCTACATGCAGTTTATTAAAGCAAGAGAATGAGTTAATCGTAGAAAATTTTCTTTTAGAAAATAAAAATTTTAGAGTTTTTTCACCAGAACCAATATTATTAAAATATGATATTCCATTGAAATCAGATAAATATATAAAGTTAAGACCTGATGAACATAAAACTGATGGATTTTTTGCTGTAATACTAGAAAGGTTTGAATAAATGAATAATATTAATAAATTAATTTTTATAGCTGCTTTTGCTGGAATTTTAATAGGCTTAATAATAAAATTTTTTCCCGGTTTATTTTTTGTGGATTACTTATTAGTCGTGACTGATTTATTAGGAAAAATTTTCATAAAAAGTTTAAAGATGATTCTAGTGCCACTAGTTTTTTTCTCTATTATTGTTGGGGTATCAAATTTAGGAAGAGGAAAAAATTCAAGTTTAATCTGGAAATCTACGTTTTTATATTTTGTTACAACTATGTCAATTGCAATTATCTTAGCATTAGTTGTCATGAATATTGTTCAACCTGGCACTGGTCTAATCATTGATTCTTGGCAATCATCCAATGATGCAATAACAAGTACTATGACGATTCCAGAATTTTTTAAACAATTTTTATTGAGCTTATTTGAAAATCCTTTTCATTCACTAGCATCTGGAAAGATACTGCCATTAATTGTTTTCTCTATTATTATTGGTATCGCATTAAATGATAAGAAAGATAAATTTAAGGCAGCTAAAAATGTGTTTACCAGTCTTTATGAGGTTATGCTTAAAATCGTTCATTGGTTAATGCTATTTGCACCATTAGGTATATTTGCTCTTTTGATTAATATGATTGTTAGTCAAGATACTGAATTATTTTCTCAATTAGGTATTTTTATTTTCATCGTAATATTTTTAATAATGTTTCATGGGCTAGTAATTTTGCCAACTATTCTTTATGTAATAACTAAAATTTCACCGCTTCATTTATGGAGAGAGGGAAGGCCGGCATTTATTACGGCATTTGCTACTAGCTCAAGTGCTGCAACACTTCCAATTACTTTAAGCATCGCTAATGATAATTTTAAAACCTCTAAAGGGGTATCTAATTTTGTGCTTCCTTTAGGCGCTACGATGAATATGGATGGAACTGCATTATATGAGGCAGCAGCAGCTTTATTTATAGCAAATTTAGTTGGAATGGATTTAACTTTAGCTCAACAGCTTATTTTATTTTTGACAGCTATGGTTGCATCAATCGGTGCTCCAGGTATTCCAAGTGCTGGAATGGTTACTATGGCTATGGTTTTACAGGTTTTAGGCTTGCCTTTAGAGGCACTAGCTATCCTTCTGCCGATGGATAGATTGATAGATACATTTAGGACGACAATTAATGTTGAAGGTGATTTAGTTGGAGCACTGATTGTTAATAAAATTACTAAGTCTTAGATCTAATTTTCTTTTTTTCAATAAAATTTATAGATAAAGAATAAGCTGCGGGTATTACAATCAATGTTAGCAAAGTTGAAGAAATCATTCCCCCAATCACAGCAATAGCTAGTGGACCATTTGATTCGGATCCAGCACCATAACCTAAGGCAGCAGGAAGTAGAGCTAATATAAGTGTAAGAGAAGTCATTAGCACTGGCCGAAGACGGATAGGACATGCTTCTAGAAGTGCTTGATCTGTCTTTCTACCCGATTCTTTTAATTGATTTGTCATGTCTACCAATAAAATAGAATTCTTTGCCACAAGCCCAATTAAAAGAACCATCCCAATCATTGAATAAATATTAAGGCTATTTCCAGTAATCCATAGCAAAAATATTCCACCAATTATAGCTAATGGTTGAGCCAGCATGACTATTAGCGGCTGGAAAAATGAGTTAAATAAGCTCGCTAGCACCATGTAAAGTAATATAGTTGAAAGAATAAAAACAAAAATTACATTACTCATTGTTTTTGCAAACTCCTTAGCTTGGCCTTCTAATTGAATTGAATATTCACCTGGAAGAATATCTTTACTTACTTGTTTGATTAATTTAACAGCCTCACCAAGAGACATTGTTGGGTTAGAGTAAAAATTTGATGAATATTGTAAATCTTGACGCCCCATTACTGCCGGCCCGAGTTCTTGGTGAAAAGAGGCTATCGTATCAAGACGAATTAATTCGCCAGTTTTACTTCGTAAATATATTTTATTAAGGTCATTTAATTTTTCGAATGACCCCTCTTTTGCTTTCATTCTAATATCATATCTATGGCCATCGCCTGGTTCGTCATTGAATCTTGCAACATCTAATCCATTACTAAGGACAGAAATTGCTTCAGCAATATCAGTAGCAGTGATTCCAAAGCTAGAAGCTCTCTCTCTGTCTATATCTAGAATCATTTGGGGAAGATTGAGTTGCAAATTAAGATCAATCCTACCTAAGCTTTCATTTTCAGATAATTTTATTAATAGCTCATCACTCAAAGTGGCAACTTTTTCAATACTTGGCCCAGTAATTGAAAATTGTAATTTTTCTGAACGTCTACCACCAGCAAATGAAACACCTGAAGGAAATGCTTTGACCCCGGCAAGTTGATTAAAATCAATTCTCATTTTAGCCATAATTTCAGATTGAGAAAGTGTGCGTTGATTTTTTTCCTTTAGCCTAACGCTAATAAAGCCACTGTTAACTTGCCCTCGACTACCCAATCCAATTGACGAGAATACGCTAGCAGTATAATCATCATATTGATTAATAATATTCTCAATCTCTAATAATTTATTGTAGGTATAGTCCATATTAGAACCTAGTGGAGTTTTAAATCTGACTGTAAAACGACTTTCATCTTGTTCAGGGACTAATGTTTTCTCGACTTTTGAGAAAAGAACGCTACTTGCGAGCACTACAATAAGGCTTGAAATTAAAACTTTTAATCTATTAGATAAAGTCCAGGTTAAAATTTTCTTATAATTATTATCTAGTTTTTTAAAGAAACTATCCAAACCTTTTAGCCAATAAACTTCTTTTTCCTTCATTGCTAAAAACTTTGAGCACAACATGGGGGTTAATGTTAATGAAATAATTAATGAGACTATTACTCCGGCTGTAACCACTATTGCGAAGGATTCAAAAAAACGTCCAATAATCCCGTCCATAAAAATCACTGGGGCAAAAATACATACCAAAGCTAAAGAGGAGGCTAGGACTGCAAAGACAACTTCTTTGCTTCCATTAATAGCAGCGTTAAAAATATTTTTATCAATATGTTTTTGATGACGAAAAATATTTTCAAGAACCACAATCGAGTCATCTACCACAACGCCGATTAAAAGTATTAGTGCAAGTAAGGTCATGCTATTAAAAGTAAAACCATAAAAATACATGACTGCAATTGACCCAAAAAGAGAAATAGGAATTGCAATGGCGATTATGAAAGTAGAGCGAAGAGATTTTAAAAAGAATAATACAACTAAAGCTGCTAATAAAGTACCTTCCAGGATGTGGTTTTGTAATGCCTTTACCATAGACTTAATATAAATTGAATCATCAGTTGATACCCTCAACTCCAAACCTGGCGGCAAGCTAGGCTTGATTTGAGTTTCAATTTTTTCTTTAATTTTATTGATAATATCAACAGTATTAGAATTAGCTACTTTTATAATGCCAAGACCAATGGATGGTTTATTATTGTGTCGTGCAGTTTGTCTGTAATCATCTAAACCATCTTCTACTTCAGCGATATCATCAATCTTAATTGGGCCACCATTCCGATAAGCAACAATCATTTTTTTTAAATCATCGATTCTATGGAACTCTAAATCTAGTTTAAACATTTTTTCTGATTGAGCTCTTACGAGAAAACCACCAGGTAGTTGAACATGCTCTTTTTTAAAGGCAGCAATTAAATCATTAGCAGTTATTTTTAATGCAGCCATTTTTTCTGGGAGTAAGTTAATTCTTATAGTTCGATCTCTCCGTCCTCCTAAGGTGACATAGCCAACACCATCAACTGTTTCTAATTTTTTCTTTAAAATATTATTGGCATAGAGATTTAATTGTTGAATAGTTCGATCGCCAGTTAGACCTAGCCACATAATCGCACTGGCATTAGTTTCAACTTTGCGAACAACTGGAGGAACAATATCATCAGGTAGTCGCCTAGCCAATCTACTTACTTTAGATTGAATTTCATTAAACGCAACTTCAATATTTTTATCTAAATTAAATGTGACACTTACAACAGAAACCCCTGGAGAAGATTCAGATTTAATAGACTCAATACCAGGAGTCGTGTTTACTGCTTCCTCTATTAGGTTAGTAATACTTGAATCAATAATTTCTGGATTAGCACCCTCTAGGGTAGTCGTAACAGTCAGAATAGGAAATTCAATGGTAGGAAATTTATCTAAACCAATTTTTTGGAAACTAATAATTCCCAATAAAATAAATATCGCAGAGATCATCCAAGCTAGTACATGTCTTCGAATTGAAATTTCAGGTAATGTCATATCTTATTGTGCTGAAATATTAACTTTAGTTTGGTCGGTTAAGTATCCTGCACCATCAAGTGCAACTATTTCATTCTGTTCTAAGCCAGAAATAATTTCAATAACACCATTTTGATTTATACCCATTTCAACATTTCGCTGCTCTACTTTGTCTTCGTTGACAACATAAACTACTTGGCCTGCAGGCCTTAAAACAACGCTTTGTTCTGGAACAGCTAATCCTTGACGAGTACTAAACACTATTGTACCTTTTACACTCGCCCCAGGTTGCCAGTCTAATTGATTTTCAATATCAGCAATAACATCAATAGACCTGCTATCAGACATTAATTTAGGTTTTAATTCTGCAATTTCAGAAGTAATCTCATTTGGCGAGGTAGGGCTTTTAAGTCTTATCGGGGTGCCAGCCTTTAATTTAGAAACTAATTTTTCAGGAAATGGTATATGAGCTCGAAGTTTTTTATTATTAACAACTTGAAATACTGGATCGCCAATTTTGAGAAAGTCCCCTATCGATGGAATTTGTTTTTCAATCTTTCCAGAAATGGGAGCATAAATCTTTGTTTTTTCGAAACTTGATTGGGCAATATCTCTTTTTGATAAAGCTACTTCTAGCTCTTCAAAAGCTTCAGTTTTTTTTGTTAGAATAGCATCCAATGCATTTGAAGAGATGAATTTCTTTTCCACTAATTTCTGATTTCTTTCGTAAATTTTTTTTTGATTAGTGAGTCGAGTTTTCAGTCGCCTAACCTCTGCTCTTGCAAGCGTTAATTCATATTTATAATTTTTTTCATCAATTTCTGCAAGAAGATCCCCTTTAATAACTAATGATCCAGTTCTTGCATATAACTTTACAACAGAGCCTGAAATTTCAGCAGAAACAGTTGGGTCAATGATTCCTTTAATTGATCCTATTGCTGTTTCTTTATCTTCAAATTTAGTTAAAATTACTTTGCTGGTGGTTATATAAATTTCTTTTTTAACGCTTTTCTTTTTAGGCTCATTATCACCACAACCTAAAAGAAGATAGGATAAAAATATTAAAGTTAAAAATCGTTGTAAATTATTAATCATGAAAATTTTCCGCATTAATTAATTTCCAATCAAAAAAAGGACCGGGATCTGTTTTACGTTCTGGGGCAATTTGATTGTGCCCAACAATAGCATTAATTGGGTAATTATCGAATAGACATTTTAAAAGGTTTATAAGTTTCATATATTGTATATTCTCAAACGGGGCCAAATCAGAACCTTCAAGCTCGATACCTATCGAAAAATCATTACAGTTAGACTTATTCTTCCAATTTGACTCCCCTGCATGCCATGCTCTATCTTTACATGATACAAATTGTATTAACTCCCCATTACGCTTGATTAGAAAATGAGGGGAAACTTTGAGCCCTTTAATTTTGTTAAAATAAGGATGGCTTTCAAGTTTTAGTTTATTTGTAAAGAAGTCCTCGATAAATGCCCCTCCAAATTCATTTGGCGGTAAGCTGATACTGTGAATCACAACTAGATTAATTAATGTATCTTTTGGCCGCTTATTAAAGTTAGTTGATTTAAGAAAATTAGCTTCCTTAATCAGACCAGTTTGACTTAATTCATAAAAGTTACAAGATGGTTTCATCTAAATCGCTTATAATATTTTGAAAGTGCTTTATAAGGAAAGTCTAATGGTTTTTGTTAGTTTTTGCATTAAATTAGTAGTGTTAGGGAGAAAGTAATGGATTGGGAATATTTTTATGACTTTATTATTTTTGGCATTGTCGATAATGGAGTGATGTTAATAGGAGCTTTTTTTGGTTTGGGATTAGAAAAATACTTACCAAACAAATTGCAGGTAGGCTTAGGTGCTGTAATAGGTGCAGGTATTGGCAATGCAGTGAGTGACTTTACAGGGGGTTTAGCTAGTGGCAATCTGGTGTTGGCAATTGGTACAGGACTCGGGTGCTTGATTGCTTTGGTAACAATACCATTACTTCATAAATTACAGAAATACTTTGCAAATAAATAATTTTATTTTAAGACTCTATTGCTGTTTAGTTTATGAGCTTATTATTCAAATTGGCTTATGGTTCATAGTTACTTTTTTTGCGCTTTTTTTGTTTAATATTGAGACAAAATCATTACAGTTCATTTTGTGGGCATCATCAGGAGCTTACTTTATTTTTTCATGGGCATATGGCGGACAAACATTAGCAATGAGAGCATGGAAATTAAAACTAGTATCTCCTAATGATTTCTTGTGGTTTTATTTTGCAAGATATTTATTAGCATCCATCGGGACTATTTTTTTGCTTGTAAACTTTTTATGGCCAATTTTTAATAAAAGAAATAAATATTTACATGACTTTATTTTAGGTTCGAAAATTATAGACGTTCGAATTTAGATATCAAATATAAGCCAATTGATAAAAATATAATGGTTGGTATTAACGAGCTCATAAACGGTTGCCAGTCATTTAGTAGGCCTATGTGTCTAGTCATTGTATTAATGATTTGATAAGTAATGCCAATTATAATACCAAGAAACATTTTCAGATATTTCCCTCCGGATCTTTCTTGTAAGAAGCCAAAAGGGATTGCAAATATTAACATTACTATTGGCATAACTGGGTGCATTAATTTTTCCCAAAGAGCAATCTCATAGCGAGACACTTTTTGATTATTTAATTTTAAATATTTTATAAATTTGGCTAAATTAATCGTAGACATTTTTTCTGGCGATATAATTAGTGCATTCATCATCTCAGGTCGGATTAAAGATTTCCAATTTCCATTTTCAATCTTAGTAGTGGTAATTTTTTCATCCTCAAGTAGCGTTAGCGAGACGTTATTAAGCTGCCATTGGCCATCTTTGAATTTACCTTGTTTTGCATTAACAATAGTTCTTAATTTAAAATTTTTATCAAACTCATAAATATGAATATCTTCTAGCGAACTATCAGGTAGGACATTCTCAATATTCACAAAACTTTTACCGTCTTTTATCCAAAACCCAGATTTAAATTCTTGACTAACAACAGATTCAGTAGAACTAATTTTTAATTGTTGTGCATTTTTTTCACTATTAGGGCTAATGAGGTCTCCTATAGCAAAAGTAAGTAAGCAAAAAAAGAGCCCAACGTAAATTAAAGAAAGAGTAATTTTTGTAATTGATAATCCACTAGATCTCATAATAGTAAATTCTGAATTTTGAGAAAGTTCACCAACTGTAAACATTGCACCAATGAGAACAGCTAAAGGTAAAATTTCGTATACATGTCCTGGCATACTTAGAACAACATAATTAATGACTTGTATCAAACCATACCCACCTTTTCCAAGATCATTAATTTCCTGAATAAAGTCAAAAAAAGAAAAAAGCGCGATGAGGCCAAGCATTATCATGGAAATATTAATAAAAAATTCTCTGTTAAGATATTTTGTAATTTGATTCATTTTATCTTTAGAAATTTTATTGGTAATAAAGGTAGATTTAGTGACCGTCTATAAAATAAATAGATAGCAAGTACCGCAAAAGATAAATGAACTGGCCACAGTCCATATAATATTTTTGTATTGCCAATTGAAACAATACTATGAGAGACACCTAACAAATTGTTATAAATAACAAACAATAATAAAGCGAAAATAATATTTACTGATCTTCCTGAGCGAGGATTAATAACGCTTAAAGGTATTGCAAGAAATACTAATAGCAAAGCTGAGATAGGTAAAGATAGCCTCCAATACAACTCCGCCTTATATCTACTTGAATCTGATACCAGAAGTTCTAAAGTACTTTTTGCCTCATAAACTTCACCAACTGAAATTATTTTAGGCGTTTCTTTTTCAATAAGTATCCCATACTGCTTAAAGTAAGTAGTTGAGAACTCTTGTGAATTTGAGTAGCCTTCATAGCGCCTCCCTTCTTTCATAATTATATAATCTTCACCTCTTTTATTTTCTTCCCTTACTCCTTCGTTAGCAATTACTATTCCAACTTTTCCATTTTGTACAGACTGAACAAATATATTTTTAACTATATTCCCAAGCTCACTAAATCCTTCAACATAGAAAATACGGTTATCTGATTGCGATTCTTTGAAAATACCAGGAGTTATAGTTGCTAATTCGTCCCTACTTTTTAATCCCTTTTTAAATTCCTCAGCCTTATGAACTGCCCAAGGACTTATATAGAAAGAAAGTGCTGTAATTAAAATTATTATAGGTAAGCTAAACATGATAATAGGTTTAATAAATCTTGATAAACCTAAACCGGAACTGAACCATATAACCATCTCACTGTCTTTGTACCAACGTGTTAAAGTTATTAATACAGTTAAAAAAAGCGTTAAAGAGAGCAATAATGGCAAATGTTTGAGTAAATTAAAAACAAGAATAGTGTCAATTGCGTCATTAGGTATAATGCCTTTTGAAGCTAGACGGAATATATAGACAGATCTTTGCGCAATAACTACACCAGATAGGATTAGAATTGTAGATAATGAAGTATAAAATAATTCTTTTGTTAAAGACGTTTTAAATAGCATGACTTTAAAGTTTTGATTTGAATATATAAAGGATATTAAATGAAATTTACCATAAAAACAGATTTAATTACCAAGATACCAGCTGACATTATCACATTGGCAGTAAATGATAAAAACCAAATATTATGTTCAAAACAAATAGATACATCAACCTTGAAACATTTGAATAATATTTTAAAGTTAGGTGACCTCAATGAAAGAACTGGTTCAACATTGTTAGTTCATGGCACCACTAAATATTCTAGAGCTATTTTATTAAGAATCGGAGTTCATTCAGACTTAACACCTAAAGAATTTTTTAAAGGTATAGCGAGTGTATCTGATGAACTAAACAACATAAAATTTACAAAGATAATATTTCCAATTAATCAATTTGTTAATAAATTAATAACCGAACAGGCCGCAACCGAATATCTTGTTAGAGCCTTATTCGATAAAGTATATGTAATAAACTCTCTAAAAACTCAAAATAAATCTAAACCTGCTAACTTCCAAGTTTATCTTCATGCAAATAAACTAACTATAAAAGAAATAAAACTGGGACTTAAAAATGGTCAGGCTATTTCTAGAGGGGTAGATCTTACCAAAGATCTTGGTAACTTGCCTCCAAATATTTGCACACCGACTTATCTTGCTAGTGAAGCGAAAAAGTTAGCACGTGAATACAAGATGAAAGTAACTATTTTAGAGCAAAAACAAATTGAGAAGTTAAAGATGGACTCTTTTTTAGCAGTAGCTAAAGGAAGTAGAGAGGCACCTAAATTTATAGTACTAGAACACAAGAAAGGACCAACAAATAAAAAGCCAATAGTGTTAGTAGGCAAGGGGATAACTTTTGATGCAGGGGGTATATCTATTAAGCCTTCCACAGATATGGATGAAATGAAATATGATATGGGTGGTGCTGCAACAGTTTTAGGAGTAATGAAAACAGTAGGAGAATTAAATCTACCTTTAAATATAATCATGGTTGTTCCAACATGTGAAAATTTACCTGATGGAAAAGCTGTAAAACCTGGAGATATAGTTAAGAGTATGTCTGGGCAAACTATAGAAGTTCTTAATACGGATGCTGAAGGCCGATTAATATTATGTGATGCTTTGACTTATTCAGAAAGATTTAAACCTGAAGTTGTTATTGATGTTGCAACTTTAACTGGTGCGTGTGTTATTGCATTAGGACATCATATTTCAGCAGTATTCAGTAATTACAATCCATTAGCTGATGAATTGAAAAATGCCGGTGAAACTGCGTTAGATTCCGTATGGCAAATGCCAATGGAAGATGAATACCAACCACAACTTAATAGTAATTTTGCAGATATGGCAAATATTGGTGGGCGCGCAGGCGGGAGCATAACGGCGGCTTGTTTTTTATCAAGGTTTGCTAAAAAGTATAATTGGGCTCACATAGATATTGCTGGAACTGCATGGAAATCAGGCAAAGAAAAGGGCTCAACTGGTCGTCCAGTAAGTTTATTGAGTCAATTCCTTATTAAGCGTATCAAAAATTAATTATTTATTAGAGATAGATAACCTTCTTTTGTTAAATAACTCTTTTTATCAATTTCATCATTAAGAGATATTCTGCATAGCCACTCTTCGTGAGGGTTCGTATTTATTCTTTCAGGATTACTTAAAACCTCTGCATTAATAAAGATAATTTCACCATTTGCTGGAGCAATAATGTCTGATGCAGTTTTGACCGACTCAATAGATCCTATTGATGAATCAGTATTAAATTTATTTCCTAGCACCAAGTCAACGTAAACAATATCTCCTAATAAGTCTTGGGCAAAATTTGTAATCCCCAGGAGGTATTCATTTTCTTTGAAGGGTTTTATCCATATATGTTCTTTTGTATAAAATAAATCATCAATATAATCCATTATTTCTCCAACCTAATTTAAATAAAGTAATGCAGTATTATAATTTAAAGTGACAAATAAAATTAAACTGTATATCATCATGTGAAGTTAAATAAATCAAGGTAAATTAGTGAATTTTTTTTTAAAAATTATTTTATTAGTTTTATTTTCATTTTCATCCTTCAATCATCTGGTTTTTGCCAAAGAGCCACTTTCTAAAAAATCTCTCAGTCTTTATGTTAAAAATAGTAAAAGCTTAAAAGTTCGATCTTTAAAAGCGATTGTAGTTAATCAAAATACAGGTGAAGTCATTTATGAAAAAAAGGCAGATGCAAAAGCATCAATCGCATCTCTAACTAAATTAATGACCGCAATGGTGGTTCTTGATTCTGGACTAGATCTTAATCAGAAAATTATACTCACAAAAGCTGACATTGACAGGGTAAAGCGTACAACTTCAAGATTGCCAATCGGAACAAAATTAAGCAGATATGAGCTATTAAAAGCAGCATTAATATCTTCTGATAATAGAGCAGCTTTTGCTTTAAGTAGATCTTATCCTTCAGGAAGGAAGGGTTTTATTAACGCAATGAACGTTAAAGCAATTCAATTAGGTATGCAAAATAGTCAATTTCAAGATCCTACTGGCCTTGATAAAAGAAATATTTCCACTGCAAAAGATTTACTTAAGCTAGTGAGGGCAGCATATCAATATTCTATAATTAGAGAGCTAACCACCACCCCATCAGAGAGTATTAAGGTTGGAAAAAAAAGAAATAGAATTGGCTTTAATAATACAAATCCATTAGTTAGAAAAGGGGTATGGGATATTGGTTTATCAAAAACTGGTTTTATTAGAGAGGCAGGACGGTGTTTAGTTTTACAAACAGTTATTGATGGCGAGCCAGTAATCATTGTTTTATTGAATTCTTATGGAAAATTGACCCGCTTTGCTGATGTAAAAAGAATTAGAAATTGGATGAATAGAATAAATAAAAAGAAAACTTAATTAGACTATTTTGCTGGCTTCTTCTTCGCTGGCTTCTTCTTCGCTGGCTTCTTCTTTTTACTTTCTTCTTCTATTTCTTTTTTTGATAATAGACTTAAAGATTTTTCGAGGCTAATCGATTCAGGGTCAATATCTTTTGCAATATTTACTTTTAGTGAGCCCCTCTGAATATAGAAACCAAATCTACCTTTATAAATATCAACAGATCCCTTGTTTTCTGGATCATCTCCTATTTTTCTGATAGGTTTGAGAAGATCAATAGCCTTATCTAAAGATATTGTAAACAAGTCCTCATCTTTAGGGATAGATTTAAATTTTCCATTGTGGTTTACATAAGGACCAAATCTACCAATATTTGCAATAATTTTTTTACCAGTATCAGGATGGTCGCCTAAATTTCTTGGTAATGAGATTAATTTCAAAGCAATTTCTTCATTAAGATCTGCTAATGCTATCTCACTCGGGATGGTAATCCTTTTTGGCTTAATTTTTTTGTCTTCTCCTTGTTCACCTAGCTGAAGGTATGGGCCATAAGGGCCTATTAATAATATTACATTTTTTTTAGTTTCTTGTTCTATAGCTATAATTTTTGGCTCTTGGGGGAGGTCTCCATTCGAACTTCTTGTGAAATCACAATCTGGGTATCCAGAACATGCTATAAAATTTCCTCTTTTACCGAGTTTTGATAGCAATGGCTTGCTACATTTTGGACAATCTTCATCAATAGATTTTTGAGTTATTTTAGAACGGTCTAGATCTTTTTTCTCATTAATTTTTTTATTAAAGTCTTGCCAAAAATTACTTAACACAGATAACCATTCTTTCTTATCTGCCGCAATATCATCTAATTGTGATTCTAATTGAGCAGTAAAGTCATAATCCACGTAATGGCTAAAATGCTCAGTTAAAAAGTCATTTACAACCTTACCAACATCTGTGGGCATGAATCGTTTTTTCTCAAGCAGAACGTATTCTCTATCTTGAAGTGTTGAAATAATACTTGAATAAGTTGAGGGCCTTCCAATTCCATATTCTTCTAAAGTTTTAACAAGACTTGCTTCAGAATATCTTGGTGGGGGTTCAGTAAAGTGCTGATCACCATTAATTTTTTCAATATTTAGAATTTCACCGACTTCTAAGGGCGGCAATGTAGAGGAATTTTCTTTTTCACCAGCAGACTCATCTTCATCCTCCATATAAACTGACATAAAACCTGGAAATTTCAAGGTCTGACCTGATGCTCTAAAAATACTTTCTCCTTTTCCAATTTCAAGGTCAACACTTACTGCATCAAATATAGCTGGGGTCATTTGACAAGATAATGTTCTTTGCCAAATCATTTCATATAATTTGAATTGCTCATCACTGAGGTATTTTTTTAAACTTGTAGGACTTCTACTTATGTCTGTAGGCCTAATGGCTTCATGAGCTTCTTGAGCATTCTTTGCCTTTGTTTTATAGCCAATAGCAATTTTTGGAAGGTACCCAGAATCATAATTCCCTTTAATATATTCTCTTATCTGTTGAACTACATCTTTTGATAGCGTCATAGAATCAGTTCGCATATATGAAATAAGTCCAACTGTTTCATTTCCTGTATCAATACCTTCGTATAATTTTTGTGCAACAATCATAGTTCTTTTTGTAGTGAAACCAAGTTTTCTGACAGCTTGTTGTTGAAGTGTAGACGTTGTAAATGGAGCCGAAGGATTTCTAATTCTTTGTTTTTTATCAACTCTTGAAATTCTAGTTTTACCTGCACTTTTTAGAAGTAATTCACCCACAATTTTTTCACTCTGTCTTTTTTCATTAACTGTGAATTGGTCTATTTTTTGGCCATCTAAAATATATAATTTTGAAGAAAATTTAGACTGATTTTTTTTTGCTTCTAAATGTACACTCCAATATTCTTTAGCTATAAATTTTCCGATTTCAGCTTCACGTTCCATTATTAACCTAAGTGCAGGGCTTTGAACTCGACCTGCAGAAAGGCCGTAACGTATTTTTGACCAAAGTAAAGGAGATAGATTAAAACCTATCAGGTAGTCTAAGGCTTGTCTTGATTGTTGAGCTCTAACTAAAGCTAGAGCTATATCTCTTGGTTCCTCAATTGCTTGAATAATTGCTGATTTTGTAATCTCTTGAAAAACAACTCTTTTTACTAATTTATTTTTTAATAATTTTTTTTCATTTAAGATTTCAGCAATATGCCAAGCTATAGCCTCTCCCTCTCTATCAGGATCAGTTGCTAAGAGTATTTCATCTGATTTTTTTACTGCTTTTGTAATGGCATCCATATGCTTTTTATTTCTATCAATAAGAGCATATTTCATTTTAAAACTATCTGTATCAATACCTTCTGATTTTGGAAGTAGGTTTCTAATATGGCCATAGGAAGCAAGAACTTCGAAGTCACTTCCTAAGTATTTAGATAATGTTTTTGCTTTAGAAGGAGATTCAACTATGAGTAGTTTTGTCATTATTATATTTTAAATTTTAGGCACGTAAAAATTATGCATGATAGGGATAAAGTAAGAACTATTCAAGTAAATTAGAGAAAAATATAAAAGTACCACTAGCAACTTAGCCCTGACTGGTCCTATAATTAATCAATACTGAAGGACCTACCTCCATCTACATTTAAAATGTGGCTAGTAATAAATGGCGCACTTAGTAATAAGAATTCAACTGCTTTGGCAATATCATCTGCTTCACCAACTTTTTTTAACATTGTTTGAGATATAACCTTTTGTTGATAATCTTCATCAAATTCATTCGAATTATCTGGCCACAAAATAGGACCTGGAGCCACTGCATTTACCCTTATTTTAGGCCCAAGTTCTTTTGCGAGTGATTTAGTGAGGGTAGATAATCCTGATTTGGCAATTGAATAAATAATATAATTTTCTTTGGGGTTTGTTATATGCGCATCAGTAATATTAATTATAGAGCCTTTAGTCAGCTCTAAAAAAGGAGCAGCTTCTTTTGATAAGAAAAGGGCAGCTTTAAGATTGCTACCAATAAGATCATTCCAATTTAATTCATCAACTTCTTTAATACTCGTCCGATAATATGATGATGCATTGTTAATAAGAAAATTTAATTGCCCGTAAATATTAATAGCCTCATTAATAATTAAGGGATAGGTATTTGAATTTAAAAGATCAGCTTTAATTATTGACGCAGAATTTTTTCGAATGCTATTCAATTCATCTTTAAGATAGTTTGCTTCTTTATCCGAGTTTTTATAATGAATAATAATGTCAATATTAGCCTTATGGAGCCTTCTGCATATTGCAGCACCAATACGTTTAGCGCCACCAGTAATTATTGCAACTTGTTTTTTTTTATTCATTTTTCTAATTAAATATTATTTGAGGTTATTATAATCTATGAATATGAATAATTTGCCAACTTAATGCCTAAATCTAAAATCAGACCTATTAGAAGTTATGTGCTCAGACAGGGGCGACTTACTAAGAATCAAGCAGAGGGCATTAGGGCATTTTCCTCACTTTACACAATTCCTTTTGGGAATAGTGTTCTAAATTGGGATGCTATTTTCAATAGTAAAGGAAAGAAGATTATTGAAATAGGTTTTGGCATGGGACATACAACTGCCATTATTGCTGAGACTTTGAGTAACTCTAATTTCATTGCAATTGACGTCTATTCGCCTGGGGTTGGTAATCTTTTAAATAAGATAAAAGATAAAAATTTAAAAAATCTAAAAATTATTCAGCATGATGCAGTTGAAGTTTTAGAAGAAATGACTTTAGATGAAAGTCTTGATGCTCTGCATATTTTTTTCCCAGATCCATGGCATAAGAAACGCCATAACAAAAGAAGGCTGATTCAAGAACCTTTCTTAGAATTAATAAGTAGAAAATTAAAAAAACAAGGCTATATTCATATAGCAACAGATTGGGAAGATTATGCAAATTGGATAATAGAAATATTTAAGAAGAATGAAATATATCAAGCCAAAAATATTGATTTTTCAAAAAAACCCTCATACAGACCTAAAACTAAATATGAGAATCGCGGGGTTAATTTAGGACACCAAGTTTGGGATATGGTTTTTATTAAGAGCTAACCAACTTTGGATAATCTTATCTGCTTCCTCAACTCCTTGTTTTTTTAAACTCGAAAATAGCTGAACAGTAAAGATTGTGTTAAACGAGACAGCCCATTTAGTTTTAACTATTTTTTTTACATCAGAGAGAGCCCTGAGCGATTTATCTTTTGATAATTTATCAGATTTTGTAAGTAAAATATGAATTGGTTTTTGTCTTGGAGCAAACCAGTCGAGCATTTGAATATCTAGCTTCGTTAAAGGTCTTCTTATGTCCATAACGATAACAAGACCAGCAAGGCTATTTCTTTCTTGAAGATATCGAGGTAACGTTTTCACCCAATGATTTTTAATGGCACCAGGGACTTTTGCATATCCATAACCTGGTAGGTCAACTAATGACATATGCTCGCCAATACTAAAAAAATTTATTAATTGTGTTCTACCAGGTTGTTTACTAACGTAAGCAAGGCGATTTTGCTTACTTAAAGAATTAATTGCACTTGATTTTCCAGCATTTGATCTTCCAGCAAATGCAATCTCAATTCCCTCATCAATAGGAAGTTCATCAAAGTGATTTACTGAGATAATAAATCTAGCATTTTGTAAAAAAGCCATTTTTTCCCCTTTAGTAGTGAGTTAATGCTATCACGTTGAGTCTATTTTAGTTAAAATGTAGCATCTTAAAGAATTAACTTCGGAGCCCTAATGATAAGAATTATTAAGTTTGTCGGTTTAATTATAGTTTTTTTTAGTTTTAAAGCTATTTCTGAAACTAAGCTTTCTTCGTCAGAATTAGTGAGTGCAAAAAAAATTATTAACAATTTATGTATTGCTTGCCACGCAATTGATGGCAATAGTGTAGTTTCAGTTAATCCAAAATTAGCAGGGCAGCACGCGGCTTATATTACAAAACAACTTAATAATTTTAAAAGTGGATTAAGGGAAAATGTAGTCATGGCGGGTATGGTTGCTAGTTTAACCGAGAAAGATATGATAAATCTTGGCTATTATTTTTCTGAGCAAGATATTTTATTGTCAGCAGCAAAAGAAAATGGTGTCGGTTCTTTAGGTGAAAACATTTTTCGGGCTGGGATAAAAAGTAAGGGTGTAGCTGCTTGTGCAAGCTGTCATGGTCCATCAGGACACGGCATACCAGATAAATACCCAAGATTAAATGCGCAACATTCTGAATATACCCTCGCTCAATTAAATTCATTTAGGCTTGAATTAAGAAAAAATGATCCTGATGGCGTTATGAGAACAATTGCTCAAAAATTAACGGAACAAGAGATGCGATCGGTAGCAGATTATATCCAGGGTTTAAGATAGCTAACCAACATGCAACTTAAATCAGTCTAAGCTGTCATTTATTAATATCACTAACGCGTATATTTTTTGAACACACCCAATAAAAATTTTAAAAGCTTTATTAGTCTTTTGAGTACGATGAGATTTGCAATTACAATGTTTTCACTTCTTGCGATCGCTTCAGTTATTGGCACAGTTTTAAAGCAAAACGAACCTTACAATAATTATATTATCAAATTTGGTCAATTTTGGTTTGATATTTTTGAAAAGCTTGGATTGTATAATGTATACCAAGCTTTCTGGTTTCTTCTTATATTGGTTTTTTTAATTATTTCAACTTCACTATGCATATCTAGAAATACCCCTAAAATATTGAAAGACTACAAAAACTTTCAAGATCGCGTTAGAGAAAAATCTTTATTGTCTTTTAAACATTCATACCAATTTTCATTAAAGAAATTTAGCGTAAAAAAAACTATATCTTTTTTAAAGTCACATAATTACAAAGTTAAGCATAAGTTTATTGAGGGAGAGGGAGATCTGATTGTCGCAAAAAAAGGCGATCTTCAAAAGTTTGGATATATTTTTACTCATTTAGCCATTGTGATAATTAGCATTGGTGGACTATTAGATGGAAATTTAGTTTTTAAGGTTCAGGAGTTAATAGGGACGAAACAAATTCAGCTGGTTGACCAACCACTATCTGAAATTCCTTTGAAAGGAAGAATGTCTGAAGATAACCTCTCTTATAGGGCAAGTATTTTGCTATCTGAGGGGGATACAAAAACAGCTGCAATTCTAAGAGCTAAGGAAGGGTATCTTGTTCAAGAGATTCCATTTTCAATAACATTAAAAAACTTTAATATTAAGCATTATTCTACTGGCCAGCCTAAATCATTTGAAAGCGAATTATTAGTAATAGATAAAAAAACACGCGAAACTATAAATAAGACTATTAGTGTTAATAAACCTTTAACTTATAAAGGGGTAACTATTTATCAGGCCGCTTTTGAAGATGGAGGCTCACAATTAGATTTATTAGTTTGGGATTTAAACTCCTCACAACCGTCTTTTAAAATGAATTCTGAAATTTTTAAAAATAATAAGCTTACTTTTGAAAATCAAAATTTAATACTAGAATTCAAAGATTTTAGAAAGTTTAATATTCTAGAAGTAGGTCAAAATGAAGAAAAAAAACCAAAACCGACGAATGTGGGGCCAAACTTTTTGTATAAAGTTAGAAATGAATCTGGCCAAGCTAAAGAATACCAAACTTATCAATTACCAATGCTGGTAGACGGCAAATACTTTTTTATGAGTGGGATGAGAAATTCACCCCAAGAAGAATTTAAGTATCTTAAAATTCCTGCAGATGACAATTTAAGTATTGAAGGTTTTATGGTTCTTAAATCTTTATTAAATAATCCACAAAAAGTTCAAAATGCAATTAATAAAGGCATCAATACGTCAGCTTTTACAACTGCTGAAAAGAAAGAAGCCTTTAGATTGGGAGCAGAAAATATTATTAATGCCTTCGTAGATGGGGGATATAATTCATTAGTAGATGCAATGGATTTAAACATCCCTGATCAATCTTCAATTGCAGACAAAGAAAAAGCAATAAAAACCTATATAAATATAATTTATTTAGTAAGCCAAGAACTTGTTCGTGGTTACCAAGTCAAGAATAAAGACGATATAGTTTTTCCAATTGATGACTCTCCAAGGTTTATTCAAGATGCTCTTACTGCTTATAGTGATAGTTTTTTTTACGGAGTTCCTTTATATCTTGAATTAAAAGAATTCAAGGAGATCCAAGCTAGTGGCTTACAATTAACCAAGTCACCCGGTCAAGTTTGGGTCTATCTAGGCTCAATTTTATTAGTATTGGGTATATTTTGTATGATTTATATTCAAGAGATTCGTTTGTGGATTCTTAGGAAAAAAGACAGTGACAGTCTGATAGTAGCTTTAGCTAGCAATAGAGACCGGATGGATTTCGATCAATATGCAATAGAATTTAAAGATAAAATTAAAAAATCACTTAATTGATGGGGTTAAAAAATGCTATTAAATATAAAAGATAAATTTATGAATTATTTGTTTGGCTTAATATTAGGTTGCGCAACTATTTTTGCAATATCAAAATTTAATAATTTTATGGATAACTATGAACTAATTATTTTGATTGGCTCAGCTATTACATTTACCTGGATGGGTAATGTATGGCCAAATTTTAGAAAATTATTTTTATATACTTTTTCATTATCATTCATCTCTATTTATTTCTACAAAGGCAGTTTAGAAGAAATAGAGCTTAATTTCTTTCTTAAATATTTTTTATCTAGCCAATCAGCCATTATGTGGATGACTGCTTTATATCCATTGAGTCTGCTTACTTATTGGATTTATTTATTTAGTAAACAAGACTTTTATGGAAATCTAGCAACTAAAATAACTTGGATAGCGACAATGATGGGGTTTGTGGGACTGTTAGTTCGCTGGTATGAATCTTATTTAGTTGGTATTGATATTGGACATATACCAGTAAGTAATTTATATGAAGTATTTGTTCTTTTCTGCTTAATTACATCTTTGCTATATCTTCATTATGAAGAAAAATTAGAAATAAAAAAAATGGGTGCGTTTGTACTCATTATAATTACTGCAGCTGTAGTTTTTATTCTTTGGTATACCTTTGAAAAAGGTGCAGACGAAATACAGCCTTTAGTACCAGCTCTCCAATCATATTGGATGAAAATACATGTACCTGCGAATTTTATTGGGTATGGTGCATTTGCAATGGCTGCTATGATTTCAGTTGCATACCTACTCAAAGATAAAGGCATCATGGGAAGTTACCTACCAGAGTTAAATATTTTGGATGAAATGACTTATAAAGCGATATCAATTGGATTTATATTTTTTACAATTGCAACAATATTAGGTGCTGTATGGGCTGCCGAGGCTTGGGGAGGTTATTGGTCTTGGGATCCAAAAGAAACTTGGGCATTAATAGTGTGGTTAAATTATGCGGCATGGCTTCATTTAAGATTGATTAAAGGATTAAGAGGAACAGTGCTGGCCTGGTGGTCTTTGGTAGGTTTAGCTGTTACAACTTTTGCATTTCTTGGAGTTAACTTATTTTTATCTGGTCTTCATTCATATGGCGAACTATAGGACGTTTTACTAAATTTTAATGTAAAATATATTCAATAAAAAATAAAAAAAATACAATGTCTGATAATTTAATAAATATTGAAAACCTTACTTTTGGCTATGGAAAAGAACTCCTCCATAAAGGGATTAATATGCAATTCCAAAAAGGTAAAGTGTCCGCAATTATGGGTGGGAGTGGAAGCGGTAAAACTACTATTTTAAAACTTATCGGGGGGCAAATTAAGCCAAATTCAGGAAGTGTGTCTATTGATGGCCAAGTTGTCCATGATCAGAATTTGTCTGGTATTTACCAATTAAGACGAAAAATGGGTATGTTGTTTCAGCACGGAGCTTTATTCACCGATCTATCAGTTTATGAGAATGTTGCATTTCCTATGCGAGAGCATACAGACCTTCCAGAAAATATAATAAAAGATTTAGTTTTGATGAAATTAAATGCAGTAGGCCTCCGCGGTTCATATAAATTAATGCCTACAGAATTATCTGGAGGAATGGCAAGAAGAGTTGCTCTAGCAAGAGCTATTGCACTCGACCCTGATATTATTATGTATGATGAGCCATTTGCAGGTTTAGACCCAATCTCAATGGCTGTAATTTGTGATTTAATTCGAACGTTGAATGATGCGCTTGGGGCAACTTCAATTATTGTTACTCACGATGTTGCTGAAACTTTTTCTTTTGCAGATTATATTTATTTTGTTGCAGATGGTGTTGTTGCTGCTGAAGGATCACCAAAGCAATTAATGGCATCAAAACTTCCGTTTGTAAAACAGTTTATTCATTCTGAAAAAGATGGACCAGTCCCATTTCATGTTGCTGCACCGTCTTATAATTCAGATTTGGCGCTTTAGGAATTTAAAATATGAAGAGCTTAATAAGTTTTTTTGAAAAAATAGGTTATTCAATTACCAGCAGAATTAAGCGTCTTGGAACAGCCACAAGATTATTCTTTTTAATACTTATATCCTCAGGGGAGAGTTTTAAAAGGTTTCATCTAACTATGAAAGAAATTTATTTTACGGGAGTAATGTCTTTAGTAATTATTATTGTTTCTGCTTTTTTTGTAGGAATGGTTCTAGGACTGCAAGGTTATTATACGCTTCAGAAATATGGATCATCTGAGGCAATAGGTGTTTTAGTTGCTCTTGCGTTAGTTAGAGAGTTAGGTCCAGTAGTAACGGCCCTTCTTTTTGCAGGAAGAGCGGGAACTGCAATTACTGCAGAAATTGGATTAATGAAAGCAACTGAACAATTATCAGCAATGGAGATGATGGCAGTTAACCCTGTTGGCAGGATTATTGCCCCTCGCTTTTGGGCGGGTGTTATTGCAATGCCAATATTGGCATCTATCTTTTCAATGGTTGGCATTCTTGGTGGTTATGTTGTTGCTGTTATTGTAATTGGGGTTGATGAAGGTGCATTTTGGTCTCAAATGCAGGCAAATGTTGATTTTAGATATGATATTGTTAATGGAGTTATAAAAAGCCTAGTATTTGGCGTAGCTTGTACCACAATTGCTCTTTTTGAAGGATTTGATGCTCCTCCAACTGCAGAAGGAGTTAGCCGGGCGACTACAAGAACAGTAGTAACGTCATCATTAGTAATATTAGGACTCGATTTTATATTGACCTCTTTTATGCTTGGTGGGTAAACTTATTAAAATAAGGAAATTATATGGATAAAATTAAACTAGATGCTTGGGTCGGAATTTTTGTGGCAATTGGAGTAATCTCTTTACTTGGACTTGCTATGAAGGTTGGAAATTTAACTTCTAATGATATAAGGGAAACTTATTCAGTTATAGCTCACTTTGAAAATATTGGAGGATTGAAACCAAGAGCCCCTATAAAAGCTGCCGGTGTCGTTGTGGGTAGAGTAAAATCGATTTTTTTTGACACAAAGGCCTATCATGCTGTCGTGAAAATTGATATTGATAAACGTTACATTTTCCCAAAAGATACTTTTGCAAACATTTACACAGCAGGTCTCCTTGGCGAACAATATGTTGGCTTAGAGGCAGGTGGGGATATGAGCAATCTGGCTGAAGGAGATAGAATTACTCAAACTCAAGATGCAGTTGTTTTAGAAAAATTAATCAGTCAATTTTTATATAGCAAGGCATCTGAAGAGGAGGAGTAAATTGAAAAAATATCTTATTAAATTATTTTTATTGATCATATTTTTTTCATGTAATTCTATTGCTGCCTTGGGTCCTGAAGAGTTAGTAAAAAAAACAGCTGAAGATGTTATCTTTGCTATTAAGGCAGACCAAGAAATTCAAAAAGGTAATAAAGAAAAGATTTATAAATTAGCTGAGGAAAAAATACTTCCAAATTTTGATTTTGAAAAAGTTGCACGTCTAGTATTGGGCCGAGCTTGGAGATCTGCAAGTGACGATCAAAAAAAAGGCTTTATTATTGAATTTAGAACACTTTTATTAAAAACATATGCTGTAGCTTTGTCAAAATATAAAGATCAGAAAATAGAATTTAAACCAACCAGGATGTCAGATACAGATGAAATAGTTATAGTTAAAAGCGAAATCATTCAAAGTGGAGCTCAACCAATTAGGGTTAATTATGCATTATCGAAGAGCACTGGAAAGTGGCTTGTTTTTGATATTGTGATTGAAGGCGTAAGTTTAGTTACTAATTATAGAAGTCAATTCTCAGGTGTGATTAAGAAAAATGGTATGGATACTTTAATCAAAAGATTAGCAAAAAAAAATAAAGGTAAGAAATAAAAAAATGTCTCCAATAGAATTTCAAAATAGTAATTGGATTATGAAGGGCGATATTACATTAACTCAAGCACCTAGCATCATGAAGCTAACCCTTGGCTACGAATGGAAAAATTCTATTCTAATAGATTTAATTCAAGTAAAAGAAGTTGACACCTCATTACTAGGATTGATATTTGAGTGGAAGCGACAAGCTAAAAAATATAACAAAACTGTGAGCATAAAAAATACTCCCGCTAACCTAGAAAGCCTCGCCAAACTTTATGGCGTAGAAGAATTTATTTCTTAATAAATAAATTTCAATATACAAACTAAATTTAAAAGATCAATTAAAAATTTGATGAAAAAAGCTATTTCATTTAAGAAAGTAAAAAAAAGTTATGGCCAATTAAAGGCTGTTAATGGAATTACCTTATCAATCGAAGAGGGAGAGTTCTTTGGTCTGCTCGGACCTAATGGCGCTGGTAAATCAACATTGATTAATATGTTGGCAGGTTTGGTTAAGCCAACATCTGGCTCTATATCTGCAATGGGATTTGATGTCATTAAAGACTATCAAAATGCTAGACATTCACTTGGAATTGTTCCGCAGGAACTAGTTTTCGATCCATTTTTTAATTTAAGAGAAATGCTTCGTTTCCAAGCAGGTTATTTTGGAAAAGGTAAAAGTAATGATGCTTGGGTCGATGAAGTTATCGAGCGCTTAGATTTAAAAGAAAAAGCTTCAACTAATATGAGAATGCTATCGGGGGGAATGAAAAGGAGGGCTTTAATAGCCCAGGCCTTAGTTCATAGGCCTCCAGTAATTGTATTAGATGAGCCTACAGCTGGTGTGGATGTGGAGTTAAGACAAAAATTATGGGCTTTTATCAAAGAATTAAATGTAGAGGGGCATACAATTGTTTTGACCACTCATTATCTTGAAGAGGCTGAAGCTTTATGTAATAGAGTGGCAATGCTTAGAGCTGGAAAAGTAGTTGCGTTAGATACCACCACTAATCTTCTTAAAAAATTTGCAGCAAAAAATTTAAAACTTAGACTGTCTTTAGAAAATGCATTTAAATTATCAAGCATTATTAAGGGAATAAAATTTTCAGCCGATAGTGATTTCTATACTTTTGAATTAAAAAAAATTGATGATATTGGTAAAATTATTTCAGCCTTAAATAAAGCATCTATAGAGATATTGGATATGGAAACTGTAGACCAGGACCTAGAAAATATTTTCTTAAAGCTAACAGGGAATAAAGTTTAGTATGAATAATTTACATAACCAATTAATAGGTACATGGACTCTTTTAAAAAAAGAACTTCTTAGGTTTTGGCGTGTGGCTTTTCAAACAGTTGCTGCACCTGTAATTACAGGAATATTATACTTGCTCATTTTTTCTCATGTGCTTGATGGTCGGGTTGAAGTATATGAAGGTGTTCCTTATATGGCCTTTTTAATTCCAGGGTTAATTATGATGTCTCTCCTACAAAATTCTTTTTCTAATAGCTCATCAAGCTTAATTCAGGCAAAAGTAATGGGGAATATTGTTTTTCTTTTATTAACCCCTTTAAGCTATATTCAGTTATTTTTTTCCTTTCTTGTTGCATCAATAGCAAGGGGGATATTTGTTGGGTTTTGTATTTATTTAATCGCTACTTTATATATTGATTTACCTATTGAGCATCCGTGGATAATATTTTTATTTGCTGTTTTTGGTGGAGGACTCATGGGAGCATTTGGTATAATCGCTGGAGTTTGGGCCCATCGATTCGACCAAATGTCAGCCTTCGGAAATTTCGTTATTATGCCTTTATCAATGTTATCTGGTGTATTTTATTCCATTCATTCATTGCCAGTGTCTTGGCAAAAAGTCTCACAATTAAATCCATTTTTCTATATGATTGATGGATTCAGGTACGGGTTTTTTGGACAATCAGATGTATCACCATATTTTAGTTTAAGTATTGTTATTTTATTTTTTATTGTCTTATCTTATGGAACGATTCAAATGTTAAAATCTGGTTATAAACTAAGGGGATAAATGTTATTACCTAGCCAAATAGAAGAAGTAATTGTAGCTAATTTAGATTGTGTTTTCATTGAAGTTAAAGGAGATGATGGCACTCATTTTGAAGCAACTATTGTCAGCTCTCTTTTTAAAGACCAATCTATGATTAAACAGCACCAAATCGTTTACCAGGCTTTGGGTGATATGATGAAACAGGAAATACATGCTTTATCAATTAAAACAATTACCCCAGAACAATGGGAAGAATTTAATAAATCATAATGGAGATAAGAAATGGCTGAAAATTTAAAAATTAAACAATTAATTGATGAAAATCAAGTGCTCCTTTTCATGAAAGGAAACCCTAAGTTTCCTCAATGTGGCTTCTCAAGCACAGCCTGTCAGGTTTTAGATGCATGTGGAACAAAATATGAAACATTTGATGTATTGCAAGACCCTGATGTTCGTGAAGGAATTAAGATATTTTCAAATTGGCCAACAATTCCACAGTTATATATTAAAGGAGAGTTTGTTGGAGGATCAGATATCATAAAAGAAATGTATGAGTCTGGCGAGCTTGCTAAATTAATATCCCCAACGTAGCTCTTGGATAAACTTATAATAAATGGCCAAAAAAAGCTAAACGGAGATGTTTATATTTCTGGTGCTAAAAATGCTGCATTACCTATTTTAATTGCTTCTTTATTATCTAAAGAAGAATTAAAATTAAAAAATGTCCCTAATCTTTTTGATATAAAAACAACTGAAAAACTATTATTTGCTATAGGTGTGGAAATCTCAAGAACTGATTCATTAATGACACTAAGTGCGAGAGATGTAACAGATCTTCATGCTCCTTATGATTTGGTTAAAACTATGAGGGCATCTATTCTTGTTTTGGGCCCCTTATTGGCAAGGTTTGGAAGTGCAAGGGTTGCTCGTCCAGGCGGTTGTGCAATTGGCTCTAGACCAGTTGATATTCATATTAAAGGTCTTGAGGCGATGGGAGCTAGAATTAAAAATGAATCTGGCGATATTGTTGCGTCTACCGAGCATCTCCCTGGGAACAGATTAACTGGAGCAGAAATTTCTATGAGCCAAGTGACTGTAACTGGAACTGAAAATTTAATGATGGCAGCGTGCCTTGCGAAAGGAAAAACCATACTTAAAAATTGCGCTAAAGAGCCTGAAGTTATTGATTTAGCAAATTGTTTAATCAAAATGGGAGCCAGTATAAAAGGATTGGGCACTGATATAATTACGATAGAGGGAGTAGAGGAATTAAATGGAGCTGAGCATTCAATTATTTTTGATCGAATTGAAGCAGGTACTTATATGATAGCAGCTGCTATGACAGGTGGAGAATTAAGATGTATCGGAATTGACACAGACAAAATGACTTCTATTATTAATAAATTAAGAGAAACAGGGGTGGAAGTTATTGAGACAGATAATACTGTTACAGTTAAAAGTAAAGGTACGTTAAAAGCTGTAAGTATTGAGACGGCGCCATTCCCAGGCTTTCCAACCGATATGCAGGCTCAATTTATGGCATTAAATACTATCGCAAAGGGGGATAGTGAAATAAAAGAAACAATTTTTGAAAATAGATTTATGCATGTTCAAGAATTAATTAGAATGGGCGCTGATATTCAAATTAATCAAAATACAGCAGTTGTAAGAGGTGGTAAAATGCTAGAAGGCGCTAATGTTATGGCAACAGATTTAAGAGCATCAGCATCTTTAGTCCTCGCTGCTCTTTCAGCTAAAGGAACTACCGTGATTGATAGAATTTATCATTTAGATAGGGGCTATGAGAATTTAGAGAAAAAATTTAACCAGATTGGGGCACAAATAGAGAGGGTTAATTAACATGATTACGATCGCTTTATCAAAGGGAAGAATTTTTTCTGAAACTATGCCAATTCTTAATGCGGCTGGAATTCATTGCGAAGAAGATCCAGAAACATCTCGAAAATTAGTTTTAAAAACCAATGACGAAGAAATTCAACTTATTATTGTGCGAGCTTCGGACGTGCCTACTTATGTTGAATGGGGTGGGGCAGATTTAGGTATAGCTGGTAAAGATATTTTAGACGAATACCAAGGAGTTGGGCTTTATCAGCCATTAGATCTAAATATTGCCAAATGTAAAATGATGGTTGCCTGTAGAAAAAATTTTAATTATGAAGAAAATGTAAAAAAAGGCATGCGTTTAAGAGTTGCTTCAAAGTATGTTGATGTTGCTAGAAAACACTTTGCTAAAAAAGGTTTGCACATAGATTTAATTAAGTTATATGGATCGATGGAGCTTGCGCCTATTGTAGGATTATCAGATGTGATTGTAGATTTAGTAAGCTCAGGAAAAACTTTAGAGGCCAACCAATTAGTAGCAGTTGAGGAGATAGGGGAAATTAGCTCTAGGCTGATAGTGAATAAGGCTTCTTTAAAGATTAATCGAGAAATTCTTCAACCGATGATTGATAAATTTTCAAATGCAATTCCAAAGTAAATTGTGAATATTACAAAATTAAAGTCAATTGATAACAATTTTTTATCTGAGCTTAAAACTCTTTTGAAAGTTAATGTTAAAGATAATGAAGAAATTATTAAAACTACAAATGATATTATTAATCAGGTTAAAAAAAATGGTGATCAAGCAGTTTTAGATTATACAAAGAAATTTGATCGTGTGAATACTACTAGTGTGCAAAGTTTAGAAATAGAGCAAGATGAATTAACAGCAGCATTAAATAGAATCTCTAATGAAACAAAACAATTTTTGGAGCTTGCTGCAGAAAGAATCCGTGAATATCACCTCAAACAGAAAGCTGAATCTTGGTCATATAAAGATGAACAGGGTTCGAGCTACGGACAAAAAATATCCCCATTAGATCGCGTTGGTTTATATGTGCCTGGTGGGAAAGCCGCATATCCATCCTCAGTTTTAATGAATGCTATTCCTGCAAGAATTGCTGGAGTAAAAGATTTAGTTATGGTTGTCCCCACACCTGATGGCGAAAAAAATGATCTAGTTTTAGCCGCTGCAAAAATTGCAAAAGTTGATAGAGTTTTCACAATAGGTGGTGCGCAAGCTATAGCTGCCCTAGCTTATGGGACTGAAACGATACCAAGAGTCGATAAGATTGTGGGCCCAGGAAATGCATATGTAGCAGAGGCAAAAAGAAAGGTATTTGGAACTGTAGGTATAGATATGATTGCTGGCCCTTCTGAGATAACTATTATTTGTGATGGAAATACAAACCCCGATTGGATTGCAATGGATTTATTTTCTCAAGCAGAACATGATGAGTTATCACAATCTATTTTAATTGCTACGGACCCAAAATTTTTAAATTTAGTTATGGCTAGTATTGATAAATTAATCGTTGAGATGTCTAGAAAAAATGTAATTACTTCCTCATTAAGCAATAGAGGAGTTTTTATTTTAGCTAAGGATTTAAAAGAAGCAGCTGCAATATCAGATTATATAGCTCCAGAGCATCTCGAACTTTCAGTTGAAGATCCGGAAGAATTATTAAAAGAAATTAATCATGCTGGTGCGATTTTTATGGGAAGAAATACTTGCGAAGCGGTTGGAGATTATTGTGCTGGACCAAATCATGTTTTACCAACATCAGGAACGGCTAGATTTTCATCTCCTTTGGGCGTTTATGACTTTCAAAAAAGATCTAGTTTGATTTTTTTGTCCCCAGAAACTGCAAGCAACTTAGGCTATGTTGCATCAGCACTTGCCGAAGGTGAGGGTTTACAGGCACATTCAAAATCTGCGAAATATAGAATCATTAATAATAAATGAGTAAGTATTGGAGCGATATTGTTAGTAGATTGACTCCATATACGCCTGGCGAACAACCAAAAGATAAGATTTTACTTAAACTAAACACGAATGAAAATCCTTATAGCCCAAGCAGTGAAGTTTTAGATGCTATTAAATTAAGTACTAAAGCAAGTCTTAGGTTGTATCCAGATCCAGAAAGTATCAATTTAAAAGAAGAGCTTGCCAATTACCACAACTTATCAAAAGCTAATATTTTTATTGGCAATGGGTCCGATGAAATTCTTGCATTCATTTTTCAAGCTTTGTTAAATAAAGAAGGCCCTGTTTTGTTTCCAGACATTACTTATAGTTTTTACCCAGCTTATTGTAGTCTTTACGATATTAAATATAAAAGAATTCCATTAGATAAAAAATTAAATATAAACCTAGAAGATTATTTAATTAATAATGGCGGTATTATTTTCCCTAATCCAAATGCGCCGACTGGCATTCCGAAAAGTGTAGTTGATATTGAAAATTTATTAAAACTCAACCAAGAAAGTGTCGTAGTAGTTGATGAAGCCTATGTTGATTTTGGAACAGAGTCAGCAGTCAAATTAATAAATCAATATAAAAATTTAGTCATAACCCAATCATTTTCAAAATCAAGATCTTTAGCAGGTATAAGGTTAGGGTGTGCTTTTGGTAATGAAGATTTAATCGAGGCACTTAATCGCGTCAAGAACAGTTTTAATTCCTATCCCATTGATCGCTTAGCTCAAGTAGCTGGTGTTAAAGCAATTCAAGATGAAAATTATTTCAGTCTAACAAGAGTTAAAATTATTGAAGCAAGAACATTCTTAGAAAAAGAATTACTTTCGATGAATTTTGAAGTCCTTCCTTCGGGAGCAAATTTTATATTTACTAAACACAAATCAAAAGATGCAATTATCATTTTTAAAAAATTAAGAGAATCAGGGGTGCTAGTTCGCCACTTTAGCGAACCACAAAGAATCTCACAGTACTTAAGAATTACTATCGGAACTATGGAAGATATGCAGAAGCTTATTTCTATTTTAAAGAAAGTACTCTGATGAAAAAAGAGCATCTTGATTCAAAATTGTGCAAAGTATGTAAAAAATCTTTTACTTGGAGAAAAAAATGGGAAAATGTCTGGGATGAAGTTAAGTATTGTTCAGAGCGTTGTAGAAGGGCAAATTAGTCAAACTCATGATAAAATCAAAATTATGAAACGAACAGCAAAAGTATCAAGAAAAACTAAAGAAACTGATATTAATGTAGAAATTAATATCGATGGTAATGGCTTATCTGACTTAGATACTGGTATCGGTTTTTTAGATCATATGCTTGAACAAATTTCAAGACATGGGTTATTTGATTTAACAATTAAAGCGAAAGGTGACCTTCATATTGATGCCCACCACACTGTGGAAGATATTGGGATTACTTTAGGCCAAGCTTTTGATAAAGCTATAGGAGATAAATTAGGTATTCGTCGCTATGGGCATGCTTACGTTCCTCTAGACGAAGCATTATCTAGGGTAGTGTTAGATATATCTGGTAGACCAGGGCTGGAGTTAAATGCAGAATTCACTAGGTCCAGAGTTGGAGAATTTGATGTTGATCTGATTCATGAGTTTTTTCAAGGATTTATTAATCATGCAAATATTACATTACATATTGATAATTTAAAGGGTGAAAATTCACATCATCAAGCTGAGACCATCTTTAAGGCTTTTGGAAGAGCTTTAAGGGTAGCGGTAGAGTTAGACGAAAAAATAAAAGGTATTATGCCTTCGACCAAGGGTTCTCTTTAAAATATAAGATTTCTTTGAATTCAATTTATGATTGCAATTATAGATTATGGAATAGGTAACTTAAGATCAGTCCATAACGCTGTCAGATTTATATCACCTCAAACTAAATCAATTGTTACTAGCGATCCAGATGCCGTTGCTAAAGCAGATAAAGTTATTTTCCCTGGACAAGGAGCGATGCCTGATTGCATTTCACAGTTAGAAAAAAGAGGTCTTAAAGAGTCAGTAATTGAGGCTGCAAAGCAAAAACCATTTTTAGGAATTTGTTTAGGCCTTCAAATGCTTTTTGAAACAAGTGAAGAAGGGGATGCAAGTGGTTTTGGCTTATTACCAGGAACAGTAAAACGTTTCCAATTAAATAAAAATGAAAGAATCAAAATTCCCCATATGGGATGGAATAAAGTCCATCTGTCCAACCCGCACCCAATGTGGAATAAAATAGATTCAGAGAGTAGATTTTATTTTGTACATAGTTTTTATGCTGAAGTTAAAAATCAAAGCTTAGTGATGGCGACCTCAAGTCATGGAGAAAAATTTACATGCGCAATTGCAAAAGATAATATTTTTGCAGTGCAATTTCATCCAGAGAAAAGTTCTGAATTAGGTTTACAATTATTGAAAAATTTTATTTCATGGAATATTTAAGTTTAAATTATGATAATCATCCCAGCAATAGATCTTAAAGAAGGTAAATGCGTTAGATTGAAACAAGGATTAATGGACCAATCAACTATTTTTTCTGAAAATCCATCTGAAATGGCAAGGAAATGGGTAAATCTTGGAGCAAAAAGGCTGCATTTAGTTGATCTTGATGGTGCTTTTGCAGGAAAACCTATTAATGAAGATGCGATTAAATCAATTGTGTGCGAAGTTGGCAATGAAATACCGATTCAGTTGGGAGGGGGAATTCGAAATTTAGATACTGTTGAGAATTTTTTAAATAGTGGCGTTGATTCAATAATTATAGGAACAGCAGCTGTTACTAATCCTGGATTTTTACACGAGGCATGTTATGCATTTCCTGGCCAAATTATCGTTGGCTTGGATGCAAAAGATGGAAATGTTGCAATTAATGGTTGGGCGAAACTTACAGGGCACAATGTCATTGAGTTAGCTCAAAAATTTGAAGAGTACGGTGTAGAATCAATTATTTATACTGACATTGGTCGAGATGGAATGATGGCTGGCGTTAATATTGAAGCAACAGTAAAATTATCAGAATCTTTAAAAATACCTGTAATCGCAAGTGGAGGAGTTTCAAATATAAAAGATATCGAAATGCTATGCGAGGTCTCAAATATTGGTATAAGAGGGGTTATAACTGGAACAGCTATTTATGAGGGGACTTTAGATTTTAAAGAAGCTCAGGAATTAGCTGAAAGCTTAACGGGGTAAATATGAGTGTTGCCAAAAGAATTATTCCATGTCTTGATGTTAATGATGGCAGAGTTGTTAAGGGAGTTAATTTCGTTGAATTAAAGGATGCAGGGAATCCAGTAGAAATTGCTAAAAAATATGATGAAGAAGGGGCTGATGAATTAACATTTTTAGATATTACTGCTAGCTCTGATAATAGAGGCCTTTTGTTTGATATTGTTGAGAAAGTTGCAAAACAAATATTTATTCCGCTAACAGTTGGAGGTGGGGTTAGGACATGTGAAGATATTAGAAATCTTTTAAATTCTGGAGCAGATAAGGTTGGAATAAATACTTCGGCAATTTTAAATCCGGAGTTGGTCGCTGAGTCAACAAGCCGTTTTGGATCACAAGCTATTGTGGTTGCAATAGACGCAAAAAAAGTTGGTGACCATTGGGAAGTTTTTACCCATGGAGGACGAAATGCAACAGGAATTAATGCTGTAAGTTGGGCACAAAAAATGGCTAAGCTAGGAGCAGGAGAATTACTTATTACGAGTATGGATAGAGATGGAACAAAAAAAGGGTTTGATAACGTGTTAATGAAATTAATTTCTGATGTTGTCGAGGTTCCGATTATTGCTTCAGGAGGTGTTGGGATTCTTCAGCATCTTGTAGATGGAGTAAAGTATGGAGAGGCTGATGCTGTTCTTGCTGCAAGTATTTTTCATTATGGGGAATTTACGATTCAAGAAGCAAAGCAATATATGGCAAAAAATAATATAGAGGTAAGATTATGATTAACTGGATAAATAACGTACGTTGGAATTTGGATGGATTATTACCAGTTATTGTTCAGGATGCAAGTTCAAGTAAGGTGATTATGTTTGCATGGATGAATCGTGAAACACTTGAGGAATCGATAAAGCAAAGGAAGGCAATTTATTGGTCTCGCTCAAGGAAGCAGGTCTGGGTTAAAGGAGAGGAGTCGGGGTATTATCAAAATATAGAAGATATGTATTTAGATTGTGATAACGATGTTTTACTTATAAAAGTAAAACAAGAAGGTGGGATAGCATGTCATACTGGACGAGAAAGCTGTTTTTATAACCAAATTAATATGAAAATGAATAAAATTGAGGATTGCGAAAAAATTGTTAAAGATCCTAAAGATATTTACAAGGCTAAAAAATGAAAGATGAGTATCTAGAGAGCCTATTAAGTCTTATTAAATCAAAAAAGAATGATGACCCTAAAATTTCTTATACAGCTCTTCTTCACCAAAAAGGACTTAATGAAATCTTAAGTAAGATTTCTGAGGAAGCTAATGAAACTATCACTGCTGCACGATCAGAAGGAAATAATCAGTTAGTTCATGAAATTGCAGATTTATGGTTTCATTGCTTAGTTTTGTTATCACAAAAGAATTTAACTGTAGATGATATTACAAACGAATTAAAAAAAAGACAAGGGACCTCAGGAATTGAGGAAAAAAATAATAGAGTAAAAAAGTGATAATTATGGATAATTGTATTTTTTGTAAGATTTCTCAAAAAAAAATACCATCTACCATCGTTTATGAGGATGAAGAGATGTTAGCCTTTAAAGATATCAATCCAATTGATAAAGTGCATTTTCTAATAATTCCAAAAGAGCATATTGTGAATTTAATGGAATGCAATTTAGGACATCAAGATATTTTGAGTAAGATGCTATTACTAGCACCAAAATTAGCTAAAGAATTTGGTTTAAAAGGTTTTCGGACAATGATTAATTCCGGAAAAGAGGGTGGACAAGAAGTTTTCCATATCCACTTCCATATATATGGCGGAAGTGAAAAATTAGCAAAATTGTAATTAGGAGAAAATAATGCCTGGAATAAAAGAATGGTTATTAATTTTATTAGTAGTGTTAATTGTTTTTGGTGCCGGAAAGCTAAGAAACATAGGAGGCGATTTAGGAGCAGCCGTTAAAAGTTTTAAAGAAGGCATGAGAAACCCAAAAAAGAAAGTAATTAAAAAGAAAGCTAAAAAGTAGAGCTTTAAAAAATAATTATGTTTGATATTTCAATCGCAGAATTAATTATCATTTTTTTATCGATAATATTATTTGTGTCACCAAAAAATATCCCTATGCTAGCCAGAGGGGCAGGAAAAATTACAAAAAAAGTTCGAATTTTTTTTTTAGATATTAAGAAAGAATTAGAACGCGAAAGTAAATTCAAAGAATTAAAAAATATTGAAAAAGAAATTAAAAAGAAATCTAAATAAATTGTGAGTAGATTAAATATTTTCTTCGGCCATTTTTTAGAATTAAGATCAACTCTAATCAAATCTCTTTTTATCTACCTCATTGTTTTTTTTGCAATGATGCCATTTGCAAATGAAATTTATTACTTTTTTTCTCAGCCATTATTAGATCAATTAATTTCATTAAATGGCTCTATTATCTCTACTAAACTCACCTCTACTTTTATAGTTCCTTTCAAAATAACTGCATATTGCGCATTAATAATTTCATTGCCTTTTATTTTTTTCCAAATTTGGAATTTTATTTCACCAGGCCTATACAAAAATGAAAAGCAATTTGTTTTCTGGACTATGTTTTTTGGCTTTATCTTATTTCTTGCCGGAACATTATTTGTTTATTTTTTAATTTTCCCTGTTATATTTAGCTTTTTTGTCAGTTCTACACCTGATGATGTAGAACTCATGATTGATATATCTACTTACTTACAAATGATAATTGCACTTTTCTTAGCATTTGGATTAGCTTTTGAAGTGCCATTATTAATAATTACTGCTGTAAAATTTAATTGGATTAAGATAAAAACACTAGAAAATAATAGACCATATATTATTGTAGCTGCATTTATTTTTGGTGCTATTTTTACACCGCCAGATATAATATCTCAGGTCCTTTTGGCCTTACCTATTTTATTTTTATATGAAATAGGACTATTTATTTCAAAAAATAAACTATTTAACAGACATTAGGTCTATCAGTTTATTCAGTAATTTTATATAATACCGAACTTAACTATTTTTAATTTCCTCATATTTTATAAAGGCCTCAATGGCAAATAAAAGTAAAAAAGTAAATCTTGATAGAAGACGTTTTTTAGTTACCGCAACATCAGTAACTGGGGCTATTGGGGCAACCGCACTTGGTGTTCCCTTTGTTTCTAGTATGCTTCCAAGCGAAAAAGCAAAAGCAGCTGGCGCCTCAGTGCAAGTTGATGTGAGTAAAGTTGAACAGGGAAATGTGTTAACAACAGAATGGAGAGGCCAGCCTGTTTGGATTTTAAATCGATCAGATGAAATGATTGATTCTCTAAAAAATAACCCAAAAAAATTAGCAGATCCTAACCTGAAGGTTTCATCTCAACAGCCTAAATATTGTCAGAACGAAACACGTTCGATAAAGCCAAATATGTTAGTTATTGTAGGTATTTGTACCCATCTCGGGTGTGCTCCATCACCAAGGCTTTCGCCAAAAGGTGATATGGGTGAAAATTGGGAAGGTGGTTTCTTTTGCCCTTGTCACGGATCTAAATTTGATTTAGCCGGTAGAGTTTTTAAAGGCTCTCCTGCACCCACAAATCTTGTAGTTCCACCACATAAATATCTCAACGAGAATACTATCGTTCTTGGTGAAGACGCTAAGGAAAAAGTATAAATGGCTAAAAAAAATGAAAGCCAAGATTCAGCAGGTCTAATTGGTTGGATTGATGAAAGATTCCCTCTTTCTTCTTTTATAAAGAATCATTTAACTGAATATTACGCACCTAAAAATTTTAATTTTTGGTATTTATTTGGGGCGCTTGCTCTTTTCGTTTTTGTAATGCAAATATTGACAGGAATTTTTCTGACGATGCATTACAAACCTGACGCAGCACAAGCCTTTGCATCAGTTGAATATATTATGAGAGATGTTTCTTTTGGATGGTTGATTCGCTATATGCATTCAACTGGTTCATCATTATTTTTTGTTGTCATTTACCTCCACATGTTTAAAAGCTTGATGTATGGCTCTTATCAAAAACCACGTGAATTGCTTTGGATTTTTGGTGTAGCAATCTTTCTTGCTTTAATGGCCGAAGCATTTTTTGGTTATTTATTGCCTTGGGGACAAATGTCATATTGGGGAGCTCAGGTAATTGTAAATCTGTTTGCTGCTGTTCCTTTTATAGGTCCTGACTTGGCTGAATGGGTTCGAGGAGATTATTTAATTTCAGATGCAACTTTAAATCGATTTTTTGCATTTCATGTGATTGCTTTGCCACTTGCTCTCGCCGGGTTAATTTTGACTCATTTAATTGCGCTACATGAAGTTGGCTCAAACAATCCTGATGGTGTTGAAATTAAAAATTATAAAGATAAAAAAACAGGTATACCACTTGATGGAATCCCTTTCCATCCTTATTACACTGTTAAGGACTTGATTGGGTTAACGGTATTTCTAATAGTTTTTGCATCAATCATATTTTTTGCCCCGGAGATGGGCGGATATTTCTTAGAGGCAAATAATTTTGTACCTGCTGACCCATTAGTCACGCCTTCGCATATTGCCCCTGTATGGTATTTCACTCCTTTCTATTCTATTTTAAGGGCTGTACCCCCTATATTAAATAGCCAATTTCCGGGCGTCGCAGCAATGGGATTATCAGTATTGATTTTTGCTTTTGTACCTTGGCTAGATAAAAGCCCTGTCCGATCTATTCGCTATAAAGGTATTCTTTTTAAAAAATGGTTAGGAGCTTTTGTTGTTAGCTTCATTATTTTAGGATATTTAGGTACTGTTCCTTCTACTATTTGGGGCCAATTTCCAAGCGTTCTTCCACTTCTTGGCGGAAGTGATGTAGCTACAGTAGTTGCTAGAATTTTCACAATTATTTATTTCTCATTCTTTATTTTAATGCCTATATATAGCAAAAAAAGCATAACAAAACCTGTTCCAACAAGAGTGACAATGAAATGAAAAAGATAATAATTTTTATTCTGTTATTAATTCAATCATCATTTATTTTTGCGAGTGAAGAAGTTTATCTTGAGAAAGCTCCTATTGATTTATCAGATCAACCATCACTTCAAAAGGGTGCTAGAACATTTATTAATTATTGTTTAAATTGCCATAGTGCAAAATATATGCGCTATAACAAGCTTCTAGATATTGGGCTTTCAAAAAAAGATATTAAAGAGAACCTTTTATTTACTGGTAAGAAAATAGGGGACCCTATGGAAATATCCATGCCAGTAAAGGAATCAAAAAAGTGGTTCGGAGCAACCCCGCCTGATTTATCTGTTACTGCAAGATCTAGAGGGTCAGATTGGATTTATAGTTATATGAAAGGATTCTATCGGGACAGCTCAAGAGAAATAGGATGGAATAATATAGTTTATGTTAATTCTGCCATGCCACATATTTTATGGGAACTCCAAGGTGAGCAAGAGCTAGATAAAATTACAGGCGAGCTTAGCTTAATCAAAGCTGGAAAATTAAATGAAAAAGAGTATGATTCGGTCATTGTGGATTTGACAAACTATATTACTTATATGTCAGAGCCTGACCAGTTAAAAAGAAAAAAAATGGGATTCTACGTCGTTGGTTTTTTACTTTTACTTCTTGTGTTAACAATTAAACTTAAGAAAGAATTTTGGAAGGATATTAAATAATTATGATGAAACTTTATTCAAACTCCACAGATCCATTTAGCCATAGATGCCGAATAGTTTTATTTGAAAAGGGAATGGATTTTGAAGTTATTGATGTTGATTTAGACAATAATACTGAAGATGTTGCTATTTTAAGTCCTTATTCAAATAGTCCTGTTTTAGAAGAGCGAGATTTAGTCTTGACGGACCCAAATATAATAAATGAATATATTGACGAACGATTTCCACATCCTCAATTAATGCCACCTGATCCTGTAATGCGAGCACGGGCAAGATTATTTCTAAAAGATTTTGAAAGTGCATTATTTGTTCACATGAAAGACCTTGAGGCCAAAGATTTGAAAGTACGAGAAATTGCAAAAAAAACCGTAACTAATACCTTGATTCAATTGAGCCCGATACTGGAAAAGCAAGAATTTTTGCTGCATGATGAATACTCAATGTTAGATGTAGCAATGGCTCCGTTACTATGGAGATTAGATTTTTACGATATTAAATTAGGAAATCAATGTAAGGCTTTACTTAAATATGCAGATAAAATATTTTCAAGACAATTATTTGACGAAGCAATGACCCCTGCAGAAAGAGCTATGAGAAATATTATTTGAGATGGCTACAAGCACCAAACCTTATCTTATTAGAAGTATTTATGATTGGTGTACGGACTCAAATTTAACCCCTTATGTAATTGCTAAAATTATTTCTGGAGTAAAAGTACCAAAAAGTCATATCAAGTCGAATGAAATTGTTTTAAATTTATCTTTAGAATCTACTAATAAATTAATTTTTGATAATAAATTTATTTCTTTTTCGGCACGTTTTGAAGGAAAAAGCCAAGATATTTTTTTACCTATAGAATCAATAGCAGGTGTTTATAGCATGGAAAATGGCGAAGGTATATTTTTCGAAGTTGATGAAAGCTTGCTTCGGAAAAAACATAAACGCAAAGATGAAAAAATTAAAAAACCTCATTTAAGTTTAGTAAAATAAATATTAAAAACTGGTTTCAGATAAAAAAAATTGATATAGTTACGTTTTTGAAATATGCCCTCTTAGCTCAGTTGGTAGAGCAACGCACTTGTAATGCGTAGGTCGTCAGTTCGAATCCGACAGAGGGCACCAAATACCCCAGCAAATACTCTTCACTTTAATATTGACAAAATTCTTGGAATACCGCATAATTTTGGGTTCGGTCTGGAGGGGTGGCCGAGTGGTTAAAGGCGACGGACTGTAAATCCGTTCTCTCTGAGTACGAAGGTTCGAATCCTTCTCCCTCCACCATAAGTTCTTACTGCTATAAGTGGGGTTTTAGTATGGATATGCGGGTGTAGCTCAGTTGGTAGAGCATTAGTTTTCCAAACTAAATGTCGCGAGTTCGAACCTCGTCGCCCGCTCCAGATTCTAATTATTAGAATCAGCCCATGTGGCTCAGTGGTAGAGCACTCCCTTGGTAAGGGAGAGGTCGCGGGTCCGATTCCCGCCATGGGCACCAGTTAATTTTTTTATAAAGAATGTAATTTTAAGGATAAATATTATGGCTAAAGGTAAATTTGAGCGTACCAAACCACATGTTAACGTTGGCACTATTGGTCACGTTGATCATGGGAAAACTACATTAACAGCTGCAATCTCAACTGTACTCACCAAAAAATTTGGTGGAGATAAAAAAGATTTTGCTGAAATTGATTCAGCTCCTGAAGAAAAAGCACGTGGTATAACAATTAATACTTCACACGTTGAATATGAAACAGAAAAACGACATTACGCTCACGTTGACTGTCCAGGCCATGCTGATTATGTAAAAAATAAGATTACTGGTGCCGCTCAAATGCATGGCGCAATACTTGTCTGTTCTGCTGCTGATGGGCCGATGCCACAAACTCGCGAACACATTCTTTTATCAAGACAAGTGGGTGTGCCTCATATTGTCGTGTTCCTAAATAAAGCCGATATGGTTGATGACAAAGAATTATTAGACTTAGTCGAAATGGAAGTACGTGAACTTCTTAGTAAATATGATTTCCCAGGCGATGATATTCCTATCATCATGGGCTCAGCACTTAAGGCATTAGAAGGTGATACGTCTGATATTGGCGAACCGGCGATTCTTAAATTAGCTGAGGCACTAGATAGTTATATTCCAGAGCCAAAAAGAGCAATTGATGGAGACTTTTTAATGCCTGTAGAAGATGTATTCTCAATCTCAGGTCGAGGCACTGTAGTTACTGGCCGTGTTGAACGTGGTGTTGTGAAAATTAATGAAGAAATTGAAATTGTTGGTTTAAAAGATACAGTAAAAACAATTTGTACGGGTGTTGAAATGTTCCGTAAATTACTTGATCAAGGGCAAGCAGGCGATAACGTAGGTGTGTTATTGCGAGGAACAGCTCGTGAAGATGTGGAGCGTGGGCAGGTTTTATGTAAGCCAGGGTCAATAAAGCCACATACTAAATTTACTGCAGAAATTTATTGTTTAAGTAAAGATGAAGGCGGAAGACATACTCCATTCTTTAATGGGTATCGCCCACAATTTTACTTTAGAACAACAGATGTAACTGGTGCAGTTGAATTACCAGCAGGAACAGAAATGGTAATGCCAGGTGATAATGTATCAATTACTGGAACACTAATCGCTCCAATTGCTATGGAGGAAGGTTTAAGATTCGCTATTCGTGAAGGCGGAAGAACTGTTGGTTCTGGTGTTGTAGTAAAGGTTATCGAATAGAGTATAAGTTAAACCTAGGCCAGTAGCTCAATTGGTAGAGTATCGGTCTCCAAAACCGAGGGTTGGGGGTTCGAAGCCCTCCTGGCCTGCCAATAAAAGGAAATGAGGTAGAAATGAAAATTAACATTAGATTAGGCTTATCATTTTTGCTTTTAGGCGTCGGTTTGTTCGGTTTTTATATGCTTTCTGAGCAGCCTATAGTAATAAGAATTTTATCTATATTAGCAGGCGTTGGTGCATTTATTGCTGTGTTTTGGACAACACCGCAAGGTAAGCAAGCTTTCGATTTTCTGGGTGAGGCGATTACAGAGGCTAAGAAAGTAGTTTGGCCCACCAGAAAAGAAACTATTCAAATGACTTTGATAGTTTTTGTTTTAGTTGTAATTATGGCTATCTTTCTTGCTTTTATTGATATTAGTTTTTCATACATTATAAATTTGTTATTAGGACGGGGTGATTAATGTCAAAGCGTTGGTATATAGTTCAGGCTTTTTCTGGATATGAAAAAGTTGTTCAAAGGGGCCTGTTGGAAAGAATTGCTCAATCTGAAATAAGTGATCAATTTGGTGAAATACTAGTTCCTGTTGAGGAAGTAGTTGAAATGAAATCAGGGGAAAAAAAAGTTACTGAAAGAAGGCTTTACCCTGGATATGTATTAGTACAAATGGAAATGAATGACGATAGTTGGCATTTAGTAAAAAGCAATCCTAAAGTTACTGCTTTTATTGGTGGGAGTGGCACACAGCCAGCACCGATTACGAATAAAGAAGTTGATATTATTTTGCAGAAAATGGATGACAGTAAGGTGAATCCAACACAAAAATTAACCTTTGAGGTTGGTGAATCAATAAGAGTTGTTGACGGGCCTTTTAAAGATTTTTCTGGCACGGTAGACACGATTGATTATGAAAAAAGTAAGCTTCGGGTTTCAGTGGTGATATTTGGTCGAGCTACTCCAGTAGAGCTTGAATTTGGACAGATAGAGAAAGAGGTTTAAAAATTGTTTGGGAGCTTTTAATTTGTAAAAGCGTTTGAACCAAAATTTAGGAGAGTAATGAAAATGGCAAAAAAAATTGAGGGATATATAAAGCTTCAAATACCGGCTGGGAAAGCAAACCCTAGCCCACCTGTTGGACCAGCTTTGGGACAGCGCGGGTTAAATATTATGGATTTCTGTAAAGCATTTAATGCTGCGACACAAAGTGTTGAGCCAGGGCTTCCAGTTCCTGTTGTAATTACTGCATTTTCAGATAAAAGCTTTACTTTTATTATGAAAACGCCACCCGCTTCAATTTTACTTAAAAAAGCGGCTAAATTATCTAAAGGCTCACCAGTTCCACATACAGATAAGGTGGGGAAAATTACACGAGCTCAAGCAGAAGAAATTGCTAAAACTAAGATGCCAGATCTAACAGCAGCCGATATGGATGCTGCAGTTAGAACTATTGCAGGTAGTGCAAGAAGTATGGGTATTGAAGTGGAGGGTGTTAAATGAGTACAAGTAAAAGGTTTAAAGCTTTGGTAGATAAGGTGGATAGAGATAAGGCATATTCAGCTTTAGATGGCCTTAATTTAGTAAAAGAAACTGCTAAGGCTAAATTCGATGAATCTGTAGATGCGGCAATAAATCTTGGCATTGATTCTAAAAAATCAGATCAAGCGGTTAGAGGTGCATTAGTGCTTCCTAACGGAATAGGAAAAACCACTCGAGTGGCAGTTTTTGCTCAGGGCGAAGCTGCAGAATCAGCAAAAAAAGCTGGTGCTGACATTGTAGGGTTTGAAGATTTAGCAGAACAAGTGAAAAAAGGCGTAATGGATTTTGATGTGGTAATAGCCACTCCTGATGCAATGAGGATTGTTGGCACTTTAGGACAGATATTGGGTCCAAGAGGATTGATGCCAAATCCTAAGGTAGGAACCGTTACAACTGACACTGAAAAAGCTGTAAAAAATTCCAAAGCAGGTCAAGTTCAATATAGAACAGACAAAGCTGGGATTATTCATTGCACAATCGGACGAGCCTCATTTAGTTCTGAACAATTAAAGGAAAATTTGTCGGCATTATTAGATGAAATAAGCAAAGCTAAACCAAAAGATGTTAAAGGTGTATTTATAAAAAAATTATCGGTATCTAGTTCGATGGGGGTTGGAGTTCGATTAGACCAAACAAATTTATTGAATTAAAAGTTTTACGAATTTTGTGGAAAAATATTTTTCACATTACAGAGCTTTGGGTTCATTGATGAAAGTATCAATGAAGTTGTCAAAGACCGTAGGTACGAAAGTTTAATTTAGATATTTAAACCTACGCAGATGGCGAATCCCCTTAAGGATAAAATCCTGATAGAGGTCGTCGTTTTAGTTGGTATTAGGAAGCTAATACTTTTATTTAACGAAAGGAGAAGACCTTGAGTCTGAATCTTGATAAAAAGAAGGCAGTTGTAGCTGAAGTTAGTAAGCAGATCGAGAATGCTCAATCTATGATACTTGCAGAGTATCGTGGAGTGGGGGTTCAAGATATGACAATTTTGAGGGAGCAAGCAAGAAAATCAGGCGTATATCTTAAAGTGCTTAAGAATAATTTAGTTAAAAGAGCAGTTGAGAATACTCCATTTTCGTCACTATCAGAAGATATGGTAGGCCCTTTATTATTTGGAATTTCTGAAGATCCTGTGTCAGCCGCGAAGATTTTAAACGACTTTGCTAAGACAAATGATTTATTTACTATCAAAACAGGTGCAATGCCAGATAAAAAAATGGATGCTGGAGCAATTAAAGCTCTTGCTTCTTTACCGAGTCGGGATGAATTGTTAGCGAAATTGATGGGCACTATGCAAGCACCAATATCACAATTTGTTCGCACATTGAACGAAGTGCCAACAAAATTTGTAAGAGGTATTGTAGCTGTCCGTGATCAGAAACCCGCATAATTTATTTTATAAGACTTAATTAAAACTATTAGGAGTATTAAAGTATGGCTATTTCAAAAGAAGATATATTAGAAGGTATTGGCAGTATGTCAGTTCTAGATTTATCAGAATTGATTAAAGAAATGGAAGAGAAATTTGGTGTTTCTGCTGCTGCAATTGCTGCAGCTCCAGCAGCAGCAGGCAGCGGTGGCGATGAAGCAGCAGCTGATGAAAAGACTGAATTCGATCTTCATTTAACTGCTATTGGAGATAACAAAGTAAATACGATTAAAGCAGTTCGTGAAATTACAGGCCTTGGTTTAAAAGAAGCTAAAGACATTGTTGATGCTGCACCTAAAGTTGTTAAAGAAACTTTAGATAAGGCTTCTGCTGAAGAAGCTTTGAAAAAACTAACTGATGCTGGCGCAACAGGCGAGTTGAAATAAGTAAAATTTAATTTGAAGGTTGCCTTTATTAAGTTAAAGACAACCTTCATTTATTTTTAATAACTGATTTTTTATATAACAAGAAATTTAACACTTAGTTTTTTGCTATATAAATTCTTAACTTTGGAGATGCAATGAGTTATTCCTTTACTGAAAAAAAACGTATTAGAAAAAGTTTTGCAAAAAGAGAAACTGTATTAGAAATACCTTATCTTTTAGCATTGCAACTTGAATCATATAAAGCATTTCTTCAACAAGAAATTAAACCGGAAGATCGAACTGATTCAGGCTTACAGTCTACTTTTAATACCCTTTTTCCAATTTCAAGTCATGCAGGTTTTGCAAGGCTAGATTTTGTAAGTTATACCCTAGGAAAGGAAGAGTTTGAAGTAAAAGAATGCCAACAAAGAGGATTGACATATGAGGTGGTATTAAAAGTTAAGGTGCGTTTAACTATTTATGACCGAGAATCTGGTGATAAAAAAGTAATTAAAGACACAAAAGAAGAAGAAGTTTACATGGGAAAAATTCCCTTGATGACAACAAATGGATCTTTTGTAATCAATGGCACTGAAAGAGCAATTGTTTCTCAATTGCATCGTAGCCCTGGTGTATTTTTTGAACATGACAAAGGAAAAACTCACAGCTCAGGAAAATTATTATTTTCAGCAAGAATTATTCCTTATCGTGGCTCTTGGTTAGATTTTGAATTTGACCCTAAAGATTATTTATATTTTAGGATTGATCGAAGGAGAAAAATGCCAGTTACAACTCTTTTGAAGGCTTTAGGCCTGTCTCCAGAAGAAATATTATCTAAATTTTATGATTTTGAAACCTTTCATATAAAAAATAAAAAGGCTTCAATTGAAGTTGTTCCTGAAAGATTAAGGGGAGAGATTTCGAAAAGGGACTATAAAGATAAAAAAGGCAATATTATTGTTGCTATAGAGAAAAGAATTACTGCTAGGCATATTGCAGAGATTCAAAATAAGACTTCACTAATTGAACCTGCAGTTCCACTTGACTATATTGGAAAAAAAATTGCAAAAGCAATTATAGATATTGAGACCGGTGAAGTTGTTGCTGAGACAAATGCGGAAATTACTGAAGAGCTATTTGAAAAAATTCTTGAATCTGGAATAGAAAAATTTAATATTCTCTATTCAAATGAGCTTGATCACGGTGATTTTATATCGCAAACTTTATCTACAGATGAGGTTCCAGATCAATATAGTGCCCAAGTTGCAATTTATAGAATGATGAGGCCTGGTGAGCCTCCAACTGAGGATTCAGTTAAGTCTTTATTCGAAGGGTTATTTTTCAATCCAGACCGATATGATTTATCAAATGTAGGACGAATGAAATTTAATCGTAGAGCCTTCCCTAAAATATTTGATCAGTATGCTAACTGGTTAAAAAGTTTTTTTGAAGATGCAGGAGAGAAAGATGTTACTGGTTCACCCGTATTATCTCATGAAGATATCCTGGCAGTTGTAGGGCTTCTTGTAGAATTAAAAAATACACGAGGAGATATTGATGACATTGACCATCTTGGTAATCGCCGAATCCGTTCAGTTGGGGAATTAGTAGAAAATCAATTCAGAACTGGCCTAGTTAGAGTTGAACGTGCGGTAAAAGAACGTCTAGGCCAAGCAGAGGCAGATAATTTAATGCCGACTGATTTGATAAATTCTAAACCAATTGCAAGCGCAATCAAAGAATTTTTTGGATCTTCACAGCTTTCACAATTTATGGATCAAACAAATCCATTATCAGAGATTACACATAAAAGAAGAGTTTCTGCATTAGGCCCTGGGGGATTAACGCGAGAAAGAGCTGGATTTGAAGTTAGGGATGTTCATTCAACTCATTATGGCCGCGTTTGCCCAATTGAAACTCCAGAGGGACCAAATATTGGCTTAATTAATTCCCTTGCACTTTATGCAAGAACTAATGAATATGGTTTTTTAGAAACCCCATATAGAAGAGTGGAGGGTGGAAAGGCAACAGCTGAAATTGATTATTTATCAGCAATTGAAGAAAGTGAATATACAATTGCTCAAGCAAATTCTGCATTAGACCCTAAAGGTAAATTTAAAGAGAGTCGGGTATCTTCAAGATATAAAAATGAATTTACTATGGCTGATAACGATAAAATTGATTATATGGATGTTGCACCTGGGCAAATTGTATCGGTAGCAGCTTCATTGATCCCATTCTTAGAACATGATGATGCAAATAGAGCCTTAATGGGTGCAAATATGCAGAGACAAGCGGTACCATGTTTGCGAGCAGATAAAGCTTTGGTAGGTACTGGGATTGAACGAACTGTAGCAACCGATTCTGGAACAACTGTTCAAGCAAAGCGTGGCGGCATAGTGGACTATGTAGATTCAAGAAGAATTGTTGTTAAAGTAAATGAAAAAGAAACAGCACAGGATGAAATTGGTGTAGATATTTATAATTTAACGAAATATACAAGGTCAAATCAGAACACAACAATCAACCAGAAACCTTTGGTTAAGATAGGGGAAAAAATTCAGCGTGGAGATGTTGTTGCTGATGGTGCCTCAACAGATATTGGCGAACTAGCTCTTGGACAAAATATGTTGATTGGCTTTATGCCTTGGAATGGTTATAACTTTGAAGATTCAATTTTAATATCAGAAAAAGTTGTTGCAGAAGATAGATATACTTCAATACATATTGAGGAAATGCAAGTATTAGCAAGAGATACTAAGCTTGGCGCAGAAGAGATTACTCAAGATATTTCAAACTTATCAGAAAGAATGTTAGGTCGATTAGATGAGTCAGGCATTATTTATATTGGAGCAGAGGTAGAAGCTGGTGATGTCTTAGTTGGTAAAGTGACTCCAAAAGGAGAGACCCAATTAACACCAGAAGAGAAATTATTAAGAGCAATTTTTGGTGAAAAAGCATCTGATGTTAAGGATACTAGTTTAAGGGTTCCGTCAGGTATGTCGGGCACAATTATAGATGTTCAGGTATTCACTCGTGAAGGTATTGATAGAGATGATCGTGCAGAAACTATCATAAGTGCTCAGCTTGAAGCTTACCAACAAGATTTAGATGATCAAAAAAGAATTGTGGAAGAAGATATTTTTACAAGAGTAGAAAAAGCAATTATTAATAAATCTGTAGTTGGCGGACCAAAACCTTTGAAAAAAGGAGCCAAGATTACTAAAGAAAACTTATCGGAAATTGAGCGATATGAATGGTTTGATATTCGTTTAAAAGAAGATAAAGATTCAAAACAATTAGAAACATTAAAAGAAAATCTTACCAGAGCCAAAAAAGAATTCGATAGCCGATTTGAAGAAAAAAAACGTAAATTAACTCAAGGTGATGAATTACCTCCGGGTGTTCAAAAGATGGTTAAAGTTTATTTGGCTGTAAAAAGAAGAATTCAGCCAGGTGATAAAATGGCAGGACGACATGGAAATAAAGGGGTTATTTCTAAAATAGCACCACAAGAAGACATGCCCTATATGGCAGACGGTACAACTTTAGACATTGTATTAAATCCACTTGGCTTACCTTCAAGAATGAATATTGGGCAACTTCTTGAGGTTCACTTAGGTTGGGCCGCAAAAGGACTTGGGGATAGAATAAATGAGATGTTGCAAAAAGAAGAAAAGATTTCTGAGGTTAGAAATTATCTTGAAAAAATTTACAATGAATCATCGGGTAAAGCAGAAAATATTAAATCATTAAAAGATGATGAGGTAAAAGAGCTAGCATCAAATTTAGCAGGAGGCGTTCCTTTTGCAACACCAGTTTTTGATGGCGGTGCAGAATCAGATATTCAACAGATGTTAGATTTGGCTTATCCAGATGACAGTGAGCATACCAAGCTCCTAGATTTTTCTGCGAAGAAAACTCAAGTTAAGTTATATGATGGTAGAACTGGTGAAGCCTTTGAAAGACATGTCACAGTTGGCTATATGCACGTATTAAAACTCCATCATTTAGTTGACGACAAGATGCATGCTAGATCAACAGGGCCTTATTCTTTAGTTACACAACAGCCTTTGGGAGGTAAAGCTCAATTTGGCGGCCAACGATTTGGAGAAATGGAGGTATGGGCTTTGGAATCATATGGAGCCTCCTATACACTTCAAGAAATGCTTACTGTTAAATCAGATGACGTTACAGGCAGAACGAAAGTATATGAGAATATTGTCAAAGGTGAGCATAAGATAGATGCCGGCATGCCTGAATCATTTAATGTTTTAACCAAAGAAATTCGTTCATTAGCAATTGACATTGACCTAGACAGAAACTAAGGAGATCACACATGAAAGCATTACTAGATCTATTTAAACAGACTACACAGCAACAAGAATTTGACGCGATTAAAATTGCTTTAGCATCTCCAGAGAAAATCAGGTCCTGGTCTTTTGGCGAAGTAAAAAAACCAGAGACTATCAATTATAGAACCTTTAAGCCAGAAAGAGATGGACTTTTTTGTGCAAAGATTTTTGGACCAACGAAAGACTATGAATGCTTATGCGGTAAATATAAGAGGTTAAAGCATCGGGGTGTTATTTGTGAAAAATGTGGCGTTGAAGTTACTTTATCTAAGGTAAGACGTGAACGAATGGGCCATATAGATCTTGCTAGTCCTGTAGCACATATTTGGTTTCTTAAGAGTTTGCCAAGCCGCCTAGGAATGGTTCTTGATATCCCTTTAAGAGATATAGAAAGAGTTCTATATTTTGAGGCTTATATGGTAACTGTGCCTGGAATGGTCCCAGAGTTAAAAAAAGGGCAATTACTATCTGAAGATGATTATCTATCTAAAGTTGAAGAATTCGGAGATGAATTTGAGGCAGTGATGGGTGCTGCAGGAGTTAAGGAGCTTCTAAAATCAATTAAAATAAATGAGGTAGTCGACGAATTACACGAAGAATTAAAAGCAACAAGCTCCGAAGCTAAACAAAAGAAACTTGCAAAAAGATTAAAAGTTTTAGAAGCTTTTAAGAGTTCTGGAATTAAACCAGAATGGATGATATTGGATATTTTACCAGTATTACCGCCTGAGCTAAGACCTCTAGTGCCTCTTGATGGCGGAAGGTTTGCTACATCTGATTTAAATGATTTATATCGAAGAGTTATTAATAGAAATAATCGTCTTCGTCGCTTACTTGATTTAAGAGCACCTGAAATTATTGTAAAAAATGAAAAGAGAATGTTGCAGGAATCTGTAGACTCTCTACTTGATAATGGTCGCCGTGGAAAAGTAATGACAGGGGCCAATAAGAGACCACTAAAATCATTAGCCGATATGATTAAGGGGAAAGGTGGTCGATTTAGACAGAATTTACTAGGAAAGAGGGTGGATTATTCTGGACGCTCGGTTATTGTTGTTGGGCCACAATTAAAATTACACCAATGCGGACTTCCAAAAAAAATGGCGCTCGAGCTATTTAAACCATTTATTTTTAATAAATTAGAGATGTTGGGACTAGCTACTACTATTAAAGCAGCAAAGAAAAAGGTAGAGGAAGAGGGTCCAGAAGTATGGGATATTTTGGAAGATGTAATTAGAGAACATCCAGTTCTTTTAAATAGAGCACCAACCCTTCACAGGTTAGGTATCCAAGCGTTTGAGCCAGTATTAATTGAAGGTAAAGCTATTCAATTGCACCCACTAGTTTGTGCAGCCTTTAATGCAGATTTCGATGGTGACCAAATGGCAGTTCACGTTCCATTATCTCTCGAGGCTCAAATGGAGGCAAGAACGCTAATGTTGGCATCTAATAATATTTTATCTCCTGCAAACGGTGAGCCAATTATTGTGCCTTCACAAGATATTGTTTTAGGACTGTATTATTTAACTAGAGAGAAAATTTCAGCAAAAGGTGAGGGTATGAAATTTTCTGACGTTAATGAAGTTAGACGCGCATATGATAGTGGTTGCGTAGATCTTCACGCTAGAACTTCAGTTAGGATTAATGAATACGAATTGAATTTTGATAATAGTACTACATTAAAAGTTAATAGATATGAAACAACTGTTGGTAGAGCTTTATTGTCAGAAATTTTACCAGCTGGATTACCCTTCGATTTAATTAATAGGAGTTTAAAGAAAAAAGAAATATCAAAACTTATTAATGTTGCATTTAGAAAAATAGGAATTCGGGATACAGTAATTCTCGCAGATAACTTGAAAAATATGGGTTATAAATATGCTACAAAATCTGGTATGTCTATTTCAGTTCATGACATGAAAATACCAGTCGAAAAAGAACAATTACTTGCAGATGCGAGGTCTGAGGTACAAGAAATTGAAGACCAATATTCTTCAGGACTTGTTACTCAAGGCGAAAGATACAATAAAGTAGTTGATATATGGGGCCGTACAGGTGATAAAGTTGCTGACGCAATGATGAAGCAGTTGCAAGATGAGCCGGTGATTGGTCCAAATGGCAAATTAGTGAAGGATGAGAAAGGAAACCCACTGCGTCAAGAATCATTTAATGCCATATATATGATGGCTGATTCAGGTGCTAGAGGATCTGCAGCTCAGGTTAGACAGCTAGCCGGAATGCGAGGATTGATGGCTAGGCCAGATGGCTCTATTATCGAGACTCCTATTACAGCAAATTTTCGTGATGGATTAAATGTGTTGCAGTACTTTATATCAACTCACGGTGCCCGAAAAGGTTTAGCAGATACAGCACTTAAAACTGCGAACTCTGGTTATTTAACGAGAAGATTAGTTGATGTAACTCAGGATCTTGTAGTTACAGAGCTTGACTGTGAAACAGATGAAGGACTCTTAACTAAAGCTTTAGTTAAAGGCGGAGAGACTGTTACACCTCTAAGCGACAGAATTTTAGGTAGAGTTTCTGCATTCGATATAATAAATCCAGAGACACAAGAGATTCTCTATAATGCCGGCATTCTTTTGGGTGAGGATGAGGTTGAAAAAATTGAGACTCTTGGTATAGATGAAATAACCGTTAGGACTGCCCTTACTTGCAAGACCCGTTATGGTATTTGCGCTAAATGTTATGGAAGAGATCTTGGTCGAGGTAATTTAATCAACCAAGGAGAAGCAGTTGGAGTTATAGCTGCTCAATCAATTGGTGAGCCTGGTACACAACTTACTATGAGAACTTTCCATATTGGTGGCGCAGTTTCAAGAGCAGCATCTGTAAGTCAAATAGAAAATAAAGCTGCAGGCAAAGTCAGATATAAAGTAATGAGATTCGTTACAAACGCTAATGGTGAAAAAGTAGTGGTCTCAAGAAATGGAGAATTTATAATTGAAGATGAGTCTGGGAGAGAGCGAGAGTCACATAAAGTACCTTACGGCGCAACATTTTTAGTAGACGATGCCCAGACAGTAAAAGCTGGAATGGTTATGGCTACTTGGGATCCTCATAATAGACCAATTATTTCTGAACATAATGGGATTGCAAAATTTGAAAATGTTGAAGAAGGTGTAACCGTAGCTAAACAAATAGATGATGTTACTGGATTATCAACTCTTGTTGTTGTTGAGTCTAAACAAAAAGCTGGTCAATCAAAAGGACTAAGACCGCAAATTAAGTTATTAGACAACAAAGGTAAAGAAGTAAAATTAAATGATACAAATAACTCAGTTAACATAACATTCCAACTTGGCTACATCATAACTGTTACCGATAATCAAGAAGTTAGAGAAGGTGATGTAATAGCAAGGATTCCACAAGAGTCATCTAAAACTAGAGATATTACTGGCGGACTTCCAAGGGTTGCAGAGCTTTTTGAAGCTCGCTCTCCTAAAGATGCAGGAGTGTTGGCTGAGAATACCGGTACTGTATCTTTCGGAAAGGATACGAAAGGTAAGCAACGTTTAGTGATTACAGATTCAGATGGAAATGCTAGTGAATTTTTAATTCCTAAAGATAAACATGTAACAGCACATGATGGGCAAGTAGTTACTAAGGGCGAAGTTATTGTTGATGGCCCAGCTGACCCAGCTGATATTTTAAGGCTTCAAGGTAGGGAGGCTCTTGCAAGATATATTATTGACGAAGTTCAAGATGTTTATAGGCTGCAAGGGGTAAAAATAAATGACAAGCATATCGAAGTGATTGTAAGGCAAATGCTTAGACGAGTCAGGATTACCAAAGCTGGTGATACATCCTTTATCAATGGTGAAGAGCTTGAACGTGCAGTAGTATTTAAGAAAAATGATCAAATGAGGGAAGAGAAGAAAAAAGAAGCTGAATTTGAGCCTGTTTTAAAAGGCATTACAAAAGCATCGCTCTCAACAGACTCATTTATTTCTGCTGCATCTTTCCAAGAAACCACCCGTGTCTTAACAGAAGCTGCTATTCTTGGAAAACGAGATGAGCTAAGAGGATTAAAAGAAAATGTAATTGTTGGCCGATTAATTCCTGCAGGGACTGGATTAGCGTATCATCTCAATAGAAAAGAAGTCGCTAATGCAAAAATTGAAAAAGCAAATGGTGTTGAAGGTGAGATGAGTAATTTAGAAAAAGCAGAAGAAGCATTTGCGCCATCTGTCAAGATTGATAAGACAGAAAAGGTTAATGACGAGCCAATTGCTGAAGAATCTATCGATAATAATTTAGAGGTTAAAGAGCCAACTAAATAATTTCAGTTGACATTATGAGCGAAGCAAAATACAATTCTCGCCTTTTTCAGGAATAAGTTTTGAAAGGGTTTAGAATATTTTTTTTAAAGTATATTAATTAAAAGGATAGGTAATGCCTACAGTTAATCAGTTAATACGTAAGCCTAGGAAGAGAGTTATTGAAAAGAGTAAGGTGCCTGCGCTTGAGGCTTCCCCTCAAAAAAGAGGCGTTTGTACTCGTGTGTATACTACAACACCTAAAAAACCAAATTCTGCGCTAAGAAAAGTAGCTAAAGTTCGATTGACTACTGGATATGAAGTAATTAGTTATATTGGTGGTGAGGGACATAATCTCCAAGAACATTCAGTTGTTTTACTTCGAGGAGGCCGGGTTAAAGATTTACCTGGTGTTAGATACCATATGGTTCGAGGTAATTTAGATACATCAGGTGTAAAAGATAGAAAACAGGGTCGTTCTAAATATGGTACTAAACGCCCAAAAGAAAGTTAATTTAAATATAGAGGTTAAGAGATATGCCAAGACGTAGAGATGTTCCAAAAAGACACATTCTTCAAGATCCAAAATTTGGAAGCCAAGAGGTATCTAAGTTTGTAAATGTGTTAATGACTAGTGGAAAAAAATCAGTTGCTGAAAGGTTGATCTACGGAGCTTTTGATCAAATACAAACTAAAAGTGGCAAAGATCCAATTGAAGTATTTTCTTTGGCTATTGATAATTTAAGACCATTAGTAGAAGTAAAAAGTAGGCGTGTAGGCGGGGCTAATTACCAAGTACCTGTTGAGGTAAGACCTTCAAGAAGGTCAGCTCTTGCAATGAGATGGTTAAGAGATGCAGCGAGAAAAAGAGGTGAAAAATCAATGGATTTACGCCTAGCTGCCGAACTCATGGAAGCATCTGAAAATAAAGGGTCAGCGATGAAAAAAAGAGAAGAAGTTCATCGTATGGCTGAAGCAAATAAAGCCTTCTCGCATTTCCGTTTTTAATTTTGTTAAAGGTATAATTAAGTGGCTCGAATAACCCCCATTGAACGTTACAGAAATATAGGTATTAGTGCTCATATTGATGCTGGTAAAACAACAACAACAGAGAGGGTATTACTATACACAGGTGTTAATCATAAAATTGGTGAGGTGCATGATGGCGCTGCAACTATGGACTGGATGGAGCAAGAGCAAGAAAGAGGAATAACAATTACCTCTGCTGCTACAACATGCTTCTGGAAAGGAATGAGTAATCAGTTTGATCAACATCGCATTAATATTATTGACACACCTGGCCACGTTGACTTCACAATTGAGGTTGAACGATCTATGCGTGTTTTAGATGGTGCATGTATGGTTTATTGTGCAGTTGGAGGGGTTCAGCCACAATCAGAAACTGTATGGCGTCAAGCAAATAAATACAAAGTACCTCGCCTTGCATTTGTAAATAAAATGGATCGTGCTGGAGCGGACTTTTTTAAAGTTTACGATCAAATGAAGTCAAGATTAAAAGCAAATCCAATCCCAATTCAAGTTCCTATTGGCGCTGCCGAGACATTTACTGGAGTGGTAGATCTAGTAAAAATGAAAGCAATTATTTGGAATGAAGCAGATAACGGAATTACTTTTGAATATGAAGATATACCAGCTGATTTAGTTGATACTTGTAAAAAGTGGCGAGACAATATGCTAGAAACTGCCGCTGAAGCTAATGAAGATTTAATGAATAAATATCTTGAGACTGGAGACTTATCTGAAGAAGAAATAAAACTAGGAATACGTTTAAGAACCTTAGCAAATGAGATTGTGCCTATGGTATGTGGCTCAGCTTTTAAAAATAAAGGCGTTCAGGCAATGCTTGATGGAGTAATTGAATACATGCCTTCACCTATTGATATAGATGAAACTCCAGGTGAGGACGAATCAGGTAAGCCAACTACATGTAAGCCATCAGATGATGCCCCATTTGCCGCATTAGGATTTAAAATTGCAACTGATCCTTTTGTTGGGCAATTGATTTTCTTTAGAGTTTATTCTGGTGTAGTTAAAGCTGGCGATACAGTATTAAACTCGATTAATGGGAAAAAAGAACGGATTGGTCGAATTCTTCAGATGCATGCTAATAATCGTGAAGAAATAAAAGAAGTTAGAGCAGGAGATATAGCTGCAGCAGTTGGTTTGAAAGACGTAACCACTGGAGAAACACTTTGTGATTTGAAAAAACCAATTATTCTTGAGCGTATGATTTTCCCAGAGCCGGTAATCCATGTTGCAGTAGAGCCAAAGACAAAAGCTGATCAAGAAAAAATGGGAATTGCTTTAGGAAGACTTGCTCAAGAAGACCCATCGTTTAGAGTGAAAACGGATGAAGAAACAAATCAAACAATTATCTCTGGAATGGGAGAGCTTCATTTGGAAATTTTGGTTGATAGAATGAAACGAGAGTTTACAGTTGATGCAAATATAGGGGCACCTCAAGTAGCATATAGGGAAGCAATTAAGAAAACGGTAGAATCAGAAGGAAAGTTTGTTAAACAATCAGGTGGTAAGGGCCAATATGGACATGTGTGGCTCAAGATTGAGCCAAATGAAGCAGGAAAAGGCTACGAATTTATTGATTCAATAAAGGGTGGATCAGTGCCGAGAGAATTTATCCCCGCAGTGGATAAAGGATTAAAAGAATCTATTACATCAGGGGTATTAGCTGGGTATCCAGTTGAAGATGTTAAAGTAACTCTTTATGATGGATCTTTTCATGATGTTGACTCAAACGAAAATGCATTTAAAATGGCAGCATCATTTGCATTCAAAGATGGATGCAAAAAAGCAGACCCAATTATATTAGAACCAATGATGGCGGTTGAAGTGGAAACTCCTGAAGAATATATGGGTGACGTGATGGGTGATTTATCTTCTAGGAGAGGAATTATTCAAGGTATGGATGATAACGCTACGGGAAAAGTGCTTCGATTAGAAGTCCCTCTTGCAGAGATGTTTGGCTATTCAACAACTGTAAGATCGTTATCACAAGGACGTGCTACTTACTCGATGGAGTTTAAACATTACGCTGAAGCACCAAGAAATATTGCTGATGCAATTATTAATAAATAGTAATTTTAAGGATAAATATTATGGCTAAAGGTAAATTTGAGCGTACCAAACCACATGTTAACGTTGGCACTATTGGTCACGTTGATCATGGGAAAACTACATTAACAGCTGCAATCTCAACTGTACTCACCAAAAAATTTGGTGGAGATAAAAAAGATTTTGCTGAAATTGATTCAGCTCCTGAAGAAAAAGCACGTGGTATAACAATTAATACTTCACACGTTGAATATGAAACAGAAAAACGACATTACGCTCACGTTGACTGTCCAGGCCATGCTGATTATGTAAAAAATATGATTACTGGTGCCGCTCAAATGGATGGCGCAATACTTGTCTGTTCTGCTGCTGATGGGCCGATGCCACAAACTCGCGAACACATTCTTTTATCAAGACAAGTGGGTGTGCCTCATATTGTCGTGTTCCTAAATAAAGCCGATATGGTTGATGACAAAGAATTATTAGACTTAGTCGAAATGGAAGTACGTGAACTTCTTAGTAAATATGATTTCCCAGGCGATGATATTCCTATCATCATGGGCTCAGCACTTAAGGCATTAGAAGGTGATACGTCTGATATTGGCGAACCGGCGATTCTTAAATTAGCTGAGGCACTAGATAGTTATATTCCAGAGCCAAAAAGAGCAATTGATGGAGACTTTTTAATGCCTGTAGAAGATGTATTCTCAATCTCAGGTCGAGGCACTGTAGTTACTGGCCGTGTTGAACGTGGTGTTGTGAAAATTAATGAAGAAATTGAAATTGTTGGTTTAAAAGATACAGTAAAAACAATTTGTACGGGTGTTGAAATGTTCCGTAAATTACTTGATCAAGGGCAAGCAGGCGATAACGTAGGTGTGTTATTGCGAGGAACAGCTCGTGAAGATGTGGAGCGTGGGCAGGTTTTATGTAAGCCAGGGTCAATAAAGCCACATACTAAATTTACTGCAGAAATTTATTGTTTAAGTAAAGATGAAGGCGGAAGACATACTCCATTCTTTAATGGGTATCGCCCACAATTTTACTTTAGAACAACAGATGTAACTGGTGCAGTTGAATTACCAGCAGGAACAGAAATGGTAATGCCAGGTGATAATGTATCAATTACTGGAACACTAATCGCTCCAATTGCTATGGAGGAAGGTTTAAGATTCGCTATTCGTGAAGGCGGAAGAACTGTTGGTTCTGGTGTTGTAGTAAAGGTTATCGAATAGAAAATTAGATTGTAAACAAAAAAATACTCTGAAATGAGTATTCGCTCTTTAGAAGGAAGTAAAAATGGATAGTCAAAAAATTAGAATTAGATTAAAAGCATTCGATTATAAGTTAATTGATCAGTCTGCACAGGAAATTGTTGATACAGCAAAAAGAACTGGCGCTGTTGTTAAAGGCCCTGTTCCCCTTCCTACAAGGAAAGAGAGATTTGATTTATTAAGCTCACCCCATGTTTATAAAAAAGCCAGAGATCAATTTGAGATTAGGACTCATCAACGATTAATGGATATATTAGACCCAACTGATAAAACAGTTGATGCTTTAATGAAGTTAGATTTACCTGCAGGGGTTGATGTAGAAATAAAGTTGTAAAAAACGCAAGCGTTGGTATATAATGGCGCTCTTTTAAAAGAAACTGATCAATTGTAATCAGTTATCTTAATAATAATATAAGGAAAAGATCATGAGCTTAGGGCTTATTGGTCGCAAGATCGGGATGACCCGTATATTTACTGATGAAGGAGACTCTATTCCAGTAACTGTGCTAGAAGTTGTTCCAAATCGTGTGACACAGATCAAAAATATCAAAAATGATGGTTATGAAAGCCTTCAGATTGCTTATGGCCAAAAAAAGCCAAATAAGATATCCAAATCTCTTGCAGGGCTCTATGCAAAAGTTGGTGCAGAAGCTGGTACAGGTCTTCGTGAATTTAAAATTCCATCAGTTGATTTACCAAATTTCACTACTGAATCAAAAATAACTGTTGAGATTTTTCAGCCAGGCCAAAAAGTTGATGTTACTGGAACAACAATTGGTAAAGGATTTCAGGGAGCTATTAAAAGACATCATTTTGCAGCTCAGCATGCAACTCACGGCGTATCATTATCACACAGAGCTCTAGGTGGAACAGGTCAATGCCAAGATCCAGGTAGAGTGTTTCCGGGTAAAAAAATGCCAGGACACCTCGGAGACAAAAGAAGAACAACTCAAAACCTTGAGGTTGTTCGAATTGACCCTAAGAGAAATTTAATTTTAATCAAAGGCGCTGTTCCTGGATCAAAGGGATCAGATATTATGATAAGACCTGCAGTTAAAGTGAAGGTAGAGTCGTAATGGAATTTAAAATATTAGATAATAAAGGTAAGCTATCAAAAAAAACATTAACAGCATCTGATGCAACATTCGGCATAGATTTCAATGAAGCTTTAATTCACAAGCTAGTGGTGTCTTATATGTCAAATGCTCGTTCTGGCACAAGGTCACAAAAAACAAGATCAGAGGTAAAACACAGTACTAGAAAACCTTTTAGACAAAAAGGAACTGGCAATGCAAGAGCCGGAATGACTTCAAGCCCCATATGGCGAGGAGGAGGTCGAGCATTTCCAAATAGAACTGACGAAAATTTTGTAAAGAAAGTAAATAAAAAAGCTTATCGTACTGGCATGAAATCTATTCTTTCAGAATTAGTCAGACAGGATCGTCTATCTATAGTTGAAGAATTCAAGGTTGATGCACCTAAAACTAAGGACTTCATCACTAAAATTAAATCATTAGGGGTTACTGATAGAGTTTTAATATTGGTTGATTCGTTTGATGAAAACCTTTATTTGTCATCAAGAAATCTTCCACATATTTTAGTTATTGAAGCACGTTTTGCAGATCCAGTAAGTTTAGTACATTTCCCAAAAGTTATTGCGACGGCTGGTTCCGTGAAACAATTAGAGGAGATGTTTGCGTGAGTGAGGATAAAAAAGTGGCTGTTAAAAAAGTAGCTGTTAAAAAAGTAGCGGACAAAAAAGTAGCGGACAAAAAAGTAGCTGTTAAAAAAGTAGCGGACAAAAAAGTAGCTGTTAAAAAAGTAGCGGATAAATCACTTCAATCAGTTTTAGCTCCTCATGTTACTGAGAAAGCGACTATGGTTGCAGATAAACTTAACCAAATAATATTTAAAGTTAAAAAAGACGCAACAAAAATTCAAGTAAAAGAAGCAATTGAAGCGATGTTTAAGGTAGATGTTGAAAATATAAATCTATTAAATGTCAAAGGTAAAACAAAAAAAGCTAGTCGGAATACTATGGGTAAGAGAGCTGACTGGAAAAAAGCCTATGTGAGTATTAAAGCTGGGCAAGAAATTAACTTTACGGGTGAATAGGGAGATATAAATGGCAATTGTAAAAGTAAAACCAACCTCACCTGGTAGAAGGGGTCTTCAAAAAGTAGTTACGCCAGATTTGCATAAGGGTAAACCTTTCGCACCACTTCTAGAGAAAAAAAGTAGTAAAGCTGGGCGAAATCACCATGGAAGAATAACTGTTAGACACCAGGGCGGTGGACATAAACAACATATTCGAATAGTTGATTTCAAGAGGACTAAAGACGGGATTCCAGCAAAAGTTGAAAGAATAGAATATGACCCAAATCGTTCAGCACGTTTAGCGTTACTTTGCTACGCTGATGGGGAAAGAAAGTATATTATTGCACCAAAAGGAATACAAGCTGGTGAAGAATTAATGAATGGTATTGATGCACCTTTTAAAGTTGGCAACACACTTCCTCTAAAAAATATACCAGTTGGTAGTACACTTCATTGCATAGAATTGAAGCCTGGTAAGGGAGCGCAAATGGCTAGATCTGCCGGAACTTCAATACAGTTACTTGCTCGTGAAGGAGCATATGCTCAATTAAGATTACGTTCAGGCGAGGTAAGAAAGGTACACGTTGATTGTAGAGCTACAATTGGAGAGGTTGGCAATGATGAGCACTCTCTAAGATCCATTGGTAAAGCTGGAGCAATGAGATGGAGAGGGGTTCGCCCAACTGTTAGGGGTGTAGTTATGAATCCAGTTGACCACCCTCATGGTGGTGGTGAAGGAAAAAGTTCTGGTGGTAGACATCCAGTTAGTCCTTGGGGAACACCAACAAAGGGATACCGTACACGAAATAATAAACGGACTGATAATATGCGACTCAGTCGAAGACCATCAAATAAAAGGTAAAAAATATGTCACGCTCAATTAAAAAAGGACCATTCGTTGACTCACATCTTGCAAAGAAAGTAGATATTGCAGCTGAGAATAGAGATCGTAAACCAATTAAAACCTGGTCAAGACGCTCAACAATACTCCCGAATTTTATTGGACTAACAATAGCAATTCATAATGGACGTCAGCATATTCCTGTATTAATTGTAGAAAATATGGTGGGACATAAATTAGGTGAATTTGCATTAACCAGGACTTTTAAAGGTCATACTGGTGACAGGAAGACAAAGGAATAATTATGGCGAATGAAGTATCAGCAATTTTAAAAGGAGTAAGAATTTCTCCACAAAAAGCTAGGTTAGTAGCTAATCTCATTAGAGGTAAGAAGGTGGATAACGCTCTTAATATTCTTAATTTTAGCCCAAAAAAAGGCGCTGAGATTATTAAAAGAGTAGTTGAATCTGCAATTGCTAACGCAGAGAATAATAATGGCGCAGATATAGATGAACTTAAAATCAAAACTATTTATATTAATAAAGGTACAGTTTTAAAACGGATTCGTGCTCAATCTAAAGGTCGTGCAGGAAAAATTATTAAACCAACTAGTCACATTACTGTGATTGTAGGAAGTTAAAGAGAGTAATTATGGGACAAAAAGTAAATCCAATTGGTTTTCGATTAGCAGTTAAAAAAAACTGGTCGTCAAAATGGTTCTCAAATTCAAAGAATTTTTCTGGGCTTTTAATTAATGATATTAAAGTCAGACAATTTTTAAACAAGAAGCTAGTTAATGCTGCTGTGAGTAAGATTGTAATTGAGCGACCAGCAAAAAATGCGAAAATTACCATATTTAGTGCTCGACCTGGAATTGTGATTGGTAAAAAAGGTGAAGATATTGAAACACTGCGATCTAGCTTACAAGATTTAATGGGGATTCCTGTCCAATTAAATATTGAAGAAGTCAGGAAGCCAGAAATAGACGCAACCTTAATTGCACAAAGCATTGCTCAGCAGTTAGAAAAAAGAGTTATGTTCAGAAGAGCTATGAAAAGGGCTATGCAAAATGCTATGAGATTAGGTGCACAAGGAATTAAGATTAAAAGTGCTGGTAGATTAAATGGTATAGAAATTGCGAGATCTGAATGGTACAGAGAGGGAAGAGTTCCTCTTCATACCCTTCGTGCTGATATAGATTATGGCGTTGCTAGAGCCCAAACGAGCTACGGAATTATTGGAATTAAAGTATGGGTATTTAAAGGTGAAATTTTTGAAGACAATAAAAAACTAATTAGCGATGAAAGTGAACTTGCTCAAATAATAGAAGATAAGCCTAAGTTAGCACCAAAGAAAACTGTTAAAACTGCTGCAAAGAAAACTAATGAAGAAAAAGAAAAGAAAAGCGTAAAGGTTGCAGTAAAGAAAAAAGTAGTTTTAGCAGACTCAACTAAAGAGTCAAATGATGAATCTAAAAAAGATGAGGCATAACGATGTTACAGCCAGCTAGAAGTAAATTTAGAAAGCAGCATAAAGGAAGAAATCGTGGCCTTGCAACTACTGGTAACAAGGTAAGTTTTGGCGATTTTGGCCTTAAAGCAATTGGTAGAGGAAGAATCACTGCAAGACAGATAGAAGCTGGTAGAAGGGTTATGACAAGACATATTAAAAGAGGTGGACGAGTGTGGATTAGAATTTTCCCAGATAAGCCAATTACTAAAAAACCTGCCGAAGTAAGAATGGGTAAAGGTAAGGGGAGTGTTGAATATTACGTAGCTGAAATTCAACCAGGAAAAATGCTATATGAGATGGATGGAGTATCAGAAGATATTGCAAGAGAAGCATTTAGATTAGCTGCAGCAAAACTGCCATTATTAACAGTGTTTGCTACAAGACATGTGGGCTAATAAGGAGAAAAAATGAAAACTATTGATTTAAGAAAAAAGTCGACTGAGGATCTAGAAAAAGAGTTGCTAGAAATTAGAAAAGCACAGTTTTCAGCCCGGATGCAAATATCAACTCAACAATCGAATAAAACTGATCAACTTGGGAAGTATCAAAAAGATATAGCTAGAATTAAAACTATCCTTACTGAAAAAGTAAATCAATCATAATTATGGGTGATAAAGAAAAAATGGAAGATAAATCTAAAGTAACTAAAAAAGCACCAGCTAAAGTTGCAGCAAAAAAGCCAGATGCTATTACTAAAAAAGCACCAGCTAAAGTTGCGGTTGTTGCTAAAAAAATTGAGCGAACAGTAACTGGGAAAGTTGTAAGCAATAAGATGGATAAAACAATTACTGTGCTTGTTGAAAGAAAGGTTAAGCATCCTTTGTATGGTAAATATATTAATCAATCAAATAAATTTCATGCACACGACGAAAAAAATGAGATTAATGAAGGTGATGTGGTTCAAATCACAGAACATAAGCCTATATCTAAAAGTAAGTCATGGATAGTAACAAAGGTAGTTACAAAAGGACAACAAGGATAAAAATCAAATAACTCTAAAGTTGAGATATTTAGAAAAATAACATATAATGCAGCTCTTTTTATGGCGCTCGTATTTAATTTAGCTAGTGCCCCAATACTGACCGTGGTATTAGCTTACAAATTTAAGCTAGTAATTAAAGCGGATTAAGTTGGAGATTATTTCATGATACAAATGCAGTCAAGATTAGAAGTTGCAGATAATACTGGAGCACGCACAGTTATGTGCATTAAAGTTCTGGGCGGATCTAAGAGACGTTATGCGTCTATTGGAGACATTATTAAAGTGAGTATAAAGGATGCAGCACCAAGAGGAAGGGTTAAGAAAGGTGAAGTATATGATGCTGTAGTTGTTAGGACTGCAAAAGGTGTCCGTCGCTCTGATGGCACATTAGTTAAATTTGATAGTAATGCAGCTGTTCTTTTAAATCCAAAACTTGAACCAATAGGCACGAGAATATTTGGGCCAGTTACCCGAGAGTTAAGAACAGAAAAGTTTATGAAAATTGTTTCTCTAGCATCAGAAGTTATTTAGGAGTATTGAAAGTGAATAAGATTCGTAAAGGCGATAAAGTAATTATAAACACTGGAAAAGATAAAGGTAAACAAGGTATTGTGTCTGAGTTTATAAATGAAGATCGTGTAATTGTTGAAGGCTTAAATATGGTCAAAAAAAATACAAAACCAAACCCTGGCAAGGGTGAGCAAGGTGGCATTATTAGTAAAGAAATGCCTTTAAATATTTCTAATATTGCTATCTTTAATAACACAACCTCAAAAGCAGATAAAGTTACATTTAAAATATTAAAAGATGGAAAAAAAATTAGAATCTTTAAATCTAATCAAGAAGCAATCGACGTTTAGGAAAAAATATGGCGAGATTAAGACAATTTTATTTTGACACTGTTGTAAAAGAGCTTACAAAACAGTTTAAATATACTTCAGTAATGCAAGTCCCAAGAATTACTAAGATCACATTAAATATGGGAGTTGGTGAAGCTGTAGCAGATAAAAAAGTAATGGATAGTGCTGTTACTGATATGGAAAAAATAGCAGGGCAAAAACCAATCGTTACTGTGGCAAAAAAATCAATCGCTAATTTTAAGGTTAGGGATGATTATCCTGTTGGTTGCAAAGTAACCTTAAGAAAATCTAGTATGTACACATTTCTAGATAGATTAATTAATATTGCTATTCCTAGAGAAAGAGACTTTCGAGGGTTGTCATTAAAATCGTTTGATGGCAGAGGAAATTATAATATGGGAATTAAGGAACAAATAATATTTCCAGAAATTCAATACGATAAGATAGATAAATTAAGAGGAATGAATATTACAATTACAACTAATGCTAAAACTGATGATGAAGCAAGTGCGCTTTTATCAGCGTTTAGTTTTCCGTTCAACAGAGCAAAACCAGTTGAGGAAGCAAAACCAGTTGAGGAAGCAAAACCAGTTGAGGAAGCAAAACCAGTTGAGGAAGTTCCAGCAGCAGAAAACCAGCATGGAGATAAATAAATATGTCTAAATTATGCATGATTAAACGTGAAGAAAAAAGAAGGAAAGTGGTTGAAAAGTTTAAAGCTAAACGTTTAGCCTTAAATGAGACCATAAATAATGTTGGTGCTTCTAGCGAAGAAAGAGCTGATGCCAGAGTTCAACTTCAGAACCTTCCTCGTAATTCAAGCCCAGTAAGATTAAGAAATAGATGTGCTTTAACGGGTCGCCCAAGAGGTGTTTATAGTAAATTTGGTATTGCCAGAGGAAAATTACGTGAGCTTATGCTTTCAGGTGAAGTTCCTGGTATTACAAAAGCAAGCTGGTAAAGGGGAAAAAACATGAGTATGCAAGATCCAATCGCAGATATGATAACCCGAATTAGAAATGGCCAAATGAGAAATAAGGTTTCAGTGTCAATGCCAGCATCTAATATTAAGCAATCAATTGCTAATGTTCTTAAAGATGAAGGCTACATTGAAAGTTTTGGTGTGACTGAAAACGAAGGAAAGCCATTGCTAAATATAGATTTAAAATATTATGCGGGACAGCCTGTTATAGAAAAAATTGAAAGAATTAGTAAGCCTAGTTTAAGAGTATATAAAGGTAGTGAAAGCCTTCCAAGAGTAATGAATGGGCTTGGAGTTGCTATTATTACAACTTCCAAGGGAGTTATGACTGACATTAAAGCAAGAGCTGCTGGTATTGGTGGTGAAGTTCTTTGCTATGTATCTTAGGGGAAAATTATGTCAAGAATTGCAAAAAATCCAGTAGTTATTCCAGAAAAAGTAGAAGTAAATATAGTTACAGGTCTAATTACTATTAAAGGGCCGTTAGGTGAACTAAAGCAGGATTTAACAGGGGATGTTGAGATTAAAAAAGAAGATAGTACGCTTACATTTGAATCAAAAAGAACAACAAAATTTGCAAAAGCAATGTCAGGAACAATTAGAGCACTGGTTCAAAATATGGTTATAGGAGTTTCTTCTGGCTTTGAAAAAAAGCTAACATTAATAGGTGTTGGATATAAAGCAGCTGTTCAAGGTAATAAAATCAATCTTGAACTTGGTTTTTCTCATCCAGTTAATCATCAATTACCAGATGGTGTAACTGCTCAAACACCAAGCCCAACAGAAATTGTACTAAAGAGCTCAAGCAAGCAAATGATAGGACAAGTTGCAGCAGAAATTCGAGCGTATCGACCACCAGAACCATATAAAGGAAAAGGTGTTCGTTATTCAGATGAGCATGTAGTGATTAAAGAAGCTAAAAAAACTTAAAGGTTGAATTATGAAGAATGAAAACATAAGGTTAAAAAGAGCCAGAAGAACAAGGGCTAAAATCGCTGAATTAAATATAACTCGCTTAACGGTCCATCGCTCTAATTCAAATATATATGCTCAAATTATAGACGGGAAAAATAATAAAGTAATTGCAGCTGCATCTACCTTGGAAGTGGATGTAAAAAAGAAGTTAAAAAATACTAGCGATAAAGATGCGGCAGTGGAAATTGGAAAAAGAATAGCTGAGAAGGCTGTTAAAGCTGGAGTTAAAGTAGTTGCTTTTGATCGATCTGGATTTAAATATCATGGCCGAATAAAAGCTTTAGCAGAAGCTGCCAGAGATAATGGCTTAACTTTCTAACAAATTTAGGAATCAAGATGGCATACGATAATAAAAAAGAAGAAAATCAAAACCAAACTGACGGCTTAAGAGAAAAGATGATTAATGTAAATAGGGTAACCAAAGTTGTTAAAGGTGGCCGTATCATGAGTTTTGCAGCTCTTGCAGTAGTCGGCGATGGTGATGGAGCTGTTGGTATGGGAAAAGGTAAGGCGCGAGAAGTTCCTCTAGCTGTTCAGAAAGCAATGGAGGAAGCTAAAAGGGGTATGGTAAAAGTTGACCTTAATAATGGGACTTTGCATCACTCAGTTATTGGTATTCATGGTGCAGCAAAAGTTCTAATTCAACCAGCTTCAGAAGGAACAGGGATTATTGCTGGCGGTGCAATGAGGGCAATATTTGAAGTAATGGGAATAACGGATGTAACCGCAAAGTGTATTGGCTCAGCTAATGCATACAACGTTGTTAGAGCGACACTAAATGGTTTGGCTTCGACTAATAGCCCAGCATCAATTGCAGCTAAAAGAGGTAAAACAGTTGAAGAGATAAGAGGGTAATTTTCATGGCTAAAGAAATAATTAAGGTTACATTAATTAAAAGTCTAATTGGAAGAACAGCATCCCAGAAGGGAACTGTTGTTGGGTTAGGACTAAAAAAAATGCACCATACAGTAGAGCTTCAAGACACTCCAGAGGTTCGTGGAATGATTAATGCAGTAAATTTTCTTCTTAAAGTAGAGAGTTAATAAAATGAAATTAAATACAATTAAACCAGCAGAAGGTTCGATAAAATCAGTTCGAAGAGTGGGGCGAGGAAATGGTTCAGGTTTCGGAAAAACAGCTGGGCGAGGAATTAAAGGTCAAAAATCCAGAACAGGTGGTTTTCATAAGGTAGGATTTGAAGGTGGCCAAATGCCAATTCAAAGAAGGTTACCAAAAAGAGGCTTTAGATCGGTAACTAAAAAGTTTAATGCAAAAATAAGAACAAGTGAGTTAAATAAATTAGATACAAACATAGTTGATTTGATGAGCTTGAGGAAAGTAAACTTAATATCTCAAATAACTCTTAATGCTAAAATTTATTTATCAGGTGACGTAAAAAAGAAATTTACTATTAAAGGCATCTCATTAACTCAGGGCGCACAGAAAGCAATTGAGGCTGCAGGTGGAAAAGTAGAAGAAGTTAAAGAAAATAATGTTGAATTGCAAAAGAAAACAGCCTCTGCTAAGACAGCTGCTAAAAAA
>JAOKBJ010000009.1 GCA_028244835.1 Methylophilaceae bacterium
TTATTCCCCAATAGGTAGTATTGGAAAGTTTTTTTGTAATTCAAAGATGAATTTTTTACAATCTAAGAATAATTTTTTAATTTCAGATAAATCAAAAACTCAAAATATACGTAACAAACTAGCTACGAAAAAAAAATTAATATGCGGTATTTCATGGAAAAGTAAAAGTGAAGTAACAGGTGATGACAAAAGCCTGTCTCTAGAAAAAATGGCAAAAATTTTTAATGCTAAGAAAATATGTTTAGTTGATTTGCAATATGGAGAGACAGCAGAGGATATTAATTGCTTAAAAGAAACTAATGACATTGAATTAGTTCAAAATGAATCTATTGATAATTTAAACGATTTAGATGGATTAACAAGCTTAATTGATGCTTGTGATTTTATTGTTTCGATTGATAACGTAACAATCCAAATTGCTTCAGCTTTAGGTAAAAAATCTTTTGTTTTATTATCGTATTTTCCTTATTGGTGTTGGCCCTTAGTGGAGAATGAAAGTACTTTACTCCCAGGAGTTAAAGTTTATAGACAAGAAAAAATAAATGAATGGGATAAATCACTTGAACACATAAGGAATGATATAAAAAATTTTAATTTTCATGAATCATCCTAAATTTATATCAAGACTTTATTTGCTCCCATAATTATCTAAAGGTAAACTAATTTTGCGTATAACTTAAGTAGCCTATTTAGATGAGTAAACTATCTATTGAGATTTTATAATATTAATAGAGGTTAGGACGTTCAAAGACCATTGTTTTACCTAGAAAGAGAGGGGGAAAAGTTGTATAGTAATATTATAATTTTACTAAGTAACTATAAAAAAATTTAAATGAAAAAACCAAATCCACCCTTATTGTTGTTATTTGGGCGAATAGATTTATAACAATGAAAAAAATAGCAATTGTTCAGTCTAACTATATCCCATGGAAGGGTTACTTTGACATGATTTCAGCTGTAGATGAATTCATCCTCTTTGACGATGTACAATTTACACGGCGGGACTGGCGCAACCGCAACCAAATAAAGACTTCTCAAGGTGTTCGGTGGCTTACAGTTCCTGTGCTGGCAAAAGGCAAATACCACCAAAAGATATATGAAACCGAGATCGACGGTATTGACTGGGCTTCATCACATTGGAAAGCGTTGACACAAAACTATAGCAACACACCATGCTTTTCTGAAATTGCTGTATGGCTTGAACCTCTTTACCTAAAAGAGTCTTATAGTCATATCTCACAACTAAATCGTCAGTTTATTGAAGCTATCTGCAATTACTTAGGCACCAAAACTATCATTACCAACTCAAGCGACTATGCTTTAAATGATGGAAAGACTCAACGTCTTGTAGAACTATGCAGGCAGGCTGGAGCTACTGAATATATTTCAGGCCCGGCGGCTAAGGATTATATGTATGAGGCGGATTTTGCCGATATGGATATTAAGCTTACCTGGTTCGATTACGCTGGCTATCAAGAGTATCCGCAGCTTTGGGGCGATTTTATTCATGAGGTTAGCATCCTAGACCTTCTATTTAATTGTGGTAAGGACTCTTCGCGCTATATGAGGTATGTCACATGAAACTTTCTGTTGTAACAACGCTTTATTATTCAGCACCATATATTGAAGAGTTATATAAACGGACAAGTGTTGCTGCCAGGAAGTTGGTTGGTGATGATTTTGAAATAGTTTTTGTAAACGATGGATCTCCAGATAATAGTTTGGAACTAGCTATCAAGCTTGCAGAGGAAGATTCACACATCGTAGTCGTGGACCTGTCACGCAATTTCGGCCACCATAAAGCCATGATGACTGGGCTGGCACAAGCTAAAGGAGAACATATTTTTTTAATTGATAGCGATCTTGAAGAAGCACCAGAATGGCTAGCATCATTTGAACAACAGATGCGCAAAGAAGATAGCGATATGGTTTATGGTGTCCTGGCTAAACGAAATGGTGGTTGGGTTGAAAAATTAACGGGATGGTTTTTCTATAGAATTTTTAGATTGCTTACAGGTACTGAGCAGCCTGACAACATTGCAACAGCGCGCTTGATGACTAGGCGATATGTGCAGGCACTTGTAGCTCATCAAGAGCGAGAATTAAATATCGGTGGGTTGTGGATCACGACAGGATTCCACCAATCAATGCAGTTTGTTGACAAGGACTGGAAAGGCTCGACTACTTACTCACTAAAAAAGAAATTTAGCCATTTGGTTAACGCGGTGACATCTTTTAGCAGCTTGCCTTTACTATTCATCTTTTATGCCGGTTTGATGATATCGCTTTCAGCAGCAATCTTCATTCTTTATTTGGTAACTCTTTATTTTTTTATTGCAACTCCGCCCGAGGGATATTTATCAGTGATTGCTTCGGTATGGATGTTTTCCGGACTTATAATATTATTTATCGGAATGCAGGGAATCTATATCTCCAAAATATTCTCAGAGGTCAAGCAGCGACCTTATACGATAGTTCGACAAATCTATTGTAAAAATTACGTAAAAAAGGAAATCAAATAAATGTCTTCTAAGTTTAATAATATCCCTGAGGCTTTCTATGGCGTAATAGATCAAGATCAATATAAATTAGAAATCGAAGAGGTTGCTGACCAAGTGAGGCGACTCGGCTACGCAATTCTAGATTCTAATTTTACAAATAAAGAATTACAAGATATTTCAAATGAGTTTAATTCAACTCGTAAAAATTATCTAATCACATATGGTGAAGACAGGCTAAGAAGTGCTAAAGAACTTCACACGATACGCGCACCATTGACCCACGGTGGATCAGAATTTATACAACTCGCCAAGAATCTTAATTTATCGTCAGTATTAAGCATGTTGATTGTGGGCAAATATATCCTAAATCAACAAAATGGGATTATTAACCCACCTGGAGAATCAAACAACCCAATATCCTGGCACAGAGATTTACCATATCAGCATTATGTTTCAAGTAGCCCTTTGGCTTTGAATGCTTTATTTTGCATAGATGACTTTACATTGGAAAATGGCTCAACTTTTATACTTCCAGCAACCCATAAGGAGGTAAATTTTCCATCTACTGGATTTATCAATAGGAATGCTATCCAGGTCGAAGCTAAGGCGGGACAATATATTTTAATGGATTGTATGCTTTTTCATAGCGGTGGACTCAACAGAACGGATCAGGAGAGACGGGCTGTTAATCACGTCTTCACGATACCTTATTTTAAGCAACAAATTAATATTCCTAAAAATATCTCTGCAGCAGGACTTTCAGAGGAGGAGATGGACCTTTTTGGATTCAATTACGAGGAGCCTGGTTCAATAAATCAATATCTTACTTCTCGTGCAAAAAAGGGCGACGAGTGACGAAAGAAAATAAATCATCTTTACTATCCGAAGTTGCGACTTATTACACGGAAAAGTTAAAAGTACACGGCGAAACACCTCATGGAGTTGATTGGAATAGTGCAGAAAGCCAGTCTCTTCGCTTTAAGCAGTTATGCAAAATTATCAGCATCGAAAAAAGGGATTTCTCATTAAATGATCTTGGTTGTGGGTACGGCGCTCTACTGGAGTATCTTCATAATAAGTATTCGATATCTTCATATCTTGGCATAGATGTGTCTAAAAATATGATCCTCTCAGCTGAGTCTCGTCAAGTTAAGTCTCATCATGCGGCAAGCGGATTAGTGAGGTTCCTCAATGCAGCACAACCCGATATTGAGGCGGATTACGGTGTGGCAAGTGGAATTTTTAATGTGCGTCAGGGCCGAAAAGATAACGAATGGTATGGCTATCTTCAGGATACGCTCGACGAGCTAGATAGAACTAGCCGTTTTGGCTTTGCTTTTAATTGTTTAACTTCATACTCTGATGAAGATAAAAAGCGCGACTATCTTTACTATGCAGATCCATGCAAGATATTCGATCTGTGCAAGCGGCGGTATTCTCGTCAGGTTACACTTCTTCATGACTATGAACTTTACGAGTTCACTATTTTGGTTAGAAAATTATGAAAAAAAAGAAACTTGTAATATTTGGCTCAGGCGAAATTGCTCAGCTTGCGCACTTTTATTTTAGTAACGATTCAGATTATGAGGTCGTAGCTTTTACTGTTAATGCAAGTTTTATTCGGGATGATAAATTCTGTAGGTTGCCTGTTGTTGCATTTGAAGACGTGACTATCCAATATCCACCTGAAGAATATGAAATTTTTATAGCACTGAGTTATTCAAAACTTAATGCCGTCCGAAAAGAAAAATATTTAGCTGCAAAATTATTGGGTTATCGGTTTGCTAGTTTTGTGAGTTCAAGCGCAACAGTAATGAATGAGGGGAAAATCGGAGAAAACTGTTTCATTTTTGAGGATAATACAATCCAGCCTTTTGTATCGATAGGTAACAACGTCACCTTATGGAGTGGCAATCACGTTGGTCATCACTCGGTGATTAAGGATCACACTTTTATCGCTTCCCAAGTTGTAATTTCTGGTGGTGTAGAGATTGGTGAGCAATGTTTTATTGGAGTTAATGCTACACTTCGCGATCATATTAAAATTGGCGATAAGTGTGTTATCGGTGCTGGAGCACTGCTACTCAAGGACGCAGAGCCAGAGGGTGTATATATCGGCACAGCCACTGAGCGATCTAAGGTGCCCAGTAATAAGTTGAAGGGAATATGAAGCAACGATGGGAAAAGCTAGGCCAAATATATACACCTGGAACTATACGACACCCTAAGTTAGTTTCACATGCAGCCAATCCATTACCCATTCATCTTGATGGCGATGTGTATCGTGTTTTCTTCTCTGGTCGAGACGATCAAAACCGTTCATCTGTTGCTGCTGTGGATATTGATATTGCTCAACGCAGAGTAATAACTGAGTATCAACACCCATTTTTTGAGCATGGACCAGAAGGTAGCTTCTTCGCTGATGGCATTAGTATAGGAAATTGCTACTCAGTAAATGGCTTGCATTACATGCTCTTCATGGGCTGGCAGGTTCCGCAAAATGGTCATTGGCGAGGTGATATAGGTCGGCTTATCGTTTCACCAAATCTAACTACTTTGCACCTTGATGATCATTCACCATTAATGAGTTCTGATGCAACAGACCCAATAAGCCTTTCATACCCTTGGGTACTTAAAAGGGATGATTCAAATTATACAATGTGGTATGGATCAACGAATACATGGGATGCTGGAAATAAGGAAATGATTCATACAATAAACTGCGCTTCATCTGACGATGGACAGACCTGGATTCGACACGGTTTAGCTGTACCTTTTGAGATTGGTGTTGTTCAAGCTTTTTCCCATCCCACGGTAGTGAGGAATGAATGTGGTGAATATGAGATGTGGTTTTCATTTCGTAGCGGTTTAGGGCAAAAATATCGTATCGGATATGCGACTAGTGTAGATGGGGAATCATGGAAATTAGACTTAAAAAATAAATGCCTTGATACCTCGTCAGTTGGTTGGGATTCTGAAATGGTTGAGTACCCATTTGTTTTCGACCATGCTGCAAAGCGCTACATGCTCTACAATGGAAATGGATATGGTAAAACTGGTTTTGGATTGGCAGTTTTATCAGATTGACAATTAAAATAAATTTTGCCAAATAAGTGATATATTACTCTGGAGAAAGTAGGGTGTTTTAATAAACTTCAGGACTTATTCTAGAATGAGTTAATAAGTTTTAGCCCATTTAAATTTGTAATAAAAAAAAATTTTAAAATTTATTTCAAAATACAACTAAAGCTTTAATGAGATATTTTTATGGAAATAATTAAAATTGAACAAGAAGTTAAAAAAAATGGCTATTGCATTTTACCTAACTTTTTAAATAAAAATTTAGCTATGGAAATTAGAGATGAGTATTTTAAAATTCAAGAAAACTACACCCTACATTCTCAGACCGAAAAATTTCATTATGAAGAATTAAGCAACCATCCCTGGAGAAAAACTACCGTGGGCTCTTCAAATGGATTAGGTGAAAATATTTCTCAAATTTTACAAACATCTTACATTGGCGAATCCTTCTTTACGAAAAATAGTACTATTTCTAGAACCATTAAAAAAACTATAGAGTTAAGAAATAATTTAACAAAAATGGATATTAATTTCGGATCCAATCCTAATGAAGATGGTTATTGGAATGCTATCAGATTTCATCACTACCCGCCTGGTGGTGGACATATGTCCCAGCACCATGATATGCACTTCCCCAAGATATTAAGTAGTTCAAACATCCCATTTGCTCAATTATCAATTTGTTTAACAAATAAAGGAGAGCATTTTAAAGAAGGGGGTGGATTTATTATAAATAAATCAGGTGATAAAATTTATGTTGAAAATAATAATTCAATGGGTTCACTTGTTATTTTTGATGGTTCAATTGACCATGGCGTAGATGATATTGATAGAAACAAAGTTCTTGACTGGTCAAATAAATTAGGTCGAATAGCGCTTTTCACTGGTCTTTACGAAGTTCTAAAATAAACTCTTTATAAAAATAGCTTCAATTACATTAAGAACATTATTTATAAAAAACAAACCTGGATTTTTTTTCAGAGATTTTCTTAATGCTTGAAGTATAGTTAACCAATATATTTAAAATTATAAAATTTATTGAAAAGAGAGTTGTTAATAATATTGCAGTTGTTAAATATCCAGCTTTATATTCATGGCCCATCATAAAACTATAAATTAAATTAGTTGCAAACAAAAAAGAAAGTAGAGCAAATAAAAATGCAAAATACATAGTTACATGTTGGTAAAAATTTGAATAGGTATAAACTAATTGATGGAAATATTTTATAAGTTTTAAAAGACTATATGTAGATTTTCCATTAATTCTCTTTTGATGGTTAATAGTAATATTTCTAACCTTTGGACAAATTTGTAATAGTTCAAAACCTAGAACTGGGTTTTGTGTATTAAATTTTGTAATTTCTCGAGCAAGACTCCCTCTTACCAACCTATAACTTGAGAAACCAAAATTATTAGGCAAGTTTTTAAATATTTTCCTACTTATTTTATTAACGATAAATGTGCCAAATTTTCTTTTAAAATTAATTTTTCTTTTTTGAAGTTTTGCAATAATAAGATCATTATTTTGAATTAATCTAAACATTTCCCTAAAGTATTTGGGATTATGTTGTCCATCATCATCTACTGTTAAAATATACTTTCCTTTTGAAATTGAAATACCTGCAATAGTTGCTATTTGTTGCCCACAATTACTTACTAACTTTTCAATCCGTATATTTTTATAATTTTTCTTAATTAATCTTAAATTTTCCCATGTTTTATCTTTGTCGTTATCATAATCATTAATTAATATTATTTCGTAATTTTTCTTTAGTGAGATTAATTCATCTGAGATACTTTTTATATAGTTTGATAAATTATTTGGAGAGCGAAAGCAGGGAATGATAACTGAAATATCAATCATTTTATTTGGATGAGAACTTCCCATCCCCCTACTAATTTAAAATATGGTATTTTTGATGGATTCTTTTTTGGAAATAAATTTCTTAAAAATAACTCAATAACAGCTATAGATTTCAAAACAAATGAAGCAAGGAATTTAAAAATATTATATATACTTGTTTCAATAATGGATGGCCTAAACCAAATAATATTTATCTTATTTTTATTGTACCCACTTAAGTATTTATTCCAAAAATCTCCACCCATATCAAATAGGTGACGCGGCCATCTAAGCTTATAGTTTGGGATAAATTTCGCTAATGGTTCTTCCCATGGCGTTCTAGCATAAAAAAAACCTTTTTTTTCAGTAAGTTGAATCAACTTATCCAATATTGCTTTGGGTGATTTAAGATGTTCAAGAACAGCACTTGCTAAAACTAAGTCAAATTTATTTTTTATTTTATTTATTTCCTTTGCGTTAACAAATTCAATATTATCGTCTTTTTGAATTGAATTATGAATATCAATTACAGTGCATTTTGATTCATAACCTAATTTTAATAATTCGCTCGATATTTTTTTAGATAAGTTTCCGTTACCCCCTCCGAAGTCTAGTACTTTTATTTCTTTTAAATTATCTTTTTTGATTGAGATTTGCTTTGCTATTCTCTTAGCAAGCTTCACTGTTAGATCATCGCTACTTGTTAATGAAGAACTATAATTAACTGGACTATAAATTTCTTCAAGAGATGTATCTTTAGGCTGTCTGTTAGAAAAACAAACATAGCACTCATTACAAAAATAGTAGTTTACTATTGGTAATTTTTGAGCGCTATAAACTTTTCTTTTGTTATTTAAATTTGAATAACAAAAATTACATTTATTTGTCCCTAATTCTAATTCATTTTCCTTAAGAATCATTTCTCATCTCGTAAAGAGTCGCTAAACCCGATATTCTTCCTTTAATTGATCGTTGTTCAAACTTAAGATGTGTGTCGATATCCTGAACCCCGTGTATAGAATTACTATCGTAAATTACTATATCACCTCTGGTCGCAAAGTTTTCATACTCAACTATATCTTTATTTATTAAAGCAATACCGCCACCTTTCTCGAAATCCTCAAACTTTTGGGTTAAAAGTGCTAGTGGCTGAAAAAAACTACCACTGAATTTTTTGTCTTTAAGAATATTTGGTAGCACAGTATCTTTATGAAGCGTCATAAATCCTCCCCCTACTGGGAATTGATGGATTCTTGCCGCAGTCCATAGACCCTCTTCAATTTTATATATAGCAAAATTTTTATCTTTATTTGAGAGGACATTACGAACTTGAGCTAATCTTTCGAATACAAAATCAAGTCCAAACGTATTAGTTCGATTCATTGGATTATAAATTACTCGTTTAAATCTTGGCCGAATAACACCTCCATGCCTTGCATTACCAATAGACATTTTCATAAAAATATTTCTAATTTCGCTTGGATTTTCTCCAGTTGTGGAACTGTCAGTATTATTTTTTACATAATCACTTAGTTTTGAATCAATTGCAATTTTTATCAGTTTTGGGTCTAACAGTCCGCGAATTATACAAAAGTTATAATCATGAAGGCGATTTTTAATTTCATCGATTAAAATTTCATCAATATCATTTAATTCGTAAATTAATTTATCAAAATTCATGGCACACAATTTTTTAAGTAGCTTGATTTCATAGTATATTATAATAATTACAACTGTTACATATAACTTGCCTCATATGAGAGAACTCGGACACGATTTACCAGGAATTATTGAAAAAACCAATCTGTATGACAAGGTTGGTGACATTGAGTCTCCACAGATTGCCTATGGAAATATCTATAGATTGAAAACTTTTAAACCTAAATAATATTTATAGATTTAAATAAGCAAATTTTACGATCCTCTGCTTATAGTAAATATTCCAATTGCTACTAAAACAATTCCTATAATTTTGTGAGCATTTAACTGCTCTTCGAAAAAAATAATAGAAAATAGGGTAACAAAAATAAGTGAAAATATTGTAAATGGGTATGCGTAACTTAATTCAAATTTTGTCATTGCAATCATCCATGTAACTCCAGCTAATACTGAAAAAGCAAGGGCTAAGATGATATATGGATTTATAAGCATTGAAAATGCAAAAGAATACCTATCTTGCCATGAAACAAAGTCATTGTAAGAAAATTCTGACATTTTCCATTTGATTATTAACTGACTACTCACAGCAAATCCAAGTGCTAGGAAAATATAAATGTGTTGGCTGAAAAAATTCATATATTGGTAGAATAAATTATCTATAGTTTAGTTAGTTTATCATTAAGTGTATTTATTAGTGAATCAATCGAGGTATGAGAATTTATCTTTTTTAGCAGGGCTTTTAAATTTTCTACTCCAGGCTGAACATCGTCCAATTCATAATATGTTAATGAAAAAGTTCCTCCAAATGATTCAATATATTTCATTATGGAGTTAAGATCATTAAAGATATGTTTTTTTTCTTTGGTAGACATATTATTGTATATAGCTAATAAACCAAAATGCACTGGAGGTTTTTTCATCAAGCCATCTGATGGGAGCTGAACTTTCTCATAGTCTGCTAAATTGTTTGTCCAATCCAAGTAAAGTAATTTTATAAAATTAAAATTATATCTAGAATAAAAATCACAAAATAACCATGGCCTCGTATTAATTTCAATCATCTTCCATTGATTTGTATTTTTCTCTTTTATGAACTCAATCATTATCAAACCTCTCCAGGATATTGCTTCGACAATTTTTTGAGCTAATTCTAACAGTTCTTGATGCCATGATAGCTCTAAAACATTAGCAGTTCCATAAGGGTGAGGCTGAATAAGTCTTTTTATTCCGGTTGCAGCCATTATAATTTTACTATTTTTATCAACATATGCATAAAATGGTATTTCATCTTCTGGTCTATCAAATGTAATTTTTTCCTGGACAATTAACTTTGATCCAGCTTCTAAACCATCACTCAGAATTTTTTTAAGCTCTGATTCATTAGTTACGGTTAAAGCTTTCATTCCATTGTGTTTTGCATAGAACGATTGTGCATAGTCCTTTACTGATGGCTTAACAATAAGCGGATATAAAGTTTTTTTTATTAATAAATCAATTTCAATGTTGGATTCACACTTGAATGTTTTTGGACATAATTCAGGGTATTTTTTTGCAACCAATGAAGAGCAATAAAACTTATCTGCTATATCTGCCCTATAGGTTTTGAATTTTTTACAGCCGTTCAGCACAAAAAATTTATTCAAAGTATTTTCGTTGTTAATTAAAAACATTAAGTTGGTATCGCTACTAGGAATAATTAATAGTGGCTGATTAAATTCTTTTAACAATAGCTGCCCAATCTTAACCATTTCAACTAATGCAGTTTCATTATTTTCCTGTGGATTTGGAATTCTATAATTTTTTTTGAAGTACTTAGATTTTTCAGAAAACCATGTATTTGCATTTTTCCATGTAAACACGATTGAACGAAACGGTATTTTCTCTCTCCCTAAACTTCTTATAATCCCTAAAAAACTTAAATCATTACTGCGCATAACTATTACAGGTAATTTTTCTTGGCTACTAATCATTTAGTGATGTTAATTACAAGATGTAAAGGCAGGTCCTTAACGGGCTTAAAGAATTCTGGATGAGCAGATAAATGTTTTTTTGTTACCCCAAGCTCTTTGATTATTGGAATTTTTACGAAGCCACTTTCTTTTAACGAGCTTATATAATCTTCAAATAGCTTGTGAACCATCTGAACAGGCAGAGTTTGTTTGTCTATACATGAAATTTTACCGAAATTTCTTGAATCTCTTGCTGAAAAATATCCTTTATTATTGAATTCGAAAAAAAATGGGGGCGCAAGATTATTTTTTATAAAAGGAAATGCTGGGTGTGGAACAGCAAAAATAAATGATCCTTCTGGCTTTAAAATTCTATAAACCTCTTTAAAAGATTGTGTCATTTGGCCAATATCAAGATAATTATATACGAACATTCCGAGAGCTAAATCAAACGAAGAATTCTCGTATGGCATTTGAGTTATATCCCCAACTTGAAAATTTGACAGCTCACTTCGATTCTGATTTTTTGCCATTTTAATCATTTCAGGAGATATATCAATTCCCTCTAAAGATTTAGCACCTTTTTTCTCAAGAACTCTTGAGCAATATCCTTCTCCACAACCAATATCAACAATTTCTTTACCAGTTACATCGCCACATAGCTCAAATACTGGAGGCCTTCCTGTAAAATCAGACATAGAATTTGGTTTTTCGCGCACCCAAGATTGAGCATGCTTATCATATATATTTTTTGTGATTTCTTTAGACATAATTTTAGTTTAACTAAGCTTATAAATATTTCAAAACAACAATCATTAAATATTTTTTTTAATTGTTTATCTTCTTAACCATGACAATACTAGCCTACCTTCAAAGCTCTTGCATACTGAGAGTCCCAAAAAGTATTTCTTAGGTTGAGTGCAGAAATAACACCAAACCTTATGGCTTCTCTATTGAAAAGATCCTCAGCAATATCCTCAGCAACTTGGTTTAGTGTTTCAGCATGGCCGTCATCACATTCAATGTGTAGCTTAAAAAATAGTGTTGCACTGTCAGGAAAGTCTGTATGTTTTTCTATGGCAGTTTTGATGAAAGAGTATAACGTTGGTACTATATACTCAGTCGCTAAACCAATTGCACCTATACTAACTCCGCTTATATTAGAATTACATTTTTGTAAAAAAAGATCTCTCCATAACAATGTGGTGGTAGAGGGGGGGTGATTTTTTTCATATAATGCGTCAATTCCAATTGTTTGCTTAAAATGATTAAAAATTTCTACGTGAGGTTTTTTTGTAAGGTCTGTGGAATGTTTATCCCCAACCTCCTCGATAACATTTTTTCTTAAAGATTCTTTGTGTTGAGGATTTTTCAGTGATCTAATAGACCCATTTAGGTACTTTACGAAATAACTTGAGTAGTGTGAATACTGATGGGCATAATCCTTAATAACTTCATTCATGTTATTAAATTTACCATCTCTTAAGCTTTTTAAATAATCATGTTTAACAGCTGGATGATTCATAGCTTCAGCTTTTAAAGCATTAATAAAGTCTTGGCTAGAGCCTTGGTTTAGAAATGATAAAGAGTTATTTTTGAGCACCATAATTGCGATATTAATTATTGATTATTCCCTTTAATTATAGCACTTTAGGTTAGGTAACATAAAAGAAAATAGTACTATACGTGAGGATAGATTGTTTTTTTATATATTAAGTATATCTAAGTATATCGATATAAATTGGGGGAAAATAATAGTGCTAGAAGTACTTAAAATAAAGAAAAATAAAAAGTTAGGATATATATGAAATTCAACCAAAAAAAATTTCTAGTAAAAAATTAATATTTGTTTCGTTAATTATCAGAAGGTAAACTGATGTTGTGAAAAATACAATCATTAACCAAATTCGATCTTATAATATTCTCAATTCAGAGCTATGGATTAATGAGGCAGAATTTGGGTTTAGTTGTTTAATTGAGAACTGCAAAAAGATTCGTAAAAATGGTAAAGTTTTAGAAGTAGGATGCGGGAGCGGAATATTGCTCGCTATGCTTTCTCAAAAATTTGATGGCTTAATTTTTGACGGTATTGAGCCATTTGGTAGTGGGTTTAATACTTTGCAGGAGCTTAAAGAGTTAAATACGATTGTAAAAGATAATAATATATCAATAAAAAACGTTAGCTATGAAAAATTTAATACAAACATAAAGTACGATTTAATTTATTGTGTAAATGTTTTTGAGCACTTAAATGACTGGCGCAAATTTATATTGTTAGCTACCGAGTGGCTTAGCAAAGATGGCAAAGTCGTAATATTGTGCCCAAATTATGGATTTCCTTATGAGTCCCATTTTCATATTCCAATAATAATAAATAAGACATTAACTTTTAGTATATTTAAAAAATCTATTATTAAGCAAGAAAAAGATATGAGGATTGAGGGTACATGGAAGTCATTAAATATGGTTAAGAAAAAAGAAGTGCTTCATTTTATTAAATCCAATCCCTCCCTAGAGCTGGTCGATGATATTTCTATCATCGATATTATTGTCAAACGATTTACAAAGGATAAAGAGTTTAGAAAACGCCAAATGTTGATGGGGGTAATTGCTTTATTAATTCAAAGAATTGGAATATTGAAAATTTTAAAATTATTTCCATCAATTTTACCTTACATGAAATTAGTAGTGCATCGTGTTAAGTAAGTGAAATAATTTTTATGAAAATAAGAATTAAAAATAAATGAGCGAAAAAAAATTAATTTGAATTATAATGAACGAGTATATCTTTGTGATGACATATTAAATGAATAAACGTAATAGCTCTAACTCTTTGAAGCTTCTTTATACCTGTGCTTAAATTTAATAAACCATTTGTTGTTGAAAAGAGCTTCGCAAATATGCATGAAGCCGTAAATCATTTTCGTATTTCAGGTGATGGGTTTTACTCAAAAAAATGCAATGATTTTTTTAAATATAATTATAAATTTAAGAATAATTTTTTAACTCCATCTTGCACTGCAGCATTGGAAATGACTGCACTTTTGATGAATATTAAACCAGGCGATGAAGTAATAATGCCATCATTTACCTTTGTATCATGTGCAAATGCCTTTGTTCTGCGTGGGGCAACTATTAGATTTATAGACTCAAATTATAATGAGCCAAATATTGATGTTTCTAAAATTGAAGCATTAATAAACAAAAATACAAAAGCTATTGTAGCTGTTCATTACGCTGGAATTCCATGTGAAATGGATGAATTAATAAGAATTAAAAAAAAATACTCACTCTTATTAATTGAGGATTGTGCTCATGCAATTGATTCTTATTATAAAAATAGACCCTTAGGTTCTTTTGGTGATTTCTCTACTTTTTCCTTCCATGACACTAAGAATATTACCTGTGGTGAAGGTGGCTTATTAGTTGTCAATAATAAAAAATATGTAAAAAGAGCGGAAATTATAAGAGAAAAAGGCACTAATAGGACTGCTTTTTTTAGAGGTGAAATTAAAAAATATAGCTGGGTTGATATCGGGTCTTCATACTTACTATCAGATTTATCTGCTGCTTATCTGTATGGGCAGTTAATGAATATCAAAATTATACAATCTAAAAGAATAAAAATCTTTAATCGATATTTAGCTATTTTAAATAAATATAACAAGTATTTTAAAGTCCCAGAAAATTTTATAGGTAAAAAATATAATGGACATATGTTTTATATTATCTTAAAAACGAACACAGAAAAAGCTATTCTTATCAAGCATTTAAGTAAGAAAAAAATTCAGGCCGTCAGTCATTATGTTCCCTTACACAACAGCAAATTTTACAAAGACAAAAATTATGGATCCCTTTGTAAAAATGCAGATTTATACTCTAATCGACTTCTAAGACTTCCCTTACATCCATATCTAAAGATGAAAGATGTTGATTATATTTGTGAAAATATATTAAATTTTTATGAAAATTAATAGTTAGAATGTTTGCTGATGCAGTTACTTGATTTCACTTGAAATCTTTTAGCCTATATATTATTCCTGGCTGTTTAAATTTCCACCCATAGGTAAGATTTTTATTTCCGACTATAGTTCCTATCTTATGGTAAAGATTGGTTTTTTCAATAGCTATAGGTATTGCTTTTTCTTTTTCATTTCCGTGGCTCTGTGAGCTTAGAATTATAGTAGGGCGGTGCTGCTCTAGCATTTTTATTAATTTATCTTCATCGTAATTAAGCTTTATAAATAACTTATCCAAATCATGCGTTTTGTACGATGTAGGCATCAGGCCCGTAAGTGGAAATAAGACTGACATCATCCCAGTAGTGGCTAAAGTTGAA
>JAOKBJ010000010.1 GCA_028244835.1 Methylophilaceae bacterium
CAAGAATGTAAAAAAACTAAAGGTTTTGGGCCAAATTTATTAGGGGCATTAGATACCCTATCCACTCAAATAGATAAAAAATATAGAAGTAATCCAAATAATCAAAAAAAATTCCTAGATATTTTTAAAAGCAAGAATAAAGTCAGTCGATCATTAAGGCTATTAAATAAATGTAATATTTTAGGGAAATTTATCCCAGCTTTTGGCAAAATTGTAGCTCAAATGCAGCATGATTTATTTCATATATACACAGTTGATGAGCATACGTTAAATGTTATAGAAAATATTAGGCGCTTTACGTTGGATAAATGGAAGCATGAATTTCCAGAATGTAATCAAATTTTTAAAACCTTTAAAAAACCATATCTGTTGTATCTTGGGGCATTGTTTCATGACATCGCAAAAGGTCGTGGAGGAGATCATTCAAAATTAGGTGAAGTAACTGCTCTAAGATTTGGACGAATAATGAAGCTTAAAAATGAAGATAAAGAGTTAATTGCATGGCTTGTTAAGTCTCATTTAAAAATGTCTAGTGTTGCTCAAAAATCTGATTTAGCAGATTCTTCAGTAATAAATGAATTTGCAGGTTTTGTAAAAACACAACATAGATTGGATGCGCTATATCTTCTAACAGTTGCCGATATAAGAGGAACAAGTCCTCACGTTTGGAATCAATGGAAAGCGAGTTTACTCAGAACCTTATATTTAGAGACGAAAAATAATTTAAATAGTGATGGGTTAGATGTATCTGAGGTCATGAACGAAAGAAAAGAAATAGCACATAAAATATTATCTAAATATTCAATTGACCTAGAAAGCTATAGTAAATTATGGGTTAGTTTTAACGAGGATTACTTTTCACGTTTTGATGGAAAAGATATAGCTTGGCATACAAGAGTTCTTTTACCTCATTCCAAAGATGACAAGCCAGTTGTAAAGGTACGTCATGGTTCAGATGGTCAAGGCATAGAGGTATTGATTTTTACTAAAGATGCTGAAGCTCTTTTTGCTAAAATCACTAATTTTTTCTACGATATGAAATGTGAGATTGTTCAGGCTACCATTACAACTACTAAAAATCATTATGCATTAGATGTGTTTAATTTAATTGATATTCCAAACGAGTCTATCAGTTACAAGTATTATTTTCATCATATTGAAAAAGAACTAACAAACCACCTATTAAATAAACACTTTAAGTTAAATATACCTGTTAATAGAAAAATACCTCAAGTAAAATACCATAAATTTGATACCAAAATAACTTGTAGAAAAATAAGGGCTAATCGCTTCCAGTTAGAGGTTGTATGTGCTTCAAGACCAAATCTTTTAGGCTTAATTGTTAAAGAAATTTACTCATTAGAAATGTCTATTCATAATGCTAAAATAAATACTCTGGGACAAAGAGCGGAAGATTTCTTTATTATCTCTTCAAAAATTAAACTAAATTTAGAAACTAGAATCGAAACACTTATAAAAAATATAAAATTGAAAGTTGACGAATAAAAAATGGTTAGTAAAAAAAAATTTAGCGAATCTGATACATCTAGAATTATTGAGATGGCATGGGAAGATAGAACTTCTCTAGATGCAATCTTAAGGGTTTACGGCTTAAATGAAAGCAATTTAAAGCTGTTAATGAAGAAAGAATTAAAACCAAGAAGTTATGCTTTATGGCGTGAAAGAATGAAAAATAGCAACCTAAGGCATGAGTCTTTAAGACCAGATGGCGTTACCAGAGCTTACTGTCCGCAGCAGCATAAACATAAAAAATAACTATCTTTTAGGGCTAATCATTTTTTTTGGATCAACAGTTAGATCAAAAGTCTTTTCATCAATTAAACCAGTTTTTAGCGCTTCCTGCTTTAAAGATGTTCCATTCTTATGAGCCGCTTTAGCTATTAAAGCTGCCTTATCATAACCAATTAAAGGAGTAAGTGCTGTAACTAACATAAGGCTGTCATTCATTAATTTATCTATGGTAATTTTATTAGCTGTTATTCCAGCTAGACAATTATCATTAAATGCCTTGCTAGCGTCAGCAACAAGCTGTAATGACTGCAAAATATTGTAAGCTATCATTGGTTTATAAGCATTTAACTCTAAATGTCCTTGAGACCCAGCAAATCCTATTGCAGCATCGTTTCCAAAAACATGGGCGCATACTTGCGTTAAAGCTTCAATTTGTGTTGGGTTTACTTTACCAGGCATGATTGAGCTTCCAGGCTCGTTTTCTGGTAAATTTAACTCTCCTAAACCACCTCTTGGTCCAGAGCTAAGTATTCGAATATCATTTGCTATCTTAAATAGAGACACAGCTGTAGCTTTAATTACTCCAGATAATTCAACCATTGCATCATGGCTTGCGATAGCTTCAAATTTATTTTGCGCGGGAGTAAAAGGTAAATTAGTTAAATTAGCAATATTCTTTACAACAGACTTGTCCCAACCCTTATGAGTGTTAAGTCCTGTTCCAACTGCAGTTGCTCCTTGTGCGATTTCATATATTCTTGGAAGTACTTTATGCATTGCTTGAATTGACATTTTAATTTGATGGGAATAGCCTGAAAATTCTTGAGATAATGCTATAGGAGTTGCATCCATCATATGAGTTCTACCAATTTTCAAAATACCATCAAACTCTTTAACTTTCCTATCTAAAGTCTTAGAAATTTTATTAAGAGCTGGTAAAAATAAATCATTAACAGTTAAAGCCGATGCTATATGCATAGCTGATGGAAAGGTATCATTTGAGGACTGACTCATATTGCAATGATCATTTGGATGGATTGGATTTTTCGAGCCAATCACACCACCTAGAATTTCAATTGCTCTATTGGCTATAACTTCATTTGCATTCATATTTGATTGTGTTCCTGAGCCAGTTTGCCAAACTACTAAAGGAAAATTATCATCAAATTTTCCTTCAATAACTTCACTTGATGCTTGAATAATTGCATTTGCTTTGGTGCTATCTAATTTACCACTTTCTTGATTTGCCATAGCGCAAGCTTTTTTAACTAAAGCAAGAGCTCGAATTATTGAAATTGGTTGTAACTCCCAACCAATAGGAAAATTAATAATAGCTCTTTGAGTTTGTGCCCCCCAATACTTATCACTAGGTATTTCTATTGATCCAAATGTATCAACTTCAACTCTTAAATTACTTTTCATTAATTTTTTACCTTTTTCCTACTTTTATTATTTGAGTAATTTTTAATTAACTTTAACAAGGATTTCATATCATTACTAGCGCCTTTTTTATTCTTAGTTAGTAGTTTTAGTAATGTATTATCATCAATCTCAAAAAGCCTTAAAAGCTCAAACTTATCACTCACTGTCATATTTAATAATGTTGCTTTATCAAATCTATTTAACAATAAATCGAGCTCTAGAAAACCTCTTTTGCATCTATATATAATTTCATTATCAATGCTCATTTGAGCCACTCTTTATCGAAAAAATTTTATGTTTGTCCTTAAAATTAGTTTTCTTTTTTTTAATTTGCATAAGTTTTATCTTTGAAATTGCTTTAGATGGATTTAGTCCCTTTGGGCAAACATCGGCACAGTTCATAATATTGTGGCAGCGATATAATCGATCAGGATCATCTAAGTCTGCCAAACGATCATCTGTACCTTGATCTCTTGAGTCAGCCAAAAATCTATATGCTTGAAGAAGTCCAGCTGGCCCAACAAACTTATCTGGATTCCACCAAAAAGATGGGCATGCAGTTGTACAAGCTCCACACATTATGCACTCATACAGGCCATCAAGCTTCTTTCTATCTTCAGGACTTTGAAGTCTTTCTTTTTTGGGCGGTAATTCTTTGTTTATTAAATATGGTTTAACTGAATTATGTTGATCATAAAATTGAGTCATATCTACTACTAAATCTCTTACAACCGGAAGTCCTGGCATTGGTCTGATAACAATAGGAAGTTTTAAGTCGGCTAATTTAGTAACGCAAGCTAACCCATTTTTTCCATTAATATTCATAGCATCAGAGCCACAAACCCCTTCACGACAGGACATTCTCATTGAGAATGAATCATCAATAGTTTTTATTTTTATCAAGGCATCTAAAAGCATCACATCTGTTTTAGAAGGGATAAAATCATAGGTTTGCATATATGGTTTTTTATCTTCATCAGGATTAAATCGATAAATTGAAATTTTCATATTTTTAATACACCCTATCCATTAATGGAAATGATTCAACAGTTAATGGCTTTAAATTAACTGGACGAAATGACATATTTTTTTCTTTTGGATTGTAAATTGAATGTTTAAGCCAATTATGGTCATCTCGTTTTGGATAATCAAAACGCGAATGTGCTCCCCTGCTTTCTTTTCTTGCAAATGCTGCATTAATAGTTGCCTCTGCTACTTCAATTAAATTTGTTAGCTCCAACGCTTCTGTTCTGGCAGTATTAAAAACTTTTGACTTATCTTTAATTTGTAAATTATTAGTTTTTATTCTTACAGCCTGAATCTCTTTTAATCCTTTTTTTAATAACTCAGGAAAACGAAAAACACCACAATAATCTTGCATAATTTTTCTTAGTTCATCGCCAACTTCTTTTGGATTTTCACCATCAGTATTAATCTCAATTTTATTTAATCGACTTAAAGTAAACTCTGCTGCATCTTTAGGTAATGGTTTATGTTTTTTATTGTTAGAATTCTTAATGATATTTAAGCCAGCTGCCCTGCCAAATACCACCAAATCTAATAGTGAGTTTGACCCTAATCGATTTGCACCGTGAACAGATACACAAGCACATTCACCTACTGCATAGAAGCCATCGATAATAGAATTATTAGCTGTATCTCTTACCTGTCCATCAAGATTTGTTGGAATACCTCCCATCATATAATGAACTGTTGGAACAACTGGGATTGGATCATTGACTGGGTCAACATTAGCAAATTTAATTGCAGTTTCACGAATTCCAGGTAATTTTTCATTTATTAACGACTCGCCTAAATGGGATAATGTTAAATAAACACCGTCTTTATTTTCACCTATACCTCTGCCTTCTTTTACTTCAGTTGCAATTGCCCTAGAAATAACATCGCGACTAGCGAGATCTTTAGCATTTGGGGCATATTTACTCATAAATCGTTCGTTGTTTGAATTAACCAGATAACCGCCCTCACCTCGAACTGCCTCTGTAATTAAAACCCCAACGTCAAGAATTCCTGTTGGGTGAAATTGCCAGAATTCCATATCTTCTAATGCAATATTTGCTCGTGCTGCCATACCCAAACCATCTCCAGTATTGATATAAGCATTGGTGCTTGCTTGAAAAATTCGACCTGCTCCTCCAGTTGCAAAGATAGTATTTTTAGCATGAAAAATAGCCAAATCTCCGCTCTTGAGCTCAAGAGCCACAATTCCTAATACTGCTCCATCATTATCACGAATTAAATCTAAACCAACCCACTCAACAAAAAACTTTGTTTTTAATTCAATATTTTTTTGGTATAAAGTATGAAGCATTGCATGGCCAGTTCGATCTGCAACTGCGCAAGTTCTAGATATTGACGATTCACCAAAATTTTTGGTCATTCCTCCAAAAGGGCGTTGGTAAATTCGTCCGTCATCATTTCTGTCAAAAGGCATTCCCATATGTTCTAATTCATAGATTGCCTCAGCAGCATTTTTACACATATACTCAATAGCATCTTGATCACCTAAATAATCAGAGCCTTTAACTGTATCGTACATATGCCATAGCCATTTATCATCCGATACATTCGCTAATGCTGCAGCTATACCCCCTTGAGCAGCAACAGTATGAGATCGTGTTGGAAAAACTTTTGAAATAACTGCGACATCTTGCCCTTCTTGAGAAAGTTGAATTGCAGTAGTTAATCCTGCACCTCCACCTCCTAAAATAACTGAATCAAAAGTAAAATGTTTAAGCATTAGCTAGCTTTATTTAATTAAATAAAAGCTTAAAATTAAAAGCTGAAAAATTATCATCATTAAAAAACAAAAATTAACCGTTCTACGGACGGTAAAATTCTTGATATAATCCTCTGTAACATGCAGTATTCCAATCCAGGCATGAAAAAACATTACATAAAAAAAAATTAAAGTTCCAAAGCGTACCAGCCAAATATCAAACATAGAAATCCAACTTATATAGTCAGAAACAGGGTGATTCAAAATTAAAATACCCATGGCCAAGAGATAAAAAATCATGAATAAAGCTGTGAACCTCTGATACACCCATTGGGTCATACCTCCAAAAGGCTCTTTTATCCATTCAATATTCATATCCAATAAACCAGAATAGCTGTCAACAAAAAACTGATCAATAGAACAGTTTTACTGCTAAATCTAGCTACAATTAAATCATTTCCAATTTGCAAATCTAATAATAAATGTCGTAAACCAGCAATCAAATGATGAATTAAAGCCCAAATAAAAAATACTTGAATAATTTTTACCGGCAATGTATTCAAAATAAGTAGTGTCTTGTTAAAACTTAAATCTGATGCTATTGAGTTACAAAAAGCCCATGTAAGAAAAGGCATTAATAAGAACAATAGAACACCACTCAATCGGTGGAGAATTGACACCAGCGCGGGCAAAGGAAGTCTAATTGAAAAAAGATTTAAATTTTTGATTTGTTTGGAAATCAAATTAGGCTGCTTCTCTAACAGCTTTTGCAACCCAATCAATAAGTCTTGGATCAAAAGGTTTAGGAATAAAATATTCCCTTCCAAAAGACATAGATTTAACCCCATATGCATCCAAAACTTCTTGCGGAACGTCTTCCTTTGCAAGAGTGGCCAAAGAGATTGCGGCAGCAATTAACATATCATTGCTAATCTCTTTTGCTTTGGCGTCTAATGCTCCCCTAAACAAAAAGGGGAAACCTAGAACATTATTAACCTGGTTTGGAAAATCTGATCGTCCAGTTGCCATAACAATATCATCTCGAACTGCGTGGGCTTCATCAGGTAAAATTTCTGGGTTTGGGTTGGCAAGTGCAAAAATAATGGGATTTTGATTCATTTTAGAGATTAAATTAGGCGAAAGAAGGTTGGCACCAGAAACCCCAATGAATACATCTGAATCTATCATTACCTCTTCTAATGTATTACATTTTGATTCTACTGCAAGATCTTGATTATATTTATTTAAATTATCTCTTGTTTTGTTTAAAACTCCTTTTCGATCTACCATTACAATTTTTTTGGCACCCATTAATTTAAGCAATCGAGCACAAGAGCATCCAGCTGCCCCAGCACCTAAAAACACGATGTTAACTTCTGCTAGATTTTTCTTCTGAATTTCAAGGGCATTAATTAATCCAGCAGCTACAATTACTGCTGTTCCATGTTGGTCATCATGAAAAACTGGGATGTCTAGTCGCTTTTTCAATTCTGATTCAATATAAAAGCAATGAGGAGCTGCAATATCTTCAAGATTAATGCCTCCAAAAGTGGGGGCAATATTAACAACTGTTTGAATAAACTCATCTGGGTCAGAGCAATCAATCTCAATATCATAAACATCAATATCAGCAAATCTCTTGAACAATACACCTTTACCCTCCATTACTGGCTTTCCCGCTAAAGCTCCTACATTGCCAAGGCCTAGAACAGCTGAGCCGTCAGTTATAACGGCTACTAAATTACCTTTATTAGTATATCGATAAGCATTGGATGGATCTTTTGCAATTGCAAGAACTGGTTCCGCTACGCCTGGAGTGTATGCTAATGCCAAATCATCTGCTGTATCACAAGGTTTAGAAGGATTTACTGATAGTTTTCCAGGAAATGGATATTCATGATAATCAAGCGCATCTTTTATATTTTTATTCATTTTATTCCTATTCGAGTTCTGTTTTATAATAATGATCAAGGGTTACACATAAACCTAATCTCCACTCTATAGGCTTGTCATCATAAGTGTACGAAAGTCTTTCAACGCTTAATAATGGTGAGCCTTCAGAAATACGAAGTATAGAAGACGATTCTTTGTTGGCCAATACGGCTTTAATTTTTTCATCTGCATGTAACATCTGAATACCAAAATCAGTTTCATACATCCGATACATCGACCCTTTTTTTTCAACAACTATTTCAGATGTCAGGCCACGAAAAGAAGCTGATGGAATCTTAATGAAATCTAAAATAAGCGGTTTTCCATTAAAAGTAAGTAATCTTTTTATTGAAAAAAGAGTTGATGAAGTATTGACGCCCAAAGCTTTTGCTATTTGATTGCTCGCCTTCTCTCTCTCAAAAGAAATTAACTTATTTTCTAACTTTTCTTTCTTTCCTGATTTTTCAGTGAGTCTTAAGAATCGTAATTGAATATTTTCTTCGTTATGCGTTGAAACAAAAGTACCTTTACCTTGGCGCCTAATAAGAATTTTATCTGCAGCTAAATCATCAATTGCCTTTCTAACTGTACCTTGGCTAACATTATATTTTTTTGCTAGCTCTATCTCACTTGGGATAGACTGGCCCGGTGACCATTCAGCACTAACCAAACTTTCAGTAATTCTTTTTTTTACCTGAATATATAATGGGTTCATAAAATTATTCCTTGAAGTTATCTTTTTAACTTATATATATCTTATATAAGACTAAAAAATAAATCAACTAATTTTTTATAAAAAAAATAATCTCAAATATTTATATAAAGTATTGATTAGTATAAGCTTTATTGTTTTTATTCGGATTTATTTAGAATTAATCTTATATAAGACTAAAAAATAAAGTACCATTAAATATTATATTAACAGCTTTTTAATCGCTTTTAATTCTTGAGTTGAATCCAGATAAGATTCGTAGACCTCAATACTTGAGCGAGAGTACCAATATCGACTATTACTCTCATCACCTTCAATCTTATGTAAAACTGCATGAATCCATTGTGCGGGTGAAGAAGATAATTCTTGTACAATTTTATGAGCTTCGTCCCATTTGCCATCTAAAGCAAGGTCAATGGCTTTTAAACACGTTTGATTAGTCATCGAATGATAAAGCTTTCTCTTTTTCTATTCGGTACTTACAGCTAGCCTTGTGATTAGTTAATAAGCCGTTAATTGTCAGGGCTGTTTCTTTACAAATAGAACATCTATAAACATTGCTACCTTCTTCAATTCTTTCTTGAGGATAATCAATAAAAAATTTAGGTTGCATTTTTGTAATCAAATATCCAGAGAATAAGAGCGTTTTTTAAATATAGTTGATCTGCAAGCGTCGTTAATATTCTTTTTAGTTAAGATAGATAGCATTTTGTTTTCCAATCTTGCAAGGCCGTGAATTGTAGAAAAAAATGGTTTAAAAAAATCTTGAACCGGTTTGTTTCCTAAAAATAATTCTTCGCCATCAACTATGATTGGTTTGAGATTTATGTGTTCCCGATTAAAGAGTAGGCAAACAAAACCATCGTCATTTAAAATATTGTCATGCAAGTCTAATAAGAAATATTTCCAATCATCTAAGTCCCAAAGATTTTTTGATGCATGGCCATTGAAAAAAATTTGAGAGGCGTGTACAACATCAAATTTTTTCTTAAACTTCAATAAGGGTGTATTTTTTTTTACTGTAAACTCGTGTTTTTTTACCTTAAGTATTTTTGTAGCCTCTTTAAGTATGGGGCTAGCATCTTTCATATCTATACATTCCACAGTGTGACCATTGAATGTTGCAATTTTTGAAAATAAGCCAAAGCCACAACCAATATCTAATATTCTTGAAGGTTTCTTAAGTCTTAATTCATTGAATCTTTGAACATTTCTTATCCAGTTAGTATCTAGATCCCTTGAATACTTTGCATAAAAGTCATCAAAGTAATCACCTTCGAGTTCATGAACACGGCTGTCTTTATTTGGCTTTACCTTATAATTCAAACTTCTTAGTTTATTTTTTAAATCGTCAGGAAGAGGTTGATACATTTCGTTCTCTAAATGAAGACCATCTAGATTCTTTGTTAAATTTTTTGTAGCTTGTAAAACCTTCTCTAATATTGAAGCATTTATATAGGCACCAGAGCGCTGCTGGAATTTAATTATATCTTCAATAACGGGTAAATCTGATTGATAAATTTTCTTTTTAAAGTATGAATTACATATAAAACAGCAGTATTCATCAAGCGTAAATACGGATCCAGTTTGTTCTGCACTTTTTGCTTTTGACATGTGAGTTTTAATTTCATTAGTAGTTCGCTCATCTCTATCTTTCATATTTTTCATATCTTTATATATTTTAATCTGAAATTATACGTCAAATAAAGCCTTTCTTGACAATCCCTAACAAAATTCGTTGGCAAACTTCACTTTATTTTTTGTTTGTTTAAATTGATTAGTAAATTGTATTAGAATAGCTATAAACTTAAATTCTATTTTTAGCCTAGTAAATTATGCTCAGCAAAATTACTCCTAATACCTTTCATCTATTAATTGCAATTATTTTAGCTATCCTTACTACCGGGTTTTTAAGACTACAACTTCTCAACAGCCCTCCAGGTTCTGATAGCGGTTTTTATACATTTAATGCTCAATATGTATATAACGCTTTAAGCAATGGT
>JAOKBJ010000011.1 GCA_028244835.1 Methylophilaceae bacterium
CTATTACATTTAAAAAGCCCCTTATTTGGGGCTTTTTTTGTTGCAATTATATTTTAATGAGATTATCCTTCATCAATTATGAATACCAAAATAATTGATGAATTTATTGATCATTTATGGCTAGAAGATGGCTTATCTAAAAATACATTAAATAGCTATCGATTTGATTTGGAATTATTTACACAATGGCTAACTACAAGTTTAAAAAAAAATATATTAGATGTATCTCAGGCTGATATCCAGCAGTACCTTTCATTTAAATTTCCTACATCTAAATCCCGGAGTATTTCAAGGCTACTTGCAACGCTCAGGCGATTATTCAGATATTTATTAAGAGAAAATAAAGTAAAGATTGATCCTACTTTGGAGATAATGAGCCCAAAGATTCCAAAATTACTACCAAAAAGCTTAAGTGAGGAAGAGGTTGAGGCACTTTTAAAAGCCCCAAATATTAAAACTATTTCTGGATTAAGAGATAAAGCAATGCTTGAATTATTATATGCTTGTGGCCTTCGCGTTTCAGAATTAGTCAATATACTTTTAACCGAATTAAGCATGAGTGAGGGAGTTATAAGAATCACAGGTAAAGGGAATAAAACTAGGTTAGTTCCTATGGGTGAAGAAGCAGTAGATTGGATAAAGAAATATATTAATGAGAGTAGAAATGAAATTTTAAAAAAAAATACATCTAAGTATCTCTTTATTACAATTCGAAGAGGTTCAATGACAAGACAGGCATTTTGGTATTTGATAAAAAGATATGCAATTATTGCTCAAATAAAAAAACCAATATCACCTCATATATTAAGACACGCTTTTGCAACACATTTAATTAACCATGGAGCAGATATAAGAGTAGTTCAAATGCTTCTTGGCCATAGTGACATTTCAACGACACAAATTTACACCCATGTAGCAAGAGAAAGGTTAAAAAAAATTCATGAATCCCATCACCCAAGAGGGTAATTTTTATCGCTCTAAAATAACACCAACAAAATCTGTATCAGGGAGAATCTTTTGCTTTGATATTTTTAAAATAATTTTTTCAAATCGAAACTTTTCTTTTAGCTGGCTAATTATATCTTCAGCAAAATCCTCTAGAAGATGATGATTATGTTTTAGGGCAATTCTTTTTATTTCAGATTCAACTAATGCGTAGTCGATTGTTTTAGAAATATCATTTGAATTAAAGGTGTGGTTTTCTTTTAGCTGAATATCTAAATCAATTATCAGTTGTTGGTTAACGGCTCTTTCCCAATCAGGAACACCAATTTTAGTATTTAATTTAAGACCATGAAGAAAAATATTATTTGTCATGAGTGAATTAATTGTTTTTGAAATATAATAACTAATATGATAAATCAAATTTTAATTATTACTATTGCTTATTTAATAGGATCCCTATCTTTTGGAATAATAGTCAGTAAGCTCCTTAATCTTTCAGACCCAAGAACTATTGGATCAAAGAATACTGGAGCAACAAATGTTATGAGAACAGGTAATAAACTTGCTGCAATTTTGACATTATTAGGAGATATTTTTAAAGCTACTATAGTTGTTAAGATTTCATTTTTTTTTGGTTTAAATGACTTAGAGATGATGCAAGTTTGTTTGGCAATTTTGATAGGACACACTTACCCAATTTACTATAAATTTAAAGGCGGCAAAGGAGTTGCGACTGCACTTGGTATTTTGTTAGCAATAAATTGGATATTAGCACTTAGTATAATTTTTATTTGGATAGGCATCTTTTCTATATGGAGATATTCTTCTTTGGCAGCAATTATTGCTGCTTTGTCTCTCCCAATTATTAGTTATTTCTTAAATGAAATATCATATATCTTTATCACGTATATTTTAATTACCGCTTTAATTATTTTTAATCATCGTGGAAATATTAGAAATTTAATTAAAGGGATTGAGCCAAGTTTTAAAAAGTAGATTCAATTTCAGATAATTTCCATCTTGGCTTTACAGAAAATTTATAATTATTTTTTGAGGATAGATGAGCTCTAAGGGCTCCTGCTAGTGCAATCATAGCTCCATTATCCGTACAAAATTCTAGTTTTGGGAAAAAAGCTTTAAAATTTTCATTTTTAGATTGAAGTTTTAATTTTTCCCTTAATTGTTTATTGGCTCCAACTCCTCCAGATACCACAATGTTTTTATAACCAGTTTGTTTTAGAGCCTTAATAGATTTTTTTACCAGTACATCTGTGATCGATTCTTGAAAAGCAAAAGCAATATTTGCTTTAATTGAATCTGTTAGTTCTATTTGTTTTTTGACTAAAGTCAAAACAGCAGTTTTAAGTCCGCTAAAACTAAAATTTAACCCATGAGTGTTTAATAGAGGTCTTGGCAATTCAAATTCAGGCTTGCCTTTATCAGCCAATTTTGATAGTACAGCTCCTCCAGGATAACCTAACCCAAGCAGCTTTGCTGTTTTATCAAATGCTTCACCTGCTGCATCGTCTAATGTGTCACCTAATATTTCGTATTTTCCAATTTCTTTTACGTCTATCAATTGAGTATGTCCACCTGATACTAATAGTGCCAAGAAAGGAAAAGAAGGCTTATCATCTTCAAGCATCGGTGCTAATAAATGACCTTCAAGATGATGAACTGGTATAGAAGGTATGTTTAGTGAGTATGCTAAGGCTTCAGCTAATGAACTTCCAACTAGAAGCGCACCCGAAAGTCCGGGCCCGGCAGTATATGCAATTGAGTCAATTGAATCAATTGAAATAGCATTCTTTTCAAGTAATTTATCAATTAAAGGAATTATATATTTGATATGATCACGAGCAGCAAGTTCAGGAACTACCCCTCCATAAAAAGAATGGAGTTCAATTTGAGAATGCAAAGTATGCCCTAAGAGCCCTTTTTTAGAGTCATAGATAGCAATACCTGTTTCATCACATGAGCTTTCAATACCAAGAACAAGCATTTGAATAGTATTTTTTCTTTTATTGGTTGAAAAAAATGAATATTAGCATTAAAATGTCATCCTTTCTTAAATTAGTTAATTATTTGCTAATCCATAGATTTAAACAATTTAAAGAGATTATTTAATGTCGACAGTAAAAGTAAAAGAAAACGAACCATTTGATGTTGCTCTAAGACGATTTAAAAGACTTGTTGAGAAAACAGGATTGTTAAATGACCTGCGCGCACGAGAGTTTTACGAAAAGCCAACATGGGAACGTAAAAGAAAAGCTGCTGCAGCTGTTAAGAGACAATATAGACGTCTAAGAAATCAAATGCTACCCCCAAAACTTTTTTAAGCTAAAAGTGCCCCTAAAGATTCAAATTAATGACGACATGAAATCTGCAATGCGTAGTAAAGATTCTGCGCGTCTTGGCGCTATTAGGCTACTTCTAGCTGCAATTAAACAAAAAGAAGTTGATGAGCGTTTGGAGCTTGTTGATTCAGATATTATTTCAATAATAGATAAGATGTTAAAGCAGCGACGTGATTCTATCGAAGCGTTTAGAAACGCAGAGCGTAAAGATCTAGTTGAGAAAGAAGAGTTTGAACTTACAGTTCTCCAAGACTATATGCCCCAGCAACTTACAGAACAAGAGGTTGAAAAAGAAATTATTGATGTAATTAAAAGTACTGGAGCAAATTCAATGAAGGATATGGGGGCAATAATGAATATCCTTAAACCTAAACTTGCAGGCAAAACAAATATGGCTGATGTTTCTAAAAAAATTAAGACAAAACTTATTTAAAGCCTTAGACTTAACCAATATTTTTCCTCGGAAATTTTTTAAATGTTAAGATAATATTTAACAATGATTCCAGAATCTTTTATCCAAGAACTCCTTAATAGAATAGACGTTATTGACGTCATTGACAAAAGAGTTACGCTTAAGAAAGCTGGGTCTAATTACCTAGCTTGCTGTCCATTTCATGATGAAAAAACCCCCTCTTTCACTGTAAGTCCTTCAAAACAGTTTTATCATTGTTTTGGTTGTGGTGAGCACGGCTCTGCAATAAGTTTTTTGATTGAATATGAGGGTTTAACTTTTATTGAAGCTATTAATGAACTTGCTAATTCTATTGGATTAAAGGTTCCAAATGAGGCCCCTCAAAATAAAGAAAAAAGTAATGAATATTCAAACTTAGAGGAAGTGATTAAAATAGCAAATATTTTTTACCAAAAAAAATTAAGAGAATCGCCAAAAGCAATAAGCTACTTAAAATCAAGAGGATTAACTGGTGAAATAGCAAAAGAATTTTCGATTGGCTATGCACCTGAAGGATGGCAAAATTTAAAAATTCCATTTAAAGAGTATGAGTCCGAAGTTCTTATAAAGGCTGGGTTAGTTGTTAAGAATACTAATGGAAAATATTATGATCGTTTTAGAAATAGAATTATTTTTCCTATTTATAACGATAAAGGCAAAATAATTGGTTTTGGTGGAAGGGTAATTGACATAGAAGATACTCCTAAATATTATAATTCGCCTGAGACACCTTTATTTCAAAAAAGTTATGAGCTCTATGGATTGTTAGCATCAAGAAAGCCAATCAGAGAAAAAGGATATGTATTGGTTGTCGAGGGCTATATGGATGTAGTTGGGCTTGCACAAAATGGAATTAGGAATGTTGTTGCAACGCTTGGAACAGCAACAACAGCTTTTCATATTAAGAAGTTAATGCGATACACTCAAGAGATAATTTTTTGTTTTGATGGTGATAGTGCTGGCCGAATGGCAGCATGGAGGGCTATGAATAATGCTCTAATTTCAGTTACTGATACTACTCAATTAAAATTTTTATTTTTACCAGATGGCCATGATCCAGATTCATTTGTAAGAGAAAGTTCTTCTGAAGACTTTGAATTACTTGCTAAGCAAGCTATTCCCTTAACTGAATATATAATCAAACATTTGACTAGTAAGAATGATCTTGTGAACTCAGAAAAGAAAGTTAAGTTTTTAAATGAAATTAAACCTATATTAAAAGAGATAACAGCATCAAAATTATTATTATTATTTAAAAAAAGAATATCAGAAATTATAAATCTTAATATGGATGAGGTTGATCAAATTCTAGAATTAAAAAAAACTTATTTGCAACAGAGTGATGCTAAATTACCTAATAGGCTCCCAATGTCTCCAATAAGAAAGTTTTGTCTTTTACTTATTTTGAGACCAGATTTAATTAAACAAGAAGACTCAGTATTTTTTATTTCAGATAATGTAGATGAAAAATTAGCATTATCAATAATAGAAATGACAAATAGTAAAGGAGAATATAATTCTGCAACAATTATGCACTTCTTGGCGAGTCGATTTGATGCTCAGTTAATTAAACAAATCCAGACACAACTTTTAACATTTGATGATCAAATGGAAATGCAAGACGAAATTAATGCTTTAAGATTTAGTATGAGTAAGCGCCATTCTTCTTTGGCAAATAAAAGTATGTTGAATGAAGCCACAAAAAAAAGTTTAGATTCACTTTCAGAAGATGAGAGAGAATTCTTAAAAAATATAGGTAAATTATAAGCAATTGATTTTTAATGATTTTTATAAGGATTAATAAAACTTCTAATTGATTTAAAATAGATACTCTGATAAAATACTTTGTCCAAAAAATGATATTCTCAGCATTATCATTTTATTTTTGGCCCATATATAATTAGAGGTAACCATGGCAAGACCTAAAAAAAATCCAGAAGATAAAAAGACCAAACGAGTTACTAGAGTAAAAAAACTTAAAGATTTGTATCTAAAAGATGCAGCCAATAATCCTGAAGAAGCGGAACAGAGAAGGTTGCAACTAAAAGCTTTAATTATCCTAGGAAAAGAAAGAGGGTATTTAACGCAGCGAGAAATCAATGACCATCTTCCTGATGAAATTACTGAAAGCGACCAAGTAGAAGGAATTATCGGAATCATTAACGATATGGGGATTATGGTCTATGACCAGGCTCCTGATGCCGAAGAATTATTAATGTCAGATGCTCCAGCCCCAGTAACTGACGAAGAAGCTGCTGAAGAAGCAGAACAAGCTTTAGCAACAGTTGATTCTGAGTTTGGTCGAACAACAGATCCTGTTCGAATGTATATGAGGGAAATGGGCACAGTTGATTTATTGACGCGTGAAGGTGAAATTGAAATTGCAAAACGAATTGAAGATGGTCTTAAAGCTATGGTTCAGGCAATTTCTGCGTGCCCAGGAATTATTGATGACTTAATGACGATAGGACAAAAAGTTAAAAAAGCTGAAATTGGTGTTGATGAATTTATTGATGGCTTAATTGATATGGAAGCAGAGAAGGAATTAGCAAAAGTAGAAGCGGCATTAGAAATTGAGGCTTCAGGGGCTGAAGCAGAAGAAGAAGATGAAAATGATACAGGTAAAGCAAGCGGAATGTCACCAGAAGATTTAGCTAAATTAACAGAAGAGGTATTAAGACGGTTTGGTGTAATTAAGAGGGCTCATAACAAATTAGCCAAGTTACGCGATAAAGGTAAATGGATGGATGATAGTGAGTACCTTAAACATCAAGATATCATTCTTAAAGAGCTTATTAACTTTAGATTTTCTTCAAAATTTATTGAATTATTATGTGACAAAGTTAGAACATTTATTAAGCAGATTAGATCTCATGAAAGACAGGTAATGGAATTTTGTGTTGAAAACTCTAAAATGCCAAGAAGTAATTTTGTTAAAAATTTTCCAGGAAATGAAACAAATTTGAAATGGCTTAAAGAGCAAATGAAGGTAGATAAACCCTATGTTGCTGAATTAGAAAAAAGAAAGCACGATATTATTGATCACCAACATAAACTCATTGGATTAGAGAAAGATGTTGGAATTCCTATTATTAATTTTAAAGAGATTAATAAACAGATGACTTCCGGAGAATTTAGAGCAAAAAGAGCAAAGCGTGAAATGATAGAGGCAAACTTAAGGCTCGTTATATCGATCGCAAAAAAATATACCAATCGTGGCTTGCAGTTTTTAGACTTAATTCAAGAAGGTAATATTGGACTCATGAAAGCTGTAGATAAGTTTGAATATCGAAGAGGGTATAAGTTTTCAACTTACGCAACCTGGTGGATTCGTCAAGCGATTACACGTTCAATTGCAGACCAGGCTAGAACAATTCGTATTCCAGTTCATATGATTGAAACGATAAATAAAATGAACAGAATTTCTAGACAAATTTTACAAGCAACTGGACAAGAACCAGAGCCGTCAGAATTGGCAGAGAAAATGGAAATGCCAGAAGAGAAAATTAGAAAAATATTAAAAATTTCAAAAGAACCAATTTCTATGGAAACTCCAATTGGAGATGATGAAGATTCACATCTAGGTGACTTTATAGAAGACGTTGGTACTTTAACTCCAGATGATGCGGCCGTATATGCAAGCTTAAGAAATGTAACATCTGAAATTCTAGAAGGCTTAACAGCACGTGAGGCAAAAGTTCTAAGAATGAGGTTTGGCATAGAAATGAATACCGACCATACTCTTGAAGAGGTTGGAAAGCAGTTTGATGTGACTCGCGAAAGAATACGTCAGATTGAAGCAAAAGCACTTCGAAAACTAAGGCACCCTACAAGATCTGAAAGACTGAAAAGCTTCTTAGAAACTAAAGAGTAAAATACAGGGCCCATAGCTCAGTTGGTTAGAGCAGAGGACTCATAATCCTTTGGTCCCAGGTTCGAGTCCTGGTGGGCCCACCAATCAATACAAAGCTTTTAGGGGATTTTTCTTCTATAAGTTTTTTCAATTACCACACTAAATTAAATATTTTAATAGACCCATTGAAAAATTAAATCATTTAAAACTTTTTAATCTATAAATTATGGCTTCCATTGAACCATGCGGATCTGCTCCAAAGGGAATCTCGTTCGATAAGTATTCTTCATAACTAAATTTTTTTGGAACATATGCTATTTTTTCATACAAATTTGTTTTTTTAATAATATTAGAAATATGAGCTTCGCCATGCCATTTAGCCGATGAAGGTGGTGAAGTCACAATAATAGAAGGACGATAATCTTCTATAATTTTTGCCAGTTTGTCTTGATCAGAATTAAGGGATAGATACAAACCTCTTAAGTCGGAAAGATTATAAGAATAGTTTTTTGATATTAAATTATTTTTAGGAGGAAGTAATTCTGTAAGTGGATATAAAGTCGCCCAATAACCACTTACAGCTAAAGTTGAA
>JAOKBJ010000012.1 GCA_028244835.1 Methylophilaceae bacterium
TTTCCAGAAGATTTTAATAAATCTATTGAACAAGGCTATGAAAAGTTAATTAGCAACTCAGCAAAAGGAACAACATTCGCTGTTAGATCTTCAGCAACTGCAGAAGATCTTCCAGATGCTTCTTTTGCGGGACAGCAAGAAAGTTTTTTAAATATCCATGGTATTGAAAATATTAAACAAGCAATTAAAGAAGTTTTTGCCTCACTTTATAATGATCGTGCAATTTCTTATAGGGTTCATAAAGGATTTGTGCACTCAGAAGTAGCAATTTCTGCAGGCGTTCAACAAATGGTTAGAAGTGATATTGGCTCTTCAGGAGTTATGTTTACCATTGATACTGAATCAGGTTTTAAAGATGTTGTATTCATTACAGCTTCTTATGGTTTAGGTGAAACTGTTGTCCAAGGCGCAGTCAATCCTGATGAGTTCTATGTTCACAAGCCATTACTATCAAAAGGTAAAGAACCTATAGTGAGAAGATCAATTGGCTCCAAAAAAATCAAAATGGTTTTTAGTAAGGATACCCAAGCTGGTTTAAGCACAATTACTACAGATGTTGATGAAAAAGATTCAAATAAATTCTGTATTTCAGATGAAGATATAATCGAACTAGCTAAATATGCTGTCACAATTGAATCCCATTACAAATGCCCAATGGATATTGAATGGGGCAAGAATGGAATTGATGGAAAAATATATATCCTCCAAGCTAGACCAGAAACCGTTAAATCTCAATCAAAAAATATTGTTGAGACATTCAAACTCAAAGAAACTGGCAAGGCAATCGTGGCCGGACGAGCAGTCACTCAAAAGATTGGAATAGGTCCCGTTAAAATAGTTAATGACCCAGCAGACATGCATTTAGTCGAGCCTGGAGATATATTAGTTGCTGATATGACAGACCCAAATTGGGAGCCTGTTATGAAAAGAGCATCGGCCCTGGTTACAAATAGAGGTGGAAGAACTTGTCATGCCGCTATTATTGCAAGGGAATTGGGCATACCAGCAATTGTTGGAAGCGTTAATGCAACAGAACTTTTAAAAGATGGTGATTTAGTTACTGTCTGCTGCTCAGAGGGAGAAACTGGCATTGTTTATCAGGGTGAACTTAAATATGAAATTGAAACCAAGGACGATGGGAAACTTTCTGAACCTCCAGTAAAAATTATGATGAATATTGGAAGTCCAGATATGGCATTTACTTTTGCCCAGATTCCAAATCACGGGGTTGGATTGGCTCGTTTAGAATTTGTTATTAATAATATGATTGGCATTCACCCAAAGGCAATTATTAATTATAAAGCGATGCCTACTGAGATTCAAAAACTTATAGATTATCGAGCTAAAGGATACAAGAGCCCAAAACAATTTTATATTGATAAGATAGCAGAAGGAGTCGCGACTATTGCAGCTGCCTTTTACCCGAATCCAGTTATTGTAAGAACCTCTGACTTTAAATCTAATGAATACAAAAAATTAGTAGCTGGGGACATTTATGAGCCTGAGGAAGAAAATCCAATGATAGGCTTTAGGGGTGCTGCCAGATATATATCAGAAGAATTTAAAGACTGTTTTGAGCTTGAATGTATCGCAATGAAAAAGGTGCGAGAAGAAATGGGTTTAACCAACATCGAATTAATGGTTCCTTTTGTTAGAACTTTATCTGAAGCACAATCTGTAGTACAGATCATGTCTGATTTTGGATTAAAAAGAGGGGAAAACGAATTAAGGATAATTATGATGTGTGAAGTACCATCTAATGCAATTCTCGCTGACGAATTTATGGAATATTTTGATGGGTTTTCTATCGGGTCAAATGATCTTACTCAATTATCGTTAGGTATAGATAGGGATTCAGGTATTTTAGCTGATGGCTTTGATGAAAGAGACCCGGCTGTCTTAAAATTAATTGAGTTAGCAATAGCTTCGGCAAAAAAGAATAAGAAGTATGTAGGTATATGTGGGCAAGGTCCTTCAGATCATCCTGATTTTGCAGATTGGCTTGTTAAACAAGGTATTAGCTCTTTATCCTTAAACCCTGATACAGTTATAAGTACATGGAAACAACTTAGTAAAAAATAAATGAGCAAAAATAAAAGAACAGCTTTTTTTATTTCAGATGGCACAGGAATTACTGCAGGCTCTCTTGGTGGTTTATTAGCCCATTTTCCTGATACAGAGTTCGATCAAATTCGGCTTCCTTTTATCGATTCAGAATCTAAAGTTGAAGATGCTCAAAAAAGAATTGCTAATGCCAAAATGCTTGGTGGTGTCAGACCAATAGTAATCATGTCAATCGGTAATAATAAATTAAGGAAAGAATTAAAAGCTGTAGATGCTTATTATGTCGATCTATTTGAAGCATTTATTAATCCTCTTGGGCTAGAAATTAAAGAAGACCCATTAACACGTCCAGGAGTATCGCACAGTATGACTGGAAATAATTATGGCCCCAGAATGGAAGCAATTAATTTTGCTCTCGGACATGATGATGGCATAACTCACTCAGGGCTAAATCAAGCCCAGGTCATTCTCGTAGGTGTTTCACGCTCAGGAAAAACTCCAACCAGTGTATATCTGGCGATGCAATTTGGCATTAAAGCTGCTAACTATCCACTCATCCCTGAAGATTTTAGCAGAGGCACTCTACCCCCTATTTTAGAAGGATACCTTGATAAAATTTTTGGCTTAACTATTAAACCAGAAAGGCTTCATTCATTGCGAAGCGAAAGAAGGCCTGATAGTAAATATGCATCATTAGCAAATTGCCGAGAAGAAGTGGGTTTAGCAGAAGATTTGATGAAAAGATTAAGTATTCCTATGGCTGAATCAACTTCAAGATCAGTCGAAGAACTTTCGGCTATCATCATACAGAATATAAATAAACTTTAATTATTTAAAATATGGCTTTAATAAGCTTATTATTTTTTTTGAATCAGGACTTGTCATACTCCCAAAAACATGAACAGATTCTGCATTCGGCATGACAAGAAATTTATAAAAATTCCATAATGGTGCTTCACCAGTAATAGATGCCAGGTTCTTATATACGCTATTTGCTTTCGGGCCTATTACACTAGACTTGCTCATCATTGGAAATTCGACTGCATAAGTCATCTTACAAAAGTCTTGAATTTCTTTATCCGTTGTTAATTCTTGATTAAAATCATTGGATGGAAAGCCCACAACCATAATATTTTCTTTATTTTCTCGGTAAAGATTTTCGAGACCTTCAAACTGAGATGTAAAACCACACTTACTTGCCGTATTAACGAAAAGAATTGGTTTATCTTGATGCTCACAAAGATCAAACTTTTCACCTTGAAGTGTTTTTAAATCTTGGTCGTAAAAATCCATGCAAGCTCCTAAAGAAATTAAGGGGATAAATAACAGGCTCATTAATAAAATTCTCATAATTCTTCCGACATAGTTAATTAGTAAATTGTTCAAGTTATTTTTTATATTGAAGCTTTCTCCATCTCCATGGTGGTAATGGGTCACCTTCAAACCATAGTCCAATATTATTTCTTCTTGCTTCGTTCTCAGCTTTATTATAACTGTGTCTATCCCCTATTGGTTGGCTTTTCTTATATTTTTTAAAATGCCAGGCCATACCTTTTTTTATCATTTCTAAATTAATATCTCTGCCATTCATAACAACCTTTCCGATGATCCTTTTGTAATAACCTAAAGTATAGGGTTTCTTTTTGTCTGGATTTGAAATAATTGTTACAGACTGCCCTTTAAGAATTCTATTTAAGTAAAAAAATGACTCGTATCCAAAATATTGTTTCTTTTCGGGAGCGTCTATACCTAACAATCTGATTCTTAATTTTTTACTATTATTATCTATAACATCTATTGTGTCACCATCAACGATATTTACCACCACAGCATTAAAATCAGCAAAACTATATGTACTTAATAAAAAAAGCATTACAATTACTAATCTTTTTAAACTCATGAAAGTAAATTACTTAATGACAAAATTCAACTATACCTTTTTTCTTCTTTTACTTATATCAGCTAACTCATTTTCACAAGAATTTCAGTATCTAATTT
>JAOKBJ010000013.1 GCA_028244835.1 Methylophilaceae bacterium
AAGCCAGGCCATCTTCTACTTATGGAGGCTTTTGGAGGTGGGTTCACTTGGGGCTCTGCTCTAATAAGATATTAAATGAGTAAATATGTTATTACATTTCCTGGCCAAGGTTCGCAATCGATTGGAATGATGAATAACCTCTCTCACATTCCTGTTGTCCAAAAAACTTTTACTGAAGCCTCAGAAATTTTAAATAAAGACTTTTGGGCAATGGTTTCTTCTGACAACCAAGAAATTAATGAGACAGTAAATACTCAACCTATAATGCTCACAGCTGGAGTTGCAACTTGGAGATATCTTCAAGAAAATAATTTAGCCACTCCTAGTTTTATTGCAGGACACAGTCTAGGAGAGTTTACAGCCCTAGTAGCTGCCAACTCATTAACCTTTAATAATGCCTTAAAAGTAGTTACTAAAAGAGCTGAATTAATGCAAGACGCAGTTCCTAAAAATGAAGGTGGTATGGCTGCAATTATTGGGTTAGAAGATGAGAGAGTAATAGAAATATGTATGCAGGAGCAAGGATCTGAGGTGTTAGAGGCGGTTAATTTTAATTCTCCAGGACAAGTTGTTATTGCTGGAACAAAATCTACTCTAGAAAAATCATTGCAAAGCTTTAAGGATGCGGGAGCTAAAAGAGCAATACAACTACCTGTGAGTGTTCCTTCTCATTGTAGATTAATGCAACCAGCATCAATTTTGTTTGGCGACTACCTAAATACAATTACCTTTAATCTCCCAGAAATACCAGTCATACAAAACTTTGAAGCTATTGACTATAACGAAATAGAGAATGTTAAATTGGCTCTTGTAAAGCAACTATTTAATCCAGTAATGTGGACACAATCAATTAAATCATTATCATTAAAAGGAATAGACTTATTTATAGAGGCGGGTCCTGGTAAAATCTTAACGGGCTTGAATAGAAGAATTAATAAAGAAGCTTCACATATCTCAATGAGTGGGGAAGAAGCTATTGATGAAATTTTATTAAAAATTAAGGGATCAACTTAATGACTGAGCAAAAGACTAGTAAAATTGCACTTGTTACAGGAGCAAGCAGGGGTATTGGTGCCTCAATCGCATTAGAGTTGGCAAGGCATAATATGCTTGTTATTGGAACAGCAACCTCAGAAAAAGGGGCTAAAGTGATAGAAGAAAATTTTAAGGTCAACCAGCTGAAAGGGAGTGGATTGGTTTTAAATGTTAATGATAATAAGTCGATCGAATCTTTAATAAAGCATATTGAAGATAGTTATGGAGATATTAATATTCTAGTAAATAATGCAGGTATTACTAAGGATACTCTTTTAATGAAAATGAATGATGAGGCTTGGGATGATGTTATTAATACAAATTTAAAATCTGTATTTAAATTAAGCCAGGCTGTAATTAGAAAGATGATGAAAAATAGGTATGGACGCATCATTAATATATCGTCTGTGGTTGGACATACGGGAAATGCAGGACAAACAAACTATACTGCAGCAAAGGCTGGTATTTCTGGATTCACAAAATCTCTTGCTCAAGAGATTGGAAGTCGTGGAATTACTGTGAATTGTGTTGCACCAGGTTTTATAGACACAGATATGACGAGAAGCCTACCTGAAGATTATAAAAAACAACTGTTAAGCAAAATTCCGCTTGGTAAACTCGGGTGTCCAAATGATATTGCTAATGCAGTAGCTTTTTTAGCTTCTGATAATGCTAGTTATATAACTGGTGAAACACTGCATATTAATGGTGGAATGCTGATGATTTAATTATTTATATCCATATAAATCATATAGTTATAAATTTTTTATCTAATTATTTAAAATAGTTTTATAAAGTAAGCATTCATTTGATAAAATAGCGATTCGTAATTTATTTGTTTTTAAAAAAAGGGGTTAATACATGTCAGATATCGAACAAAGAGTTAGAAAAATTGTTTCAGAGCAACTGGGAACAGATGCCGATAAAATAAAAAATGAGTCATCCTTTATAGATGATCTTGGCGCAGACTCACTCGATACCGTTGAGCTTGTAATGGCTTTAGAAGAGGAGTTCGATACTGAAATTCCAGATGATGAAGCTGAAAAAATTACAACAGTGCAGCAAGCAATTGACTACATAAATAAAAATCTTAAATAACCAACTAACCTAGTCAAAACTGATTAGGTATATCCATGAATAAAAGAAGGGTTGTAGTGACAGGACTTGGTTTAATAACACCAGTTGGTATTGGTGTTAAAGAATCATGGAAGAACATCCTTAATGGAGTTTCTGGAATTACTAATATCAGTAAGTTTGACGCTTCAAACTTTAAATCTCAAGTTGCGGGCGAAGTTCAAAGTTTTGACCCCGATCTTTTTCTTAATCCAAAAGACTCTAGAAGAATGGATACTTTTATTCAATTTGGCCTAGTTGCTGGTATTGAAGCGATTCAGGATTCTGGCCTTGAAGTGACTGAAGAAAATTCGGAAAGAATAGGTGTATCAATTGGTTCAGGTATCGGGGGAATTAACCTTATAGAAACTACTAGTGATAATTTCGATCAAGGTGGGCCAAGAAAAGTATCTCCTTTTTTTGTACCTGGTTCGATTATTAATATGATATCTGGCAATTTGTCTATTATGTATGGCTTAAAAGGGCCAAATATTTCAATTGTAACTGCTTGTACAACCGGCACACATTCCATTGGGGACGCCAGTAGAATCATTGAATATGGTGACGCTGATGTCATGATTGCGGGAGGTTCAGAAGCAGCAATTACTGAATTAACCGTGGCAGGCTTTTCAGCAGCTAAAGCATTAACTCAACGGAATGATGATCCAAAAACAGCTTCAAGACCTTGGGATAAAGATAGAGATGGGTTTGTCATTGGGGAGGGAGCTGGAGTGATGGTAATTGAAGAGTATGAGCACGCAATAAAGCGTGGAGCAAAGATTTACTGTGAACTAAGTGGTTATGGAATGAGTGCAGATGCTTACCATATTACAGCTCCTAGTATAGATGGTCCTAAAAGATCTATGCTTAATGCAATTAATAATGCAGGTATCAATCTAGATGAAATTGGCTATATAAACGCCCATGGCACATCCACTCAACTTGGAGACTTAAACGAAGTAAATGCTATTAAAGAGACTTTTAACAAGCATGCTTACGATTTAGTTGTTAATTCTACAAAGTCTATGACAGGACACTTATTGGGTGGTGCAGGAGGAATAGAAGCAGTATTTACAGCCTTAGCTATTCACCATCAAATATCACCACCAACAATGAATATCTTTAATCAAGATGCCGAATGTGACTTAGATTTTTCTGCAAATGAGGCTAAAGAAATTAATATACGAGCAGCATTAAAGAATAATTTTGGTTTTGGTGGAACAAACGGCAGTCTCGTATTTAAAAGAGTCTAAAATAGTTTTATCTAAATTGAAAAATAACTTCTTAATTAATGGT
>JAOKBJ010000014.1 GCA_028244835.1 Methylophilaceae bacterium
GGAAACTTTTTGAGCTTTTTGTTCTGCAAGTCTATCTGCTGTTTCATATGCTGTTTCTGACGCTATTCTAACTTCTTCCATAGCTGGCTTAACAATTTTAAAATCTAATAACAATCTTTCAAGTAATTCTTTTCTATAGACCGATGAAGATGCAAGAATTAGTTGTGTCATCTATTTCTTTTTAAGGCTGAATTTCAAGTAAGGTTTCATTTGGTGAGACTTCATCACCTTTACTTATATTTACTGCAATTACTGTTCCTGAGATTGCCGCTTGAATTTCATTCTCCATCTTCATTGCTTCAATTACAATAACACTATCACCAGCCTTAACTTTTTCCCCAACGGTAGTTTTAATTTCAACAATTTTTCCAGGCATTGCTGTTGCTACACATCCATCATGTGTCGGTTTTCGCCGTGATCCATTTACTCCAACTTTTTTAATTACTTCGTCAGCATTTGATGATGAAGATGGCTTACTTACCAATACTTCATCTAATGTCTCAATTAAAACTTCTTCAGATATCCCATCAACTGAAACGTAAAAAGGCCTCTCCGCATCACTAGGACTGCCTGAACCAGTTAAATTAATATGGTATGTTTCGCCATGCAATGTAATATTGAATTCAGTAGGAGCATAATGATCTCCTTTATGTTTTTCATCATCTTCATTTAGGAGAGCCTCTGGCTCTAAAGAGCCAGCATTTCTTTCTTGTAAAAATGTTGTACCAACGTCTGGAAACATTGCGTAAGTTAATATATCTTCATCAGATTTTGCAAAAGATTCTGATTTAGCTTTTAGGTTTGCTATCTCCGGCTTTAATTTATCTGCTGGCCTTGTGGTAATTTCTTTTTGATCTCCAATTGCTTTTTTCTTGATATCATTATTTAATTTTCCAGGCGCCATACCATACTGCCCTAGAAAATAGTTTTTAACTTCAGTTGTAATTGTTTTATATCTCTCACCAGTGATAACATTTAACGCCGCCTGAGTTCCAACAATTTGAGATGTAGGAGTAACTAAGGGAGGATAACCTAAGTCTTTTCTAACCTGAGGAATTTCTTTTAAAACCTCTGCCATTTTATCCAATGCGCCTTGGTCTTTAAGTTGATTTGAGAGATTTGAAATCATTCCTCCAGGAACTTGATTAATTAAAACCTTAGGGTCTAAGGCAGTAAATTTAGACTCAAATTGCCAATATTTTTTTCTATTATCTTTTAAATAATCAGTAATTTCATCTATTTTAGATAGATCAACACCAGTTTTATAGCCCATTCCTTCAAGAGCTACTACTATTGATTCTGTAGAAGGATGGCTAGCCCCCTCAGAATAGCTTGAATTACATGTATCAATTATTGAGGCTCCTGCTTCCACTGCAGTAATAAGATTTATACTAGCCAATCCAGAAGTAGCGTGACAATGCATGTGTATTGGTAAATTAGTATTTTTAACTAATGAAGTTACTAATTCTTTTGTATCTTGAGGAGTTAATAGCCCAGCCATATCTTTAACAGCAATACTATCGCATCCAAATTCTTCAAGTTTTTTGCCTAAAGCAACAAAATATTCAATATTATGAACAGGCGATGTTGTATAGCTTATTGTTCCTTCAGCATGTTTTTTGAATTTTTTTACTGATTTAATGGAAGTTTCTAAATTCCGAATATCATTAAGAGCATCAAATATCCTAAAAATATCTACTCCATTATTTGCAGCTTTTTTAACAAACATCTCTACAACATCATCAGAATAGTGTCTGTAGCCAAGTAAGTTTTGCCCTCTTAATAACATTTGTATTTTACTATTTGGTAAAGCTTTTCTAAGCTTACTTAATCTCTCCCAAGGGTCTTCCTTAAGATAGCGAACACATGCATCAAATGTTGCTCCACCCCATGCCTCAATAGACCAAAAGCCTAATTTATCAAGCATTGGGCATACTGGCAACATGTCTTCAGTTCTTAGACGAGTTGCAATATGACATTGATGCCCATCACGTAAAACAAGCTCTGTAATATCAATTTTCTTCATAAATTTCTATATCCCTTCATGAGCAGCAATTGCAGCACCAATTGCAGCTGCAATTATCTCTGGTGGTAATTCGTCTTCATAATCCGAAAGTTCTGGATGCATATCTACAAAACTAGTATTAAAATTAGCACCAATAAAGCTGTGATTTTTTAGTATTTCAAGATAATACGGAATAGTCGTTTTAATTCCAAATACCCCAATATCACCTAAAGCTCTTCTTCCCCTATGAATTGCATCTGTCCAATCCATTGCCCAGATTGTTAATTTTGCACACATGGAGTCATAATAGGGCGGTATTATATAACCAGTATATATTGAAGCGTCTGTTCGAACCCCAGGACCACCTGCAGCATAATATCTTGTTATTTTACCAAAAGATGGTAAAAAATCTTGTTTTGGATCTTCTGCATTAATTCTGAACTCTATTGCAAAGCCCCTATAAGAGACTTCTTCTTGCTTGTACCTTAATTTATCTCCACTTGCTATTTTTACTTGTTCCTGAACTATGTCAATACCGGTAATAGTTTCTGAAATAGTATGCTCAACTTGAAGCCTAGTATTCATTTCCATAAAATAAAACTTATTATCTGTCCCAAGTAAAAATTCGACAGTACCTGCATTCTCATAACCAACTGCTTTTGCTGCCTTAACTGCTAAATCACCAATATAATGTCTTTGATCTTCGTTTAATTGAGGTGAGGGAGCAATTTCAATAAGTTTTTGA
>JAOKBJ010000015.1 GCA_028244835.1 Methylophilaceae bacterium
TAAGGCATTGGGCTTCTTGTTCTATTTCAGGAGAAAATCCGCAAGATCTTTTTAAATTATGTAGAGAGCAACACCAACTTCCTGATATAACAACCTTAATTGAAGAGGTAGTTTATGGAATAGCAGAGGGGACTGAAGACAAAGGACCAATTGGAGCAGAGCTTTGTGATCACGTTCATTACGGCGAATTCAAAATATTAGAAGCATTATGCATGTTACAGAACGATAAGTATGAAGATGCGCAATTATCTCTACAGGGATGGTTGAAGCCATATCAAGCAAGAAATATTTATAAAATTTTAAATGCATTTGCTGCAATTTTAGAGAAGGCAAATTTAATAATTCCATCAAGAAGGCAATACACTTCAAATTGGTCTACACATTAATAACAATAAAAGGAAGTAATCATGCCAAATAGAAATCCTAGGCAAATACCAAAAAATAAACTATCAAGACAAATGGGAGAAAATATTTGGGGCAAAGAAAACTGTCCAACTAATAATCGAACTTATGGTCCAGGCCAACATGGAGCAAAAGGTGTAAGAAGAAGAAGCGATTATGGAGTGCAACTAAGAGAGAAGCAAAAGCTAAAAGGTTATTATGGAAATATTGGTGAAAAGCAATTTAGAAATATATATAAAGAAGCTTATTCCAAGAAAGGGGATACCAGTGAAAACCTTCTTATTTTTCTTGAGTCTAGACTAGATGCCATAGTTTATAGATCCAATATAGTACCAACTGTCTTCGCTGCAAGACAATTTGTTAATCATAAGCATGTTACGGTGAATGGAAAAGTAGTTAATATTCCATCCTACAGATGTAAGCCCGGTGATTTGATCGAAGTTAAAGAGAAAAGTAGAACTATTCCTTTAGTTGTTGAGTCCATAAACAAAATGGAAAGAGATTTGCCAGAGTATATTTCATTTGATGCAAAAGCATTTAAGGTAGGTTATATTAGGTACCCATCATCAGATGAGATTCCATATGCAACAATCATGAGTCCCGGTTCAGTAGTTGAATTTTATAGCCGGTAATTATTATAAAAATTATAAGGAAGGTAAAGTTATGTTAATGATCAAAAAATTTATAGTACTGCTACTAATTTTTTCTGTTGGAAATGTTTTTGCAAAAGAGCACCAAGTTAAAATGTTAAATGGCAGTGCTCCTGATATGTTTGTATTTGAACCAGCTGTTTTGAAAATTAACAAAGGCGATACAGTAACGTGGACTGGAGATGCAATGCACAATTCAGCATCTATAAAAGAAATGCTTCCAAAAGGTGCAAAGCCATGGATGGGTATATTAACTAAGAAGGCTGGAGAAAAATCAATCTCAGTTAAGTTTGATGTTGAAGGTTTATATGGATATAACTGCACTCCTCACGCTATGTTTGGTATGGTTGGCATAGTAACCGTTGGTGATATAAGTGGTAACTCTAAATCTGCTAAAACTGCTGCTAAAAAGATAGAAGGGAAATTTGCTGCCGGCAAAGGTAGATTTTCAAAATATTTATCAGAAATCAAATAATTAAAAATAATTAAAAAAGTTAATCTATACTTACGCAGTTTCAAAAAAGCCCCAAATTGATTAAGGTAATTAAAGTCATTGGGGCTTTCTTTTAAGAATTTTTTTAATTATTTAGAAAAAGACTATTTAAATATAAATACGTATAGGAAGTGTTAAAATTTATTTATGTCTAGAAAAATTTCCAGCTCAAATAAAAATGTATTTCAAAATAAAGAAATTTTTTTATTAGTTCAACAAGGCTTAGTTTTTCATCGTGAAGGTAATATTAAAAAAGCGCGCAAAATATATGAAAAAATTTTAGGTATAGAGCCAGAAAATTTTGATGCACTCCAACTATTAGGAGTCATATTTGCTCAAGATAAAAAATATCTTGAGGCTATAAAATATTTATCTAAAGCACTTAAAATCAACCCGAACCATGTGGGGGCTTTAAGTAATCTTGGTATAAGCCAAAAAGAGTTGAAATTATTTGATGAGGCACTTGATAATTATGATAAAGCAATTGCAATCAAGCCAGATCACATTGATGCTTTAATTAATCGGGGTAATGTTTTACAAGAGCTTAAGCGTTTAGAAGAGGCACTTGATAGTTATAATAAAGTAATCGCAATTAGAGCGCTTGACATTGAGGCTCATTATAATCGAGGCAATGTTCTTTATGGACTTAAGCGTTTAAATGAAGCACTTGATAGTTATGACAAAGCAATTGTAATTAAACCAGACCATTCCGAAGCCTTTTATAATCGGGGTAATGTTTTACAAGAGCTTAAGCGTTTAGAAGAGGCACTTGATAGTTATGACAAAGCAATTGCAATTAAACCCGACAATTTTGAAGCTTTTTACAATCGAGGAAATGTACTTCAAAGACTCAAAAATTTAGAAGAGGCTAAAATTAGTTACGAGCAGGCAATTATGATTAATTCTAATTGTGCAGATGCACACTGGAACTTATCTTTATGTAACTTAAGAATGGGAAATTTTTATGAAGGTTGGCAAGGTTATGAATGGAGATGGAAAAGTGTTAGCTTTGGTTCCAAACCATTAATAACCAATAAACCTTCTTGGGATTTTAAAAAAACTCAGAATCGTCTATTACTTCATCAAGAGCAAGGGGTAGGAGACCAAATTTTTTTTA
>JAOKBJ010000002.1 GCA_028244835.1 Methylophilaceae bacterium
ACTCGAACTCTCACGACTTTCGTCACTACCCCCTCAAGGTAGCGTGTCTACCAATTCCACCACGACGGCAAATTCATTAGTCATGTTAGTTTGGAATGTCTTGAGGTTCTTTTTCTAGTGATTCAGATTTCTCTACGGCAATATCAATTGATGATGTTGCTTGATGTTTTGAACTCGCAATAAATGCTAAAGCGATACTAGTACAAAAGAAAATAGTAACACTGACCGATGTAGCACGAGTTAAAAAATTAGAAGATCCCTGAACCCCAAATACACTTCCAGAACCACCTCCTCCTCCAAAAGCTGCACCCGCATCAGCCCCTTTTCCATGCTGAATTAAAACAAGTCCAATCACACTCAGGCTTGTAATGACATGAATAATTAGAATTAAATTTTCCATATAAAAATACCAATCAAAAATATTTGAAATTAACTACTATCTGCTGTTGAACAAATTTGGGAGAATTCATCAATATTAACCGAAGCTCTTCCAATTAACACACCATCCAAACTCTCAGAAGTAAACAATTGTACCGCATTTTTTGAGTTTACGCTTCCACCATAAATAATATTAAAGTTTTCAAAATCAGAGTTATAACTCTTACAAATATGTTCTTTAATAAAGTTACACATTTTATTTGCTTGTATTGGTGTAGCTGCCATATCAGACCCAATTGCCCATATTGGTTCATATGCCACAATTGAATCTTCAAAAATCTCTGCGCCATAAATTTGTATAATTGTATCAATCTGTGATGAAACTACTCTTTCCATAATGCCCGCTTCTCGCTCTATCAATGTTTCTCCAACACATAATACTGGGGACATTTTATATTTCTTAATTCTTTCAAACTTATTCGCGATATTTTCATCTGACTCACAGTAAGCAGTGTTTCTCTCAGAATGTCCAACAATCACATATTGGCTATCAAAATCTTTAAGCATTTCAGCACTTACTTCCCCTGTATGAGGGCCATTTTCAAATTTAGCAACATTTTGACTTCCCCACCCAATATTGGAGCCCTTAAGAAATTCTTTTGCCTGAAATAAATAAGGATAAGGTACGCATAAACCAATATTTAAATTTTTATAATTATTGAAATTGATCTTAATAGCATTTAAATAATCTATATTAAAATTTAAAGATCCATTCATCTTCATATTTGCGATGATTATTTTTTTCTTATTTTTTTTCATTTTTACTTTTAATAATTAATTGTATAGAAGATTTTTTATTAAATTCATTTAATTCAATTGTATATGTAACCTCTATTCTATCAGCCAATACCCCACTAAAATTGAAAAAAATTGCATCATATTTATCATACTCATTTTTTAAAATGCATTTATTATGCTTATCAGCAACAATTTCTTGCCTAACTACATCGAATACTCCATAAAAAACTGGTGCTGGGAAACCTTGCCCCCATACCTGAGAATTAATAGCTCTTATAGTTTTATTATTCAAATACTCTTGAGGTATAGATTTATCAAATTCAGTAATTAAATTTAGATCATCTTGGGATAATGTCTGCTTTGCTATAGTTTCAAATTCATCACAAAATTTATGAAAGTTTTCTTCTTTTATTGTTAAGCCTGCAGCCATTGCATGTCCACCGAAAGTTAAAATGAGATCTGAGTTTCTTTTACTAATTAAATCAAGGGAATCTTTTAAGTGAAAAGATGATATTGATCTTCCTGATCCTTTAAGAAGCCCACTACTATCTTTAGCAAATATTATAGTTGGTCGATAATATTTTTCTTTAAGTCTTGAAGCAACTATACCTATAACACCTTGATGCCAATTTATATCGTACATTGAAATTGTGTAATTATCTTCAACTATACAATCTGAAAGTATGTACAAAGCATCGTCTTTCATTTTTTTTTCAACAATTTTTCTTTGGTCATTATAAATAGCTAGCTGTTTAGCATAGCCTTCTGCTTCATTTTTATCTTTTGAGATAAGACATTTAATTCCTATAGCCATATCATCAAGCCTTCCTGCAGCATTAATTTTAGGTGCTATTGAAAATGATAAATCTGAGGTTTTAATGTCTTTTATTTTTTTTTTACTAAGTTGAACAAGAGCCTCTATACCAAAATTACAATCACCACTTCTAATCTTTTTAATACCAAAATTTACTAATATTCTATTATTAAAATCAAGTTTAACTAAATCAGCTATAGTTCCTAGCGCCACTAAATCAAGCAAATCAGAAAGTATTGGTTCTCGTTTAACAGTGAATCTATTCATTTTTCTTAACTCAGCACGTAAAGAGAGTAGAAGATAAAAAATTACACCTACTCCACATAAGTTTTTACTAGGAAAATCACAGGAGGGTTGATTAGGATTTACTATAAAGTTTGCATTAGGAAGTTGTTCAGAAGGTAGGTGATGGTCTGTAATAAGCACATCAATGCCGTAAGATTTTGCTTTTTTTACCCCTTCAATACTTGCAATTCCATTATCAACTGTTACGATTAAAGATGGATTTTTTTTATAGGCTAAATCAACAATCTCTGGAGTTAGGCCATAACCGAACTTAAATCTATTTGGTACAATAAAATCTACATCAGCACCAAATTTTCTTAAACCCAAATATCCACAAGCTGTAGCTGTTGCACCATCAGCATCATAGTCTCCAATAATGATAATTTTTTGCTTCGTATCAATTTTATCAATTAAAAAAATTGATGCTTCCCTCACAGATTTTAATAACTCTGGTGATATTAATTTATTTAACTTGTAATCAATATCATCTATTGAGTTAATATTTCTTGAGGCAAACAAAGATGATAAAGCAGGATTAATACCTTTACTAACTAAGGAATCATAGACTTTTGAATCTATTATCTTTTCTTTAAGGTGCATCTAGATTGCCTATTTTTAATAATAAATCCTTAAAAAAAACTAATTGAATAAGTTAATTTTAAGGAAAATTATGGTGCCCAGAGCCGGAATCGAACCGGCACGACCGTAAAGTCGAGGGATTTTAAGTCCCTTGTGTCTACCAATTTCACCATCCGGGCAAAATAAATATTTTATCATCACTTTATAAAAAGTGGAGGCGCGTGCCGGAATCGAACCGGCGTCTAAGGCTTTGCAGGCCTCTGCATAACCACTTTGCTAACGCGCCATTTTCCTTTAAAGTAATATTGCATATTTCTAATATTACAAATTACCCTAAAGTAAGTACAAAATGCTTCCTTAAGAAGCGATCTTCTTTAAACGAAGAAGAAAGATGGAGCGGGAAACGAGGTTCGAACTCGCGACCTATACCTTGGCAAGGTATCGCTCTACCAGCTGAGCTATTCCCGCATTGAGAAGGCAGTATTTTAGCTTCTTTTTGTAACCTGTCAATCTTGTTCAATAATCTTTATTTTTTTTTAAAATTTTGAATGCTATTTTTAGATAGTAAATCATAGATATCATTGTTAATAAAGCTGCAATATAAATTAAAATTTTACCTATTGCTGCAACTGGAATAAATAAAATATTTTCATGATAAAGTAAAAATAATATTGCAATCATTTGCATTGTTGTTTTAAGTTTTCCAATAAATGCTACGGCTATACTTCCAGACTTGCCTAGTGTTGCCATCCATTCTCTCAGAGAACTAATTGTAAACTCTCTAGCTATAATAATAAATGCGATTATTGATTCCACTCTACCCAATTCAACAAGTAAAATTAATGCTGCGATAACAATTAATTTATCAGCTACTGGATCAATAAATGCACCGAAATCAGATGTTTGATTTAATTTTCTTGCTAAATAACCATCTAGCCAATCAGTAATTGCAGCAAACAAAAATATCAATGTAGCCGTTAGATTTTTTTGATAAGCAGAAAGAGTATCGTCTGATAAATAAAAAACTAAGATAAGGCACGGAATTAACGCAATTCTGAATAAGGTAAGGTTATTTGGAATATTTAAAATCATAAATTTATAATGTTTAATGAAAAAAATTAAAAATTTCTTTAGCTATTTTCTTACTAATACCCTCTACGAGCTCTAGCTCTTCAATCGTTGCATTTTTTACGCCCTCAAGTCCCCCAAAGTAAACTAAAAGATTTTTTCGTTTCTTTGCTCCAACTCCCTCAATTTCCTCAATTGAAGATGTAACCCTTGCCTTATCTCTTCTAGCTCTATGTCCGGTTATCGCAAATCTATGAGCTTCATCTCTAATTTGCTGAATCAAATGAAAACCTAAGTCGCTTTGATCAATATCCTCTAAAATTAAACCATCTGAAGTAATCAATGTTTCAGTTCCTGATTTTCTTAAACGTCCTTTTGATACCCCAATGAGCATAATATCAGAGATACCTAATTCCTCCATTATATCCTTTGACACACTTAACTGACCCTTCCCTCCATCAATTAAAATAATATCTGGCTTTACAAGGTCTTCTGAAATTATTTTTTTATATCTTCTTTCTAAAACCTGCCGCATTGCCGCATAGTCATCTCCAGGCTCTATATTTTTAATATTATAGCGCCGATATTCTTTTTTTTGCATCATGGTTTTGTCAAAAACCACACAAGAGCCCACAGTTCTCTCCCCCATTGTATGGCTAATATCGAAGCATTCAATTCTGTCTACATGGTCAGGGAGGCTTAATAACTTTCTAAAAGATTTTATTCTATTAATCTTGCTAGCTTGCTCATTATTTTTTTGGGTAAGAGCAATTTTAGCGTTTCTATTTGCCATCATCAGCCACAATTTTTTATCTCCTAACATCCTAGAAATAATTTTGATTGAAGGATATTGCTTTAAAGAAAAAAAACTATTAATAAGGTCTACATCAAACTTTTGCTCAATCACAAGTACTGGTGGTGGTGTTTTTTGCTCATAATATTGAGTTATAAATACCTCAACTATATTTTCAATATTTTGCTCGACAGAATTTTTTGGAAAGAAACTTTTGTCTCCAAGGTGTCTTCCACCACGAATCATGACTAAATTAACACACACTTGTCCAAGGTCTTCAGATATTGCAATAATATCTGCATCATTTTCGCTAAAATCACTAACAGACTGCTTGAGACGAACTTGTCTCAGACTTTGAATTCTATCTCTAAATATAGCGGCTCTTTCGAAATTAAATTCATCAGAGCTTTTATTCATTCTTTTCGTTAGATCTTTTATAACTTCAGAATCTTTTCCCTTCAAAAATAAGGCTGCTTGAGTAGTATCATGTTTATAATCAATATCACTTATCAAACCAACACAAGGAGCAGTGCATCTTTTTATTTGATGCTGTAAACAGGGCCTAGTCCTATTATTAAATACAGAAGCTTCGCAGGTTCTTAGCATAAAAACTTTTTGGAGTAATTGTATACTTTGACGGACAGCATTTGAGTTTGGAAATGGTCCGAAATATTGGTTTTCTTTTTTTTGAGCTCCCCGATGAAACATCAATCTTGGAAATTTATCGCCTGTAATCAGAAGATAAGGGTATGACTTATCATCTCTAAAAATTACATTATAGCGAGGCAAGAGTTCTCTTATTAAATTATTTTCAAGAATTAAAGCATCGGCTTCTGTATTGGTAATTGTAAATTCAATCTTGTAAATATTAGCAACCATTAATCTTGTTCTTGGGCTCGATTGATTTTTTACAAAATAGGAAGCAACTCTTTTTTTTAAATTTTTTGCTTTTCCTATGTAAATAACTTCTAGCTTAGAGTTAATCATTCGATAAACTCCAGGTAAATTAGGAAAATTTTTAATTTTTAATTTTAAATCTTCCAAAACTACCCTAATAAATTTCCACCAATTGCCCAATCTTCAGTTTTAACTTCCTCAAAAACTATATAAGTATAAGATGCTGGCTTTTTTGCTACTCTTTGCATCAACTCAGTGATTTCTTCAGCAATTTCTTTTTTTTGATCTTTGTTTAAATTTCCAGCGAGCTTTACGTTGATATAAGGCATTTATCTCTCCATTTCAGTTTTAATTGATAAAAATACTTCGTGAAACATTTCCTCAGTTAGTCTTTTTGTCTGAGTATTGTAACGACTACAATGATAACTATCATACATAACTAAATTATTTGGTAAATTATGTCTCTTACCATGACAAAATTTATACTCTTTCTTTGTCAAATTCAATGCTGTCATAATTGCATTGTGAGCAACTAATCCCAATGCAAGTAAAATTGATCCTCGCTTCAATTTACTTATTTCAGATTTGAGAAATTTATTACAATTATTAATTTCTTGATGATTAGGTTTGTTGTCAGGTGGTAAGCATTTAACTGCGTTAGTAATACTACAATTTTTCAATATTAAATTATCATCGATAGACTGGGATATTTTATTATTTGAAAATCCAAATTTATACAAGGTCTTATAAAGCAAAATTCCTGCATGATCTCCAGTGAAAGGTCTTCCTGTTTTATTTGCACCATGCATTCCTGGAGCTAAGCCAACTATTAATAAAGGAGAATTTTTTTTTCCAAAAGAAGGAACTGGTCTACAAAAATAATTTGGGTTTTTATTTTTTACTTGTGCTAAAAAAGAGCTTAATCTCTCACAATCTTTGCAGCTGGCATCATAATCCATGTGAAATTATGGAGCCGGATTTATTTCAATCACTTTGTTATTTTTGTAGTCAGTAAGTTGATCAAAATTAAGGTACTTATAAATTTCATCTGAATTATTATCAATTTTTTCAGCCATCAATTTAAGGTATTCTTTTTTAGATGGTATATAACCTAAAAGTGAGCATAAAGCAGCTAATTCAGCAGACCCAAGATAAACTTGCGCTCCCTTACCCATACGATTGTCAAAATTTCTCGTGCTGGTTGAAAAAACAGCAGCATTATCTTCAACCCTTGCTTGATTTCCCATACATAAACTGCAACCAGGCATCTCAGTTCGAGCCCCAACTGAATTAAAAGTTGAATAAACTCCTTCCTTTTTTAATTGTGATTCATCCATCCTGGTCGGAGGAGCAATCCATAACTTAGCTTTAATATCACTTTTTCCTTCAAGTACTTTTGCAGCTGCACGGTAATGTCCAATATTTGTCATACAGCTCCCAATAAAAACTTCATCAATTTGGTTATTTGCAATATCAGATAACTTCTTAATATTATCTGGATCATTAGGACAAGCAATTAAAGGCTCAGTTACACTATTTAAATCTATATCTAAAGTATAGGCATAGAGAGCATCGCTATCTGGCTTCAACAAAATCGGCTCCTTAAGCCATTCCTGCATGTCATTAATTCTTCTCTCCAATGTTCGAGAGTCTTTATAGCCATCAGCAATCATATTTTGCATTAATACAATATTGGAATTTAAAAATTCGATTATTGGTTTTTCGCCAAGTCTTACAGTACAACCATTTGATGATCTTTCAGCAGATGCATCAGAAAACTCGAAAGCTTGTTCTACCTTGAGGTCTGGTAAGCCTTCAATTTCAAGGATACGTCCATTAAATATATTTTTCTTACCTTTCTTACCTATAGTCAGCTCACCTTCTTGAATTGCGAAATAAGGGATTGAATTAACCAAATCTCTTAATGTAATACCTGGTTGAATCTTACCGCTAAAACGAACTAAAACTGATTCCGGCATATCAAGGGGCATTACCCCAATAGCAGCCGAGAATGCAACTAAACCTGATCCGGCTGGAAAAGAAATGCCTATTGGAAATCTGGTATGCGAGTCCCCTCCTGTACCTACTCTATCTGGCAAAATCATTCTATTGAGCCATGAGTGAATAACGCCATCCCCTGCCTTTAACGAAACACCACCCCTACTGCTTATAAAATCTGGAAGGGTATGTTGTAGCTCAATGTCAACTGGCTTTGGATAAGCTGCAGTATGACAAAAACTTTGCATTACTAAATCTGCAGTAAACCCAAGACATGCCAATTCTTTCAATTCATCTCGGGTCATTGCTCCAGTTGTATCTTGTGAACCTACAGTATTTATTTTTGGTTCACAGTAAACTCCGGGCCGAATTCCATCAACACCACATGCTTTACCTACGATTTTCTGAGCTAGTGTGAAGCCATTTTTGTCTGATATATCTTGAGCTACAATATTTATAAACTTATCTGAAGGCTTTAATTTTAAAGAAGTTCTAGCTTTCTCTGTCAGACCCTTACCTATAATTAAAGGTATTCTTCCTCCAGCTCTTAATTCATCTAAAATTGTTATCGGTTTAAGATTAAAGTTTGCTAACTTACTTCCATTTTTATTAATAACTTTTTTTTCTTTAAGATTTATTTCAATCAGATCGCCTGTATTTAAACTTGAAACATCACATTCAATCGGTAACGCTCCTGAGTCCTCAGCTGTATTAAAAAATATTGGTGCGATCTTTGTACCCAAAATAATTCCACCTGAATTTTTATTGGGTATATACGGTATTTGTTGGCCAAAATGCCACTGCAAAGAGTTTATAGCTGATTTTCTAGATGAACCTGTTCCAACAATATCGCCCACAAAAGCTATAGGTAAATTTTCTAGTTTAAGATTTTCAATTATTTTAAAAATATTTGGAATTTTATTAATAAGCATAGATTTCGCATGAAGTGGAATATCCGCCCTTGACCATGCATCTTGAGCTGGAGACAAGTCATCCGTATTTATCTCCCCATCTACTTTAAGAATTTTGACTTTAAGAATTTCTGAGACAGGGGTCCTAGATGTAAACCACTCCGCTTCCGCCCATGATTTAATTAAATTCGTTGCATAAATATTTCCATTCTTGTGAAGTTTTTCAACATCGTAAAATGCATCAAAAATAAGTGTTATCTTTGATAATACTTTAGCAGCTTGCTCTGCTTTCTTAGTTTCTAATAATGCAATTAGGGATTGAACGTTATAACCGCCCAACATAGTCCCTAAAAGTTTAATTGCCTGATCATCACTAATATAAGGTGAATGTGTATTATTTATAGCCAAATCAGTTAAAAAAGCAGCCTTTACAAATGCAGCTTGATCCACACCAGCTGGAACCCTATTTTCTAACAAACTTATAAGTAAATCAGGGTCTTGAGCTGAGTCTTTCTTTAATAATTCTATTAGAGATACAGTTCGCTCTGCGTTCAGAGGAAGTGATGGTAATCCCTGATTTTTTCTTTCGTTTTGATCGGATAGATACAAATCTAACATTTAATTCCTTATTTGAATATTTAATATAGCTATTAATGCCTATTTTAGAGTAAATAAAAGGATTTCCCAAAGAATAAATAAATCTAACGAGCATAAAAAAAATAAATCATTTTTAATGTAAAATACAAATATAAATTTAAAAGGTGTTTTATGATTTCTGCGTTAACTGCAATTTCTCCAATAGATGGAAGATATTCCGATCAGAGTGAGCCCTTAAGAGCAATATTTAGCGAATATGGTCTAATTCATAATAGGGTTAGAATTGAAATATCATGGCTCATAGCCCTTAGTAAAGATACAGAAATAAAAGAAGTTCCAAAATTTTCAACTAAGCTAATTACTAAGTTAAATTTTATTGTCAAAAACTTCAGCCAAAAAGATGCTCAGGCGATAAAAAAAATTGAAAAAGTTACTAATCATGATGTAAAAGCTATTGAGTACTGGCTCAAAGATACACTTAAAAAAGAAAAAGAAATAATTAAGGTTAATGAGTTTATTCATTTTGCTTGTACCTCCGAAGATATAAATAATCTTGCCTATGCTTTAATGTTAAAAGAAAGCTTGCAAAAGGTTTTGATACCTTCAGTTGAGTCTATTCTAAAACAAGCATCTATTTACTCAAATAAATTTTCAGAAATTTCTATGCTAGCAAAGACTCATGGCCAAACTGCAAGCCCAACATCAATGGGAAAAGAATTTGCTAATTTTGGATATAGGATTAAAAGACAAGTTATACAATTAAAAAGACAAGAAATATTAGGAAAAATTAATGGGGCTGTTGGTAATTTTAATGCACATATCTCTGCCTACCCAAAAAAAAATTGGCAAAAATTTTCCAAAGAGTTTATTACTTCGATTGGCTTAGTTTACAACCCCTATACAACACAAATAGAACCTCATGATTTTATGGCAGAAATTTTTCATACTATATCTAGAATTAATACTATTTTAATTGATTTTAATCGAGATATTTGGACTTATATTTCCAACGGTTATTTCAAACAAAAAACAATTAAAAGTGAAGTTGGCTCCTCTACTATGCCTCATAAAGTTAACCCGATTGACTTTGAAAACTCAGAAGGTAACTTAGGTATGGCTAATACAATGCTGAATCATTTTTCTGAAAAACTGCCAATTTCAAGGCTCCAAAGAGATTTGACAGATTCTACGGTTCTTAGGAATATTGGCTTAGCTTTTAGTTATAGCTTAATAGCTTACAAATCATGTCTAAAAGGTCTTGCTAAATTAGAACTAAATAAGCCTCAAATAAATCAAGATCTTGACCAAGCTTGGGAAGTTCTTGCTGAACCAATTCAAACAGTTATGAGAAAAAATAAAATAAAAAATCCCTATGAAAAGCTAAAGAATTTAACTAGGGGAAATCAAAGTATAAATAAAGAATCATTACATTCATTTATAAAGCTGCTTAACTTACCAAAAAATGATAAAGATTTTCTTTTAAATTTAACCCCTCATAATTATATTGGGGTAGCTGCATCTTTAGCTAAAAAATTTAAATGAAAGAGATACTAGTTCTCTATTATTCAAAAAGTGGTTCTATAAAAGAGATGGCATCATTAATAGCTAGGGGTATTAACTCAGTAGATGGTGCTCAAGCAAAAATAAGAACTGTGCCTGAAATTTTCCCCGAAATAAAAAAACAAGCAGCTTCAATTCCAGACTCTGGCGCATTATACGCAACATTAGATGACCTTGAAAACTGCTCTGGACTAGCGCTAGGAAGTCCAACGAGATTTGGCAATATGGCGGCCCCATTAAAGTATTTTATTGAAACAACAACTTCATTGTGGTTAAAAGGCTCTCTTGAAAATAAACCTGCCTGTGTTTTTACATCTTCTAGCTCAATTCATGGGGGAAATGAATCTACTTTATTAAGCATGCAAATCCCTTTATTCCATATGGGTATGGTTTTACTTGGCCTACCTTATTCGCTTCCTGAGTTATCAACCACTACTTCAGGAGGTACTCCTTACGGAGCCAGTCATGTAGGAACTTATAAAAATATTCAATCTGTTTCTGATGATGAAAAAAAATTGTGCATTGCTCAAGGCCTAAGATTAGGCGAGCTTAGTTTAAAACTTAACAAATGAATAAACTTTTTTTTAGTGCTTCTTTAAGTTTAATTGCGTTAATTATATTAAATTTACTCTGGGAAATTTTTTATAACCCACTACATAGTGAAGGATCATTGATGGTTATTAAATCTGTAATCCTCTTAATTCCATTATCTGGTATTTTAAAAAAAAATAGGTATACCTATCAATGGTCAAGTATGTTTATATTACTTTTTTTTATTGAAGGTATTGTGCGGTTTTATAGTGAAACTGGAATTTCTCAATCTATGGCTCTATATCAAATCATTCTCTCTGCTATATTTTTTTTATCAACTATGTTTTTTTGTAAGATCACAAGGAATTTATGAAAATATTAATTTCAAATGATGACGGTTACCAAGCAGTTGGAATTCAAACCCTCATAAATGAATTAAAAAAATTCTCTGATTTAATAGTTGTTGCGCCAGACAGAAATCGAAGTGGCTCGAGTAGCTCCTTAACTTTAGATAAAGCGGTTAAAGTTACCAAAGTGAATAATAGCTTTTATTATACTGATGGCACCCCTACAGACTGCGTTCATATAGCTCTTTCTGGTTTAATAAATTTTATTCCAGATTTAGTTATATCAGGTATAAATCATGGACCCAATATGGGTGATGATACTATTTATTCTGGAACAGTTGCAGCTGCTATGGAAGGATACCTTTTAAACATTCCATCATTTGCAATATCAATGGGTAATAATAACCCTAAAAATTTCTTGACTGCAGCAAAGGTAACAGTTGATCTAATTAAGCTATATAATAAAAAAAAGTTTGGGCCTAACTTGCTAAACATTAATATTCCAGATATACCTTACGAAAATTTAAAAGGAACAGAAATTACTAGACTCGGGAAGCGACATGCAGCAGAACCTGCATTAAAAAGTGATGAGAATAATGCTGAGACATTATACTGGATAGGGGCTGCAGGAGAACCTAACGATGGTGGTCCAGGAACAGATTTTAATGCAATTAAAAATAAAATGATTTCTATTACTCCTATTCATGGCGACCTAACTGACTATCAAAGTATACAAAATATGAAAGAATGGATAAAAGAAAAAAATGAATAAAATATTGATTGTATTAGTACTATTTTTTTTATTTGGTTGTGCATCTCAATTTCCAGCTCCAGTGGATGGAGAAAGAAAAAAAATTAGTAAAGGGTGTCCTGACGTATATACCGTAAAAAAAGGTGAGACAATATTTAGCATAAGCTTAAAATGTGGTTTTGATTATCAAAAACTTGCATTATCTAATGGACTAAAAAAACCCTACTTCGTAAAGCCTGGTGATCAAATACGATTTGATCTTCTCAAAAAGAAAAAATCTAGAGCCTCTGAAGATAAAAATAAAAAAAATCAAACAAATACAATTCCTTTTGAGGAAGATGAAATAATTGAAGATACTATTTTTACAAATGAAGAAATAAGCCAACAAGATTCAGAGGTTGAATTTCAATTTGGAGACCCTATTCAAATTAAACAGCCAAAAGTTATTCGTGAAGTATATTCAAAAAAATCGATAAAAAAAACAAAAAAACTATCCGATTTAAAAGCAAAAAATCAAAAAAAATGGCAATGGCCAACAGATGGTGAGTTAACTTCATCTTTTAATAATGCTGCGGACAAAAAAGGGATTGAAATATTAGGTTTAGAGGGTCAAGAAATTAGGTCTGTTGCAAAAGGTAAGGTTATTTATGTAGGTGAAGATTTAGCGGGCTATGGCAAGCTAACAATTATCAAACATAAAAATAATATTTTAAGTGTTTACGGGCACCAGCAATCAATCTTAATAAAAGAAGGCCAAGTTGTGCAAGCTGGACAATCAATAGGAACAATGGGAAATACTGGAGCTGATGAAGTTAAGCTCTTATTTGAAATTAGAAAAAATGGTGAGTCAATTGATCCTGCTAAATTCCTAGAAAAAATAACTTAATTAACTTTTCTTATCTTCATTTTTCAAATAGTTTTTTACTTCTGTCATATCATAAGCGCGAGCCCATTTGATCATTTCATCAAACGCTGGAGCACCAAGCTCACCATCTTGAGCATGGATTCCAGCTCGATCTCTAATAAATAAAACTGCCGGAACTACTGCTACCTGAAAGTAATCGGCAATAACCTTATCTTTATCTATATCTACCATCCCAAAGATTATATCTTTATTTTTTTTAGCTGCAGTTTCAAATACAGGGGTAAATGCAACACATGGTTTACACCATTCAGCCCAAAAATCTACTATAACAAACTCATTTTCTTCAATTGTTTTTTTAAAATTATCTTCTGTTAATGTGATTAAATTAGTCATATGTGTCCTATTTCCATTCATTAATAAAATAAATATCTTCAAGTTGCTTTCTTGATCGCGCTTGTTCTTCTTTGTCTTTCTGAACCTTACTCAACTTAGATTCATCTAAAATTTTTCCTACAACCATACAAGCAAGAATATCAAAATTTGTAGGAATATTTGACAAACTTCTGATTTTATCTTGATAAAAACCTCCCATTTGATGAGCAGACAGTCCAATACTAGTAGCTTGTAGGCAAATATTTTCTGCAGCAGCACCGGCATCATAATGTGCCCAACGATTTGGTTCTTCATTATGGTTAAAGTTTTTATTAGCACAAACTACAATTAAAATTGATGCATCCATGGCCCAATTCTGATTGCCAACAGACAAACAATTTAATACGCTTGACCATGCAGTTGCGTCCTCCTTGTTGAATAAGACAAACTGCCACGGTTGATCTCCATAACAAGATGGTGCCCATCTTGCAGCCTCAAATAAAGATTTAATTTCATCTTCAGCCAATATATAGCTTGAATCAAAAGCACGAGGACTCCATCTTTGAGCAATTACATCATTTATTGGTACTTCAGTAGTAGCTATTTTTTTCATTGAAATTTTCTTCTTTTTTCCAAATAATTTTGTAGCTCAAGTTTAGCTGAAAACTCTTGATATTAAAACAATATTCAATTCGTAATAATCATTATAATAATAACTTCGACATTATTAACATTAAAAATTCAATAATTTTTGACTCTACAAATGACCGACAATAAAACACACGAATTTTTTATGGGTGAGGCCTTAAAACAAGCAAAATTATCTTTTTTGGCTGATGAAGTTCCTGTAGGGGCAGTTTTAGTTCATCAAAATAAAATTATTGCTAGTGGCTATAATTTATCCATTTCTAAAAATGATGCAAGTGCGCATGCAGAAATATTAACAATTCGCGATGGTGGAAAATATCTGAAGAACTATAGGCTTCTTAATTGTAGTCTATATGTGACCCTTGAGCCTTGCATTATGTGTCTTGGTGCTATATTTCACTCAAGAATTAGCAACTTAATATTTGGAGCTTATGATACCAAAACTGGCTCTTGTGAAAGCACACTCAACCTTAAGGGAAACAAGGACTTAAATCATCATTGTTTTATTCATGGAGGAATCTTAGAAAAAGAATCCAAAACACTTTTACAAGATTTTTTTAAAATTAAGAGAAAAAAAAACCGTGAAGCAAATCACGGTTTTTAACAAACACTAATAGTTTTAATCTCTGTTTCCCATTACTGCCATTAGGATATGAAGTAAATGAACAAATAAATTATAAATATTTAAATATAATGCCAAAGTAGCCATTATATAATTAGTCTCTCCACCCCTCACAATTCTATTAACATCATAAAGAATGAATCCAGAAAAGATAAGCACTGCTATTCCAGAAATTGCTAATGACATTGCCGGTATTTGAAAGAAAATATTTACAACCATAGCTAGGATTAAGAGAATTAAACCAATCATCAAGAATTTACCCATAAATGAAAAGTCTCTTTTGCTTGTAGTAGCAATACCTGATAAAACAAGAAAAATAGAAGCTGTTCCACCTGCAGCTAAACCTACAATTTGACCGCCGTTGCTTAAGCTAAAGGCAACTTGTAAGATTGGTCCGAGCATTAAACCCATTAAGAATGTCAGGCCTAAAAGAAAAACTACGCCAAGACTACTATTTCGATTAGCTCTAATTAGATAAAACATTCCAAACAATGCTCCAAGGGTAAGTATGAAAAATAAAATTGGGCTTTGAGCCGCAAAGCCAAAATTCATAGTCATCCCAATCAAAGCGCCTATAACAGTTGGGATTAAAGATACTCCCAATAACGCATAAGTATTTCTTAAAACCTTATTACTAGCTAATGCTGATTGCGATTGTGCCGCAATATCTAAATTGTTTTGCATGGTAGTTAAAATCCTTATAAATTTAATAATACATTAATAGGATAAGGCTTATGGGTTTAAAGTTCAAGGAAATTTAAAGTTTAATTTTATTTTATTTATACTTTTGCAATGATTAAACGTGCTTCCTCAATAGTTTGATTGCAACAAGTTAAAACATGCTTGTCCTTATTTAGCCTCATTGCTTGAAGCCTTTCAAGAGATTTTATATCTGATTTCCATTGTAATTCTGCCATCAACTTATCTAGCTCAATTGGGGAATTGCATACAAGCACCATGTCGCATCCGGCAATTAATGCATTTTTAACCCTTACTGTAATATTATTTTCAGAATCTTGGGCAGCCTGCATACTCATATCATCACTGAAAATTGCACCCCCAAATCCCAACCTACCTCTTAATTGATTTTGAAGCCAAAAGTCTGAAAGACCTGCTGGACTATCATCGCATGATGGATAAATTACGTGTGAGGGCATAATTCCCTTAACTCCTTTATTAATAAGCCTATCGAAAGTTAACATATCATTTTTTTGAATTGTTTCTAATGAGCGATTATCTATTGCTGTTTCTAGATGGGTATCGGATTTTATAAATCCATGCCCAGGAAAATGCTTGCCTACAGACTGCATTCCTCCATTCTTCAGCCCCTCAACAAGTGAGCTCGCTAATTCACTAATAGTATCAATATCTTGATGGAAAGCTCGATTTCCAATAACTGAGCTAGCGCCATAATCAACATCTAAAACAGGGGTAAAGCTAAAATCAATATCAACTGCTGCCAGCTCTTCTGCAATTATCCAACCAGATAATTTAGCAATTTTGTTCGCTAATTTTTTATCTTTTTGGTGGATTTTTCCAAAAAGGCTCATTTTTGGAATATTTGTGAATTCATCCTTAAATCTTTGTACACGACCTCCTTCATGATCAACAGCAACAAGAATATTTTTTTTTATTTTTCTAATAGAAATAATAAGCTTTATGAGTTGGGGTTTATCTTTATAATTTCGAGAAAATAAAATAATACCTCCAACCAATGGATGCTTAATTCTTTTGATATCAGAATTAATTAATTCTAACCCTTCAATATCAATCATTAAACAATTCATTATATAACTCTCCTAACCTTTAAAGGTAAAGGGGTTGAAGTCAGTTTTTGTGTCATAAAAATCAATTTTTTCTTTTGTTTTTAAAAATTTGATAATTTTGTAAGTAATTGGAGTAAATGCTATTTCAACACCTGTTTTAGCTAAAAATTGAGCTACAACAACTAACATTAACATTTCATTGGGAATAATTCCGGAATTATAAAAAGCCAGAGGATAAAATAAAATAGAGTCAACTCCTTCTCCAATAACAGTTGAGCCAATGGTTCTAGTCCATAATTTCTTACCTTTTGTCCATATTTTCATCTTAGCCATAACAAAAGAATTAGCGAATTCACCTGCAGCAAAAGCAATGAGACCAGCTAAAGCAACCCTCCATGCAGAACCAAAAGCAACTTCGTACACTTCTTGGTTTTTCCAGAAAGGTGCTGGTGGGAGGGCAACAACAACCCACGCCATAAAAGAAGCAAAAGCTAAACCTGCAAATCCTGCCCAAATTACCCTTCTAGATGCCGCATATCCATATACTTCAGTTAAAATATCCCCAAAAATAAACGCTATCGGGAAAAATAAAACACCAGCGCCAAAGGTAATAACTCCAAAGATCGGAAGCTCTAACTGTGAAATTTTTGCCGGCCCAATTATGTTAGCTGTAATTAATACAGTTACAAAAGCTGCCATAACTAAATCATAATATTTATAATTGCTAGTCTTCATTATTTTTAATATCCCATTTTTGATTAAAATAGTCACCAAAAAAATTAATACAATATACTAAAGACATAATACTTAAGCCAACAAATAAAGCATAGTGAGGTGATACTAATAAAAATCTTACACTGTCCCTCATCATCCCTCCCCATGATGCTATCGGTGCTTGTAAACCCAAACCAATAAATGAAAGACTCGCTTCTGCAATAATTAGACCCGCAAGAGCGTAAGTACCTTCAACGATTAATGGTGTCTTAAGAGATGGTAAAATATGATTTATTATTATTATTTTATGAGAACTCCCCATTGTTTCAGATGCTTTAACGAAATCTAGATTTTTAATTAGTACGGTTTGAGCTCTTGCAAGTCTTGCATAACCAACCCAACCACTAATTGACAAGGCAAAAATTAAATTAAATTTACCTGGGCCTAAGATAGCTGCAAAAGCAATGGCAAGTAATATTCCGGGGAAAGCCATAAATAATGTAGTTATATACCTCAAGCATTGATCTAATTTTCCACCAAAATATCCTGAGATAACACCAATTACAACCCCAAAAAAACTTGATATTAATGTAACGATAAGAATTATTTCAAAAGAATTTAGAAAACCATCAACCAACCGATGAAATATATCTCTACCATAATCATCTCTGCCTAACCAAGATGAAAAATTAGGCTGAATCAAAATCTCTTCAAATACCATTTGATTTGAATCAAAACCGGAAAATAATTTTATAATTATTCCTAGTGCCCAAAAAAAACTTACAAACAAAACTAATTTTTTCAAATCTTAAATATCCCTCATTCTTGGGTCCACTATTTTGTATAAGATTTCGGTAAATAAATTTACCAAAACATAAGAAATAGCAATAACAAAAATACAAGCTTGGGTGATGGGGTAATCTCTCATTTGAATTGAGTTCACTAAAAGCATTCCAAGTCCGTTCCAGCTAAATAATGTTTCTGTGATAATAGCTCCGGATAATAAAGATCCGAATTGCATTCCAATAATGGTAATCAATGGAATTAGAACTAATCTAAAAACATGATTGATAGTAATTAACCATTCTTGCATGCCTTTTGCTCTTGCTGTTCTAACAGCATCAGAATCTATAATTTCTACCATACAATTTCTAGTCATTTTAATAATAATAGCCAACATACCAAGAGATAAAGTTAGTGCTGGTAATACAATAGAGAATGGGCTATCCATTCCACTAATTGGCAACCACCCAAGCCAAATTGATAAACAAAGCATTAACAATGGGCCTAAAAAAAAGTGTGGTATTGATATAAACAACAAACTGAAATTAATTATAATCTTATCTAAAAAACCATCTCTATATTTAGCAGCAACTACTCCCCCAGCAATACCAAATGTTATTGCAATAAATAAAGCCATTAGCGCAAGCATGTAAGTATTTTTCATAGCAATAACTATTTGCTCTTTAATTGGCGAACCAGTTAGAATAGAATTACCAAAATCACCATACATAATTTGTGAAAATGAATTAAATATTTGTCTGTATATTGGCTGATCTAATCCTAACTCTGCTCTAAGCCTAACTTGGTCAGAAAGACTAGCTGTCTCACCTAACATTACTTGAATCGGATCTCCTGGCAACAAATGTAAGATCAAAAAAGTAATGATAAAGATACCTAATACCTGAAGAAAAGATGAAAAAAGTATTGTTGGAAAATTATTCTTCATTAATATGAATAATCGTACCTACAGATACCAAATCAAAAAGCTCAACAACATCATTATTCGACATTCTTATACATCCATGTGAAAAAGGGCTGCCTAAACGATTCTCGTCATGAGTTCCATGAATATATATATACCTCTGCATTGTGTCAGAGTTACCTAGGCGATTAATACCTAATTCCTTGCCTGATAGCCAAATAATCCTCGATAAAATCCAATCATTATTTGGTTTCAGTTCTGTATTATTTTTGCTCCATATTTCACCAGTAGGCCTTCTACCTTTAAAAATGCTGAATACTGGCAAGCCTTTACCAATCTTTGCACGAATGTAATGGATACCTATTGGAGTTTGAAAGCTATTTTTATTTTGCCCTATACCTTTAAGTGCAGTCGAGATTGAATAGGATTTAATTAATTTAGTATCTTCAACCAAAGTAAGCTGTTGTAGTTTTATCGAAACGTTAATTAAAATCGTCATATTTTTTCCTAACTGTTGTTAAAGCATCCCAACTTCCATCGGTATGAATATAATAACCACTTATATTATTATTAAAAGCAGCAAAATTACCTTCGAACCACAAAGGCATGAAGGCATTATCTGCATTTATCTTTTTAATGACTTTATTCCATAGATTCGATTCTTTTGCATTAGTAATGAGTGCATCTGTCTCCTGATTACTATACCCTGCTCGATTTAAACCTTCTGGTGGAATAAGTTTGGAATTAAAAATTTTTTCATAAATTTCTGGATTTCGAATACCCACCCAAGTTAAACCATATAATTGAAATTTACCTGCCTGGATATCCTTAAAGTATGTTCCCCAATCAAGAGATTTAATAATTAATTTAATACCAATACTATCAAATTGTTTTTGAATTAAGGTTGCAATCTTCACTCTAAAAGGGTCAGTTGAAGTTTTTAATGTCAGTACGATCGGCTCATCAATAGCAAGCTGTTTAATATATTTTCTGGCTAAACTGGGATTATAATTTAAAGAATTTATCTTTTCACTGGCCCAATGCTCCGGTGGTAAAATTTGCTCTGCTACCCTAGTTTTTTCGTTTAAAAAATGCTTCATTAATGATTGACGATCAACAGCTAAAGTTAAAGATTTTCTAAACTTATGTTGCTTTAATAATGAATCATTTAAATTAAAACCAATATAAGAAACATTTGCACCAAACTCTTTTAAAGTAATAATTTTTTCTTTAGCCTCAAGAAGCTTAATCATCTCTAAAGGAAGGTCATTTTGTAATAAATCAATTTCGCCATTTAAGAGCTTTAAAACGCGAACAGTTGGATCTTTAATATTTACTAGCTCAATTATTTGAGAATCTATTCTTCTTTGTATTTTAAGATTGGGATATTTCTCTATGAATTTAAATGGCCCGGAACCAACAGGATTGGTTGAAAAGTTATGATTTTTATGAAGTAAATCAACTGGTAGTACATAAAATGCTAGACGAGATAAGAAATTACTATCTTTTTTAAATAAATTAATTTCAAAATTAAATTCAGATAACTTAATAACATTTTTTATATTTTTTAGCTCCAAATAAAAAGGTGATTTATGCTGGGATCTTAAATTATTCAATGTAGCAATAATGTCTTCAATACCCATATTTTTATTATGGTGGAATATAGGCAATTGCTTCTTAATTTTAAATTTATATTTTAATGGGGTAACTTTATTCCAATCGACTATATTTGATTTAATCTCGTATCTTTTATCAAAATAGAATAAAGACGAATAAAGTAGTGCAGAAATCCTTTCAGAAGCTGCATCAGATTGAAACCTAGGATCCAAATTTTGTGGCTTTTGAGCAATACCAAAATAAATAATATTTTCTTTATTTAAATCTGAACAGCCAACTAATAGAAAATAATAAGTAAAAGAAATTACTATGTACTTTTTTATATTATTCATTTACCTCAAAAACAGCGATTGATTCAATGTGTGATGTATGTGGGAACATATTAACTATGCCACCTTCTTTAAAAATATAGTTTTTTTTATTTACTAATATGTCCGAATCTCTTGCCAAAGTAGCTGGGTTACAAGAAATATAAATAATTAATTTTGGTTTTATTTCGCTATCGATTAAATTAACCAAATTCAATGCGCCCGCCCTGGGAGGATCAATTAACCATTTAGTTGCTTGTCCTAATGAAAGCAATTCTTCTTTTTTAATACTAAATAAATCTGCTAGTTTAAAAGATACATTTTCACTTAGATTATTTTCAATTGCATTAGTGTTCCCTGATTCCACAAGCATTTCATCACCTTCTATTGCAAAAACAGTTGCTCCAGAAGTTGCAATAGGTAGGGTAAAGTTTCCAACACCAGAAAATAAATCAAGAATTACATCGCTTTTTGAAGGGCGAAGCAATGCTATAACCTTCCTAATTAAAATTTGATTAATAAAGGGATTAATCTGAGTGAAGCCAGTTGGATGAAATAAGAATTTTAAGTTAAATTCTTTATTTTCATATGTGATTTGGTTTATTGATTCATTAAATAGTGGCTTAACAGTATCGTATCCTTTAGTCTGGCTCCAAAATTCAATTCCATTTTGCTTTTGAAAAGATTTTAAAATATTTATATCATCTTGAGTTAGTGATGCAAGTATTCTAATAACTAAAATATGGCGAATCTGATTTGATGCATATTCAATTTGAGGAATTTGATCTCTTATAGATAATTTAAAGAATAGATCTTGAAGCGGCTTAATCAGGTCTGATATTTTTTTTGGTAAAACAGGGCAAGCAGTCATATTGGTCAAAAAATGTGACATTTTTTCATTAAAGCCAATTAATACTTTATTTTTTTTCAAAACAAACTTTACTCTCAATCTTGCCTTATGTCGGTAATGCCATAAAGGGCCACATATTGGGCTCAATATACTTTCAGGCATTACATTTCCAACATGCAGTAACGACTCCTCAAATGCTCTTTGTTTGTAAGCTAGTTGGGCCCCTTCGTCGAAATGTTGCATTGAGCATCCACCACAAATCCCATAAACTTGGCACTTAGCATCAATTCTTTGTGTTGATGGTTTTATTATTTTTAGACTTTTAGCAAATGTTAAGTTCTTCTTCTTCTTTATGATTTTATATTCCACTTCCTCATTAAGAAGAGCATTATCAATAAATATCGTCTTGTCATCTTGATAAGCAATTCCTTTACCTTCATGGCTAACAGAAGATATAGTTGCTATAAAAGTTTTTTCAGTTCTGTTGCGCACTACTTTTGCCATACTTGAATAAATGATTTCCAATGAGTTCCATCTAAGCTTTCAAGCATTTTTTGCAATGTTAGTAACTCTTTTTCATATGAGCTTTTATTAATATGTGTTTTGATAAATAAAAACCTTAGATAAACTAAATAAGTATTAACGACATCAGTCTCACAATAATCCCTAATGGACTTGATATTTCCATTAAGGTAAGTTTTCCAAACCTGACCCCCATCCATATCTAATTTTCCAGGAAAACCGCATAATTTTGCTATGTGGTCTAATGAGGCATTATTTCTTCCGCTATACAGAGCAAAGAAGTCCATTAAATCAACATGTCTTTGATGGAAGCGATTTAAGTAATTATTCCACTTAAAGTCTGAATTATTTTCTCCCATATCGAAATAAATAGAAGATGAAACTTTATTTAATAATGATCGGTAATTTAAAACAGGCAAATCGAAGCCAGTTCCATTCCAAGTTACTAAATTAGGGAGGTACTTTTCCACACCATCATAAAATCGTTCTAATAACTCTGCCTCACTGCTTCCTTCATCACCTAATGACCATATTTTTAGTTGTTCATCAGTTTTCAACACACATGAAATAGCAACAATTTTTTGTAAATAGTGATGTAAAAAATTATGCCCTACTTTCTGTCTTCTTTGGTACATTGCAATGTTTACAACATCTTCGTCACATAAGTCATCGCTAATTTTATAAAGACGACGTATAGCCAAAATATCTGGAATGGTCTCTAAATCAAAAACTAAAGAAGGTATCACAACTTAAGCGGGGAAAATTCCTGTTGATAAATAACGATCTCCCCTGTCACAGGCAATAGAAACTATGACTGCTTTAGGATCTTTTTTTGCAATCTCAAGAGCAATATAAAGTGCTCCTCCAGTTGATGCACCAGAAAAAATACCTTCTTTTTTTGCAAGAATTCTTGCTGTTTCTTCAGCATCATTTTGGCTAACTAATCTAATACTATCTATATTTTTATCTTCAAAAATACTAGGTAAATATTCTTTTGGCCACTTACGTATTCCTGGTATTTGCGCACCTTCTTCTGGCTGGACTCCAATAATTTGTATTGAAGAATTTTTTTCTTTAAGAAATTTTGATGTCCCTACAATCGTGCCTGTCGTTCCCATGCTAGAAATAAAATGTGTAACTGTTCCTTTTGTATCTCTCCAAATTTCTGGTCCAGTTCCCTCATAGTGAGCTTTTGGGTTATCCTGATTTCCAAACTGATCTAAAACCATACCTTTACCTTCACTTTGCATTTCAAGTGCTTTATCACGGGCCAATTCCATACTGCCCTCTTGAGAAGTTAATATTAATTCTGCACCGAATGCTTTCATTGTTTGGCGTCTTTCAATGGATTGATTTTCTGGCATTATTAAAATTATTTTATACCCTTTCATAGCAGCAACCATGGCTAAAGCTATACCTGTATTTCCAGATGTTGCCTCTATTAAAGTATCACCTGGTTTAATATCACCCCTTAGTTCGGCTTGTTGAATCATTGAAAAAGCAGGTCTATCTTTTACTGATCCAGCAGGGTTATTTCCTTCTAACTTTAAATAAATATCACCAATTCCTCGATCGGCCATTCTTTGAATTTTAGCTAAAGGGGTATTTCCAATTGTTGAATCTAATGTATTCATGTATTAATTTTTTTAAATATATACAAAGTTATGATACCAAACACAATATAGGCAATAAGTGCTAACTGTGGAAGAGTTAATCCCAAAAATAACCAGTCAATTTCTGAACAATCACCTGTTCCTTTGAATAAAAGACTGAATGCTTCTGTCAGTGGAAAGTTTTCAAACATATAATCTAAATCAATTCCACATTCAGCAGGCACTGTAATCCATTTACCTTGAATTAAAATATGCTTAATTGCAAAAATAATACCTACTATGTTGGCAATTAAGAGAGTTACAAGATGAATGCATCTTATTAATTGACTTGGGTTAAAGAATGAGAATAATAAAAAAAGAAAGCCAATTACAATAAAAACAATTCTTTGTGTTACACAAAGAGGGCAAGGTTCTAAATTAAAATGGGCTTGAATTGCAACTGCAAGACCAACCAAAATAAAGGCAAGCAAAGATCCAAATAAGTTAATTTTTTTAAAGGTTAAAAAATTGTGCATTAGTTTTAATTAGTTTTAATAAACGATTTATAATAAATTAATTAATAAAAGATATTTTTTAGTGATTACAATATTCCTCTATGATAAACGACTTTAATTCAGCTGAAGTAAAAATTTTCTCAATAACTGAAATTAATAAATTAGTTAAAGAGCTTCTGCAAGATAATTTTCCTTCTATTTGGGTGAAAGGAGAAATATCTAACTTTATAGAAGCTAGCTCTGGTCACTGGTATTTCTCCCTGAAAGATAATGACGCCCAAGTTCGATGTACTATGTTTAGAGGAAAAAATAATGAGGTGAAATGGGTTCCAAAAAATGGCGACCTAATAGAGGCACAATGTAAAATTGGGCTCTACGAACAAAGGGGTGATTATCAATTAAATATATCCTCACTTCAACAGGCAGGTCTGGGTAAATTATTTGAAGAATTCAATCAGCTTAAACAAAAACTTAATACAGAAGGTCTCTTTGACGAAGAAAAGAAAAAGTCTCTACCTACACATCCAAATGTAATTGGTGTTATTACATCCCCAGATGCGTCCGTCTTAAGAGACGTCATAACAACTTTGAAAAGAAGGAACAAGTCGTTAGAAGTAATCATTTACCCGACACCAGTTCAAGGAAAATTTGCCCCTGAAGGCATTATTAAAGCTATTAAACTTGCTAACCAAAGAAATGAAGCAGATGTTTTAATAGTCTGTAGAGGTGGTGGTTCTATCGAAGATTTATGGTCATTTAATGATGAGTTAGTGGCTAGAGAAATATTTTCGTCTATTATTCCTATAATTTCTGCAGTTGGCCACCAAACAGATATTACTATTTCTGATTTTGTTGCTGACCTTAGAGCCCCAACTCCAACAGCAGCAGCTGAAATTATTAGTACAAGCTATGAAGAATTACTTGGAAATTTAGAATATTTTAAATCTAGTTTATTAATTCTTATCCAAAATAAAATTGAACAATTAACACAAAAAATTGATTTCTTAGAAAAAGGACTCATTTCCCCGATTCAAAAAATAACTTCACAATACGATCTAATTTCAGCCCTAAAAAATAGAATGCAAATAACTATTTCATCTCAGCTTGAGAAATACCGAGAGCAAATTAGGTCATACGAACAAAATTTAAGCCACTTAAATCCAAATGAAATTTTATCGCGAGGGTATTCGATTGTACTAAACCAAAATAAAAAAATTATTAATAACGCTTCTGCTGTAAGTGTTAGTGATAAAATAAAAATAAAATTTCATGAAGGTAATGCAGAAGCAAGTATCACGATAATTAACCAAGATAAAGAATTGTAGATGAAGTCTAAAAAATTGAAAAATGCAAAAAATGCATCAATGATGGCATTATCCCTTGCCGCACTGGGTGTTGTTTTTGGTGATATAGGTACAAGCCCACTCTATGCTATTAGAGAAATCTTTACTATTAATAATAATATTTTAGAACTGAATGAGGCTAATATGCTTGGAATACTTTCCTTGATTTTTTGGTCATTGATTTTAATAGTATCAGTGAAATATATTACTTTTATTATGAGAGCAAATAATAAAGGCGAAGGAGGCATTATGGCGCTTCTATCTCTTGCAAATAGAAATGCAAAATCTAAGAAAAAGAAAATGCTAATAATGTTTATTGGGATGTTGGGTGCTTGTATGTTTTATGCGGATGGCATGATAACCCCTGCTATTTCAGTATTATCTGCAATTGAAGGTATTGAGTTAATTACGCCAACATTTCATGACTTTATTGTGCCAATCACACTGGCAATTATTTTCTTATTATTTTGGATGCAAAGCAAGGGTACAACTACAGTGGGTATAATGTTTGGTCCAGTAATGCTTATTTGGTTTCTTACACTTGCTGCACTTGGTATATACAATATTATTCAGGCACCTTATGTTTTAAACGCTCTTAATCCAATCTATGCATACAACTTCTTTGATACTCAATTTTCAATAGCATTTATTACGCTTGGGGCAGTAGTACTTTGTGTAACTGGGGCTGAGTCTCTTTATGCAGACATGGGACATTTTGGTCTAAACCCAATTAAAATAACATGGTTTAGTTTTGTATTTCCTTCCTTAACTTTAAACTATTTTGGACAAGGGGCTCTTATTTTGAGTGATGGGAGCAATATTAAAAATCCTTTTTATTTAATGGCTCCCGAATGGTTTACATTACCTTTAGTCATCCTTGCAACTTTTGCAACTATTATTGCATCCCAAGCTTGCATTACCGGTGCCTTCTCTGTCTCTCGGCAAGCCTTGCAGTTAGGATTTATTCCGCGCATGAGAATAGACCACACCTCTGAAAATCAAGAAGGACAAATATATCTCCCCCGAATTAATTGGATACTTATGATTGGTGTAATGTCTGTGGTTATTATCTTCCAAAATTCGAGCGCTTTAGCAAGCGCTTATGGAATCGCTATTACTTTAAATATGATCATCGCAACAATTTTAGCAGGATTTGTATTTTTAGAGGTTTGGAAATGGGGTTGGGTAAAAACAACTGTTATTATTTCAATATTTTTTACAATAGATTTAATATTTTTTAGTGCAAATATTATTAAAGTACCTGCTGGTGGATGGTTCCCTCTTTTGATAGGTGGTTTACTTTTACTATTAATGACTACGTGGAAAAAAGGAAGAACCCTTCTGCATCAAAAATTACAAAACGAATCTATGGAAATTGGGTCATTTCTTAAATCTATGAAAAATGAACTGAGAAATCGTGTAAAAGGGACAGCAGTTTTCTTAACTCCCAATCCTGACGGGGTTCCGCATTCTTTACTTCATAACTTAAAGCATAATAAGGTTATCCATAAAAATGTTATTTTATTAAAAATAAAATTTATGGATTATCCTCACTCTAATGCGAAAAATTTAATAGAAGTTGAAAAGCTCCCTCATAACTTCTTTAAAGTTATTATTAACTATGGATTTAAAGATGTTACGAACCTTCCTCGTGATTTAGCTAAATGTTCTAAATATGGTATTGATATTGAAGCAATTGATACTTCATATTTTATCGGTAAAGAGAGTTTAATTATTAAGTCAGGGACAAATATGAACTTAGTTAGAAAGAATATATTTGTCACTTTATTTAGAAGTGCTGAAAATATAACAAATCAATTTCATTTACCAGTCAATCGCGTTGTTGAATTGGGAAGCCAGGTTTTATTTTAAAGGATAAATTTTTGAAATTTCTTTTTATAATTTTATTATTCCTCAGTGGTTGCGCATCAACTACACTCAATACTGACTCTGGTGTTTCAAGACAACAACTTCTATTACTTCCAAAATTTATGGCAAATAGTATGGCTGTTGATGCCTACAAAGAAGCAATTAAAAATGCAGAGAAAAATAATAAACTCAATAATGATATAGAACAACTAAATCGAGTTAGAACGATTTCTTATAAACTTATTGATGAAGCACCAGTCTTTCGAGAAGATGCCATAGAATGGAAATGGGAAATTAATGTAGAAGATAGTGAAGAAGTAAATGCATATTGTATGCCTGGAGGAAAAATTATGGTTTATTCAGGATTAATTAAAAAAGTTAATGCAACTGATGATGAGCTTGCTGCAGTTATTGGCCATGAAATTTCTCATGCACTTCGAGAGCATGGTCGCGAGAGAATGTCTACAGCTTTACTACAACAAGTCGGCATTATAGGTTTTGCTGCATATATCGCTGAGAAAGGTATTTATACCAATGCAGCAGTTCAGGCTGTAGCACTTGGAACAACGCTATTCTTTGCTCTCCCCAATAGCAGAGAACAAGAAAGAGAAGCTGATAAAATTGGTTTAGAGTTAACAGCACGAGCAGGTTATCATCCAATGGCAGCAGTTAGTTTATGGAGAAAAATGAGTGAATTGTCAGAAGTAGATATGCCTGAATTTCTTAGTACTCATCCTTCAAATGAAAATAGAATTAAGGATTTATCTGAACACGCAAAGAAAATTAATTCTTTGTACGAAGCAAATAAAAATAAATAACCCCTCCCTTTCATACAAGCATTTAATGTAAAATGTATTTTTTATAAAGAAAGAAAGTTAAATTATGTCAAATGTTCAATCAATTATCGAGGATGCTTTTGAGAGTCGTTCTTCAATAAATCCAAAAACTGTAAGCAGCGAAATTAAAGAAGCTATTAATAAAGCGATTAATGGCTTAAACAATGGATCATTAAGAGTAGCTTCAAGAGAAGGTTCAAGTCAAAACTGGCAAACACATCAATGGCTTAAAAAAGCAGTTCTACTTTCATTTCGAATTAAAGATAACTCAAAAATGGATGGTAATTATACAAACTACTTCGATAAAGTGGAGTCAAAATTCGCTCATTTCCAAGAAAAAGATTTTAATGATGGTGGGTATAGAGTTGTTCCTAATGCAATGGTTAGGCAAGGAAGTTTTATTGGAAAGAATGCAGTTTTAATGCCATCTTATGTCAATATTGGAGCATATGTAGATGAGGGAACTATGGTAGATACATGGGCTACAGTAGGTTCATGTGCGCAAATTGGAAAAAATGTTCACCTCTCAGGAGGTGTTGGTATTGGTGGTGTTCTGGAACCCATCCAAGCTGGGCCAACAATTATTGGGGACAATTGTTTTATCGGTGCTAGATCTGAAGTTGTTGAAGGTGTTGTTGTTGAAGATAATGCTGTTATATCAATGGGTGTGTATATCGGGCAATCTACAAAAATATATGATAGAGAAACTGGGGAAGTGAGTTATGGAAGAATACCTGAGGGCTCTGTTGTAGTTTCAGGAAACCTCCCTTCAAAAGATGGAAGTTATAGTCTATATTGTGCAGTTATAGTTAAAAAAGTTGATGAAAAAACTCGAAGTAAAGTTGGAATTAATGAGCTGCTGAGAGGTATTTAACATGTTTGAAGTTTTTGGAATTAAAAATTGTAATACTGTTAAAAAAAGCCTTACGTGGCTTGAAGAAAAAAAAATTTCCTATGAATTTTTAGACGTTAAAAAATCAGTATTAAATGAATTTTTACTTAAAAATTGGATGGAAAATATTCCCGAGCCTTATACATGGGAAAATCTTATTAATAAATCAGGTATGACCTGGAGAAAGCTTCCTGATTCTAAAAAAAATATAGCGTTAGATAAAAAACAAGCTATTAAACTAATTTTAGAGAATGCATCCATAATGAAAAGACCAATAATACTGAAAAATAAGAAAATTTTAACCATTGGTTTTGATGAATTTCAATTTGAAAAAAAACTTCTATGAGTAAAACACTAAAACTTACTAAAGAATTAATTTCTAAAAAATCTATCACTCCTTCAGATGAAGGTTGCCAAGATTTACTTATAAGCCATTTGGAATTATTAGGCTTTACGATTGAAAAAATGCCATACGGTAAAGTTAAAAATTTTTATGCTAGAAAAGGTACTAAAGCTCCTCTTTTAGTTTTTGCTGGACATACTGATGTAGTCCCTTCAGGCCCAGAAGAAAAATGGACATCACCTCCATTTGAACCCACAATTAAAGGAGATGTACTATATGGTCGTGGTGCAGCTGACATGAAAGCTTCCCTTGCTGCATTTATTGTAAGTATTGAAGAATTCTTAGCTAAAAATAAAAATCATAAAGGCTCTATTGGCTTATTAATAACTTCTGATGAAGAAGGTATCGCAGTAGATGGCACAGTTAAAGTTATAGAGGCGCTAAAAAATAGAAAAGAAAAAATTGATTTCTGTATTGTTGGTGAGCCAACTTGTGTTTCAAAATTTGGTGATACAGTTAAAAATGGAAGAAGAGGTTCGTTATCCGCTAAACTAAATGTTAAAGGTATACAAGGACACATAGCCTACCCTGAGTTAATTAAAAATCCCATTCATGACGTAGCACCTGTAATTGACGATTTAGTGAAAACAATTTGGGATGAAGGGAATGAATATTTTCCAAAAACTTCCTGGCAAATTTCAAATATTAATGGAGGGACTGGTGCAACCAATGTTGTTCCTGGAGATGTTGAAATATTATTTAACTTTAGATATTCATCGGCAAGTACAGCGGCCACACTCAAGTCTAGATTTGAAAAAATACTAAAAAAACATCAATTAGAATATGATATTAATTGGCAGCATTCAGGGGAACCCTATCTTACAGAAAAAGGCTCTTTGGTTAATATTTTTTCAGATGCTGTAAAAGAAATAAGTGGCTCTAAGCCAACTATATCAACTACTGGTGGAACTTCCGATGGTCGGTTTATATCAAAACTATGCGATCAAGTTATAGAATTTGGACCTATTAATGAGTCAATACATAAGGTTAATGAGAACGTCAATATTAATGATATAGAAACATTAAAAGATATTTATAAGTTAGCTATCTCAAAAATTTTAAAATAAATTTAACTTAAATTTAGACAAAACATCAAGCACTTCTTTTTCGCTTAGCTCTAGATAGTTACCTTTTTTTAAATTAGAAGGTAACGTAAAATCACCAAACCTAATCCTCATTAAGCGACTGACTGTAATGTTAAAAAACTGAAAAAGTCTTCGAACTTCTCGATTTCGCCCTTCCTTCAAAGTGACCTGGTACCAATGATTGGAACCTTCACCACCTTTAAAAGATATTGTTTGAAATTTTGCTAGCCCATCTTCTAATTTAATTCCAGCTTTTAGCTGAGAAATTTGATTATCAGTCAATTCTCCATGAACTCTAACAGAATATTCTCGCTCAATTTCATATCTTGGGTGCATCAACCTATTAGCAAATTCACCGTAAGAAGTAAAAATTAATAATCCAGAAGTATTAAAATCTAACCTTCCTATCGAAATCCATTTTGCATTTTTAATTTTTGGGAGGTTATCAAAAACTGTCGCTCTTCCCTTTGGATCACTCTCAGACACTATCTCACCTTCTGGTTTGTTGTATATTAAAATTTTAGGTGAAGCTTTGTCTAAGTTTAAATTGATTAATTTTCCATCAAAGATAATTATGTCTTCATTCGAAATTAACTGACCTATTTCAGCCATTCTGTTATTGACATAAATTCGCCTCTCAATAATCGCCTTTTCAATTTCCCTTCGAGACCCAGCACCAATTTGAGCAAGTACTTTTTGAATTCTTACCCCTGGATTATTATCTTTAGGACTGCTTTCGGTCATCTGGACTATCCATATCAACAGAAGCTTTAGGATGTTCTACTGATTCATCTCCCACTAAAATATCTGGTGTCAATGGATTGATATTTGTATTATTACTATTTTCAAGTTCTGCTGTTAAAACACTATTTAATTCTGGCAATTCTGAAAGTGACTTTAAAGCAAAATCATTAAGAAAGTGTTTTGTTGTTGCGTACAAAGAAGGTCTTCCTGGTACTTCTTTCTGTCCAATTATTTCAATCCATTCTCTTTCTATTAGTTGCCTTAATGTATTTGAGTTCAATGAAACCCCTCTAATCATTTCAATATCTGCACGTGTCACTGGCTGGCGATAAGCTATGATAGCTAAGACTTCCATCACTGCTCTTGAGTAATTAGGGGCTCGGTCTGGGCTTAATCTCATTAAAAATTCAGTAAAATCTGCTTTTGCTTGAAATCTATATCCTGATGCAACTTGAACAAGATTCATTGATTTTTCTTCCCAATCATTTTTAATTTCATCTAACAGCATTCTAATTGTTGATCTGTCTGTTTTATCTAAAAATAATTTTTTAAGGTCATCAATTGATAATGGCTGGTTACTAGTCAATAGAGCTACTTCAAGCACTTCCTTCAATTTATCTATTTGGGTCATCTAGACCTCCCCTAATTGGAGAAATATTGATGATGATGAGGGCTGTTGATTAATCTTAATTAAGCCTTCTTTTGTTAATTCAAGAATTGCTAAAAAACAAACGACTAATTTTGGAATAGGGTCTTTTTCAGAATTAAATAAAGTCGAGAATTCTAACAAACTTTTTTTATTTAATTTTCTTAAAATGATTGTCATATGCTCTCTAACTGATAGCTCAGATCGATTAATTTGATGCTGCTCAAATTGTTTAGCTCTTTTAAGTACGTTTTTCCATGCTTCAAATAACTCATCAATAGATATATCTGGATACGTAACCTCAGTTACCCTTTCAAAGTATGATTGCGCAATTAAAATATCTTTTCCAACCTGTGGCATTTCATTTAAGTTTTCAGCAGCATCTTTCATTAATTCATACTCAATAAGCTTTTTAACTAATTCTGCTCTAGGGTCATCTTCTTCACTTTCCAGTGATGGCTTCGGAAGAAGCATTCTTGATTTAATTTCAATTAACATTGCCGACATTAAAAGGTAATCTGCTGCAAGTTCCAACTTTAGAACCTTCATTTTTTCTACGTAGTTTATATATTGCAATGTTAAATTAGCCATAGGAATATCTAATATATCAATATTATTTTTTCTAATTAAATATATTAATAAATCTAAAGGGCCTTCAAATGAATCGAGATAAACTTCCATTGCATCAGGTGGTATATACAAATCTTGAGGGAGTAATTCTATTTCTTCACCATAAACTTTACCTAAATTTTTTATACTGACAGTCATTAAAAATCTATTCCCATTTCTTCCCTAACCTCTCTCATAGTATCTTTAGCAATTTTTCTTGCCTTCTCGCAACCATCAGCCGCAACACTTCTAATTAAATCTGGGCTATCTTTATACTGCTGTAATTTATCTTTATAGGTTTGAGATTCTCTATTGAATAAAATCTTATTAGATTCCTTATCTATTAATTTAAATTCTGGCTCTATAAGTATCATTTTACCACCGCCCTCTAAATACCCTAGGAGCCTTTCTTTATCACCGAGGCTTAAACCCTGTTGATCTTCAATAAGTGATTGTGCAGATTCCAAAACTTGTTCATCGCCCTTTGCTAAATATGAAGCTCGTAATTCTTCATATAAATGACTCTTCTTTGTCCCAAGTTTTTTTATAGCTAGTTTAGCTTTTTCTTGATAGCCAATATCTTTACCATATAAATTATTAAATTCTTTAACAATATTTGAGGTTAATTTAACAAATGGTATTTGATTCTCAGCTCCTGATATTTGAGTAGCTCTGTAAAGCAAAACATCTGTGCTTTGCATTAAATCTTGACCTAAATTACCTAAAGTTAAACTATTTTCTTCTCCGTCATCTAGGTTATTTATTTTATTAAACCAATTTAGTGGGGTAATCATTGATAATAATGTAAAAATTTCTGTATGTTCTGGAATTTTAGATTGAACAAATATGGTTGCTTGGGCAGGGTCTAAGCCACACGCCAACCAATCAATAATCATTTTTTCAGTAGTTTTTTCAATTAATTCTGGATTAGTATTTCTTGTGACCAAAGAATGTAAATCAGCAACAAAAAATAAACATTCATTTTCGTGTTGCATACTTATCCAATTAGAAAGCTTTAAATCATATTCATTATTAAAAAGATTTAAACTTGGTTTAATACCAGAAACTATTCTTTCTATTGCCATTTTTAATCGTTATCCTATTTAACCGAATATAGTAAAAATAATAGTTTTACTTATATTTATTATTGGAAATAATATACTACCGAGTACACCAGAAAAAAGTAAAAATATTATTATAAATAATCCATACCTTTCTAAATTTTCTATATAACTTGACCATGGGTAAGGTAACAAGCTTACAGCAACTCTTCCGCCATCTAATGGAGGAATTGGGAGCATATTTAATACCATTAAGATAAGATTAATTTGAATACCGGCTAGAGCCATCTCTTGCAAAAAGAATACAGAGCTATCAGGGAATAGTTGTAATCTTGCATATAAAAATGTCCAAAAAATAGCCATTAATAAATTAGAAAATGGTCCTGCCAGAGCAACCCACATCATATTTTTTTTTGGATTTCTTAAATTAGAAAAATTTACTGGGACAGGCTTTGCCCATCCAAACAAAATACCTCCCAGCATAACTGTTAATGCCGGAAGTATGATTGTTCCCACTGGGTCGATATGCTTTAGTGGATTTAGACTAATTCTGCCTAAATAATGAGCAGTCATATCACCAAAATATCTTGCCGCATAGCCATGAGCAGCCTCATGAACTGTAATTGCAAAAATAATAGGTAATGCATAAGCAGTTATTTTTTGAATTATTGTTAACTCTTCCATATACCCCTATAAGTGTTTGGAATGATTATTTTGTTCATTTATTTAAACTCTTTTATACCTATTGCTTTTCTAATTTCTTCAATTACAGGTGTAGATATATTCAATGCTTTTTGAGCTCCTTCCTTGAGCGTTTTTTCAATATAGCTTTTATCTTGAGTAATTTTCTCATATTCACTTCTAAATGGTTTAATTTTTTCTTCAAGTAAATTAAATAATTCTTCTTTAGCTTCACCCCATGCTATTCCGTTCTCATATTTTTTATTTAAATTAAGAACCTCATCTTCATTTCCGAATGCTTGAAAAATTTTAAATACCGAACATTCATTCGGATCTTTTGGTACTCCAGGCTCAAGTGAATTAGTCTTAATTTTCATTATTAATTTTTTTAATTTTTTTGAAGTATCAAAAATTGGAATAGTATTATTATAACTTTTACTCATTTTTCTACCATCACTACCTGGTATTATTCCTTTTTTTTCATCTATCATTGCTTCTGGCACTGACAAAATATCTCCATAATGATGGTTGAATCTAAGAGCTATATCTCTTGTCATTTCTATATGTTGTTTTTGATCTTGTCCTACAGGGACTATATCGGCTTTGAACATTAAAATATCAGCTGCCATTAAAATAGGGTAGTTATAAAGCCCCATAGTAATTCCTTTATCAGGATCAACTGCATTATCATTTTCTGCAACAGCTGCTTTGTATGCGTGCGCTCTATTCATTAAGCCCTTTGCAGCTAAACAATTAAGGATCCATGTTAGTTCAAAAATATGAGGCACATCTGACTGCCTGTAAAAAGTAACTTGTTCAGGGTCTAATCCACAAGCCAACCAACAGGCGGCAATTTCAAAGCTAGATGAATGCGTTAATTCTGGATTTATATTTTTTATTAATGAATGATAATCTGCTAAAAATAAAAAACTTGAAACATTATTTTTCTTACTAGCTTCAATTGCTGGAAGAACAGCTCCTGAAAGATTTCCTAAATGTGGTATTCCACTTGTAGTAATACCAGTAAGAACTCTTTTTTTATTTTGATTTTTTTCGCTCATTTTATTATCCATCCTTATCTATTACAGTCTAAAAATGTCATTAAAAAATTATTTTTGTCTCTAATGAATATCATTCATCACATTCGGCCATTTAGACCAAATAGGTTTGCATTGTTCAGGTAACTCCCTAACAAAACCAATTGCTCTATGAGAAATACCGGGTCCATGAAAATCAGAACCGCATGAAGCAAACAAATCATATTCTTTTGCTAATTCTGCAAAATATGAAGATTGAGAAGGGTCTTGACTACCAGACATTACCTCAATCCCAGTTCCTCCAAATGACTTAAAATCAGTCAAAAGTGATGGATACAGTTTATTACCCATGTCGTATCTACCAGGATGAGCAATTACTGCATCGCCCCCTGCATTAGTAATCCATGAAACTGCATCTTCTAATGAAGCCCATTCATGATCAACATAACCGGGCTTACCCGGAGTTAAAAATTTTTTAAACACCTGTTTAATATCTTTCGCATATCCTTGAGAAACTAGAAACTGAGCAAAATGTATCCTACCTATAGTGCTATGCTTAGTAAATTTCTTAGCGCCTTCTAATGCATTAAATATCGATGCCATACCCAAACTATGAGCCATTCCTTCCGCCCTTTTTTCTCGCCCTATTCGTATCTGTTTTAAGCCATCAATAAGATTTATATTGGATTCATCAAAATTAAGCCCAATGATATGAAGAGTTCTTTTTCTCCAAGTTACTGAAATCTCAACACCATTAATAAAAATTATATTAAATTTATTAGCCATTAGTCTAGCTTCCTTAAGGCCAGCAATATCGTCATGATCTGTTAGTGCTAATACTTGAACATCTCTTTCTGATGCATAAGAAACTAATTCTGATGGCGTCAAAAGTCCATCAGATATAGTAGAATGTGAATGAAGATCTATGTTTGGAGTAATCATTAGATAACTTAGATTATATTAGTAATTCTTTAATGGGTATAGGTAAACTTTTAAGTATGAAATTTTTATTTGATTTATTTCCGGTTGTACTATTTTTTATTTTTTATAAAATATATGATATATACATTGCAACTGCAGTCTTAATGCTTGCAACTTACTCTCAAATACTACTTTTGCGTCTATTTAAAAAGAAAATTGAAAAAATACTTATTTTTACAGCAATCGTTATTACAGTTTTTGGCGGTATGACCCTTTTTTTTCAAAATAATGTTTTTATTATGTGGAAGCCATCAATTATTTATTGGGCTTTTGGCTTGACTATACTAATTGCTGATAAATTATATAAGAAAAATTTAGTACAGTTGTCGCTGGGCTCCCAAGTCAAACTTGAAAAAAAATATTGGCAAAATTTATCTTGGTCAACAGCATTATTTTTTATCTTTCTTGGCTTTTTAAATATTTATATAGCCCAAAATTTTAATGAAGATACATGGGTTAATTTTAAATTATTTGGAATGACTGCAATACTTTTTATTTATATCATTTTAATTACTTTGTATATTTCTAAAGTTAATAAAAACTAAAATGTGGTACTCAATATATGCAACTGATTTTGTGAATAGTTTAAACAAAAGATTAGTGAATCGTCCTCAACATCTAAAAAGACTGTACCTTCTTCAGGATGAAGGTAGACTTTTGTTGGCTGGCCCGCTCCCTGCAATTGATTCAGATAATCCAGGTCCTAATGGTTTTTCAGGTAGTTTAATCGTTGCAGAATTTAATTCACTTGATGATGCAAAAAAATGGGCTAATGAAGACCCCTATATTCAATGTGGAGTTTACGAAAAGATTGAAGTTAAACCATTTAAAAAAAGCTTACCTTAATGATTGAAGAAGAAATAAAAGAACGACTAGCATTTTTAAATTCAACATCATTTATTTTAAATAATGAAAGTGAACTACATAGAGGTCACTCTGGAAACAATGGTGGTAGTCATTTTAATATTCAAATTGTTAGTGAAAAATTCTCTGGGAAATCAAGAATGGAAAGACATAGGATGATATATGAAGCTTTAAGTGATTTATTTCCTAATACAATTCATGCTTTGAGTATTAAAGCCATTTCCAAAGAGGAAGAATAACGAATGATAAAAAAAATACTTTGTTGTTTATATATTTTTAGTTTTTCAAATTTAGCATTTTCTGAAGAAAAAGAAATTCGAGTTAATGATGAACTAATTAATAATAATCTTATTCATTTCATAAAAAATGAAGTTATGAAGGAAGGTATAGAAATAACTAAAGATATGGAAAAAAATATCATAAAACGACTTATTGATCTTGAATTAATATATCAACAAGCTAAAAAGGAAGGTTTAACCAGTCAAGCAGATTTTCTTTCAAAATCTGAATTGGCATTTAAAGAGCTTATATATACAACTTATCTTCAAAACTTTGTTAAAAAAAATAAAGTTACCAAAAATGAAATTAAAAAAACTTACGACAATCTTGTAAGTAACTTTAATAGTAATGATTATAAAGCTAGCCATATTTTAGTAAGTACCAAGGATAAAGCCAAAGGGATAATAATAAGTTTAAAAAAAGGTGGTGATTTTAAAGAATTAGCGATTCTAAATTCAATTGATAAAGAATCTAAAAGTAATGGGGGTGATTTAGGCTGGTTTGCTGCTGATGATATGGTTGAATCTTTTTCTAATGCTATAAAAAAAATGACAGTAAATGAAATAACAGACTTTCCAATCCAAAGTCAATTTGGATGGCACATTATTCAGCTCAATGAAATTAAACCAAGTCTACCTCCACCTTTAGATGAAAAGATTGATGATATAAAAATTATGCTTCAAAAATCAAAATTGAAAAAATTTCTTGATGAATTAAGGCTAACTGCAGATATTAAAAAAGAAGATTAACATTCAATTAAAGTGAATTAATTTTATCAACTGCATTTAATATTTTAACTGCATCACCGCTAATTTTTTCTGTTGGGACTAAAGATGGCCATAATGATGAAAGACTATCTATTATTTTAATCATTTTATTTCTCTTTACATCCTCAGCTTCACTTAATGAGGAGACTTCATTTAGGATACTCTTTGCAACAGTTGTAAATCCTAAAGCATCTTGATATTCAAATTTATTTTGAATATTTCCATCTACAATACCAATCGCATATTCTTCAGCAGCAATTTCTAGTAATGATCTTACTAATAAAACCTTATTTTTAAACGAATTACTCTCACTCTTTACATAGTTTTCATTTTGTCTAATTGCTTCTAGTAAAATATTGTAGTTCTTTGAAACTATGCTTAATTCTTCATTATTTTCTACAGATAGAGCCAGAGCCTCTAACTCAGTAGCAAAACCATTAGTTTTTTTAGCCTCAAAAGTTGGAATTAAGCCAGCATATAATTCACTTTTTGGATGCTTCATATGTCTTTTGGCATTTTCATAGTATTCTTTTTTATACAATTCAACCCCAACATGGAGATGTCCCTTAACTAGGCCAAGATGAGTCAAATATTGATCATCTTTAAAAACTTTTGATGAGGAATGATCATGGCCTTCATGTGAGCAACCGGTCAGAAAAAATAATGTAATAACTAATAATTTTTTAATCATATTTAAACCTTAATAAATATTTATTTTCTTTTGAAATAGAATTTTCGCCACATCCTTATCCCAAAAAACAAAGATAAAGCCCAAAGGAAAACTTCTGGCCAATTAGGGTTACTGTTGTACCCGATAAAACCTTTTAAAAAGACACCCACTCTGCCTTTGTCATGCAGAATATGAGTATACATATTTTTATTGTTTATATTATATGAGTAAAAATTAGAATTAGCAGCTACTGGTAATTCTGAAGTTGGTTTTAATATATCCCATGCCCTCGTAATTTGTTTCTCTTCCTGCAAGCCAACCAATTCTAAATGATTACCCTTAACCATAAATTCTTCAACCTCATGAGTCCCAAAAGCAACCATACCTGAGGCAAATATTGCTAACATGAGAGTGGTTCCTTGAAAAAATAAACGTAAATTTATCTTTCTCCCTTGAATAACAATTCCATAGCCAATTAAAAGAGCAAGAATTAAGCCTGCAGCGAATCCAACATATGAAAATGTTCCTGACATAGAGAAACTTCCAAGAAGGAATAAAGCTGTTTCAAAACCTTCCCGAAGAATTGCAAAAAATACTAATAAAAATATACCCCAACCTGATGCCGCTAGCGCCTGATTAGCTTTTTTTTCCATACCATCTCTGTGGCTAACATGCTTTGAAAGCCAGAAAATTACATACCACAATAGCCCAGCGGTAATGAACATACTAATACCTTCAAACAGTGCGCTAATAGACTCATTACCTATAGATTTTTTTACATAATTTAACGAAATGGCAACAATAACACTTGCAACTATGGCTGAAAAAACACCAAGCCAGACCTGTTTTAATTCTTTTTTTAAATTATTTTTTTCTAAAAGTAGGTAAATTATTCCGACAATCAAACAAGCTTCGAGGCTTTCACGAAATACAATAATAAATTCATTCATACTGCTCTTCTCAATATCTTTTTTAAGATTTTATAAGGATGTTATTCTAGATGAGAATGATTCTTATTACAATAAATTATTTATTTTAATTTGATTAAATTATTAAGCTAAATAAGAATCTCAACTATAATTAGATAAAATGCAAAAAAATACTATTACCTCCTTCTTTGGCTCTCGAATTTATTCAGAATTTAGAAAATCGACCTTATTAAATGATGCGCTAAAATCTATATCTGAAATTAAAAATCTTACCTCGTCTTATCTTCATGTAATAGAAAGTAAAGAAAAGTTATCTTCCAAAGTTCAAAAAAGTCTTAGCCAAATTTTAACCTATGGTGAAGATATTAAAGAAGAAGTATCACCTAAAAATGCCATTTTTATTGGTCCGAGAATTGGGACAATTTCACCTTGGAGCTCAAGAGCCACTGATATTGTTCAGCAATGTGGAATTGATATTTTAAGAATAGAAAGAATTAAAACAATTTCTTTTGTAACGAACTCTGGGAAACCCTTATCTAAAAGAGATAAAGAAGCGATAGGACAATTATTGTATGACCGCATGACTGAATCAATTTTTATTGATCAAGATGATATCAATAAACTTTTTATTCACCACAATCCAAGACCTCTTAATCATATAGATATTATTGATAAAGGAATTTCTGAATTACAAAGCTTCAATGAAGCACAAGGACTAGCTTTGTCAGATGACGAAATAAATTACTTATTTAAATACTTTTCATCTGAAAATAGAAATCCAACTGACGCAGAATTAATGATGTTTGCTCAAGCTAATTCTGAACATTGTCGGCATAAAATATTTAATGCCAATTGGATTTTAAACAATAAAGAACAGTCGGAATCATTATTCTCTATGATTCGCAATACACACAAAATTTCACCGCAAAAAACTATTGTCGCTTATTCAGATAATTCTTCTATTATTGAAGGGTCAGTGATTAAAAGATTTTATCCTGACATTAATAATAAGTTTATAGAACATAACGAACTTACTCATTATTTAATGAAAGTTGAAACACATAATCACCCTACTGCAATATCCCCTTTTGCTGGGGCAGCTACTGGTGCAGGTGGTGAAATTCGAGATGAAGGTGCCACAGGGAGAGGATCAAAACCAAAGGCTGGGTTAGCTGGCTTTTCAGTATCTTATTTAAGAATTCCTAATTTTATTCGAGTATGGGAAAAAAATAATATCGGCAAACCAGAAAGAATTGCTTCAGCTTTACAGATTATGATTGATGGACCTATAGGAGCCGCTGCTTACAACAACGAATTTGGAAGGCCCAATATTTTGGGTTATTTTAGAGCTTTAGAATTCAAATATAAAGACATTCCCAAGGCATATGGATATCATAAGCCGATTATGCTTGCTGGCGGGATTGGAAGTATTAGTGCTAACCATGCCCATAAAGAACAATTAAAAGACGGTAATTTACTTATACAACTAGGTGGGCCTGCAATGTTAATTGGCTTAGGTGGAGGTGCAGCTTCCAGTATGAAATCAGGTACAAATAAAGAAAATCTTGATTTTGCCTCTGTGCAACGCGGGAACCCAGAATTACAAAGACGTGCCCAAGAAGTCATTGATCGATGTTGGCAACTCGCAGATAAAAATCCAATATTAAGTATTCATGATGTTGGAGCTGGTGGGCTATCCAATGCTTTCCCTGAATTAATTAATGATGGTGGTATGGGTGCAATTATGAATATTCGCGATATTGACAATGAAGAGTTAGGAATGTCACCTAAAGAAATTTGGTCTAACGAAGCTCAAGAGCGATATGTATTAGCTATTGATGCAAAAGATTTAGAAATATTTTCTGGTATTTGTAAAAGAGAAAGGTGCCCTTTTAAGGTTGTTGGAAAAACTACTAAGGGGAAAAATCTTAAGGTTGAAGATAGCCTACTGAAACAAGATATTGTTAAGATGGATCTTGATGTTCTTTTAGGTAAGCCACCTAAGCTTATAAAAAAAGTTAGGGGTGGTTTTGTTAACGAATCAAAAAATACAAATTACGGGTCAGGAAAATATTGGCGCTCAATCAAAGACGACTGGTTAGAGGCGCTCAAAGAAGTACTCAGGTATCCAAGCGTTTCAAGTAAAAACTTTCTTATTACCATCGGAGATCGATCAGTTACTGGTTTAATTGCTCAAGATCAAATGGTTGGGCCTTGGCAAGTGCCAGTTTCCAATGTTGGGGTAACAAAAAGTACATTTGATTCAATAACAGGTGAAGCAATGGCCATTGGAGAGAAAGCTCCCATTGCGATGATAGACGCAGCTGCATCGGCAAGAATGGCAGTATCTGAAGCAATCACAAATATTGCAGCGAGTGCTATTGAAGATATTAGTCTGATTAAACTCTCAGCTAATTGGATGGCGGCATCTGGAAGCAATAAGCAAGATGGTGAATTATTTAGGGCTGTAAAAGCTATCGGTATGGAATTATGTCCTGACCTAGGTATTAGTATTCCAGTAGGAAAGGACTCTATGTCAATGCAAACAACTTGGGAGGATGATGAAGTTAAAACTGTTACATCTCCCATTTCTGTAATTATTACTGCATTTAGTGAGTCCTATAATGTCAATAAAACACTAACGCCCCAGTTAATTCCAGATGAAGATACCTCAATTATATTAATTGATTTGGGTGCTGGAAAAAATAGAATGGGTGGCTCAGCATACAACTTGATTAAAAATGACCATGATTTCTCCGCCGACGAACCTCCAGATCTAGATAATGTTAAATTAATTAAAAATTTCTTTAAAGGTATTCAGTTTTTAAATAAAGAAAATAAATTACTGGCTTACCATGATCGATCTGATGGAGGGTTAATTACTTCAGCCCTTGAAATGGCATTTGCAGGACGTTGTGGGCTAGAATTAGTATTGCCATTTGAAAAATCAACTGATGGCGCGGATGAAATTAATAAGTTTTTATACAATGAAGAACTCGGGGCTTTAATTCAAGTTAATAATAAGGATATAAAGTTCGTTCAAGAATATTTAGGGGGTGAACTCGGCCTATCTTTAAAGACTATCGGCCATCCAACAAAAAAATACTATAATGGTGGACAGAGAATTGCTTTTTCTTGGACAGTGGGTGGCGGTCATCCCTGTAATATTTACCAGACAACAAGAACAGAGCTTCAAGAAGCTTGGTCAGAAACTAGTTTTCAAATTCAATCTATCAGAGATAACCCCAAGTCAGCAAAAGAAGAATTTGATCTTATTTCCGATGATAATAACCCTGGCATTAATCCTAGAGTTAATTTTGAAATACCCTCTCAAATTAATGTATCTAAACTAAAACCAAAAATTGCTATTTTGAGAGAGCAAGGAATTAATGGTCATAGCGAAATGGCTGCAGCTTTTAATTATGCAGGCTTTGAAGCGCATGATGTTCATATGTCTGACATTCTTAGTGGACAAAAAAGTTTAAAAGATTTTAATGGGCTAGCTGCGTGCGGAGGTTTCTCTTTTGGTGATGTGTTAGGTGCTGGTGAAGGTTGGGCAAAATCAATCCTTTTTAATAATAAATTACGAGATGAGTTCCAGGAATTTTTTGAAAGAAAAGATACTATTGCTCTTGGTGTTTGTAATGGATGTCAAATGATGAGTAATATTAAAGAAATTATCCCAGGGGCAGATTTATGGCCCAAGTTTATTAAGAATGAGTCCGAACAGTTTGAAGCACGTTTTGTAATGGTTGAGATTACACCAAATAATTCTTTGTTTTTCGATGAAATGATAGGGAGCATTTTACCTGTTGTCGTTTCACATGGTGAGGGGCGAATTAAGTTTAACAATGAAAAGCATCTAAGTCTGAACGAATCATCAAATTTAATATCATTAAAATATGTAGATAACTATCATCAAGGAACTTTATTGTATCCAATGAATCCAAATGGTTCTTTTTCTGGTATCACTGGTTTAACGAGTTCAGATGGAAGATTTTCAATTATGATGCCACATCCTGAAAGAGTGTTCAGGACCGATCAAAATTCATGGCACCCAAATAATTGGAAAACATTTGGTCCTTGGTATAGAATGTTTGCCAACGCAAGTAAATTTTTTGTTTAACTGAAGGAATTATTATGAAATTTTTATCTAGATTACTTACTATTTTTATAGCTATATTTTCACTAAATGCACTCGCTCTTAACGATGATCAAGAACTTGAGTTCACCGGTGCAGTTAACGAAGGTAATTTAAAAATTGTAAAAAAGTATGTTGAGACTACCGATTTAAAAATTAATGATAGTTATTTTGCATGGACGCCATTCCTTATGGCTGCAGCAAAAAATCAATTAGAAGTGATGAAATATCTTGTAAGTAAAGGGGCAAATATAACTTATACGCACCCAATCACTAGCTTTAATGCACTTCATCATGCCGCATTTAATGGAAGCAAACCGATGATTGATTATTTAGTTGAAATTGGAATTGATAAAACTAAAAATCTTAAAGGTGATGTTTCAATAATAAGAGCATTAAAAGAAGATGGTAAGGGTAAAATGGCTGAATATCTTTTATCTATTGGATTTAAGGACGAGGGTTGCCAAGATAAAAAATGCTTCTAAATTAATAAACTGAAAGTTATAATAAAAAAGCCAATTTATAAAAAATTGGCTTTTTTTTCGCACTTATTCAGTTATTAAAGATTGGCGAGGTGGTTTAAGGGTTATGTCAGAGATTTCACAGACTTAGAAGTTAATTCAAAAACACATACCCTATTTTAAAAGGATCTTGAGAATGAAAATAAGTATTAGTACATTTATATACTTTTTAATCTTTCTAAATATTTCCGCTGTTAACTCGAAAGAGGATTTTAGTAATTATAAAAAATATGATCTAACTAAAACAAAATTCAAGTTAGATGTAATTACTTCAGAGCTAGATCATCCATGGGCATTAACATTTATCGATAATAAGCATTTGGTTATTACGGAAAAAAGTGGTGGCATTTATAAAGTCAATATAAGCACGGGTAAAAAACAAGCAATCAAGCATGATATTCCGCATATTGGGTATGGTGGTAGAAGCGTAGCTTACTCACAAGGTGGTCTTTTAGATGTTTACTTCAATAGCGCAGATGGTTTTATTTATTTCACTTATAGCCATGACTTTCAAGAGTTGAAGCTTAATAAAAAACCAAGCAAAGCATCAAGTACAGCTATAACTAGAGGAAAATTATTTGGAAATGAGATTAAAGAGTTGGAGATTTTGTTAATTGCACACCCAAAACAACAATCCAGCAAACATTTTGGCTCAAGAATTTCCATTAAAGACGATATACTTTTTGCCAGTTTTGGAGAGCGTGATAAAGGAATGATTGCTCAAGACCCCACTAAACACCCAGGCAGTATAATTCGCATTAAAACTAATGGAAAAATACCCAAAGATAACCCAAAATTTATTGGTAAAGATTTATGGCTTCCTGAAATTTATACTATTGGTGTTAGGAATCCTCAAGGTATGGCAATTTCACCTCATGATGGGGAAGTGTATTTTTCAAGCCACGGTCCTCGAGGAGGAGATCATATTGGCAAGGTCAAATCTGGTGCAAATTATGGTTGGAAAGATATTGCATGGGGAGGTTCTGAATACTCTGGGTTTAGTATTGGAAATGAACCATTTAATAAAAAATATGACAAACCAATTAAAACATGGGTACCTTCAATTGCTATTAGCAGTATTCAGTTTTATAAAGGAAGTGTTTTTTCTGATTGGCAAGGGGATTTAATCGTATCCTCATTGAATGGAAAAAGTCTAATAAGATTAGATTATGAAAACAATAAAATTGTAGATGAGGAAATCATTTTTAAAAATAAAATTGGGCGTATCAGAGATTTTACAATTGATACTCAAGGTAATATCTATCTTGTAAGTGATAGCCCTAATTCTAAACTATGGAAACTCAGTAAATAAAGAATTTTTTTAAATTTAATAAAAGGTAAAAATATGAAAAATTTAACAATGGTATTAATAATTTTTTTAGGTATAACAAATTTAAGCTTTGCACATGAGATGCAGTATGGTGGGCTGAGCATGCCAGAATCAGTCGCAGAAGGTCCGGATGGCTATATTTATGTTTCTGAAATAGGAAAAAAGGATAAAGATGGTGATGGAAAAATAAGTAAAATTGATAAAAAAGGCAATGTTATTCCTTTTGCAACAGGTCTCTATGACCCAAAAGGTATAGTTTTTTATAAAGAAAAACTTTATGTAACTGATAGAGATGTAATTATTGAAGTTAATACTGATGGAACATGGACAGTTTTTGGTTCAACAATGGCTTTCCCAAAAACCCCTGTTTTTCTTAATGATATTGATGTAGATTCTGATGGGAATTTCTATATTACAGATAGTAGTAACTTTGAAACAGGTGGAATTGTTTTTAAAATGAATCTAGCTGGGAATATAACTGTTCTTTTTGATGATGAAGAAAAAGGTATTAAAGCACCAAATGGGATCCTTCCTATCGGAAATAATAAGCTCTTATTACTTGATTGGGGTGGAGAGCTGTTTGAAGTAGATACTAAAACTAAGATATTTACAAAATTAGGAGAAGGTTTTCCAGGTGGGGATGGCTTAGCAATCAAAAATGGAACGATATATATAAGTAGCTGGAAGGAAGGAAAGGTATACGAATTTAGAAATGGCAAATCAAAAGTAATTCTAGAAGGCTTTATCGCTGCTGCTGATATTGCATTAACAAAGGATAAAACTCATTTAATTATTCCAGATATGAAAGCAGGTACAGTTACAATATATCCTTTAAAATAAGATTAAGTTAAAGATTATAATATTCAAATAAAGTTTATGCACATTATATAAAATCGATTAAGCATTCTGATATCATATTGCATTGAGCAACAAAGTTTAAAGAGTGTAAATGAATCTTCATGAGTATCAAGCTAAGGAATTGCTAAAAGCTAATGGAATAAATATTCCAAAAGGTAGAGTTTCACGTAGTGCAGAAGAAACTCATACAATCGCTAAACAATTTAATTCAAATATTGCAATCAAAGCACAAATACATGCAGGTGGAAGAGGTAAAGCTGGTGGAGTTAAAATAATTAAATCAACAGAAGAGGCTAGAGAATTTGCTTCTCTCATTCTGGGACAAAACCTTACAACTGAACAAAATAGACCTCATGGCCAACCTGTAACTAAATTATTAATAGAAGAGACAATTTCTATTAAAAAAGAACTATACTTCTCAATTTTAATAGATAGGCAATCAGAATCTATAGTAATAATAACCTCAAAATTTGGAGGGATGGATATAGAAGAGATAGCCAGTAAGGATAATAATTCTATTGTTAAAGAATATTTCAAAATTAATCAGAATTTAACTCCCCCACAAATTAATAATTTAGCAATAGGACTTGGAATAGAAAAAAAACTATTTTCCAAATTTGAAAATTTTCTTACCGCTTGCTTTAATTTGTTTAAAAACTTAGATTTGTCACTTCTTGAGATCAATCCATTAGTTATTTCAAATAATGATGAAATTGTTGCTATAGATTGTAAAATAATTTTAGATGACAATGCTCGATTTCGTCATAAGGGAATTAGTGAAGCTTATGACTGGCTTCAAATTGATAAAAAAGAAGCTGAGGCTTTTCACGAAGGGTTAAGTTATATTGCGTTGGAGGGTAATATAGGCTGTATGGTGAATGGTGCAGGATTAGCTATGGCTACAATGGATTTAATTAAAATTTCTGGTGGGCAACCTGCAAACTTTTTAGATGTTGGGGGTGGTGCTACATCGGATACTGTAAATAAAGCTTTCAAAATTTTACTTTCTGATAAAAATGTTCGCGTTGTATTGGTAAATATATTTGGTGGGATTATGAGGTGTGACATTATTGCTGAAGGAATAATAGCTGCTATTAAAGAAGTGGGTGTTAAAATACCCATAGTTGTTCGCTTAGAAGGAACAAATGTCGAGCTTGGAAAAAAAATTTTAAAGGAAAGTAATCTAAATATTATATCTGCTGACAGCCTAACTGATGCAGCAAAGAAGTCAGTCGACCTCACTATTTTATAAACTATATATGTCTATTCTTATAAATAAAAATACAAAAGTTTTGTGCCAAGGCTTCACAGGTAAGCAAGGAACATTTCATAGTGAGCAATCAATCAAATATGGCACTAAGATTGTTGGTGGGGTTACTCCTGGAAAAGGTGGACAAACTCATCTTAATCTACCTGTTTTCAACACTGTAAAAGAAGCAGTTAATGAGACAAGTGCCAATGCGACAATGATTTATGTTCCACCAAGGTTTGCAGCAGAGTCTATCGTAGAAGCTAGTGAAGCAGGTATTGAGATTATTGTTTGTATAACTGAAGGTATACCAGTAATTGATATGCTAAAAGTAAAGCAAAGTATTAAATCAAATAATGCTATTCTTATTGGCCCCAATTGCCCAGGCATTATTACTCCAAATGAATGTAAAATTGGAATTATGCCAGGAGAAATTCATAAGCCTGGAGTAATTGGAATTGTTTCAAGATCGGGTACTTTAACGTATGAAGCAGTGCATCAAACTTCGATGAATGGGCTGGGACAAACAACTTGTATTGGTATTGGAGGAGACCCCATAAAAGGCCTTAATTTTATAGAGTGCTTGCAAATGTTTGAGGATGATCCAAATACAGAAGGGATCATTATGGTAGGAGAAATTGGAGGGTTAGATGAAGAACTTGCTGCTGAATTTATTAGTAGTAACATTAAAAAACCAGTTGTTGCATATATAGCTGGGCTAACTGCACCAAAAGGAAAAAGGATGGGGCATGCCGGAGCAATTATATCTGGTAACTCTGGTAAAGCTATTGATAAAATTAATACTTTAAAAAAATCAGGTGTATCGATTTCTGAGTCGCCAGCAACGATGGGGCTAATAATGGCTCAATCTTTAAAAAAATAAAACTAAAGAATGAGAAATATTCTACAAATTTTATTTTTTTATATTGCATGTACCGCAACCCAGTTGCATTCTGAAGAAATTTCATATTTACTGACTGCATCTGCAAAAGGTGATATAGAAACAGTAAAGGCAATTATTCAAAGTGGAGGTGATCCAAATACAGAGGATAAAGACAATACAAATGCATTAATGTATGCATCAAGGAAGAATCAAGTCGTGGTAATCAAATATTTAATTTCTCAAGGGGCAGACGTAAATAAAGTAGAAAATGATGGTTGGACTGCTCTAATGTTTGCTGCAAAGAAAAACTACACGGAAACTGTCGAAGTCCTTCTTAAAAATAATGCTGATCCAAAAATAACAGATCCAGATGGCTGGTCTGCTTATGGATTAGCAGCAACTTCAGGGCATTACAAAACTATCGATTTACTTCTTAAAGGTGGTATTGATCCAAATAGTAGAAACAGTTCAGGGTTAACTGTATTAATGCTGGCATGTAAAAGTGGTAACGTTAAAACTATAGAAATATTAATTAATAATGGTGCAAAAGTTGAATTAAAGGATAGATATGGTAAAACAGCACTAATTCATGCTGCATCCAATGGGAATGAAAATGCACTAAATCTTCTTCTTCATAAAGGTGCAAAAGTTAATATTACTGATAAGTATGAATGGAGTGCTCTAATGTGGGCTATAAATAATAAAAAATATAAAGCTGCAAAAGTTCTCGTTCTTTATGGGGCTGATATAAATCATAAAGATAATGAGGGCTCATATTTAATTCATTACGCTGTCCACAGCAAATCAATTAAATTCATAAAACTTCTAATTGATGCAAAAGTTAATTTGAAAGCTAAAGATCAATATGGTTTAACAGCTCTGGTTTATGCATTGAAGAATAAAAAGAAAAATATAGTTGATCTAATCAAGAAATCTGGTGGGAAATACTAATAAGTTATGAAAATAAGCTTAGCTCAAATTAATCCAACTGTAGGCGACCTTAAATCTAATTATAAACTTATAGTCAAGCATGCAAAAATTGCTCGGGACTCAAATACAGAAATTTTAATTACCCCTGAGTTAAGTATTTGTGGATACCCGCCTGAAGACCTACTATTAAACAAAGATTTTCTTCAGGAATGTCATATTTATTTGTTAAAAATCGCAAGAGAATTCCCAAGATTAAAAATAATTGTAGGCCATCCAAGAAGTCATAAAGGATTGTTATATAACTCAGCTTCTATTCTTTACAAAGGGAAAATTGAGAAAACTTATGACAAGCAGATCCTACCTAATTATGGAGTATTTGATGAGAAAAGGTATTTTCAACCAGGGGATAAGGCTCTAATTTTTTCTCTCAAGGGTAAAAAATTTGGTGTATTAATATGCGAAGATATTTGGGTTAAAGGCCCTATTGAAAAATTAAAGAATGTCGACTATGTTATCTGCATTAACGCTTCACCATATGAAATTAATAAGCGTGAATCCAAAGTTAAAGAGCTTAAAAAAATAATCGCATTAAATAATTTTACCTTTATTTATCTTAATTTAGTAGGAGGGCAAGATGATTTACTTTTTGATGGAGGATCTTTTATATACAACAGGAAAAATGGATTAATTGAAGATCTCGAGCAATTTAAATCAATAAATAAAATAATAGATTTAAAAAAAATTAATAAATTGAGCTCCTCTAAGAACAATAAAATACTTAACTCCCCGATAAAAAATTTATTAAATGGTTTAATACTCTCCCTTAAAGACTACCTTAGAAAAAATTCTATTAAAAATATCTTTATTGGTCTATCAGGTGGAATTGACTCAGCTGTAGTTCTTTATATAGCATCTCAAGCATGTAAGAATGGTGTTACGGCTATTATGATGCCTAGTTCTTTTACATCAAAAGCTAGTCTCGAAGATGCAAATCAGCTAGCAACTCACTTATCAATTAAATATAAAATAATTCCAATTGAACCTTTGATGAAATCGTTTGAGAAGTCTCTCTCAAATGATTTTAAAAATCTTACTACAGACATTACAGAAGAAAATATTCAAGCAAGAATTAGAGGTGTATTATTAATGGCTTATGCAAATAAACTAAATGGAATTGTTTTGGCAACAAGTAATAAAAGTGAAGTTGCTGTTGGTTATTCAACTTTATATGGTGATATGGTTGGTGGATTCTCAGTTTTGAAAGATATACCAAAAACTATGGTTTATAAAATTGCAGAAGAGATTAATCAACAAAATATAATTATTCCTACAAGGATAATTACAAGAGCCCCTTCTGCTGAATTATCAAAAAACCAAACAGATCAAGACAACCTCCCTGATTATGAAATACTTGATGCAATAATAGATTTATATGTAGAAAAAAATAAAAGTATTAAAACGATAATTAATGAAGGATATTCAGCACAAGTAGTTAGAAAAGTTATAAAATTAGTCGATATGAACGAATTTAAAAGAAGGCAGGCACCTCCGGGTCCAAAAGTAACTCATAAAGCTTTTGTTAAAGATAGGCGTTATCCGATTACAAATAAATATAACAATACAATTAAAAGGAATTTCAAATGAAAAAGATTGAAGCCATCATAAAGCCTTTCAAATTAGATGAAGTCAGGGAAGCTTTATCTGAGCTCGGAATTATGGGGCTTACAGCTACAGAAGTTAAGGGCTTTGGCCGTCAAAAAGGCCATACAGAATTATATAGAGGTGCAGAATATATAGTTGATTTTTTACCAAAGGTGAAACTTGATATAGTTGTCATTGACGAAATGGTTGAGAAGGTAATAGATTCTATTACTAAAACTGCGCATACTGGGAAAATCGGTGATGGAAAAATATTTGTTATGGATGTTGAAGATGCTATCCGAATTCGAACAGGTGAAAAAGGTGAAGATGCAGTATAGTTTTTTAGTTTTTTTCCAAGTACTTTCTAATTAAGACTAAGTCCTCAGGGGTATCTATACCTCTATAAACCTTTCCCTCATATTTCAATATCATCAGTGATATATTATTTTCTAAGGCTCTTAACTGTTCAAGTTTTAAAGAATTTTCTAGTTTAGAAATAGGTAGGCTACAAAAATTATCTAATAATCTTTTTGTATACCCATAAATACCAATATGATGAAAATTTTTCTGCAAATTCCAGTTTTCTTTGTTTTTTATTAATGCTTCTCTGTAAAATTTTATAGCAAACTGCGCATGGTCAAATACGACCTTTACATTGTTTGGGTTTAAATAGTCATCAAAATTTTCAAACTGTGAGCAAGCACTCACATAATTAATATTGCTTCCATGAAGTCTGTTAGCTAGTAACTTAATTAATCCTGAATTAATGAGTGGCTCGTCCCCCTGAACATTAATGATAATCTCATCATCAATCCACCCTTTTTGATTTGCTACATCTAAAACTCTATCTGTTCCTGAAATATGATTTTTATCAGTCATTAAAGCCTCAAACCCATACTTTTCAGCAGTATCCATTATTCTTTTATCATCAGTAGCAATGACTACACTCTTAGCACCACTTTCACTTGCTTGAAATGCAGTTCTAATAACCATTGGAATTCCGGCAATATCAATTAATGGCTTCCCTGGCAACCTTGAACTTGCATATCTAGCAGGAATGACTACATTAAATTCCATTTTTAGTCTTTTCCAGAGATCTTTCTGGCTTCACTTTCAAGTAAAATAGGGATTCCATCCTCAATTCGATAAGCTAACTTAGCCGATTTTGATATAAGCTCATTATTCTTTTTATCGAATATAAGAGGTCCTTTAGTTACTGGACAAACAAGAATGCTTAATAAATTTTTATCCATTTTAATTAATCCTTAATTTTTTCATCATTTTTTTAAATAACTTTTCATCCAAATCCACATATATTGGTAAATACCAATAATTTATATTTACAAATTTTTTACACTTCACAGCATCTTTTTCAGTCATTATAATATTCATATCAGAATAAATCTTAAAATCAGACTTGGTAAATACATGATGGTCGTTAAAAATTTTAGTGTCAATAAATGGTATTTTGGCAGCAATTAATTGATTAAAGAATCTTTCTGGATTGCCAATTCCAGTTATCGCAACTAAATTTTTTTTTGCAAGAATGTCTAAATTAAATATTTGATCTCGATTAAAACAATTTACTAGAACATCCGCATAATAGGTCATTTTGAATGCCAAGCCTTCGTTTATATTTTTATTTTTTTTCTCAATCATACTATCGTATTTTTCTGATGCATTAAGGTGTCCATTTAATACCAAAGCATCCACTTCATTAATTTTGGAAACACTCTCTCTCAATGGTCCGGCTGGGATTAAAAATTTATTGCCAAATTGCCTAGCTTCATCAACAACAACTATTTCAAAATCCCTTTCTAACTCATAATGCTGTAAGCCATCATCAGAAATTAAAATATTCACATTAGGATAAGACTCCAATAATGCTTGCCCAACATGCACCTTCCTCTTACCAACAAATATAGGGATATCTTTGTTATAATTTTTTTTAAAGCGCAGTTTAATCATTAAGGCCTCATCGCCTACATTTGATACTTTTGAGTCTAATAAAACTTCCTTAGGAGATTTAGCATTAGAGTTGTAGCCGCTACAAATTAGGCCAGGTTTCATACCTTTTTTTATCAATCTTTCTAGCAGCCATATAACTAGTGGTGTTTTACCTGTACCTCCAATAGTAATATTTCCAATCACTACAACAGGAACATCCATCTTGATTGATTTAAAAATACCAATCCTGTAAGCCCAAATTCTAAAATAAATTATTAGAAAATAAATAAAACTTAATGGGAGTAAAATTAAAATCCAAGAAGATTTTTTATAATATTGCCTATTTAGAATCTCATGAATTGATCTCAAATTTAACTAAAGCCTTTTTTATATAGTCTAAAGTAGTGTTTCTTAGATTTTAATAAACTTTTATGCGTTCCAATTTCAACTATTTTTCCATCGTCAATAACAACTATTCTGTCAGCGTTCATTATAGTACTAAGCCTATGTGCAATTACAATAGATGTGCGTCCATGCATTAAATTATCTAATGCTTGTTGAACAAGTTTTTCTGATTCTGAATCTAAAGCCGAAGTTGCTTCATCCAGTAGCAAAATAGGTGCATTTTTTAAGATAGCTCTTGCAATAGCTATTCTTTGTTTTTGTCCACCAGACAAACGAACACCCCTATCACCTATTTGATGATTAAAACCATCAGGAAGTTTTTCTATAAACTCAATTGCATTTGCTGCTTTTGCTGCATTCTTTACCTTTTTAAAATCTATTTTATTAAGTTTTCCATAAGCAATATTATTATGAATCGTATCATTAAATAAAATAGTATCTTGACTAACGAGAGATAAATGATGTCTCAAATCATTGAGTTTGATTTGGGTAATATTAGTTTTATCAATAAATATAGATCCAGAATCTAATTCATAAAATCTTGGTATTAAGTTTATTAGAGATGTTTTTCCTCCGCCAGATTTACCTACCAATGCAATTTTCTCACCTGGTTTAATTACTAAATTTATATCTTTTAAGATAGGTTTTTTAATTTTTTCATATGAAAAAGAAACTTTTTTAAATTCAATATGGCCAGTAATTTTTTTAAATATTTTCTTTCCAGTATCAACTTCTTTTGTTTCATCCATTACGCTAAAAATACTTACAGCAGCTGCAATACCTATCTGAATTTGTTCATTAATTGCAGTTAATTTTTTAATTGGTGAAATCAACATAAGCAAAGCGCCAACAAATGCAGCAAACTCGCCTGGAGTAAATTTACCAACAGAATAGTAAACTACTAAGGCTAGAGAAATAGACGCTAGGACCTCAATTACAAAACTATTTGCACCAGATAATTGGGCTAATTTCGTTTGCATTTTCCTATTACGTATTACTATTTCGGAGAATTTTTTAAACTCAAAAAAACTCGATTCAAATATTTTAACAATACGTTGTCCAGATATAGCCTGCTCTGAAGCACTTGTCATATCTCCCATTGTACTTTGGACTTCTTTGCCAGCCTTTCTCAGCTTAGGTGAAACTAATTTTAAATAAAAAGCCATTAATGGTGCCATTAATGTAAAAATAATGGTTAATAGCCAATCCAAGTAAAGCATATATCCTACAATACCCAATATAGTAAGACTTTCACGGATAGACTCTAAAGCAACTTTTGTTGCAATAAATGATAATTGTTCTGTTTCATAGGTAATCTTAGAAACAATATTTCCTGCAGCACGTGAATCAAAATATGTTACTGGGAGTAACATTAACCTTCTAAAAGCATCAAAACGTAAATCTTCAACGATCTTTCTTGATACCCATCGCATTGAATAGCCTGAAATAAATCCAGATAGTGCTCTTATCGTCATTAATATAACTAATGCCAATGGCAGAAAAATCGAAGGGTCTGCCGCTTGCTCAACAAAACCTTCATCTGTAATTTTTTTTATTAAAGCAAGAAATCCAGTATTTGTTAGGGCTAAAATAATTAAAGAAAAAATACTGAGAGATAAAATCCACTTATATTTAAGTGCATATTTAAAAATCCTTGAATAGATTTTTTTAAAATCTGCCAAGTCAACTTTGGTCGTTTGTTCTTTCGACATAAAAATATTTAATACTTTCTAATTAACTTTTGTAGAAAATGTAATTTTTGTTAGACCAGCTTGCCGAGAAGCTTCCATAACGTTAATTACTGATTGATGAGATGCTAATGCATCTGCATTAATCACTAATGGGTTATCTAGCCTACTGTTAGATAGTTCTCTTAATTTTATAGTTAATTCAGCTACAGTCTTGGCGTTAATTAGTTTTTCATTTATTGAATATTGGCCATCTTTACTAATTGCAACATTGATATGCTCTTGAGTTTTGTCTGAAATATTTGCTTCTGCTACTGGTAGATTAATTTTTAATTGGCTAAAACGGGCAAATGTTGTACTGACAACCAAGAAAATAATAATAACTAGCAACACATCAATTAAAGGAATAAAATTGATTTCTAACTCATCATTTTTTTTGCCTTTTTGAAAATTCATTTAAATACTCCCCTACTTCCTCTTCCCATTAATAATCTCTACTAACTTAATTGCTTGTTGTTCCATTTCGACCACAAGGTCATCAATCTTTGACCTAAAAAATCGATAAGCAATCATAGCTGGAACAGCCACAACTATTCCTCCAGCAGTATTATATAAAGCAATTGAAATCCCACGGGCAAAAATAGCAACATCATGACCGCTACTAGTAAATGAGCTAAACAATTCAACCATACCGATAATAGTCCCAAACAAGCCCAACAAAGGGGCTACTGTTGCAATAGTGCCCAAAGTAGAAAGGTACCTTTCTAATCTATGATTAATAGCCCTTCCTGTTTCTTCAATAGCTTCTTTAATGACTTCTGATGGACTATTATAATTATTTAATGCGCTTGCAAAAATCTCACCTAGCATTGAATGTTTTTGTAACGATTGTATGGCTTCTTTCTTTACACCATCTTTTGTTATCATTTTTTGAGCTTCCAAAAGCAAGTTTTCTGGGGCAATAATATTTTCTCTTAATGCCCAAAGTCTTTCAAAAATTATAGCTACAGCTATGATTGAAGCGAAAATTAAGGGCCAAATTGGCCAGCCTGCTGCGTTAATGATATCCAACACTTATATTTCTCCCATTTTTATAATTACATAATTTAATTATTATACTAGCTCACCGTGATTTTACCCTGAGTTAAATTGTAAATTTTACTCATTTTCTTTGCTAGCAAAATATCATGAGTTACTAAAACAATAGATGTGCCTAAATCTTCTGCCAGCTCTAAAAAAATATCAAAAACTTTATTGGCATTTTTGTTATCTAAATTTCCTGTTGGCTCATCAGCTAAAATAATATCTGGTGATGAAATAATTGCTCTGGCAATAGATACTCTTTGTCTTTCGCCGCCAGACAATTCATGAGGGTAATGATTAATTCTTTTTTCGAGGGCTAATTTTTTTACAATTAAGGATAATTGCGTTTTATTTTCCATTGTTAGCCCTCCTCTAATTGTGAATGGCATCATAATATTTTCGAGAGCTGTAAAATCAGGCATTAGATGATGGGATTGGTATATAAACCCTAAGTTATTATTTCTCAAGGTGCATAACTCGTTAGATTTTAGAGTTCTTAAATCCTTGTCTAGTATGATAATTTTTCCACTATCAGGTTTTTCAAGTCCTGCCATCAAATGAAGTAAAGTACTTTTTCCAGAGCCGGAAACTCCTGTTATTGCAATTTTTTCTGCAGTCTTAATAGTCAAATTAATGTTATTTAACACCGGCTGATCTAAACCGGGAAAAGACTTAGTTAGTTGATTAATTTTTAATTTTATTTGATTATTCATATTTTAAAGCAGTCGCAGGCTCAATTCTAGTAGCTCTAATACTTGGGTAAATTGTAGCAATAATGGATAAAAATAAACTCATAGTGCCTATAAAAATTACATCGCTTAAGAGAAGTTTTGATGGCAATACAGAAATGTAGTAAATATCTTTAGATAAAAATTGAACGCCAAATAAACCCTCAATGAAAGGAACAATGGTATCGATATTTAATGAGATTGTTATACCCAATAACATTCCTAAGAAAGTTCCAACAATGCCGATTAAAATTCCCTGCCACATAAAAACAAATAAAATACTCTTTTTTGTTGCTCCCAAAGTTCTTAAAATTGCAATGTCAGATGTTTTTTCAGTTACGCCCATAACAAGAGTAGAGACAATATTGAATGCAGCAACAGCAACAATTAAAGTTAGGATAACAAACATTACTTTTTTTTCCATTTGAATTGCAGCAAATAAATTTGCATGTTGCCTAGTCCAGTCTGTTACAACAAGATTATCAGAATTCTTAAACCTGCCTGACATTAATGATGAGGTTTTTCTTGTTTGATTTAAGTCATTTAATTTAACCCTCAGGCCAGAAATATACTCACCCATTTGAAACAAAGTCTGTGCATCATTTAAATGAATTAAAACTAAACCAGCATCATATTCATACATTCCAACCTCAAAAATACCTTTGATCTTGAATTGTTTAAGGCGAGGTAACATGCCTATTGGGGAGTAATTAGCTTGGGAGCTAATCAAAGAAACTTTATCCCCGACCGACAATCCAAAGTATCTAGCAATATCAACTCCAATTAATATTTCATATTTATCTGGAATAAGATTAAACTCACCCTCCTTAATCTTTAAATTTAAATCACTCACTTCTGGTTCTAAGCTAGGCACAATGCCTCTAACTATGACTCCTCGATTATATTTACCGAGAGATAACATTGCTTGATTATTTGTAAATGGAGCAATAGCTGATATATTTTCTATATCTTTAAGATTTGATTTTAAATCTCTCCACTCTTTTAGATTTTCACCTATCTTGACAATCTCAATATCAGATGCAACGCTTAATATTTTCGTTTGTAATTCAGATTTAAAACCATTCATAACTGAAAGAACAACAATTAAAGCCATAACTCCTAAAGTAATTCCAATAATGCTTGTTAAAGATATAAAAGAAATAAAATTTCTATTTTTTAATCGCGTATATCTTAAAGCTATCCAGAATTCGTAGAAATTATTTTTAAGAAAATTTATAATCATATTATTTTTAAACTGTGGTCTTGAGCATTCTGCTAGAATTATGGCATGTTTACAGGAATAATTGAATCTGTTGGTCAAATCACATTGCTTACTAGCAAACAAGGTGATTTTGAAATAAAAATTAAATATGAATCTGCATGCTTAAATGATTTGTCTCTTGGAGATAGTATATCCGTAAATGGTATATGCTTAACTGTTAAAAAGTTTAATAAAAATTTTATGTATTTTGATCTTTCAAACGAAACAATATCAAGAATTACTGAATTTAGGATAGGTGAAATGGTTAATCTTGAAAGCTCTTTAAGAGTGAATAGTAAAATATCGGGCCATTTTGTTTTTGGTCATATTGACGGAATAGCTAAACTAACAAAAAATGAAATAAAAAGTCGAAGTGAAGAGTGGACAGTTAAGCCGCCAAAAAAACTTATGAAATATATCTCTGAAAAAGGATCGATATCAATTAATGGGGTTAGCCTTACAATTAACTCCGTTCAAGAAAGCTCATTTAAAATTAATTTAATACCATATACGTTAGAGAATACAGCACTGAAAAACATGGGTATTGGCAATAAAATGAATATTGAAGTTGATATGCTTGCCAGGTATGTAGAAACTATTTTAAAGAAATCATAACTAGATGAATACTACAGAAGAAATTATAGAAGATCTTAAGAATGGAAAAATGGTCATCTTAGTAGATGATGAAGATAGAGAAAATGAGGGTGATTTAGTTCTAGCTGCCGAGTTTACATCAGCGAGTCACATTAATTTTATGTCTAAGTTTGGAAGAGGGTTAATTTGTTTAACTCTAACTGAAGAAAAATGCAAAAAATTAAAATTGCCCTTGATGGTTCAAGAAAATGAAGGGAAATTAGGTACAAATTTTACAGTATCAATTGAGGCCGCCAAAGGAGTTACAACAGGAATTTCAGCAAGTGACAGAGCTAAAACAATAATGGCTGCAATATCAAAGAATGCAAACCATACAAGCATTATTCGACCAGGCCATATTTTTCCATTAATTTCTCATCCTGGAGGGGTGCTTTATAGAGCAGGACATACTGAAGCTGGTTGTGATCTTGCAGAACTTGCAAACTTAGAGCCTGCCTCTGTAATATGTGAAATACTAAATGAAGACGGGAGCATGGCTCGCCTACCAGAACTAATTAATTTTTCAAAAGAGCATAAAATAAAAATTGGAACAATTGCCGACTTAATAGAGTTTAGAAGTAGAAAAGAAAAACTTATCAAAAAAATAAGCGAACAAACGATTGATACGTATTATGGACAAATGCAACTTCTTCTTTACTCTGACTTACTATCAAAAAATTCTCATCTAGCGCTTGTAAAGGGAAAAATAAATCCTGGAGATGAGGTACTAGTAAGGGTTCATGCCCCTTTATCCATTCTTGATTTTATTGATAAAAAAACTCAGCATTCATGGCCACCATTAAAAGCATTAGAAGCAATCCGTGAGTCCCCCAATGGAGTAATTATCTTTCTTAATTATCAAGAATCACAAAATAAAATTTCTGATATTTTAGAGACTATTAATATACCTACAGACAATACAAATGATTTAAGAAATTATGGGATTGGTTCCCAAATACTCGTTGATATTGGTGTAAAAAAAATGAAATTGCTAGCATCGCCAAGAAAGATGCCTAGTATGATAGGTTATGGACTTCAAGTTACTGAATTTATTGAAAATAATTAGTAGGATTTTATTTATTTCATGATAAAATAAGTCGTTGATTACATTAAAATATAATTTAAATTGTAAATTTTCCAAAAGGGCTTCTAACCCTTTTTTTTTAAGCCAATCTTTTATTCTCGGACTCCATGCTTGACCAAATAAAAATAGTGAAAAAAATGGAAGGAAATATTTTGTCATTTGATTTTGGGGAAAAAAGAATTGGTATTGCGATTGGAAATAGCATTACAAAAACCTCTCACCCATTAGAAACCATAAATACTGATAAAAATACAGAAAGATACAGGCTTATTGAATTGTTACTAAAAACTTGGGAGCCAGTTAAGTTAGTTATAGGCTACCCCTTAAACGAAGATGGAACTCTTTCAAAAATGAGCTTACTAGCAAAAAAATTTGGTATGAAATTAGGAAATAAATACAATATTCCAATAGTAATGATAGATGAAAGGTTTACTTCTTCGGAAGCTGATTTAGAATTAAAGAAATTTGAAAAAAATTTTAAGAAAAGAAAAATTGTTATCGATCAAGTTGCTGCAATGATTATACTTGACTCTTTTTTCCAGAATAATATTAATGAAAATTCTAATGAAAAATTTCAAGAGGTTTTATGATGAAGAATCTGCAACAAGATAAAAATAAAAAACTTCAACACCTTTTATCAATTGAAGGATTAAATAAAGATATTGTTGAAAGAATATTCAATGACGCAGATAAATTTCTCGAAAACAAAGATACAGAATTTGATGGTTACACATCCTTGAGTGGAAAAACAGTATGTAATCTTTTCTTTGAAAATAGCACTCGAACTCAGACTACATTTGAAATTGCTGCAAAAAGATTATCGGCAAATGTAATAAATTTAGACATAGCAACATCATCACAATCAAAAGGTGAGTCAATCCTTGATTTAATAAATAATTTAATTGCAATGAGTGTGGATATTTTTGTGATCAGGCACTCTAAGCCGGGCATCCCAGAGTTGATTGCCAAAAATATTAAATCGGATGCTCATATAATCAATGCTGGTGATGGGAATAGAGAGCATCCAACCCAGGGACTTTTAGACGCTTTTACAATAAGAGAATTTAAAAAAGATTTTTCTACCCTCAAAGTTGCAATCGTTGGTGATATTGAACATTCGAGAGTAGCAAAATCACAGATTAATATTTTAGCAACTCTTGGTGCTAAAGAGATTAGAGTGATAGGTCCTAAAAGTCTTATGCCTAGGAATATTGATGATCTGGATGTTAATGTTTTTAATACAATGGAAGAGGGATTAAAGGATGTTGATGTTGTAATGATGTTACGAATCCAAAAAGAAAGAATGAGTAATAAAACAGTTCCATCTGAAAGTAATTACTTTAAAAGTTTTGGGCTAAATCAAAAACGCCTTAAAATCGCAAAAGATGATGCTATAGTTTTACATCCAGGTCCAATTAATAGAGGCGTAGAAATAGAGTCCAAAGTTGCTGATGGAATGCAATCAGTAATTCTTAATCAAGTTAAGAATGGGATAGCAATAAGAATGGCAGTCATGGCAATGATGGTAGGTAATAAATAAAAAAGGCTTTAAAAATTAATACTTATTATTTTTATGTATATAATATAAAAACTAGTTAAATTTGTTTTGATCAAAAGGGGAAAATTGATGTTAGAAAAACTAATTAATGCACTGCTAGGTAGAGAGTCTAAAGCTCCCTCAGCAGCGAAAAAGAAACCAGCAGCGAAAAAGAAACCAGCAGCGAAAAAGAAACCAGTAGCGAAAAAGAAAAAGAGATAGTAAGGGTTTAAATTGAGTCTTAAAAAAACCAAGCTATTTAGCTTGGTTTTTTTATTTTAAGATATGTCACTAATTAAAAAAAATATACTTAATATTATTGATGAATTAGAACAAAATAGTTCTCAAAAAGAGAGCAAGGTGCGCCTTGTCGCGGTAAGTAAAGGTCAAGGTCAAGAAAAAATTCTGGAAGCCTTAAAATCTGGTCATAATATTTTTGGTGAAAATTACCTTCAAGAAGCTATTGATAAACAAAAAAGCCTTACAGATCATAAAATCGAATGGCACTTTATCGGACCAATACAAAGCAATAAATGTACATTAATAGCTGAAAATTTTTCATGGGTTCATAGCGTAGACCGAATTAAAGTAGCAAATAAATTGAATAATTCACTTAAAGAGAAAACATCGCTTAATGTTTGCATGCAAGTGAATATCAGTAATGAAGACAGTAAAAGTGGGCTAAAAATTAATGAAATAGACTCTCTCGCAGAACATATTAATAGCTTAGATAAATTAACATTACGGGGGCTTATGGCAATTCCTTCCAATACAAGCAATGATGAAATCCTTAAAAATGAATACAAACAATTAAAAGTTTTATATGAGAATCTCAAAAAGAAATATTTATCAGTTGATACTCTATCAATGGGGATGTCTAACGACTACTTGTTAGCGATTGAAAATGGGTCTAATCTTGTACGAATAGGAAGTAAAATTTTCGGTAAAAGAACATAATGGTTATAATTAAAAGAGATTTTTATTTTATTGGTTTTGGAAATATGGCTCAGGCTATTTATCAAAGAATGGATAAAAAATCCTACAAAAATATTTTTCTCATTGAAAAAAGTAACCAAAGAATAAAAGAAATCAAAGAGATGAGCTTACATTGCTTAGGAAATTTTAAATTAAGCCCTCAAACTCAAATAATTAAAAAATTAAGTAAGTCTAAACTTCATAGGTTTGATGCTATTTTGTTAGCAGTAAAGCCTGCACAAATAAAATCTGTATGCGTGCAATTAAAACCTTTGATAGAAGAAGAGCCATTAATAATTTCTATTGCTGCAGGTGTTAATAGTCTAAAGATTAATCAATATTTAGGTGGGTATTCTGGGCATAAATTTGTACGAGCAATGCCAAATTTATGTGCTAAAAAAGCTATGGCAATCACTGGTCTTTTTGGAGATTCTGATTGGTATGGGAAAAAGGGTGGGACAGTATATGGCCAGAGAGTTAATAAAATTTTTACCCCAATTGGACAAGTTTTCTGGGTGGAGCAAGAATCAGACCTTGATTCTGTAACTGCTATTTCAGGTAGTGGTCCCGCGTACATTTATTACATCATGAATGCAATGATTGATGCTGCTGAGGAGATTGGGTTAAAAAGAAGTGACGCACAAAGATTGGTAGCGCAAACCATTATCGGAGCTGGTGAAACAGGGAAAGATATTGATAATCTTGAAAGTGAAATTATTAAGGTCTCCTCAAAAGGTGGTACAACTGAAAAAGCTATTAGTATTTTCAAACAAAAAAAATTAGATACGATTATTAAGCAGGCAGTAAAAGCTGCACATAAAAGATCTAAAGAGCTCAGTAAGTAGTAAGGCTATGAAAAAAAATATTGTTGTAGGGCTTTCTGGTGGGGTTGATTCAGCTGTCACTGCTTGGCTTCTCAAGAATCAAGGGTATAAAGTTACTGGTCTTTTTATGCAAAACTGGGAAGATGATAATGATGATGAATACTGCACTAGTAAACAAGATTTAATTGATGCAGTTTCTGTAGCAGAAAAAATTGGAATTGATATTCAAGTCGTAAATTTTGCAAAAGAATACAAAGAAAAAGTATTTTCACTATTTATTAATGGATTAGAAAATGGCATTACTCCTAATCCAGATATTCTGTGTAACTCAGAAATTAAATTCAATGCTTTTCTTAATCATGCAATTGGTATGGGGGCTGATAAGATAGCAACTGGCCACTATGCAAAAGTTCAAGAAGAAGAAGGTCTTTTTAAATTACTAAAAGGTGATGATGGAACAAAGGATCAGAGTTATTTTCTTTATAGACTTAATCAGTCACAACTTTCGAGGTCAATATTTCCACTCGGTCATTTATTAAAATCTGATGTTAGGAATATAGCAAAGGATAACGGATTACATAACTATGCTAGAAAAGACTCAACTGGTATATGTTTTATTGGTGAAAGGCCATTTGCCGAATTTCTCAGTGGGTATATTAAAAAAAATCCAGGGGATATTAAAGACTTAAACGGAAATATTCTTGGACAACATGACGGTATTAATTTTTATACCATAGGTCAGAGACAAGGTTTAAAAATTGGTGGTATGAGTTCTGGTAATGGGGCACCATGGTTTGTTGTAGATAAAAAAATTAAAAAAAATGAAGTTATTGTAGGACAGGGGCATGAGCACCCTCTCCTCTTTAAGGATGGTCTAATTGCAAATGACTTTCACTGGATTTTAAATAAAGAACCTAAAACTAAGTGGGTATACTCAGCTAAAACCCGTTATCGACAGAATGATGACCCATGTGAAATTGATGAAATAAATGATAAAGAATTTAATATAATTTTTGGCCAAAAACAAAGGGCCATAACACCAGGGCAGTCAGTTGTGGTATACGAAAGTAATGTTTGCTTAGGTGGAGGAATCATTAAAGAGCCAATTAATCAAGAATAAATGTATGAACAAAAATACGCAATCAATATTCAATAAAAAACTATTGCTAGTAGCAATTAAGATAAATGTATCCGCTGCTATTGAAGAAGACCTGAAAAATATTGATAAAACATCGGACATACTCCCTAAAAAAATCAAAGGGGTCGCCAAAATTTATGTCAAACAAGCTGCAATACTATGTGGGTCTCCATGGGTAGATAATTGCTTCCATCAAATAGATAAAGATATAAGAATTGTTTGGCACTTCAGTGAAGGTTCCAAAATAAAAACTGGAGACGAAATCTGTACAATTTCAGGTAACTATAATCGTATTTTAATGGGCGAACGAATAGCTATAAACTTTCTTCAAACACTTTCTGCAACAGCATCAACTTCTAACCTAATAAATTTAAAAATTAAAAGGTACAAAGCTAGGCTATTTGATACAAGAAAAACAATTCCTGGGCTTAGGGTGGCACAAAAATATGCTGTTTATGTAGGCGGAGCATTTAATCAAAGATTCGGTCTTTATGACAAAGTTTTAATTAAAGAAAATCATATAAAATCAATTGGGAGCGTTTCCCAAATCCTGAAAATAGCTAAAAAAAAATACTCTCTAAAAGATGTTCAAATTGAGGTTGAGAATCTTAAAGAGTTTAAAGAGGCAATAGATTTAGGTGCCACAAATATTTTATTAGACAATTTTTCACTGAAAGAGCTCACCAAAGCAGTCCAAATTAATAAAAAGAAAGCTGTACTAGAAGCATCTGGTGATATTGATATTAATAATGTTATTGATTTCGCAAAAACTAAGGTGGATAGAATTTCAATAGGTGCCCTCACAAAAAATATTAAAGCAGTAGATTTTTCTATGTCAATTAGGATTAAATAGCTTAGTTAAGCTTGACGAGAGCCTTGCATAAAGGGTATTGTAGAGCCTTTATGAAATCTTAATTTAATTAATGAAACCTGAAATTATCACTGGCGCTGAAATTACCATTCGCTCATTACAAGAAGAAAATGTTGAGTTCGTTTTTGGCTACCCTGGGGGTGCTGTATTAAATATTTACGATGCTATTCATCAACAAACTGTATTCAAACATGTCTTAGTTCGCCATGAGCAGGCAGCTGTTCATGCTGCAGATGCATTTTCGAGAGCTACAGGAAGGGTAGGTGTTGCTTTAGTTACATCTGGTCCAGGCGCTACAAACGCTGTGACGGGAATTGCTACTGCTCATATGGACTCAATACCAATAGTTATTATAAGTGGGCAGGTTCCAACTCATGCTATTGGCTCAGATGCCTTCCAAGAATGTGACACTGTAGGGATTACAAGACCCTGCGTTAAACATAATTTCTTAGTTAAAGATGTTAACAAAATTGCGAGCACAATTAAAAAAGCATTTTTTATTGCCTCTACAGGTCGGCCTGGTCCTGTTTTGGTCGATATCCCAAAGGATATTACCACTGAAACCGCTGAATTTATCTACCCAAAAACTATTGATATGCGGTCTTATAATCCTGTTGTAAAGGGGCATTCAGGTCAAATTAGCAAAGCTATTGATCTTCTTATTAACGCTAAAAAACCTATGGTGTATTCTGGAGGTGGTGCAGTTCTTGGTGATGCAGCAAAATCTCTAACAAAATTAGTTAAAAAATTAGATCTTCCAATTACCAATACCTTGATGGGTCTTGGGGGCTTTCCTGCATCAGATCAAAATTTTCTTGGTATGCTTGGAATGCATGGGACTTATCAAGCCAATATGGCTATGCAAGAATGTGATGTCTTATTAGCGGTTGGGGCTCGTTTTGATGATCGAGTAATTAGCAATCCTGAGCACTTCTTAAAGAACCCAAAAAAAATTATTCATGTTGATATTGACCCTGCTTCTATTTCTAAACGAGTTAAAATAGATATTCCTATCGTTGGAGATGTTGATTTAGTTTTAATTGATCTTCTAAAAGCCTATCAAGAAGTTGAAAAAAATCATAACAAAAAACTTATCTCCCCATGGATGGAAAAAATAAAAGATTGGAGTGATACTGACTGTATGGCCTATAAAGATGATGGCTCGGTCATAAAGCCACAGTTAGTTGTTCAAAAATTACATGAAGTGACTAAAGGAGATGCATTTATTACATCTGACGTTGGTCAACATCAAATGTGGGCTGCTCAATATTACCCTTTTGATAAGCCTAGAAGGTGGATTAATTCTGGCGGGCTCGGAACCATGGGGGTTGGTTTACCATACGCAATGGGATGTCAGCTTGCTTTTCCTGAATCACAAGTTGCTTGTGTCACAGGTGAAGCTTCAATTCAAATGTGTATTCAAGAGCTTTCTACTTGTAAACAATACAATCTTCCAATTAAGATCATTACTCTAAATAATCGTTACATGGGAATGGTTAGGCAGTGGCAAGAATTTTTCTACGGAAATAGATATGCTGAGTCATATGTGGATGCCCTTCCTGACTTTATTAAACTTGCAGAATCTTATGGGCATGTTGGTATGAAAATAGAAAAATCTTCAGATGTGGAAGGTGCTTTAAAAGAAGCCTTTAGCCCAAAACTTAAAGAACGTTTAGTATTTATGGATTTTATAACTGATCAAACTGAAAATGTATTTCCAATGATCCCAAGCGGTAAAGGACTTTCTGAAATGATTTTAGCTAAGGATGAATAAATGAGGCATATAATTTCACTTTTGATGGAGAACGAATCAGGGGCACTTTCACGCGTTTCTGGATTATTTTCAGCTAGAGGATATAATATCGAATCACTGAATGTTGCTCCAACAGAAGATGAAACTTTGTCAAGAATGACTATCGTAACTAGTGGTTCAAATGAAGTTATTGAACAAATAATTAAGCAATTAAATAAACTTATCGATGTTGTAAAAGTTCTTGATCTAAACGATGGTAGACATATTGAGCGAGAATTAATGATAGTAAAGGTGAAAGCTACAAATAAATATAGAGATGAAGTAAAAAGAATAAGTGACACATTTGGTGGAAGAATTATTGAAATTGCTGAAACAACATTTACAATTGAACTTACGGGTCCATCTAGCGAGCTAGATGGTTATCTTGATAGTTTAGATAAGGCAGCAATAATTGAAACTGTTAGAACTGGAGCATTAGGAATTGGTCGCGGAGACAGAATACTTAAAATATAATATTTAAAGGAAATATATGAAGGTTTATTACGATAAAGATGCGGATTTGAGTGTTATTAAAAATATGAAAGTTGCAATTCTTGGTTATGGCTCGCAGGGACATGCGCATGCAAATAACTTAAAGGATTCTGGTGTTGATGTTGTTGTCGGTTTACGTGAAGGTTCTAATTCAGCGGATAAGGCAAAATCAGCTAACTTAAATGTAAAGTCAGTTGCGGATGCAACTTCTTGGGCGGACTTAATTATGGTTCTTGCTCCCGACGAATTTCAAGGCAAGATATACTCGGAAACTATTGAGCCAAATATAAAAGAGGGTGCAACACTTGCATTTGCTCATGGTTTTAATATTCATTTTGGGCAAATTAAACCAAGGGAAGATTTAAACGTAATCATGATTGCGCCTAAAGCACCTGGCCATACGGTTCGGTCTGAGTTCGTAAAAGGTGGTGGGATACCAGATTTAATTGCTATCCAACAAGATGCAACTGGCAGTGCAAAAAAAATTGCTCTTTCTTATGCCTCTGCAATAGGTGGTGGAAGAACTGGTATTTTAGAAACAACTTTTAAAGATGAAACAGAAACAGACTTATTTGGTGAGCAAGTAGTTTTATGTGGAGGTACTACAGCGCTTGTTCAAGCAGGTTTTGAGACTTTAGTAGAGGCTGGTTACGAGCCAGAAATGGCATACTTTGAATGCCTTCATGAATTAAAATTGATTGTTGATTTAATGTATGAGGGTGGCATTGCCAATATGCGATACTCTATTTCAAATACAGCTGAATACGGAGATGTAACTAGAGGTTCAAGAATTGTTAATTCAGAAACAAAAGCTGAAATGAAAAAAATTCTGGGTGAAATTCAAGATGGATCATTTGCTAAAGAATTTGTAAGTAATGTTGGAGAGTTACCAGCACGACGTGAAAAACAAAGGCAGCATCAGATAGAGCAAGTTGGAGAGTCACTTCGATCGATGATGCCATGGATTAAAAAGATTGTTGATAAAACAAAGAATTAATTGAAAACCAATCTCACCTATCCAATCATAGCTAAAGAAGGCTGGTTATTTCTTGGTCTTTCAATTGCCGCCAGCTTTGCTACGAGTCTTTGGTGTTTATCAGCATCAATTCCTCTATGGATAATATCTTTATTTATTTTGCAATTTTTCCGAGATCCAATTCGACCAATACCTCAAGATAAGAATTTGATAGTATCAGCCGCGGATGGGCGTGTTATTTCAATTGAAAAAACGATTGATCCCTATAAAAAAAGAAAAGCAATAAAAGTTAGTGTGTTCATGAATGTTTTTAATGTTCACTCAAATAAATCTCCAGTTTCTGGGTCGATCATTAAAAAATGGTATTTTCCTGGGAAATTTTTTAATGCTTCTTTATCCAAAGCATCTTCAGAAAATGAACGTTGTGCACTGTTGATAGAAACAGAAGATAAAAAATTGATAACCTGTGTCCAGATTGCTGGGCTAATTGCTCGTAGAATTTTATGCTATAAAGAAGTCGGCGGAATTCTATTAAAAGGAGAGCGATATGGCTTTATTAGATTTGGATCGCGAGTAGACTTATATTTGCCAGAAAATGCAAAAATTAAAGTAAGCCTTGGACAAAAAGTTAAAAGTTGCCAATCAATAATAGCTGCATTGTATTAGTCTTTAGGAAGATGGACTGATAATTCAGACAATGCTTTCTCATAAACTTCACGTTTAAAATCAATAACTTGGTCTAGTGGAGACCAAAAATCATCCCACCGCCACGAATCAAATTCTGGGTTTTTAGAATTTGTTAGAAAAATGTCAGACTCTTTACCAATAAACTTTAATAAAAACCATATCTGTTTTTGTCCTTTATAGCGAGTGGAGCCATCACGACTCACCCATTGCCTTGGAACGTCATACCTTAGCCAGTTCTTTGTTTGTGCAATAATTTCTACATGCTCTGGGCCTAGACCAACCTCCTCCATTAATTCACGATACATTGCCTCTGCATGACTTTCTCCTTTATTTATTCCTCCTTGGGGAAATTGCCAAGCATCCTCAGCCACTCTTTTGGCCCATAAAACCTTGTTGATATTGTTTAAAATCACAATACCAACATTTGGTCTATACCCTTCCTTATCTATCATAATGTTATCCTTAACGTATACTCTATTTTTCCACAAATAAAAATTTATTAAAAGCTTGATTTTTATATGATCAATCGAAATAAAAAAATTATTGTAATTTTACTAATAAGCTTTCTTTTATCATTAATTTATTTTTACAGTAACCATCACAAATCTAATCCTAAAGCTTATATAACTAACCAAGGGAATAATACTGTCTCTGTAGTCGACCTTATTGCTCTTGAGGTAATAAAAACAATAAAAGTTGGTATTGCACCACTTGGCATTACAATTTTAAATAAAAAAAATCTTGCATTCATAGGGAACGTTGGAACTGATGATATTTCTGTAATTGATACACGTACAGATCAGATTATTAAAACAATCAAATTAAATACAGCTCCATTAAGCATAACTTCAAACCCTGATGAATCTAAAGTTTATGTAACTGACTGGTTTAAAAATAATGTTTTAATTATATCGGTTGATGAGATGAAAGTAATTGAATCCATTAAGGTTGGAAAAACTCCATCAGGAATTACTTTCAATGAAAAATATAATTATCTAATAATTACAAATAGGGACTCTAATACGATGGAGGTATACAAAGAAAATAAGTTAATCAATAGTTTAAGTACAGGAAAGCATCCATTTGGAGTTCACACTAAAGGGCAATATGCTTACACCGCAAATGTATACGATGATTCAATAACAATTATTAATCTCGAAGATTGGACAACTAAAATAATTAAAGTAGGTGCACATCCTTACAATATATTAACTCACCAAAATCTTGGCTTTGTAACAAATACGGTTGATGACTCGTTGAGCATTATTGACCTAAAAATCGGTAAAGAAATAAAACAAATATACACTGGCGAAACTCCTGAAAACTTAGATGTTCATCGAAAATTAAATTTACTCGTAGTTACAAATTGGGGAAGCGATTCAATTTCTGTGTATTCTCTTAAAAATTTAAAGCTAATAAAAGAAATTAAAACAGGCGCACAAAGCCGATCTTTTGGTGAATTTATACTACAGTAAAGTTTTTATAGTAATATGTTCAATTGATTTTAACTAACGAAGGATTTACCAAATGAGAAAATTTATTTTAGCTCTAATAGCACTAGTGTTTTCTATGTCAGTTTTTGCTCATGGGCCAACGCCTCAGAAAGTTCAGGAATCAATCACTGTAAATATTCCGCCTGCTAAAGCATGGTCAGTTGTAAAAAATTTCACGGACTTTAACAAGATTATGAAAACAAGGTCTTTTGATGATGAGATAATGAAAATAAAATATGAGATGTTAAAAAAAGATGGTCCTTTTTCTGATTACAACGCTTATATTATTGTAAAAAAAGGTGCTAATGATAATGAGTCAGTTATTCAATGGACTGCAAGATTTTATAGAACATATAAACTAAATCCTCCAATTCCAGAAGGGCAAGATGATGCAACTGCCGTTGCAGCTGTTAAAAAAATAGTTGAGCCAGGACTTGTTAGTCTAAAAAAAGCTCTGCAATCAAAATAACTTATTATCCATCTAAAGGCGGATTTTTACATCCGCTTTTTTTATGATTACAATTAACCCACAAAAAAAACCTAAAGCAATCGTAATATGGCTTCATGGTCTAGGTGCAGACGAAAATGACTTTGTGCCATTTATAAAAAGTCTAGAACTAGGTAATATTGAATTTATTCTGCCTAATGCTCCCTTAAGACCAATAACTATGAACCAAGGTATTTCAATGAGAGGATGGTACGATATCAAAGGCAAACACGAATCTCTTAATTTTTCTTATCAGGATGAGAGTGGCTTAAGAAAATCTAAAGACCTCATTGAAGCTATAATCAAAAAAAGATGTGCACTAGGTAGCTCCAACTTTAAAGTATTTATTGGAGGCTTTTCTCAAGGGGCGGCCTTATCATTGTTCACTGGGCTATCATCAAATCTTAAAATTAGTGGGATTATTGCACTATCTGGCTACCTGCCAAAAAACATAAAGCATTCAAGTCCTGAAGATCCACCAATAATTGCAATTCATGGTGAGGGTGATGATATCATTACTATAGATATAGCTAAAAATAGTTATTTAGAAATTCAGAAATCTGAAGATTTCTTATTTAAATCCTATAATATTGCTCACGAGGTAATCTATGAGGAAATTATAGATGTTAAAAACTTTTTAATTAAGAATATATAATCATGGCTAAAAAAAATATAAATATAGAAAAACTATTAAAAGAGTTGGAATCTATTGTTGTAAAAATGGAAGATGATAGTCTAAATCTAGAAGACTCGCTAGAGTCATATGAAAAAGGAATAGCTCTTGTTAAGTCTGCTCAAGAATCGCTAAATAAAATTGAGCAGCGTGTTCAAATTCTTTCTCAAAAAAATGAATTAGAAGATTTTAAACCTGATGACTGAAGATTTTAGCGTGTGGGTTAATTCACATCATAAAAGAATAGAAGATTTCATGATACGAATTTTAAAGGAGGAGTCTTCTAATTCCTTAATTCATGATGTATGTATTCATGGTTCTGTAAATGGTGGGAAGAGATTTCGAGCCTTACTAAGCTATGCAATTGGTGAAATCACGCAAACTGATAAATTAATTATTGATCATATTGCTTCATCTATAGAATTCATTCACGCATACTCTCTAATCCATGATGACCTTCCAGCAATGGATAATGATGATTTAAGACGAGGAAAACCAACATGTCATATAAAATTCAACGAAGCTCAAGCTATTCTTGCTGGAGACGGCCTTCAATCTTTAGCCTTTCATATACTTTCGTTACCTAGCTTCTTAATTGATAATCAAAAAAAGCTGAGGTTAATCAACTCTCTGTCAAACACAATAGGGATAAATGGTATGGTAAAAGGGCAATCTTTAGATATTGAAAATACATTAAAAATTGGTGAAATTAAAGGCTTGGAGAAATTACAAGAATTAAAAACAGGGTTACTATTTAATTTCATTGGGACAGCAACATACCTTGTATCCAATAATTATTCTGAAAAATTAAATATAAAAATTACTAATTTATGTGCGCTTTTAGGGAAAGTTTATCAAATAACAGATGATATTCTCGACTATGAATCTAATGATAAAGTTTTAGGTAAAACTAGTGGCAAAGATAGAAAAGATAATAAGCTTACATACGTTTCCCTTCTAGGTATCAAAGAGGCAAAAAAAATTAATAGCAAGTACTTTGATGACATCAATAAAATAATTAATTCAATCTCTGGAAATACTATATTTTTAAATGAATTAATTTTGAAAATTTATCAAAGAGCTCACTAAATGAATTATCTAGATAAAATAAACAAGCCATCGGATATCAAAAAACTCTCAAGAGATGAGTTAGAATTATTAGCCAAAGAACTCCGCTCTTTTATTATTAACAGTGTTTCAAAAACTGGTGGTCATTTATCTTCAAATCTAGGGGTAATTGAACTCACTATTGCACTTCATTACGTATACGATTGCCCAAACGATCAAATTATTTGGGATGTTGGCCACCAAACCTATGCACATAAAATACTAACTGGAAGAAGAAATAAAATGCATACGCTTAGGCAAAAGAATGGTATTTCTGGCTTCCCTAGGCGTACAGAAAGTAAATTTGATAGTTTTGGTACCGGTCATTCAAGTACATCTATATCTGCAGCTCTAGGCGTATCAGAAGCGTTTAAAATCAATAAGTCTAAATATAGAGCAATTGCTGTAATTGGAGATGGGGCAATGACTGCAGGTATGGCTTTTGAAGGTTTAAATAATGCCGGTAATACTGAAAATGACATACTTGTAATACTGAATGATAATGATATGTCCATATCAAATAATGTAGGCGCACTAAATAATTATCTTGCTAAACTGCTATCTGGAAAATTATATGGAGGAATCAAGCGTTCTGGGAAAGCTGTTCTTTCTAAGGTTCCACCTGTACTTGAGTTAGCTAGAAAAACTGAAGAGCATGTAAAAGGAATGGTGATACCAGGAACATTGTTTGAAGAGTTTGGATTTAACTATATTGGCCCTATTGATGGACACGATTTAACCACGCTGGTAGACACCTTGAGTAATATAAAATCTCTAAAAGGCCCCCAGTTTTTGCATGTGGCGACAAAAAAAGGATATGGGTATAAGCCAGCTGAACAAAATCCTAATAAATTTCATGGTGTAAGTAAATTTGACCCTCAAAATGGCCAAGCCAAGAAAAAAAATGCCTTAAAAACATTTACTGAAGTTTTTTCTGAATGGATTATGGATACTGCCGCTAAAGAATCAAAACTTTGTGCTATAACTCCAGCAATGTCAGATGGATCAGGGCTTAATCAATTCTCAAAAAAATATCCAAAACGATTTTTTGATGTTGGTATTGCAGAGCAGCACGCACTAACATTTGCTGCTGGCCTTGCATGTAATAGTCTGAAACCTGTTATAGCCATTTACTCAACCTTTCTTCAAAGAGCCTATGACCAATTAATTCACGATATTGCACTTCAAAATATTTCAATGTTATTTGCAGTTGATCGAGCAGGGATTGTTGGAGCAGATGGTGCAACTCATTCAGGAAATTTTGATATTTCATATTTAAGATGTATACCAAATATTATTATAATGGTACCAAGCAATGAAAATCAGTGCTATCAAATGCTTAAAACAGGATTCAAATATGATGGTATATGTGTTGTTAGGTTCCCTAGGGGGAATGGTATCGGTACTCATATTGATAAAAAATTAAACTTATTACCTATTGGTAAGTCTGAAAAGATTAGAGATGGGGTGAATATAGTAATTCTTGCTTTTGGTCCATTACTTAAAACTGCTCTTGAAGTAGCTGACGAATTAAATGCTACCCTTATTGATATGAAATTTGTAAAACCTATAGATGAAAAAATGATAAAAAAATGTGTTAATAATCACAAGGTTTTAGTAACAATCGAAGATAATACAATTTTAGGTGGAGCAGGATCAGCGGTTTTAGAGGTTATTAGTAAGAATAATCTGAAATGTAAAACTCTTTGCTTAGGTATACCTGATAATTTTGTTGAGCATGGAACCCAAGAAGAAATTTATAAACTATGTGAATTAGATAAAAATAATATTATTAAGAAAATTGTTAAACAATTATAGTAATGATAAAATCTATCTTTAATAAAAATAAATATAATGAATAAAATAATCTCAAACGAATTAATAGAAGACGTTCAAAACACCCCAGACAAAAGACATCTTGATATAGACAAAGTTGGCATAAAAGCTATCAAGCATCCTATTCTAGTTAAAGATAGAACTGGATTAATACAACACACAAATGCGACTTTTAGTATGTATGTTCATTTGCCTCATAATTTCAAAGGCACACATATGTCAAGATTTGTTGAGATTCTTAATGAAAATCAAAAAGAAATTTCAGTAGCATCTTTTAAAGATATTCTAAAAGAGATGTTGGAAAGATTAGAATCTAAATCAGGTTACCTAGAAATGCAATTTACGTACTTTGTAAATAAAAAAGCCCCTGTTAGTGGAGTTGAAAGCTTAATGGACTATGAAGTGAGCTTTATTGGTGAAATGATCAATGGAAAAATAATTAACACAACTAAAGTTATTGTTCCTGTTACAAGCCTTTGTCCATGCTCGAAAAAAATATCTAAATATGGAGCTCATAATCAAAGAGCACATGTCACACTTACTCTTGAAACAAACGATTTTATTTGGGTTGAAGATATAATTGAGGCAGTTGAAAAACAGGCATCATGTGAATTATATGGAATACTTAAAAGACCCGATGAAAAGTTTGTAACGGAAAAAGCATATGAAAATCCAAAGTTTGTTGAAGACATTGTCAGAGATATTGCAGCCGATCTTAAAGAAAACACTAAGGTGAATAAGTATATAATCGAGTCAGAAAATTTCGAATCTATTCATAATCATTCAGCTTATGCTTTAATACAAGGAAGTAATATTTAATTGTAAATATTTTTACTTCTTTTAATGGTATTTTTTAAACCAAAAAATATTACTATAAAAGCAATTAGTGGAAGTATTGAAGAAAACATGAAAGTATTAGCTGCACCATATTGATCGATCATAAAGCCGCCTCCTAACCCCCCAACTGTGCCGCCCAATCCATAGGTAATACTATTATAAATAGATTGGCCTCTTGAGTGATGTTCTCTATGAAAATGAATGGAGACTAATTCAACTGATGCCACATGAAAACTTCCAAACGTTGCTGCATGAAGAATTTGAGCAAGAATTAAAATCCATAAAATATCAACATAATTTCCAATAAGAAAAAACCTTATAACAGCTAAAAATAAACTAATCAGTAGTACTTCTTTTAAGTGAAATTTACTTAAAATTTTAGGCATCAAGATAAAAATAAATATTTCAAAGATAACACCAATTGACCACAAAATACCAATTAAAGAGCTTGAATAGCCTTGCTCTTTTAGAAAAATTGAATAAAAATTATATAAAAGACCATGAGAAGAAACCATTAACGCACAACCTATAAGTAATGAAATTACCTCTGGTTTTTTTAAAATTTTAAAAATTGATCTTTTTGCATTACCAATTAATTCAAATTTTTTATCTGGAATAGAAAAAGAAAGACATAATATTATCAATTGCGTAAATAAAAGTGCCCAAATAAGAATTGTGACACTATATCTATCAATTAAAATACCTAGAAAAAATGAAGCAATAATAAACCCAACAGATCCCCACAAACGAATATTACTATAGCTACCATTTGTTGCAGCTAAATGAGACAATGTTAAAGATTCTGCTAGAGGTATCGTTGAACTGGTAAATAAACTCATCGACATCATCACCAAAAAAATAAGAAAGAAACTATCTGCCCAGAAAACTCCTATATATCCTAAGCAACCAATAAATGATGCAAGCCTTATCCACCTAGCTCTTTTATTGGTATGGTCAGCAAGCCATCCCCAAAAATTAGGTGCAAAAATACGACTTATCTGAAATAAAGACAGAAGTATTCCAATCTGAAATGCTGTAAAATTTTTTGATTGTAAATATAATCCCCAATAAGGGACGAATAATCCGACAAAAAAATAATAGAAAAAATAGAAGCGAGATAGTCGCCAATATAATGAATGAATCAACTTGGAAATGGATTTATTCTTTTAACATCCATATTTTGTGCTCTATCACGGAGAACATGATCAATCAAAACCAATGCAAGCATTGCCTCTGTAATTGGAACTGCCCTTATTGCAACACAAGGATCATGGCGACCAGTTGTTTTCATTTTGACCGTCTTCCCTTTAAGATTGATTGAGCTTCTATCTTGAGGGATGCTTGATGTTGGCTTAAATGCTACATTTACTTCAATATCTTGTCCAGTAGAAATGCCACCTAAAATACCTCCAGCGTTGTTTGTCTTAAAACCGTCACTTGCCATCTCATCACTATGTTCAGTTCCTTTTTGAGATATACTAGAAAACCCTGAGCCAATTTCTACACCTTTGGTAGCATTAATACTCATCATTGCTGCAGCAATATCAGCATCTAATCTAGAAAAGATTGGTTCGCCTAAACCAGTGGGAACATTAGTTGCGCATACAAATATTCTTGCTCCTACTGAATTTTTATCTGCCCTTACATTAGATAAATAGTCTTCCAATTCTTTTAAGATTGATTTGTTGGCAACAAAAAAAGAATTTTGATTGACATGCTTCCACCCATTGAAGGGTATATTTTTTTCGCCTAACTGGCTCAAACAAGCTTTAATTTCAACTTTATATTTTTCTTTTAGCCATTTCTTGGCAATAGCTCCAGCAGCAACACGAACAGCAGTTTCTCTTGCACTAGACCTGCCACCACCTCTATAATCCCTGATACCATACTTCTGAAGGTATGTAAGATCTGCATGACCAGGACGGAATGTTTCTTTAATCTTAGAGTAATCTTGGCTTCTTTGATCATTATTTCTAATAATAAAGCCAATGGGAGCACCAGTAGTTTTTCCTTCAAAAATACCTGAAAGAATTTCAACTTCATCACTTTCTTTTCTTTGAGTTACAAATTTTGATGTACCTGGCTTTCGACGATCTAGATCAATTTGTAAATCTGCTTCACTTAACTTCATACCTGGTGGGCACCCGTCTACAACCCCTCCAATTGCAGAGCCGTGAGACTCACCAAATGAAGTTAAAGTAAATAATTTACCGAATGTATTTCCAGACATAAAAGCCTTAATTATTATATTTTGAATTAAATTATATCACTGCAATGAAAAAAAACCTTTAAGACTCTATAACTAAAAAATCACCTGGCAATAGTTTATCAATCTTGTATTCGCCAATTTCAACTCTAATTAACCTTAGAGTTGGATGTGAAATAGCAGCTGTCATTCTTCTAACCTGCCTATTTTTTCCTTCTGAAATTTTAATTTCTATCCATTCAGTTGGTATATGCTTCCTTTTTCTTATTGGCGGCTCTCTTTCCCATACATAAGGATCAATAATTCTTTTAACTAAAGCAGGTTTAGTAAAGTAATTCTTAACCTTTAACCCTACTCGTAATTTCTCCAATGCACCGTCAGTAGGGTTATTTTCAACCTGAGCCCAATAAGTTTTATAAATATCATTTTTTGGATTGGATATTTTATTTTGTAAAACCCCATTGTCAGTTAAAATAAGCAATCCCTCGCTATCTGAATCAAGTCGGCCAGCAGGGTAAACATTTTTATATGGGATAAAATCTTTTAATGATGCATAACTATTATGCTCTGAGAACTGGCTAATTACGCCGTAAGGTTTATTAAATAAAATAATCATCAATTAAGGTAAAGAGAGAGAAAATTTATGTCTAGCAAAATTCAAATTCCAAAAAAAGGTGAGGCAATAAGGATAGATTCTAACTTAAAATTAGATGTTCCAAGCCAACCAATCATACCATTTATTACAGGTGACGGAATTGGGATTGATATTACCCCTTCAATGCAGACTGTTATTGATCATGTAGTTAAAAGAGCATATGGCGACACAAGAAAAATAGAATGGATGGAAGTATTTGCAGGACAGAGGGCAACAGAACTATATGGTAATGATAATTGGCTTCCCAATGAAACCATAGATGCTTTAAAAAAATATATTATTTCAATCAAGGGTCCCTTGGCAACTCCTGTTGGCGGCGGCATTCGCTCTTTGAATGTTGCTCTACGACAAAGACTTGATCTCTATGTATGCTTAAGACCAATTAAATATTTTAATGGGGTTCCTAGTCCATTAAAAAATCCAGAAAAAACTAATATGGTTATTTTTAGAGAAAATACTGAAGATATATATGCTGGAATTGAATGGGAGGCTCAATCAAAAGAAGTTAATCAATTACTTTCTAAATTAGATGAATTTGGAGTTAAAGATAAAGTGCGCTTTCCTGATACCTGCGCTCTCGGAATAAAAGCAGTTTCAAAGGAAGGTAGTCAAAGACTAATTAGAAAGGCAATAGAATATGCAATTTCTCATAATAAGAAGTCTGTAACTTTGGTTCATAAAGGAAATATAATGAAATACACCGAAGGTGGATTTAAAAAATGGGGTTATGAGCTAGCAGAAGAAGAGTTTGGCGCAAAGAAGAATAATTCTGGAGAGCACCGATTAGGTAACGGATTGGTTATTAAAGATTCTATTGCGGATGCATTTCTTCAAGAAATTTTATTAAAACCTGAAGAATATGATGTAGTAGCAACTTTAAATCTTAATGGGGATTATATTTCTGATGCGTTAGCTGCACAAGTTGGGGGAATAGGAATTTCACCAGGAGCAAATTTGTCTGATTCAACTGCTATTTTTGAAGCCACGCATGGAACGGCACCAACTATTGCTGGCAAAAATATCGCTAATCCAAGTTCTTTAATTCTTTCAGCTAAAATGATGTTAGAACATATGAAATGGATTAAAGCAGCAAATATACTAAGTTCTTCTTTTCATGAAACATTAAAAAAAAGACAAATGACTGTTGATTTTGCTTCACAAATTAAAGACTGCAAAGCATTATCAACTAGTGAATTTGCAATTGCATTAATTACAAATATAAAAAAAGGCTCCTAGGGAACCTTTTAATTTAAGCTTTTTGGATATTTGAAGCTTGCTTACCTTTAGGACCATCAGTTACCTCGAAAGACACTCTGTCTCCTTCTTTTAAACTTTTGTATCCCTCTTCCACTATTGCAGAAAAGTGAGCAAATAAATCATCACCACCGTCATCCGGAGTGATAAAACCAAAACCTTTTGAATCATTGAACCATTTAACTATTCCTTCAGCCATTACGATACATCCTTTACAAATTTGGGGGGCCCCTAAAGTTTGGGTCAAGAGAGTGAAAGTGAAAAGCTTAAAAAATTAAGAAAAACACAAAATGTTACCTGAAACCAAACACCTGAGACGTATTTTCATAGATTCAAGATAAATGTCAAGTTTTTTTACAATTTAAAAAAAAGTAATTTATTAGTTAATTTAAATATTCTTCTAACTGTTTGTATGGTATTGCCCCAGGAACCCTCTTACCATTAGATAGAATAATTGTTGGTGTAGAAGAAATTCCTAATTCTTTTCCTAATTTCAAAACTTTATTTATTGGTGTTTTGCAATCGCCAGAATTTTTTGGGAGCTTATCCTTAAAAATATATTCACTCCAAGCTTTCGATCGATCTATAGCGCACCATATTTTTTTTGATTTTAGTTCAGCTTCTGGATGAATAGCTAATGGATACAAAAATGTATATATCGTTATGTTATCAACATTAGACAACTCTCTTTTTTCAAGTCTTTTACAATAAGGGCAGTCTACATCAGAAAAAATTGCTATTTTTCTTTTACCATCTCCTTTAACCACTTTAATTGCATCTGATAATGGTAAATCCTCAAAGTTAATTCGAGTTAATTCTTCAAGCCTAAGCTCAGTTAAATCATTTTTAGTTTTTGGATCTACCACCCTTCCCTCAACTATTAAAAAATCAAAATTCTCATTCGTATAAATAATTTGCCCGCCAATATAGACTTCATACAAGTCATTAAAATTAGTTTTTTTTATATTTTTTATTGGCAACTCTGGATATGTTTTTTTCATAATCTTTCTTAATGCATCATTATCGGCATGCGCAATGAAAGAAAGAAATAAGAACAAGAAAATAGAAATACTTTTGATCATGAAATTGCCTTTTTAATTAGATAATTTTTTATATTATCTTTGGTTTCGAGTAAATTAATACCCTTGATTAAGACTTGATTAATAAACTTACTTTTACTTGAAAATGCCCACTGTAGTCCAGTGGTTAATGTACTAAATTCAAAAGTATCTAATCTACGTGACCTTTCAAAGCGACGCAGAAAACCAGTTAGTCCAATATCTTTATACTGTTTAGATTTCATGCATTTTTCAAAATCCATAATATCTCTAATGCCTAAATTTAAACCTTGTCCAGCAAGTGGATGTATTGAATGGGCCGCATTCCCCATCAAAACAACTCTTTTGTCAAAAAACTTATCATTTAAAACCATTGTTAAAGGAAAATTATTTTTATTAGAAATGTTAGATATTTCTAAAAATTCATCTCCTATAATACTCTTAAGTTTGTTGATAAATTTTGAATCACTCATATCATTTAGTTTATTAAAGATATCATAATCACAAGACCATACCACTGAGACAGTTCTTGGTCCAATCGGCAATAATGCTAGAACACTATCTTCTAAAAAATATTGCTTTGCGTTTTTTTCAATGTCTATAGCTGTCTCAAAATTAAAAACTATCGCATTTTGATTAAAATTTTTAATTTTTTTTCTAATATCAAGATGTTCTTTTATTCTAGACTTTGCTCCATCGCATGCTACTAATAAAGATGCAGCTAGGTTTCCTTTTTCCAACTCAATCCGAACCTGATCTGGCGAATTCTCTATAATTATTTTCTTTGGTTCTGAGAAAATTTTAATATCGTGAGATTTTAGTTTCAACTGAATTTCCTTCATCAGTTTTTTCTCAGAAACCATATAAACCAAAGCAGGTTGAAAAACTGAATCTGCGCTAAAATTTGTTTTAGAATCTTGTCTAATAATTTGAATATTTTCTATAGGATATAAAGAATTAAAAAAAATTTCTCTTAACCCAATTGATTTCATCCAATCTACTGAGCCTGGACTTAAAGCATAGGTTCTATCTACAGTATTATTAACATCTGATTTGATTTGATATACATCAAGACCATTATTTATGAGACAAAGGCTAGCTAAGTTACCAATAACTCCTCCTCCATAAACAATAACTTTATTTAATAATCTATTTTCCATAACTCATTTTCTTTACGAATTTTTTTTTGATAGGTGGAATAAGGTCTAAAAAAGACAGCGCCATACCTCTAATTTTATTCACAGCTATAATATCATTCGAAAAAAGTGTTACTAAAGAATCTGTAAACCATAAGATATCTTTAGTTTCTTTTTTTCTCATGTAATTAAATTTATTAATCATTAATTTAAGCTCTAAATTAACATCTTTTTTTATACAATCTGCCAGTATCCATGCATCTCTTATCCCTGTATTTAATCCCTGTCCCGCAACTGGATGCATTATTTGAGCAGAATTTCCAATAATGGCAATATTTTCTTGTGGGTACTTTGAAATGTATGATTGCCTTAAAGGAAAAGTCATTCTTTTTTCGGATAGTTTAAAATTGCCAACACGGTCTCCAAAATGTTTTTGAAGTGCTATTAGAAATTCTGAGTTATCAAGTTGGCTTAATTTCGCTATGACGCCTTTAGGGCCTGTCCATACTAGAGAATATTGACCATTAAGATTTGGTAAGAGCGCCATTGGGCCCATAGTTGTAAACCTTTCATATGCAATATTAACATGAGGTATATCAGTTTCTATATGAGTAACCAATGCACTATGCTCAAAAAACTTATTACTTCTTTCAATATTAATACCATTGATTTCTGAATTTCCGCCATCAGCTAATACCAGTAAGTCACAATTCAATGTCTTTTCTTTAGCTTTATATTTAAAAATTAAATTTTGTGTTTTTTCTTTGCTTGCAAATGATAATACTTCTGCTCTATAAAAAGCTTCAATATTTTCTGAATGTGATATTTTTTTTTGAAGAGCCGTGACGAGATCACCATAAGAAATAATATAGCCTAATGCTTCCTGTTCAAATTCTTTGGCCTCCATTAAAGACCTACCAAAAGTTCCTTTTTGGCTAGTGTGGATAGTTTTAATAGGAGTCAATCTCTCCTCTAAATACTTCCATACATCAATTTTTTGTAAAATAAATTTAGTACCGTTTGATAATGCTAATGCCCTTTTGTCATTCTTTGTTTGGATCTGTGAATTGGACTCTAAAAGTAATATTTTAGATTTTTGTGAATTATTTAATAAAGCAAAAATTGCCCCAACTGGTCCCCCACCAATTATTGCAATTGAGTTACTCATTTAAACTACCTATTACATCCTCCAAATCTTCAACCTCTTTTGGAGCATTCGAACTTAGTACTTTGTTTCCGGAAGAAGTTACTAAAACATCGTCTTCGATTCGAATACCAATACCCCAGAACTCTTCAGGCACATTACTATTAGGTTTGATATAACAACCAGGCTCAACAGTTAAAACATTACTATCCTTAAATTTTATAGGTCTTGAAGCCTCTCCATCCAGGGGATTATCAAAATATTTACCAGTATCATGAACATCCAAACCAAGCCAATGGCTAGTTCTATGCATAAAAAATTCTTTATAAAGTTCTTTTTCAAACACCTCATCATGAGAGGCTTTCAATATTTTTAAATCAATGAGTCCATTAATAATTTCCTCAATAGCAGCTTTGTGTGGGTCATCAAAATAGTTACCAGGTGTAACTTTGCTAATCGCTTTTTTTTGCGCACTAAGAACAATCTGATAAATATCTTTTTGTGGTGATGTGAATTTTCCGTTAATTGGATATGTTCTAGTAATATCAGAAGCATAGCCTTCTAATTCACACCCCGCATCAATTAACAACAAATCTCCATCCTTTAGTAGGCTATTATTACTAACATAATGAAGAGTACATGCATTATGACCGCCAGCTACAATAGAGCTATAGGCAGGATACCTTGCACCATTTTTCATAAATTGATTTAATATTTCCCCTTCAATTTGATATTCAAATTTACCAGGCTTTGTTATGCCCATTGCATATATGTGCGCTTGAGCAGCAATATTAGCTGACTTCTGCATAATATTAACCTCACCTTGGCTTTTTAAACACCGCATACCATCTAATACCTTACTTAAATCAACGTATTTATCCTCAACAACTTTTTTTTGCCCCGTCCAGTTTTGTAAATTTGCGATACTTTTAATTGCACAATTTGATGGAGTTGTTGATGGTAAACAATAAATACTTTTGTTAGGAATGTAGCCCTTTAAAATCTTAGGGGCTATTTTATTGATTTCTTCAAGCGAATAAGCCTCATCAAATAAAAATTGCTTTGCTGCTTCTTCAGGTCCATATATGTATCCATTCCATATCTCTTTACTTGTATCCTTAGGCTTACAAAAAAGAATAGCTCTAGGCTGATCACCAGCTACTATAAAAATGACTGCTTCAGGTTCAGGAAACCCTGATAAATAATGAAAATAACTATCAGACCTAAATGGGTAATTACAATCTCTATTTCTTGAAGATTCATCTGAATTTGAAATTACAGCTATGCCTTCCCCTAGTGTATCTGCTAATTTTTTTCTTCTTTTCTGAAATTCTATATAGGTATCCATAGTTAATCTCTGTTATTTACAATTTTAAGTCTTTCTGGAGTTCCAATGTCTGACCAAACTCCTTTAAATAATTCACCTTTTATTAAGGATTTAGATATAGAGCTATTAAGCAAGGGTAGTAGTTGCATTTTTACTCCTGCCTCGATCCCATTAAAAAACCTTGGATGATATACAGCAATACCCGAAAAAGTATACAAAGTTTTAGAATTTTTTACCAAGTAATTATTTTCTAATAATCCAAAATCACCAGCTAAATTGTGTTCGGGATTCAATACAAGTACTAAATGTCCATCACTACTATTATTTAAATTAATTAATCGTAACTTTGAATAATCAAAATCTGAAAAAATGTCAGCATTAATGACTGCAAATGGCTCTTTACCAATTATTGGCAAAGCATTCTTAATACCTCCTGCTGTTTCTAATATTGGGTTTTCTTCTGAATAAGTAACATTTAATTGCCAAGTAGAGCCATCGCCAACAAAATTTTTAATTATTTGAGGCAAATAACAAACATTAATTACGACATCCTTGAACCCTGTAGCTGATAATTTTTCAAGATGCCATTCGATCAATGGTTTTCCTTTGACACTAATAAGTGGCTTAGGGTTATCTCTAGTAAGATACCCCATCCTTTCTCCTCGACCGGCAGCTAAAATCATTGCTTTCATTTAACTAATGACCTTATCTAAAACTTTCCTTAAAGGGTGAAGGCTTTTATATCTCTCAGATGTGAGCATTAAATATTTCTCAACTAAAGGTATATCTTTAAGGTACTGATTTTTTTTATCACGAATTGATAGTCGCGAGAAGATACCCAAGATCTTTAAATGTCTTTGCACTCCCATCCATTCAAAATCTTCATAAAAACTTGAGAATTCTTCATTTTTTATCAATCCTAATTTTTTCGCCTTTTCCCAATATCTTACCGACTGATCTAATACAAAGTCTTCGTCCCATTCTATATAGGCATCTTTTAAAAGTGAAACAAGGTCATAGGTCAAAGGTCCTAAAATTGCATCTTGATAATCCAATATACCAGGATCATATTCCGGTATAAACATTAAGTTTCGACTATGATAATCCCTATGAACAAAACATTTTTTTTGTGTGAGATTCTTTTTTGCGATCAATTTAAATATTTTGCTCAATGAAGCTTGGTCTTCTAGATTAAATTTTTTTAACTTTTTAAGATACCATTCTGGAAATAGAGACATCTCTCTTATTAGCAACTTTTCTGAATAATTCTGAAGCCCTTTAGTTTCAACTTTAGTTTGAATTTTTAATAGAGAATCGATTGCTTTAAGATAAAGTTGATAAGAATTTTTTTTATCAAGAACGTCTAAAAAAGTTTGACTTCCGAAATCTGTCATTAATATAAAGCCTAAATCAGCATCAAAAGAAATAACTTTGGGGGAGTTAATCTCTGCGACAACAAACTTTTTAGTTATATTTATAAAGCAATCTATTCTTTCTAAATTAGGAGGGGCATCCATTAGGATATATGTTTCATTATTGGAAGTTATTCTAAAATAACGCCTAAAACTAGCATCTGATGATGCGGGCTCTATTGTAAAATTTTTATTTAATAGACTTTTTAGCCAATTTTCTATGATTTCTTTTCTATCCATAACATTCTCATTCAGTTATAAATAATCGGTTTTTTAAAATTACTTGAGTTATAATCCTTAACTCACTGATTTATATTAGTTTTGTATAAAAATTAGATAACAAAAGAAGTATATTAAAAAATGACTATATCAGATTTAGATTGATACATTGACTTCATTCATAAAGAAAAATTATTTTATGTCTATTTTAATACTATTTTTAAATAGTACTTTTTCTTATGGGGAAGAGCAATTAAACGCTGGAGACCTTTTAATAGAAGGCGATACTCTTGAAAATATTTTAGACCGAAAACTTAAGGCTTCAGGCAATGCGATTTTAAAAAAAAATGGTAAAACCATTAAAGCCGACCTTATAGAATATGACCAAGTGTCTGATGAGCTTTATGCTATTGGTGATGTAAGTATTGAAAGTAGTGGGGGCTCATTAACTGGCTCTTCATTGGAGCTATCTGTTAATGAGAACATTGGCGTAATACCTAATGCTTCTTTCTCTTCTACCCTAGGCAACCCAAGTAATTCATTTAACAACACATTACGTGGTAAAGCAAAAGTGCTATTTATCGAAGGAGAAAATAAAAAAAGATTACAAAATGCCTCAATTACAACCTGTGAAGTAGGAAAAGATGACTGGTTCATTAAAGCATCAGAAATTGAAGTTAATGATAGCTCAAAAACAGTAGAAGCTAAGAATGCTAAACTAGAGTTTAAAGGTATTCCAATCTTATACTCACCTTTAGTAAATTTTTCTTTTAACGATGATAGAAAATCAGGCTTTTTAGCTCCTTCTATTGGTACGACATCCAGAAGTGGTTTCGAATCCTCTATTCCTTATTATTTTAATCTTTCTCCAACAACTGATGCTACTATCACTCCAAGATATTTTGGTAAGAGAGGGTTGCAAGTTCAGGGGGAATATAGGTACCTAGATAAAAACTATTCTGGTACAAGTAATCTTGAATATTTAAATAATGATGACGCTAGTGAAAAAGATAATCGATATTATGCAAATATTCATCACAGACAAAAGATAACTGAAAACCTTAATGGCGGAATGCGAATAGAAAAAGTTTCTGATGATAATTATTTTTCTGATATGTCATCTTTAATATCAGCAACCAGTAAAGTAAACCTGCCTCAAGAAGCATACCTTAATTACTCAACAGAAAAGTTAGATGTTAGCTTTATTGCACAAAGGTATCAAAATCTCACAACATCTAGCTCGCCATATGAGAGACTTCCAAGTTTAAGTATTAGTCATTCAGATGAGCATGAAAATCTTAGTGGGCTCTCAAGTCTTGAAACAGAACTTGAAATGTCTTTAACTCAGTTTGAAAGAAATCATAATTTTGTTGCTTCATCTTCGGACAAAAATATCACAGGCACAAGGTTCATTGCTAACCCAAGTATAGCAGTTCCATTCGAAACAGCTTATGGCTATATTAAACCTAAACTTACAATGAATATAAGAAGCTATGAGCTTGAAGGTGGCTCAACCGATTCTAAATCAATGACGATTCCAACATTATCAGTTGATAGTGTTGTATATCTGGATAAGAAATTGAGCCTCGCAGGTAAGGACTTTGTTCAAACCTTGGAGCCAAGAATTTTTTATTCTTATACCCCATACAAAAATCAAGCAGCTTTGCCTATGTTTGACACTGCTCTAATGGATTTAAATTTGGAAAGTTTATTTATTGAAAATCAGTTCGTTGGGGGAGATAGGGTTATGGATTCTAACCAATTTACTATTGCTGCTACAACAAGATTTATTGACGATACTGGCTATGAAAGACTAAATGCAACTTTGGCTCAGAGATTTTACGTAAATGATAGAGAGGTTCTAAAAGAAAGTCGCTATATAAATTCAGTAATCCAAAGTGATTCATCAGATCTATTTTTAACGGCAACAGCATATATAAATAAAGAATTAAGAGTTGATAGTGCGCTTCAATATAACCCTGATGAAAGTAGAACTAATCGTGCTACTTTTAGAACTACTTTCAACCCTCAAGCAGGGAAACTAATTGATGCAAGCTATAGATTAATTAGACACCCTACTGAAAGTAATAATGATATCAAGCAAATAAATTTGGCAGGCCAATGGCCAATGGGGCAAGGCTGGTATTCAATAGGTCGTTATAATTATGATGTAAAACAATCCAGAGTAGTTGAATCCTTAGCTGGACTGGAGTTTGATGGGGGATGTTGGACATCTAGATTAGTACTAAACAGATTATCATTAGCTACAACTGATAAACCAAACTATACGTTATTTATTCAACTTGAGCTGGGAGGATTAGGATCTTTGGGGGCAAGTAATGATGCTAATTTATTTGATGTATTAAACAGGAATGTTCCAGGAGCGTCATTTGCATCAAATATACCTGACCAATATAGAAAAGAAAATCTAAATTAATGAATAGAAAAATTTATTTAACTTTAATATATTTTGTAATCTTCATTCAGGTAAGTCTAAATTTATTAGCAGATGAAAAATATAAAGAACTAGATAGGGTTGTAGCAATAGTTGAAAAAGAAGTTATTACTGACGTAGAACTCAGAAATGCAATAAAACAAGCGCAAAAGTTTAACAAACAAAAAGATGCCCCTAAAGAACAGTATCAAGAATTAATTAAGGCAGAAGTTCTAGATAGCCTCATTCATAAAAGTTTAATTGAGCAATATGCAGCCCAAGCAGGATTTTCAATAGAACAAAAAAAAATAGATAAATTTATAGCTAATCTTGCTGAAAAAAATAAAATGAATATCGAAGAATTAAAAAAAAATATTGAAGCTGATGGTCTAAAATTCAGCAAATTTATAGATAATGTCCGTTACGAATTACTTTTAAAACAAATAAAAAATAAAGAAATTAGTACAAAAATTAATATTTCTGATTTCGAGATAGATTCCCAATTACGTAAAAATGCAATACTTAATCCAGACGTTTTTAATTTATCTCATATATTAATTAAAAATTCTTCAGAAGCGTCAGACTCTGAAATAGAAACTAACCATAAAAAAAGTCTTGAGGTTTATGAGATATTATTATCAAACAAAAGTTTTGAGGAAGTGGCTAAAGAATATTCAGATGATTCAACAGCTAAATCTGGAGGAAATATTGGCTGGAAAAAAGAACAGGAGTTGCCTCAATTATTCAACAATGAAATAGCAAAAATTAATATAGGAGAAGTAACAAAGCCATTCAAGTCTCCAAGTGGGTTTCATATATTAAAAATAAATAAAAAAAAAGGTATTACGAAAAAGAAAGTTCTCATAAAGCAAACTAAATTAAAGCATATTATTATTAAGCAAAATGAAATTACACCAGAAGAAGTAATACTTAAAAGATTAAATAGATTTAGAAATTTAATTATTGAGGGAAGTGAAACATTTGATAAATTGGCAAAAGAATATTCAGAAGATGGTTCAGCAGCTGATGGTGGCAATCTTGGGTGGATTAGTCCTGGTACTACTTTGCCAATATTTGAAAATACCTACGAAAATTTAGACATAAATGAAATTAGTAAGCCAATCAATACCTCACTAGGTTGGCATATACTTCAAGTCACTGAAAGAAGAGAAAATGATTTAACTGATGAATCAATTAAATATTCAGCCAGAATGCAATTAGTTAATCAAAAAACTGAACTGATATTTAAGGACTGGATAAAGCAACTGAGAGATCAATCATTTATTGATATAAGACTAATTCAAGAGTGAAAGATATTATAAAAATAATAATTCTTTCAGGAGAGCCTGCAGGTATTGGTTTGGACCTGTGCATAAAATTAGCGTACCAAAAAATTTCTGCAGTAATTACTGTTATAGCTAATCATGATGCGATTCTAGACAGAGCCAAGCTCCAAAATAAAAAGATTAAAATTTTAACAAAAGCAATTCCACACAAAGGTAATGGAGAGATTCATATAATTGATATGCCCCTTGTAAAAAAAGTATCTCCTGGAAAGCTAGATCAAGCAAATTCAATAGCTCAATTAGATGCAATTGATTTTGCTGTCAACGAATGCTTAAATGAAAAATATCATGCTCTTGTAACGCTTCCTGTTAATAAAAAAATACTCTCTTCTAGTAATCAAAAATTTACTGGTCATACGGAATATATTTCAAACTTATGTAATTCAAACAATAAAGAAGTGATGTTGCTGGTTGATAATAAAAAACTAAGAGTTGCTCTAGTAACAACACATATTTCACTATCAGAAGTTGTTAAATCGATTACAAAAACAAAATTAGAGCAAACAATCAAAATACTAAATAATGATTTAAAGAATAATTTCAAAATAAAAAATCCCAGAATAACTATTACAGGACTTAATCCTCATGCAGGAGAAGGCGGTGAATTTGGTAATGAAGAGAAGTTAGTAATAACGCCTATAATAAAAAAACTTACTAATGAGGGTTTAAATTTAGTAGGTCCTATTCCTGCTGATACGGCTTTCACACAAAAATATATTAAAACTACAGATAGCTTTCTTGCGATGTACCATGACCAAGGCCTTGCACCATTCAAAGCCCTTTCTTTTAATCATGGAGTTAATACTACTTTAGGGCTTCCAATCATCCGAACCTCAGTAGATCATGGAACTGCTCTAGATATAGTTGGATCAAAAAAAATTGATGCAAATAGTTTTTTTGAATCTATTGCCTTAGCAATTAAACTAGCTCAAAATAAAAAAAAATGATTCGCGCAAAAAAGAAATTTGGTCAGAATTTTTTAATTGACCAACAAATTATTAAACAAATAATAGATGCTATAAATCCAGACAGTACCCAATCAATCCTTGAGATTGGTCCTGGTCTTGCAGCATTAACAATACCTTTATTAAATAGATTAAATCATATTGATGTAGTTGAAATTGATACTGATATGGTTGAATTTTTAAAAAATAATATACCCTCTTCTAAAATAACAATATATGAGGAAGATATCTTAACCTTTGAAGATCAGCGACTTTCAGAATTTGATTTTATTATTGGTAATCTGCCATACTATATTTCAACACCAATTCTCTTAAAAATTGCAAAGAGTAAAAAAAATAATTCAGGTCTCTTCTTTATGCTTCAAAAAGAAGTTGCTGAGAGAGTTTCCGCAGTGCCCTCAACCAAAATGTATGGTCGTCTTTCATCAATGTTGCAATATTTTTATGAAATAGAATTGCTATTTGATATTCCTGCTGGTGCTTTTAACCCAAAACCTAAAATTACCTCTTCTTTTGTCAGGTTTACTCGAAGAAATCCTGAAGAATTAAATGCTTTAAATAATGATAATTATGAAAGAGTAATCAAACTAGCCTTCCAACAAAAAAGAAAAACATTAAAAAATAATTTTAAAGGAATTCTTGATGATAATGATTTCTTAAATTTATCTATAGACCCATCAATAAGGGCAGAAACCCTTTCAGTACATAAATTTATTAGCATTGAAAACTATTTAACTCAAAGAAAATTATCTTTTTGATTGCTGTTATAATTTTTAATTTATTGGGATAGAAATAATGAAAATAATTTTATTAGGTGCCCCCGGAGCAGGCAAAGGAACTCAGGCAACTTTTCTTAAAACAAAATTTAATATTCCTCAAATATCCACTGGTGATATGTTGAGATCTGCTGTAACAAATAAAACAGAGCTTGGTGTTTCTGCAAAAGATTATATGGACCAAGGGCTTTTGGTACCTGATGACCTTATAATCAATCTCGTTAAGTTAAGAATTAATGAAGATGATTGTCAGAATGGTTTCTTATTGGATGGCTTTCCAAGAAGCATACCTCAGGCTCAAGCAATGAAGGATATTGGTATAAATATTGATTGTGTTATTGAAATTCAAGTTCCTGATGAAGAAATAATTGAACGGTTAAGTGGAAGAAGAATTCATCTTGAATCTGGAAGGATTTACCATATAAAATACAACCCACCAAAGGAAGAAGGAAAAGATGATATTACTAGCGAACCTCTTATCATTAGAGATGATGACATTAAAGAAACAATATTAAAAAGATTGGAAACATACCATCATCAAACAGAACCACTAGTTTCCTTCTATTCTAGTTGGTCCAATGAGAATATTGAAAACTCACCGATATTTATTAGTGTTGAGGGAACGAAGACACCAACTAAAATTAACAACGAGCTAGATGAGAAACTATCAAAATAATGAATACTGAATATCAATTTAAAAAAATAGAAGCGAATATTCAAGCAAAATGGAAAGCTTCTAATGCTTTCTCAGCATCTGAAAGTAATAAATTACCGAAATTCTATGCGTTATCGATGTTTCCATATCCTAGCGGAAAATTACATATGGGGCACGTGAGAAACTATACGATTGGTGATGTTATTTCGCGATATAAAAGAATGAATGGATTTAATGTTTTACAACCAATGGGGTGGGATGCTTTTGGGTTACCTGCAGAAAATGCAGCAATTAAAAATAATACAGCACCTGCAAAGTGGACAAATGAAAATATCAAGCATATGCGTTCACAGCTTCAACAGTTAGGTCTTTCAATTGATTGGGATAGAGAAATTTCAACGTGTAATGTCGATTATTACAAATGGGAACAATGGCTTTTTATCAAACTTTATGAAAAAGGCTTGATATACAAAAAAACTTCCATAGTTAATTGGGACCCGGTTGATCAAACTGTCCTTGCTAATGAGCAAGTTATAGATGGAAAAGGTTGGCGCTCAGGTGTGGAGGTTGAAAGAAAAGAAATTCCACAATATTTTATGAAAATTACTGATTATAAAGATGAGCTTCTCGAAGGGCTTGAGGACTTAAATGAATGGCCTGAAAAAGTAAAGACAATGCAAAGAAATTGGATAGGTAAAAGTACAGGCGGGGAAATTGAATTCGATCTACCATCTTCCCCCTCAATTAAAGTTTATACAACTAGGCCTGATACTTTAATGGGAGCAACTTATCTTGCCATTGCTCCAGAACACAATCTAAGTATTGAATTATCCAATGGAAATCTAGAAATTAAAAACTTTTTAAAAGAGTGCGCAAAGACAGGTGGCTCTGAAGCTAAAACGATGGCTGGAGAAAAAAAGGGTATCTTCAGTGGAGTATTTGCTAAGCACCCAATAACAGAAGAAAATATTCCAATATGGATAGCGAATTATGTCCTCATAAACTATGGAGATGGTGCAGTGATGGCTGTTCCTGCTCATGACGATAGAGATTTTGAATTCTCTAAGAAGTACGAGCTACCAATTAAGCAAGTCATTAAATCTGAAAACTATGATGGAACTAAGGCGTATACAGGGTCGGGTGTCCTTATAAATTCGAATGAATTTAATGGTCTTTCAAATGAAAAAGCAAAGAATGCTATTCTAAAAAAGGTAGAGTCTTTAGGCAGAGGGAAAAAGAAAATCAATTTCCGCCTTCGTGATTGGGGAATATCTAGACAAAGATATTGGGGCTGCCCTATTCCAATGATTTATTGTGATGATTGTGGTGAGCTTCCAGTTAGTGAAAGCGATCTTCCAGTTACCCTGCCTGAAGACGTTAGGATGGATGGCTCTGATGTTGGATCACCTTTAAATAAAATGCCTGATTTTTATTCATGTAAATGTCCTAAATGTGGCAAAAATGCAAAAAGAGAAACTGATACATTGGATACTTTTTTTGAGTCTTCATGGTACTTTGCGAGGTACACATCTTTTGATCAAAAAAATAAAATGCTCGATGATAGAGCAAACTATTGGCTTCCTGTTGATTATTATATAGGTGGGGTTGAGCATGCAATCATGCACCTCCTTTATGCCAGATTTTTTAATAGAGTTCTAGGTGATCTTGGTCTGGTGAAATCAAAAGAGCCTTTTAAAAAATTACTAACTCAAGGGATGGTCTTAAAAGATGGTACTAAAATGTCAAAATCTCAAGGAAATACCGTTGACCCACAAGAGCTTATTGAAAAATATGGTGCTGATACAGCAAGACTATTTATAATGTTTGCTGCACCTGCAGAACAAAGTTTGGAATGGTCAGATCATGGAATTGATGGCGCCCATCGATTCCTAAAAAAATTATGGGGTATTGTTGACGGACATATTGAACAAAAATCCGTCAGAGAAGATGGTATTGATACGAACCTAGAAAAACCCATAAAGGATTTGAATTTTAAATTACATTCAACCATACAAAAAGTTACTGACGACTTAGAAAGAAGAAATAGCTTTAATACAGTAATATCATCAATCATGGAGTTACTAAATTTTCTAACTAATTCTGATAAAAATAAAAAATTACCTTATTCTACAAAACAAGAAGTGTTGGAAAACATTTTATTGATGCTTAATCCATTTGTACCTCATATTACTTCAGAATTATGGGGACATATTAAAGAAGATACAAACATAGATAGTATGGCATGGCCAACTGTTAATAATTCAGCGTTGATTCAAGATGAAAATAAAATAGTTATCCAGGTCAACGGAAAGCTAAGAGGAAATATGATAATATCAAGTCACGAAACAGAAGATAAAATAAAAGAAAAAGCAATTGAAGTTGAATCTGTCCAAAAATATATAAATAATGAAAGTGAAATTAAAAAAATTATTTATATTAAAGAAAAACTGATTAATATTGTTATTGGTTAATTACTCATTATGAAGAAAATTTTTAATTTTATATTTTTGCTTATTTTTACAGCAAATATTGCCTCATGTGGATATCAACTTCGAGGGTCACAAGAAATAAATTTTAAATCAATAACAATAATTGGTGGATCGCCTAGCTTTGTCAAAATAATGAAGAAAAAATTTAAGCAATCTGGAGTTAAGGCGCAAGAAGAAAATGCTGAAAAAATTCTTGAAATAACCAATGATGCTTTTTCAAAAAAAATTCTCTCGCTAAGTTCATCCGGAAAAGTTAAAGAATATCAAATTAATTATAAAGTTTTCTTTAGGTTTAAATCAAAAAATGGGGAATGGAGTGATGCATCAAATATTGAAACAACTCGAGACTTCACTTATGATGATAAAAACATAATTGCTAAAACGAAAGAAGAATCGCGCCTCATTAAAGGTATGCAAGAACAACTTGTTAGAACTATAGTCACTCAAATATCAGTTATAGAATAGTGTAATGGAATCTAATTTTGCACCAAAAACTATAATAGAAAAGACTAAAGAATTAAATAAAAATTGTGTAGTTATTTTAGGAAATGAGCCAGTTGTTTCTAATCATATCAAAAAAGAAATAAGGGCTTTTACTGATTCTAATAATATTGAATATCAAGCTATTAATCTTGATGCTGCCTATAAGATCAATGAGATAAAACTACTATTTGAGAATGAGTCGTTATTTTCTACTGAAAAACTGTTTAGCATAAGTATGCCAGCTGGAAGAGTCTTAGTTGAAACAAAAAATTTTATTTCTGATGTTATTTTAAATAATCCCACCGATTTTTTTATTCTAAATTTTCAAAAACCAACTAAAGAATTACTAAAGTCTTCTTGGTTCCAAGAAATAAGTAAGCAATCAGTTCAATTTGAAGCTAATGAGCCAAATTTAAATCAAATTCAACAAGCAATTAAAATAAGATCGAGTTTTCATAATTTAGAACTAGATAACGAATCTATATCGTTATTATCAAATTTATCACTAGGTAACTTACTATCCGCTGAAAATGAAATCATAAAATTGTCGTTAGTTGAGTTAGGATCTGATATAGATATAAGGAAATTAATAGCCCATATCTCCAATGGGTCTAAATTTGATAGTTTTAAATTATTAGATTGTTGTATGTCAGGACAAATCAAACAAACAGCTCAGGTATTAGCATATCTTGAAGAAGAAGGAATCGAGCCTTTAATGATTAATGGGCTCTTCTCATGGATTTTTACAGCTATTTCAAAATTAAAATTTTCTCCCGATAACTCTATTACAAATTCGAGGTTAATAGAGTTGCGTATATTTGGGACATCTCAGAATTTAGTCCGCACTTCTTTAAAAAAACTTTCATCTAATCAAGTTGAAGCAAGTTTGATTAAAATTAAAGAGATTGATCTAATGTGTAAAGGAATTAGTGTCGGTAATCCTTGGTTAGAAATTAATAGATTTGCGTTTGGAATATCTCGTATATTTTATAAAAAAACAGCGTAAAATAATTGAATGAATATAAAAGACTACATGCTCAAGATTGGAAGCGAAGCAAAAAACGCAAGCTTTACTACAGCATCTTCAACAACATCACAAAAAAATCAATTTTTAAATAATTTAGCTCATAGAATACTTGATAATAAAGATAATATTACCACTCATAATAAGAAAGATCTTATCCAGGCTTCAAAAGACAACCAAGACGATGCATTCATTGACCGGCTAACCTTGAATGAAAAAAATATAGTTGGTATGGCAGATGGATTATTCCAGTTAGAAAAATTAGATGATCCAATTGGCCAAATCAGCAACCAAAAAACTATGCAGTCAGGTATCAAAGTAAGCCAAATGCGAGTCTCCCTTGGAGTCATAGGCATGATATATGAATCAAGACCAAACGTCACTGTTGATGCAGCTGGACTATCGATAAAATCTGGAAATGCAATAATTTTAAGAGGTGGTTCCGAGGCAATTAATTCTAATACATATCTAGGTGAATTAATTACTCAATCATTAAAAGAAACTGGGTTTCATTCTAACTCTGTACAGATTATCAAAATAACTGATAGAGAAGCAGTAGATGAACTAATTACAATGAGTAACTTTGTTGATGTAATAATTCCGCGCGGTGGAAAGAGCTTGATAAAGAAAATAACTGAAGATGCAAAAATCAATGTTATTAAGCATCTTGATGGAAATTGCCATATCTATGTTGATGAATTTGCTGATATTGATACAGCAATTAATATTGTAGATAATTCTAAAACACAAAGGCTTGCTACTTGTAACACTTTAGAGTCACTAGTAATTTCATCTAAAATAGCAAAAGAATTTTTACCAAAAATACACAAAATATTTAGCAGAAAAAAAATAGAGATGCGCGGATGCGCTCAGACAAAAAAAATTATTCCCGAAGTAAAAAATGCTGAAGAAGAAGATTATTATATGGAATATGCAGGTCCAATTATATCAATTAAGATTGTCAAATCAATTGATGAAGCAATTGGACATATCAACAAGTATTCTTCAAAACATACAGAGTCAATCATTACAAAAAATCAGGAAAATGGACAAAAATTTATTAGAGAAATTGACTCTTCAAGCGTAATGATAAATGCTTCAACGCGATTTGCTGATGGATTTGAATATGGTTTAGGGGCTGAAATTGGTATATCTACTGATAAATTTCACGCAAGAGGTCCAGTAGGGCTTGAAGGTCTAACCTCACTCAAATATATAGTATTGGGAACTGGTCAAATTAGAAAATAAATATGTCTGATAATAAACTAATTGGTCTATATGGTGGGGCCTTTGATCCCATCCATAATGCGCATATATCCATAGCTCAAAACTGTATAAAAAAAATTGGTTTAAATAAAATAATTTTTATACCGACAGGTAATTCGCCTACTTACAAAAATTTAACTGCGCATCATCATAGATTAGAGATGTTAAATATAATTTGTAAAAATAATAATTTTGAAATTTCAGATTTTGAAATTAAAGAATATATTAATCAAAAAAAAGTATCTTACACACTTAACACCCTAAAGTATTTTAAGAAAAATATTGAATCTACTTTAATATTCATTCTTGGCGCAGATGTATTTTCTACTATAAATAAATGGCACAAGTGGAAAGAGATACTAAACTACTGTCATTTAGTTCTAGTTGATAGAACATCTGTAGAATCCGATATTAACAATATGCCCAATGAGGTTAAAATATTTTTCAATGATAATGTCACCAATGATATTAATGATCTTATGAAAAATGACCAAGGTAAAATCTACCCTATACAAATGTCCATGTTTGATGAGTCCTCAAGTCAAATAAGAGATAGATTAAAGAAAAATTTAGATATTAAGGATTTAATACCAAAACCCATTCACGATTATATTCTACAGAATAGTCTTTATAACTTACCAGGCCATAATAAGTAATTTGATAAATTAAATGTATTAACTTCTTTTTGGAATGGTACCTTCCCCATAAAGGGAGCATCAATATTTTCTACAAGATATTTAATATTCTCATCAACCTGCTTCATATTTGGATCAATACAGTTAGCAATCCATCCGTATAGTTTATGATGATGATTTTTTATCGACTCAAAAGTAAGCATTGCATGATTAATACAGCCTAGCCTTATCCCTACAACCAAGATAATTGGTATTGATAAATAGCTAATAAGATCCTCAATTGAGTTATCATTTCCTAAGGGGACTTTGTAGCCACCTGCCCCTTCAACAAATAAATATTCGCATTCCTTTTGTAATAACAAAAAATTCTCTTGAATTTTGGGGAAGAGTATTTTTTGATTTGATAGATTTGATGCAATATGTGGAGCGATTGGTTGTTCAAATGAATATGGGTTAATATTTGTGACTGGTTTTCTAACACTATTTATTGATAAAAATTTATGAACGTCGCTATTAATGGTGTGCTCATCAATAATTTCGGTACCAGCTGCAACTGGCTTCATCCCGCAAGCTAAATACCCTCTTTCTTGAAAAAATTGTATTAGGCCACAGGTAATTTCAGTTTTACCTATGTGCGTATCTGTACCAGTAATAAAAAAAGATTTATTCATATTTTTAAATAATTAATTCCATTATTTATCAGATTGTTTCCAAGCATACCCATATAAAGCTTCATAAGTTGCAGGGAAAATTCCATCATAGCTGTATTTCCTATACCCATCTGAAATTAATTTTAAAAATAATTTACTAGACAACCCGATTTTTTTACTCTCAAAACCACTTGAAGCGCCAATTTTTTTTAAATCTAGAAAAAGCATATTAATATCTTTGTAAGCTAAACAGAATTCTTCTGAATTAATGATTGGATCAATAAAGCCTTCAGCATCAAGTATTTTTTTAATACTCTTAATTTCTATAAAATCATTTGTTTTCTGGTATTTTGATATTTTTTTTGTGATATTTTTTAATTCAAAAAGTGTATTTGGCCCAAATGTGCTAAAAATAAATAAACCCCCAGGCTTTAATATTGATTGTATCTCTTTAAAGGTATTGGAAAGATTATTGCACCACTGAAATGAGCTTGTTGACCAAATTATATCAAATGTATTTTTAGGAAAAGGTAATTCTTCAATATCGCCACATACATAACTTAATTCATTATTTCCTAAACTATGATTAGCATTATTATGCTGTTTTCTTTTTGCTTCTCCCAACATATTTATTGAAAAATCGTAATTAATTAATTTAATTTTAGTAAATTTTTTGTTTAATATTTTTCCATTTCTTCCTGTCCCGCATCCAAGATCTAAAATTGAATTTGGCCTAACTTTTACCAAATTTAATTTTTTAAACAGGTTATCAGATATTTTATCTTGCAAGGATGAGTACTGGTCATATGTTTTAGCATGCCTATTAAATGCTTTGCGCTTAAACTCTTTATCAATCATTAGTTATTGACCCTTTTATAAACTCTTTGACTAATTGATAACATTTTCTTTGATGGCTTATAAATGGAAGATGGCCTGCTGAATCAAAAATAAATATTTCTGATTCTTTAATTTGTGATTGCATCCAAATAGAGGCTTTATAGTCTGAGATAGTGTCTTGCTTTCCGCTGATTATCAATGTTGGAATATTGATATTCTTTATATTTTCTCGAATATCGACTTTCTCTAATATTTCTAAGGACTTTTCTAAGCCCTCTTTTGTTGAAGGCCGTTCATTTATAGAATCACTTTCTAACTTCTTTAGAATTTCTTCTTTTTCTTCCTCTTTTTGAATTTGTAATAAAAAAAATTTCTTTAACGTTTTTTCCCAATTATTTAATAAATCTTTTTTAAATTTTAAGAAAAAGTTTTTATTTACGCCATATTCCCATCCATGTTTTTTTATAAAGCATGGAGTTGCTGAAATGCAAACTAAAGAATTAACATTCTTTGTATATTTTAAGCAGTATTTCATTGCGATTAAGCCGCCTAAGGACCACCCTATTATTGATGCTCTCTCTGGAATCAATCCATGTATTTCATTTATTAAGTTGTCTATTTTATATGGATTAATTATTTCACTTTTTCCCATTCCTGGAAGATCGATAATATATAATTTATATTTAGACATTATTAACTTAGCAAATTCTTCCCAAATCTTTCCTGACACACCCCATCCATGAATTAAAACTATCGGCCTTCCCTCACCTATTATTTTTATATGCATTACTTTGTATTTAAATTAATTAACTCAGCTAACCTTAGAATATCTTTAAATTCATGTAGCGCTGATATTGAAATTCTTAATCTTGATGTTCCCCTAGGAACCGTTGGGGGCCTTATTGCTGGAACATAAAATCCTTCCTCAAATAGCTTTTCTGAGATTTTGATTGTCTCGCTATTATCATTAATCAAAATTGGTTGAATTGGTGTAATCGAGTTGCTTAGCAATAATTTATTTTCAATTTTTTCTCTTAATAAATGTATTGATTTTAAAAGATTGTTTCTTAAGCTCTTACCTTCTTTAACGATTCGCAACGAGGTAAGTATTCCACATGATATTGCGGGTGACGAAGCTGTTGTATAAATATAAGTTCTCGCTTTTTGTATCAAGTAATTAACAATATTTTTATTTGCTAAGACTATTGCACCTGAAATGCCTACTGATTTTCCTAAGGTAAACATATAAATTATTCTTTTCTTTTGTTTAGGCTTTAAATCTAATTCTGGATAATAATGTTCTAATATACCTTGCCCATTTTTACCTAATACCCCATAGCCATGAGCATCATCAACGTAAAGATAAGCATCATACTTTTCACATAAATCTATTATTGCAGGTAAGTTAATCAGGTCGCCATCCATACTAAACACTGCATCTGAAATAATTAGCCTTCTTTTACCATAACTATTTTTACCATAACTATTTTTAAGTGCTTTTTCTAAATGGACTAAATCTAGATGGTTATAACGAATAAACTTTGATTTGCTTAATAATGAAGCCTCATTCAGTGAGGCATGATTCAATCTATCAGAAAATATTACATCATTTCTATCGCATAAAGCACCTATTACTCCTATATTTGCAGAATATCCTGATGAAAATAAAATACCTTTATCAAAACCTAAACTTTCGGAGGCTAAGTTTTCTACTTTGTCATGAATATCATAATGTCCAGATATTAAATGTGATGCACCAGAACCATTGCCATAATTCTTAATTCCATCAATTATAGATTTTTTTATAATTTTATTTTGTGTTAATCCAAGATAATCATTACTAGAAAAATTATGAACCCACCGGTTATTAATTTTAATCTTTCCTTTTTTCAGTGCTTGAATTGATTTTCTCTGCCTATATAATTTTTTACTAGCTAAATCTTTTAGATTTACTGATAGGTCTTGATGCATCATATTACAATGTTGATAAATTTAATCGTTTAAACAATTTTTTATCTTTTTTAATGTCTGGATTACCAGTAGTCAATAACTGTTCCCCATAAAAGATTGAATTTGCTCCAGAGAAAAATGCTAAAGCTTGGATACCGTCGTCCATAACCTCCCTTCCAGCAGACAACCTAACAAAACTTTTTGGCATAGTAATTCTTGCAACAGCAATTGTTCTTATAAAGTCAAAATGATCAAGTTTTTCAATTTTGTTCAAAGGTGTTCCCTCTACCTGAGTTAAGAGATTAATTGGTACACTTTCTGGTGGTCTTTTCATATTTGCTAGTTGTGATATCAAACTTACCCTATCATCTATTGACTCACCTAATCCAACAATACCGCCACAACAAACATTTATTGATGCACCTCTAACACGCTCTAGGGTATCTAGCCTGTCTTGATATGTCCTAGTTGATATAATGTCACCGTAAAACTCTGGGGAGGTATCTAAATTATGGTTGTAGTAATCTAATCCAGCATCTTTTAGTTGCTCAGCTTGTCCTTCTTTCAACATTCCCAAAGTGGCACAAGTTTCAAGACCTAGCTCCTTGACTTTAGCTATCATTTCTTTAACTGAATTTAGATCTTTTTCTTTAGGTCCTCTCCATGCAGCGCCCATACAGAACCTGCTAGCTCCTGCCTCTTTTGCAAGTTTTGCAGAAGTTATAACCTCTGAAATATTCATCAATGGCTCATTATCAACTTCTGTATCGAACCTAGCAGATTGAGGACAATATCCACAATCTTCAGAACAACCCCCAGTCTTAACTGACAGCAAAGTGCTTAATTGGACTGCATTAGGATTAAAATTTGATCTGTGGACAACATGAGCCTGATATACTAAATCGTTAAATGGTAATTGAAAAAGTAATTTAATTTCTTTCTTTGTCCATTTTTCTATTTTGTTTTCGTTAAACTTCTCTCTGGGCTTTATAAAGTGAAGTGTTTTATTTTTTTCTATTGAATTTTGGGTGCTCATATATCACCTAAGTTATTGATTTTATTTAATTATTTAATTAATTATGTATATGTTAACAAATTTTACACTATATTTATAACAACTGTCTAAATTTTAATCATATGTTTAATATTGTTCTATATGAGCCTGAAATACCACCAAATACTGGAAATATTATTCGCCTATGCGTGAATACATCTTCTAATTTGCACCTAATAAAACCATTAGGGTTTAATTTAGATGAGAAGCAAGTTCGTCGTGCGGGCCTTGATTATCATGATGTGGCTAAAATTAATATTTATGAAACTTATAGTGATTGTTTAAAAACATTAAAAGGTAATAGGTTTTTTGCTGTTACGACTAAAGCAACTAAATATTATGGTGACTTTGATTATAAAAAAGGGGATGTTTTTGTTTTTGGTCCTGAAACAAGAGGATTACCTATGAGTATCCTTGATAATTTAATAGAAGATGAAAAAATTAGGGTTCCGATGGTTAAAAATAATAGAAGCTTAAACTTATCTAACTCAGTTGCTATTGTTTTATACGAGGCATGGCGACAAATAAATTTTGAATCAGGAATCTAATTTTCCGGCTTTATAGATCGCCCCAAGAGATCGAACACGGCATCTTTTGGTGGCTTACCTAGCTGAACAACATTATTTACCTCGGATGTAATTGGCATCTCAATTTCTGTGTTATCGATTCTCCTTATTACCTCGGTAGCTGTATAAACTCCCTCAGCAACATGTCCTAAATTACTGAGAATAGCCTTCAAAGTTTCTCCTTTTGCGAGCTGGATACCAACTTCACGATTTCTTGAATATTCTCCCGTGCAAGTTAAAACTAGGTCTCCTGAGCCAGCTAGACCACTAAAGGTATCCGGATTAGCGCCTAAATATGAGCCGAATCTTGAAATTTCCGCCAAGCCTCTTGTTATTAAGGCCGCTCGGGCATTATTCCCAAAACCCATACCATCTGAAATTCCAGAGGCAATTGCTATGACATTTTTTAAAGCCCCTCCTACTGATGCACCAACTACATCCTGACTTGTATAGACTCGCAAATTATGATGATGAAAAATATTTGCAGCAAATATTGTTGTCTCTTTGCTTGTTGTGGCTAAAGTCAATGCGGTTGGAAGAGATCTAACTAATTCTGCAGCAAAACTAGGGCCAGATACAACACCCCAATCTCGATTATTTTTTTTTGGGTCGCCTAATTCTTCAAAAGCAATTTCATGGGGTAATTTAGCAGACCCTTGCTCTAATCCTTTATTAGCCCATATAACTGGAGCTGATTGATTAATCTCATTTATTAATTTTAAGATTTTTCTAAAGCCTGCAGTAGGAACAGCACAGACTATTATATCTATATCGGATAAAGCGAAATTAATATCATCACTAATTTCTAAAAAAGATGGGAATTTAAAATCGCCTAAATACAAAGGATTTGATTTAGCTTTCTTCATTCCAGATACGTGTCCAGAGTCTCTAGCCCAAAGCTTAGTTGGGTGTAATTTACTTAAATGAATAGCTAAAGCGGTTCCCCAGGCTCCAGCACCAAGAACGCATATTCTCAAACTATATTCCCCAAACCTCATTTATTCTAATAAAACCCTCTAGGCCTGTAGAAACAGATTTAACCTTAATCCAACCATTTGTAACTATTGGAGAGACTAGACTCAGAACAACAAGCTCCTCAATATATGCCAATTTAGCTTCGCTAGTGCTTGGTTTATTATAAATAGTTGCTTGAGGATTCAAGGTGATGACGGTTCTTTCTCGAACAAGATTTTTTGTTTGAGCCCAGCTAATCTTTCCTAAATGATCTTCGACTTTTTTCCAATCTTTTAAACTAACAATAACTTTGAGCGGATAACCTTCAGTTACAATAAATTTTTTTTTAGTCGCAGTTGACGGTCCTTCAAATAAAATTAGGTTCTTATTCTTAACAGAAAGAAATTCAGCGAAAACAGTCGAACTAAAAAATGTAAAAAAAATCCCTAAAAAGAAAACAAACCTAAAAAAAAATTTAGGAGTCATCTTAAGATTTTTTAGCGTCTTTTTTTTGTTTTTCCTGCATATATAAAGCTTCAAAATTTATTGGCTGCAATTGAACAGGGTTAAATCCTGCTTTTACAGTAAAATTTGCAATTGCTTCTCTTGCGTATGGGAATAAAATATTGGGACAAGTGATTGAAAGAACAGTCTCCAATCCTTCATCAGGAATATTCGTAATAGCAAAAATTCCTGCCTGGACCAAATCTACAACAAAAGCAGTTTGATCATTAATTTTAGAAGTTATTGTCAATTGAAGTGATACTTCAAAAAAATCATCTGCAAGAGGCTTTGTTTCATTGCTTAATTCTACAGAAACCTTCGGAGTATCTCGACTAGTGAATATCTCTGGTGAATTTGGAACCTCAACTGATACATCTTTCAAGTATAATTTCTCTATTGCAAACCCAGGCTGGCTATCTTTACCTACCTTAACTTTTGCTTTTGATTTATTTTTTTTATCTGCTGCCATATTTTCCCCAATTTTTTAATATCTATAAGTTAATCAAACTAAAACGCTATTCTATCGGTTTAAACGATAAGAATGAAGTGTTAACGGTAAGTTTTTAATTTACTGTCAATAATTTATCTAATTCCCCAGATAAATCAGCTGCTCTTAGCTCTTGGAAGCCGCCGATATATAATTCATCAATAAATATCTGAGGAACGGTTCGCTTCCCTGTAATTTTTATCATTTTCTCTAATTCTCTAGGGTCGTCATCTATTAATATTTTTTCAATTACATCGAAACCCTTCTCTGAAAAAAGTCTTACAGCATTTGAACAATAGGGACAGTAGGAGCTTGTATACATTAATATTTTTTTCATACATTTTTCTCTGAAACAGGGAGTTGCAATTTAATCCACTCTGAAAAACCACCTTCAATACTCATTACTGATTTAAATCCTTTCTGACTTAAAATTCTCATTGCCCTTCCTGAGCTATTGCCAGAACCACAATATACTAATATTGTTTTTTTAGACTCCCTCTTAAGTCTATCTATAGATTCGGGAAGATTTAAAAGGCTTATATTTATAGCATTCGGTATATGGCCAACATTAAACTTTTTTTCGTCTCTAACGTCAATAATTACACAAGCTTCTCTATTCATAAGTAATACTGCATTCTCAACCTTTATTCTTATAACGCCTCCAGATAAAGCCTGAGGAAACAAAAGTAAAAGACCCGAAGTGATAATAATAAAAACTAGTAAATAGTCATTCAATGATAGATCCAAAAAATTTCCTTTTAAATATAAAACATTTATGATTTAGCATAGCTAAATCGAAAAGTGGCATTATAATTGAACGTTAAGATATAAGAAAATAAATTTTAAATAAAAATGCAAAAAAAACCAATAGTTTTACTTATTTTAGATGGCTTCGGACATAGTGACAATCACGAGTTTAATGCCATATCCAAGGCTAACACACCAAATTGGGACTCTTTAAATAAAAAATATTTAAATACATTGATTAATGCTTCAGAGTCATATGTTGGGCTTCCTTCTGGCCAAATGGGCAATTCAGAGGTTGGGCATCTAAATATTGGCTCAGGTAGAGTAATACATCAAGATATAGCACGCATAAACCTGAGCATAAAAAATAAAAAATTTTTTTCGCAGTCCTTACTAAATGAAAATTTCCAATCACTAAATAAAAACAATAAAACATTACATATTTTTGGTCTTTTATCAGATGGAGGTGTTCATAGCCATATAAATCATTTCGATGCTATTTTGAAGCTAGCAAAGCAAAATAATTTAGAAAAAGTTTACGTTCATGCATTTTTAGATGGGAGAGATACACCACCCAAAAGTGCTGAAAAATATATTGCAAGTATAGAAAAATCTTTTCAAAATTATAAAACAGGTGAGCTTGCATCAATATCTGGAAGATTTTATTCAATGGACAGAGATAATAGATGGGAAAGAACTGAAGCTGCATTTAACTTGTTAGTTCATGCGAAAGCTAAATATAAAAAAAACTCACCTCAAGAAGCAATAAAAGAAGCTTACAAAAGAAACGAAACTGATGAATTTATTACTCCGACACTAGTAAAAATAAATGGTGAATTTGAAGGAATTAAAGATAATGACACAATAGTATTTATGAATTTCAGATCTGATCGTGCAAGACAAATAACAGATGCAATTTTAAATGATAATTTTAACCATTTTGATAGAAAGCTACCCCCGAAGAACTTAACCTACTTCACACTAACCGAGTATGATAAAAAACAAAAAAAGGCGCAACCGATTTTTGAGCCAATACAAATAAATAATTCATTAGGACAAGTTATTTCAGAAAAAGGAAAAACACAACTAAGAATTGCTGAAACAGAAAAGTATCCTCATGTTACTTTCTTTTTTAATGGAGGAGAAGAGAATATATATCCTGGAGAAGATAGAATTCTAGTCCCATCTCCAAAAGTAGAAACTTATGATTTAAAACCTGAAATGAGTGCTTACGAAGTAACAGATAAATTATGTAAAGCGATAAAGGACCAGAAATATGATGTCATAATTTGTAATTATGCAAATGCTGATATGGTAGGTCACACTGGAAATATAGACGCAGCCATTAAAGCAATTGAATCACTAGATAATTGCGTTGGTAAAGTTTCTGATGCTATAAAAGAAAATAATGGTCATATGCTGATAACGGCAGATCATGGAAATATTGAACTTATGATGGATGAAAAAAATAATCAATTACACACACAACATACTACAAATTTAGTGCCTTTTGTCTATATGGGTAAGAAATCTTCTATAACTAAAAAAAATGGGTGCCTGTCAGATATAGCTCCAACAATACTTTATATTATGGGAGAAAAACCGCCAAAAGAAATGACAGGAAAAACTCTAATAAAATTTAATGAATAACAATTCTTTCTCAAAAAATACTTTCAGAGCTATTATATTTTTTCATTTATTAATATTTGCATCTTTATGCTTTGCAGAAAATGAAGCTACTAAAACAAAAAAAAATCTTCTTAAAATACAAGAAGAAATTAATCAACTTGATCAAAATATAAAAAAAAATACAAAGACTAAGAAAGACTTATCGTCTGAGCTAAAACAAAAAGAAAAAAAAATAAGTAAAACAAAAAAAGAACTTTATAGAATAAAGAAAAAATTTAAAATCAATAAAAATAAGATTAAAAAATTTAATGCACAACTTATTAAACTTGAAAAAAAAATAAAATTAAAAAAGAAAGCACTTTCTTCTCGACTCTATCAATCATACACAAAAGGTAATCCTGGATATTTACAAATGTATTTAGGAGGAATTAATCCAAGTCAGATCTCAAGAGAGTCTTACTATATTGGTTACTATAGTAAACAACAAGATGTTGAGATTAAGGCAATTAAAAAAGCTTATAAACAAATTGAAGATACAAAAAAATTAACAAATCAAACATTAAAAAAAGTTCTCTCACTAAAAAAAAGAAAAGAAAGAAATGCAAAAAAACTTAAGAAACAAAAAAGGGATAAAGCTAAAGTAATTAAAAAAATTAATAAAAAATTATTATCACAAAAAAAAACGAAGCAAAAATTAATTAAAAATGAAAAAAAATTAACTACTATCTTTAAGGCATTACAAAAAAAAATTAAGACTGATGCTAATAGAAAAAAAATTAAGACAACTAAGACTGATAGTAAATCAATCCCAGATAGTAAATTTGATGGTATTAACTTTAGAAAACTCAAAGGAAAATTAAAACTTCCTGTTAAAGGAAAAATAATACATAAATATAATTCAAAAAGAAAAGATACTGGTGTGGCCTGGAAGGGAATTTTTATCAAAGCAAAAGAAGGTAGAGATGTTTATGCTATTGCGTCAGGCAAGGTTGTATTTTCGGATTGGATAAAAGGATTTGGTAATATTATTATAATTGACCATGGTAAAGGCTATATGAGCCTTTATGGAAATAATTCTTCCCTACTTAAAGAAAGTAATGACATTGTAAAAGGTGGTTCAGTTATTGCACTTGTAGGCAATAGTGGAGGAAATTCAACTAATGGCCTTTATTATGAATTAAGGAAGAATAGTAAGCCATTTAACCCATTAAAATGGACAACTTTTAAATAAACTAATTTCCAATTAAGTGAATTTTTACTTTTCTGTTGAATTCGCTGTATCGGTGTTCAAAAATATAAACCCCCTGCCACTGTCCCAGTAAAAGTTTTTTGTTTCTTACTGGAACTGATATGTTGATTTGAGTTAATGCTGTTCTTATATGAGCTGGCATATCATCATCACCCTCTATTGTGTGAGTGAATAAAGGATCTCCATCTTTAACTAATCTAGAAAAAAAACTTTCTATATCTCTTTGAACGTCTGAGTCATAATTTTCATTTAGCAATAGACTTGCTGATGTATGTTGAATAAGAAGTGTGAGTAGTCCATCTTGAATTTCTTGCTTATCAATCCAATCAACAATACTTAGTGTTATATCATAAAGCCCACGCCCCTGTGTATGTAAAGTTATTTCATCAAAACTTTGCTTCATTTTGAGTGTGACTTTTTAATCATTGTGTCATAAATTATTATTAGTACTCCGATAGTTATAGCAGCATCTGCAATATTAAATGCAGGCCAATAATAATCATTAAAATGAAAATATAAAAAATCAGTTACGTAGCCCAAAGAAATTCGATCGTAAAGATTACCTAAAGCACCCCCCAATAACAATGATAAGCCTAGAGCTGTATAAAAATCATCTTTATGTTTTTTTATCATAATAATAATAAATACAGATGCCATTGTCGCAACTATTGATAAAAAATACCTTTGCCACCCACCCGCATCACTCAAAAAACTAAATGCAGCTCCTTCATTTTTAAAATGTACAAGATAAAAATATGGATTGATTCTGATATATTGAGTATCAAAAATATTCTTAATTATTAGTGCCTTTGTAAGCTGGTCTGATAAAAAGACTAAGCTAGATAATATAAAATATTTAAGCATGCTTCCTTTCCTCACCCTCCTCAAAAAGATTACTAATGCATCTTTTACATATCGTAGGGTGTTTATCATTCTGTCCTATATCTTCAACATAATGCCAACACCTTTCACATTTATTACTCTTACTGGCGCTAACCTCAATTTCTAAAGCTTTTTGTGACTCCTCAAGAGTGCTATTTGATGTAATGAGAATATATTTTAATTCGTTACCAAAAAAAGATAGGCTTTTATAAATATCTGAAGGTGCTGAAATTTTTAATTCAGCCTGAAGTGAAGAACCAACAACACCCTCTTCCCTGAGTGCTTCTATTTTTTTATTAGCTAAGTTTCTAACATTGAGTATATGCTGCCATCCTAACAACTCTTTTTCAGAAAGGCCATGGCTAGGTAATTCATACCAATTCTCAACAAAAATAGTACTTTTATTATCTTTATTTACCACATTCCATAACTCTTCAGCAGTAAAGCTTAAAACAGGAGCCATAAGCCTTATAAGTGATTGCGCAATATGGAACAATGCAGTTTGTGCAGACCTTCTGCCATGAGAGTTTTCAGCTGTCGTATACAATCTATCTTTTAATATATCAAGATAAAAACCTCCCATATCTTCAGAACAAAACGATAAAAACTTTTGCATTGCTAGATAAAAATCAAATGCGTCATAATCTTTTATAATATTACTTTGTAACTCTCCAACTAAATATAATCCATAACGATCAATTGACAACATGTCTTTTGAACTAATTAACATTTTCTTTGAATCAAAATCTTCTAAATTTGCCGATAAGAATCTTAACGTGTTTCTTATTCTCCGATAACTTTCTGAAACTCTTTTTATAATCTCATTTGAAATATTTAACTCGCCTGAGTAATCTGTTGTCGCTACCCACAATCTTAGAATATCAGCACCGAATTGGTCCATTATTTTTTGTGGTGCGATAACATTTCCTTTTGACTTACTCATCTTGTAGCCTTGCCCATCAACCACAAATCCATGTGTCAAAAGAGACTTATAAGGTGCATTTCCATTAATTGCACAACTTGTAAGAAGGCTTGATTGAAACCATCCTCTATGTTGATCTGAGCCTTCAAGATATAAATCAGCTGGAGATGTTAAATCATCTCTAGCCTCTAAAACTGATTGATGGGTTGTTCCAGAGTCAAACCAAACATCAAGTGTGTCATTTATTTTAATATAATTCTCAACATCCTCGCCCAAGATTGATTTTGAATCCATATTAAACCAGGCATCGACTCCTTCTTTTTCAATCTTTCGAGCAACAATTTCAAAAAATTTAAGCGTATCTGGGTGGGGGATATCAGTATCCTTATGAATAAATATTGGGATTGGAACTCCCCAATTTCTTTGCCTTGAGATACACCAGTCAGGTCTCCCCTCAATCATAGACTCAAGACGTTTTTTACCCCACTCAGGGTAAAATTTAGTTTTACTTACTCCCTTTTTTGCTAATTCTCTAAGAGAATTTTTATCAGAACCTTTATGCTCCATTCCAATAAACCATTGAGGTGTTGCTCTAAAAATAATTGGCGATCTATGACGCCAGCAGTGAGGATAGCTATGAATAAATTTTTCTTCGTTTACCAACAAATTCTTACTTTTTAAAATATCAATAACTTTAGGATTAGCTTCCCATACAGTTAAGCCTGAAAAATATAAAATATTATTTTTAAATTTCCCTTTTGCATCAACTGGATTTTCTACTGGTAAGTTATATTTTATCCCAACAATATAATCATCTAACCCATGAGCTGGTGCTGTATGGACTAAACCAGTACCTGTTTCAGTCGTTACATGGTCACCGCATATAATTGGAACATTTTTCTCTATAAATGGATGTGAAAATAATACCCCTTCTAAATCCGAGCCTTTGCAAGTTCCAACTTTTGTTGATGACAAATCATAAGTTTTAAATTTAGTATCAGCTAATTCATCTGCAAGAATAAAAAAATTATTTTTGCATTTATATAAACCATATTGAAATTTTGGATTAACTGAAATTGCCTCATTTGCCGGCAAGGTCCAAGGTGTAGTTGTCCAGATAATAGCAGAAGCTTTTCCTACCTCTTTAACTCCAAAAATATTTTCAATGTCTTTAGAGTTAAGGCAATCAAATTGAACATCAATCGCAAGTGAAGGTTTATCTTCATACTCAACTTCTGCTTCAGCTAATGCTGATGCACAATCAGTGCACCAATGAACTGGTTTATTTCCTTGGTACAACAATCCTTTATCATAAATTTTTGCAAGAGATCTAACTATATTCGCTTCAGTTTTAAAATTTATTGTAAGGTAAGGATTGTCCCAATCTCCAAGAACACCCAACCTCTTAAAATCATTTTTCTGTTTTTCTACCTGAATTAATGCGTATTCGCGACAAAGCTCTCTAAATTTATTTGGATCAATATCTTTACCATTCTCTTTCTCAACTACTAGCTCAATTGGAAGGCCATGACAATCCCATCCAGGAACATAAGGTGCATCAAAGCCAGAAATTGTTTTAGATTTAATAATAAAATCTTTTAAGATTTTATTAACAGCATGACCTATATGGATATCTCCATTTGCATATGGGGGTCCATCATGCAAGATATATTTTTTCTTGCCCTTTCTTGCAGTCCTAATTTTTTTGTAAAAATCTTTCTTCACCCATTCCTTAGCCCACTCTGGCTCTCTTTTTGCTAGATTGCCACGCATTGGAAATTCTGTATCAGGAAGATTTAATTTATATTTATTGTCAGTCATAATTTTTTAGAAAAGTTTTAGCATTAGCGATATCTTTCTTTATCTGTATTTTAAGCTCTTCTATTGATTTGAATTTTACTTCGTCCCTAATTTTCTTTAAAAAAGTGATATGAACATGTTGGCCATATAAATCTCTAGAAAAATCTAAAACATGAACCTCAAGAAGTAATTTTGAGATGCCAGTTATTGTTGGTCTTGTACCTAAATTTGCTACTCCAAATTTATCATTTAATTTTACAGCAAAGACGCCCTTTATTGGGGGGCGATTATGAAACATATGGATATTTGCAGTAGGAAAACCAATCTCTCTTCCTCTTTGATCGCCATAAATAACTTTTCCAGATATAGAATAATGCCTACCAAGTAAATCCTTGGCTAAGCCTAATTCACCTAATGATAATGCTTCCCTTATTTGTGTGCTAGAAACTCTTTTATCATCTATAGTAATCTCTTTAACAATTAGAGTCTCAATGCCGCTTTTCTCTAAGTCTTTTATACCAGAATCTCTATTTATTCCATATCTAAAATCTTCACCTACTAAAATAGTTTTTGTTGAGAGTTGGTTTTTTAATTTTAGAACAAAGTTAGCGCCTGACATATTAGCAAAACTTTTGTTAAATTTCACAATGTAAACACGATCAATTTTTTTTTCTATGAAAAATTCTATCTTTTCACGAAGGCTTGTTAGTCTGCTTGGAGCGTCTTTTGAAGTAAAGAACTCTTTTGGATGTGGTTCAAAAATCATAATTGCTGATTCTATTTTCAACTCTTTTGATTTAATTAATAATCCATTAATTAATTCTTGATGTCCTAAATGTATTCCATCATAATTTCCTATTGTTAATACGCAAGGAAAATGCGAACCAGATTTGGGAATATGTCTATATATTTGCATTTATTAAATTGTTTTCTTAAAGAAATCAGAAATATTCAATCTACATAATTTTAAAGCAATGAAGTACAAAATTATGCCAAACAATATTAAAGCTAACAGGTGAATAAATCTATAAAAAGCTGAATAATTTATCCATAAATCAATTGTCCCTTTAAAATAAAGTAATCCAATCGCCATCACGAACGTTGCAAAAATTATTTTAATTAAGAATATCATCCAATCAGCCTTCAATTTAAATATATTTCCCTTTTTTAAATGGTAAAAAAGTAACCCTGCATTAATACATGCCCCTATACCAATGGCTAAAGCTAATCCTGCGTGTTTTAAATACCCAATAAAAATTAAATTCATAAACTGCGTACACAACAAGGTAAATAAAGCAATTTTTACTGGTGTTTTAACATTCTGTTGAGCATAAAATGCTGGTGCTAAAATTTTTATTAAAATTAATCCAACTAAACCAATACTATAAGCGGTTAATGCATACTGAGTCATCAAAACATCTGTCTCTGTAAAAGCGCCATAATAAAATAAAGTAGTTATTAAGGGAATGGCTAAAACTACTAAAGCCGTTGCAGCAGGTACTGCTAATAATAAACCTAACCTCAAGCCCCAATTAACCAACTCCGAATAGTCTGCTGTTTTTTTACTAGAAAAACTTTTTGATAAATTTGGAAGTAAGATAGTACTCAAAGCAACTCCAAGAACGCCAGCAGGAAATTCCATAAGGCGATCAGCATAATACAGCCAAGATACACTTCCTGCAGCAAGAAAAGATGCAAAAATAGTATTAATTAATAAAGAGATTTGCATTATTGAGACTCCCAAGATTGCTGGCCCCATTAATCTTAATATTCTCCATACCCCCTTATCTTTTAGGTCTAAATTAAATTTAGGTAAACAGCCAATTTGCTTTAAAAAAGGAATCTGAAAAAATAATTGCAAAACACCTCCAAAAAATACTGCCCAAGCTAATACTTTGATAGGTTCTTCAAAAAAATCTGAAAAATATAATGCAGATACGATAAAAGAAATATTAAGCCAAACAGGAGTGAATGCTGGAACGATAAATTTTCCATATGTGTTTAGTATGCCTCCTGCCATAGATACTAAAGATATAAAAAAGATATATGGAAATGTTATTTGAAGTAAATTAACAGTTAAATTAAATTTATCAGGATCTGCAATAAACCCAGGGGCGCTAATATATATTAGCCAAGGAGCACCAAAAACTCCTAAAAGTGCAATGAAAACCAAAAAAATGCCTAATAAGGTAGCTACCTTATTAATTAAAAAATTTACTTCTAATTTTGATTTCTTATTTTTATATTCTGATAAAATTGGAATAAAAGCTTGTGTGAATGCACCTTCAGCAGATATCCTTCTAAGTAAGTTTGGTATTTTAAATGCCACGAAGAAAGCATCAGTTTCAATACCTACACCAAATATTCTTGCAATAATACTATCCCGAATAAACCCTAATATTCTGGATATAGTGGTCATTCCTCCAACGCTAGCAAGTGTTTTAAATAGATTCATAAATAGTCTTTACAATATTAACTTGATTTTATCATGCTAGGCAAAACTAAAATTAACAAAGTAAATGTATTCAAATACTTGTATCTATATGTGAAAATGGATAAACTACGTTTTCACTAAAATATCGTAAATAAGGATGTAATATGGCCAACACGGCTCAAACAAAAAAACGTGCAAGACAGAATGATACCCAACGCATTCACAATGCAAGTCTTAGATCAACATTAAGAACTGCTTTAAAGAAAATTACTAAAGCAATTCTCTCAGGTGATAAAAAAGTTGCAAAAAAAACTTTTGATGAAAATACACCTGTTATTGACAGAATTGCTGACAAAAAAATAATTCATAAAAATAAAGCAGCGCGCCATAAGTCAAGATTGAATTCTGCATTAAAATCAATGTAATGACACTAAGCTTCTTACTTTAGAAGCTTTTTAGTTTTTCCATAAAATCTTTCTTATTGCTTCTGATTTTTCAACAACATCTTTTTGTGATTCATTTTCTAAACCTAAAATTGTTATATGTCCCATTTTTCTTCCTATGCGTGGCTCTTTCTTGTCGTATAAATGAAGATTAATTCCAGGTCCTGCAATCATATTAAATTTAGGCTCCATTTGTTTTCCATTTCTAAACCATAAATCACCTAAAATATTCAACATTAAAGATATTGGAAACTTTGTTACTTCTTTTTGTGGTTCGCCACCAACCAAAGTTAAAACTTGCTGATCAAACTGATTGTAGACGCAGGCATCAATAGAAAAATGTCCTGAATTATGTGGTCTTGGTGCAATCTCATTAACAAAAAGAGTATCGTTACTTAGAAAAAATTCTACTGCCATAACTCCAACGTAATTTAATTCATTAGCTATTCTCTTAGCTAATTTTATTGCCAGGCTCTTAAGATCAATTGATGCTGAATTAGGATGAATTGAAGAGTAATCTAAGATACCTGCTTCATGGTTATTTCTAATCAATGGATATAATACAAACACCTCATTAACGGATCTAGAAAGTACTATAGAAAATTCACAATCTAAATCTAGTTTTAATTCAAAAGTACATGGTGTACTATTGAAATGTTTGAATGCATCTTCTAGCTCAGTCTTATTATTGACATGAATTTGACCTTTACCATCATAACCAAATTGAGCTGTTTTAAGAATGCCTGGATAGATTAAAGTTTTGGAATCTAAATTATTTATTGACTCAATACTATCAATAACAACATAGCTCCCAACAGGGATACCGCATTCCTTAAGAAAATCTTTTTCTTTGATTCGGTTTTGTGCAATAGATATTGCTTTCGAGCTGGGACGAACAATAATATCTTTTTCAAGGTACTTGAGAGTTTCAGCAGGAACATTTTCAAATTCAGTAGTAACTGCACTACAGCTAGCTTTAAGTTCATCGAGAGCTTTTAAGTCATTGTATGGCTTACATATGTGTTTTTCAGCTATTTTACCTGCTGGACTTTGCTTATCTGGATCAAATACCACAACTGAATGTCCCATTTTTTGTGCTGCAATAGTAAAAAATCTGCCTAATTGGCCGCCACCCAAAATTCCTAAAAATTCAGGGGTGTTAATTATTTTATTTAACTTACTTTGCATCCAGCTTCATATTAAGAACTTTTGTAACTTGTTTTTTTCTAAAATCTTTTAGCTTTTTATTAATTTCTTTATCATTTACCGCAATTAAAGAAACAGCAAATAATCCAGCGTTATATGAGCCAGCCTCTCCAATAGCAAATGTTGCTACAGGAATGCCTTTTGGCATTTGTACAATTGATAAAAGTGAGTCATGTCCTTCAAGATGTTTGGATGGCACTGGAACACCTAAAACTGGTAGGGTAGTTTTAGAAGCAACCATTCCTGGAAGATGTGCTGCCCCTCCTGCCCCCGCAATAATAACTTGGAAACCTTTTTTTTCAGCATCTTCTGCAAATTTAAACATTAAATCTGGAGTTCTATGAGCTGAAACAACTTCAGCCTCATATGAAATTTTAAAATTATCAAGAACTTCTGCCGCATATTTCATTATTGGCCAATCACTATCTGACCCCATAATAATTGCTACTAAAGATTTCTTCTTAGTCATTCTTTTTCCTTGCAGTTTGTATAATTATCATATTATTTCTATGAATTAAACTTGATTCGTTAACATAACCTAAAACTGCTTCAATTTTATCACTTGAAAGCCCAATTATTTTTTTTACTTCCTTTGAATTATAGTTAACAATACCTTTTAAAATTTCTTCTCCAGATTCATTGACGCATTGAATAACTTCACCACGATCAAAAGTCCCAGTAACTTTTGTTACTCCAGCCACTAATAAACTTTTACCTTTTTGAATTAAAGCTTTTTCTGCACCATCGTCTATAAATATTTTTCCATTTGATTTTAAATTATCTGCAAGCCATTTTTTTCTTGCCACCAACTTAACCTCCCTACTTTGAAGGAATGTACCAATATTTTCATCCCTACTTAAATCTTCAAGAACATTATTCCTTTTTCCAGAAGCAATAATAGTATGTGTTCCACTTAAAGCAGCTCTTCGTGCAGCTAAAATTTTTGTAGTCATCCCTCCAGTTCCTATTTCCGAATTTGTTCCAGTAGCTGAATTATCTAAACTCTTATCATCGACATAGCCATGTCGAATAAGTCTTGCATTATTGTCTTGACTTGGGTCTGAAGAAAACAAACCATCTTGATCAGTCAATAAAACTAAAATATCTGCCTCAATTAAATTAGCAACCATTGCGGCAAGCGTATCATTATCTCCAAATCGAATTTCTTCTGAAGCAACAGTATCATTTTCATTAATTACTGGTATGACATTATTTTTTATTAAATTAAAAATTGTTGATCTAGCATTTAAATATCTTTTTCTATCACTTAAATCATTGTGTGTAAGCAAGACTTGTGCTGATATTAAATCGTTGTCAGAGAATAATTTTTCATACATTCTAACTAAATCCATCTGTCCTACAGCAGCAGCTGACTGTAACTCACTTAAAATCTTCGGCTTTTTTTTAATCCCTAATTTTTTTAATCCAGCAACAATCGCACCACTTGAAACTAAAATAACTTTTTTATCTTGAGAGCTTAAAATTGAAATCTGCTTAATCAAGCTTGATAAACATCTCTCGTCCAAACCATTTCCAGCATCAGTAACTATGCTAGAACCAAGTTTGATAACAATTTTTTCAGCTTCAGAGAAATTAAATTTTTTCATAATTATTTTTTTTTTCAAATTCAACATGCTTCATAACCTCATATGTTAACTCTTTACATCCTTCACCATTTATTGCAGATATACAAAACACTTTACCTGGCCAATTTAATTTTTTTATAATAATATTTTTAACATTATCTACATCATTTATTAGGTCCATCTTATTCAGAACCAACCATCTTTCTTTATTGGAAATATCTTCACTATATTTTTTTAACTCTTTGATGATAGCTTTTGCTTCTAAAACTGGGTCTATGGATTCATCATAAGGTGCAATATCAAGAATATGAAGCAATAATTTTGTTCTTGAAAGATGTCGAAGAAATTGATGCCCCAAACCTTGTCCATCTGCAGCACCCTCTATTAACCCTGGTATATCTGCCACTACAAAACTTCTTTGCATATCAATTTTTACTACTCCCAAATTTGGCTGAAGAGTCGTAAATGGATAATCTGCAACCTTAGGTTTAGCAGCAGATATAATCCTTATCAATGAGGATTTTCCAGCATTCGGCATTCCTAATAATCCAACATCTGCTAATACTTTTAACTCTAGATAAATTTCAAATTCTTCGCCAGGATCACCTTGAGTACATTGCCTAGGAGTTCTATTAATACTAGACTTAAAGTGTACATTGCCCAATCCGCCCTTGCCGCCTTTTGCTACTAATACCTTTTCCCCGTGCGTTTTAAAATCTGCGACTATTCCTCCTGTCTGTCTCTCAGATATTACAGTTCCAACTGGTACTTTAAGTATCAAGTCTTCGCCTTTCGCCCCATAACATTCAGAACTTCTCCCATTTTCTCCTCTTTTAGCTCGGTAATTTTTAACAAATCTAAAATCTATGAGTGTATTTATATTCTCATCTGACTCAAATAAAATAGAGCCTCCTTTTCCACCATCTCCTCCGTTAGGGCCACCCATTGGCTCATATTTTTCCCTGCGAAAAGAAGCAATACCATTTCCGCCATCTCCAGCATAAATATTAACTGTTGCTTCATCAATAAACTTCATCTATATTTTTCCAAACAAAAAAGCCCTATCAACTGATAGGGCTTTAGATATATTATAATTTTCTTAAACAGGTAGTATGTTTACTAATTTTCTTTTTAAAGCACCTTTCGTTGTGAAGTTTACTTTACCATCTGTTTTAGCAAATAAAGTATGATCTTTACCCATACCTACATTCTCACCAGGATGCATTTTTGTTCCTCTTTGCCTTAGAATAATGCTCCCAGCTCTCACAAATTCCTCTCCAAAAGCTTTAACACCTAATCTTTTTGCATTAGAATCTCGCCCATTTCTTGAACTTCCACCTGCTTTTTTATGTGCCATATTTAATTACCCTTAAAATCTATTTGACTGCAATTTTATCAATCTTAATCTCAGTGAAGGTTTGTCTGTGCCCTTGTGACTTTCTATAACCTTTTCGACGATTCATTTTAAATATTTTTACTTTATCGCCCTTGCCATGAGATACAACAGTTGCATCGACACTTGCACCTTTAACTATTGGGGTACCTATTGTTACAATATCTCCATCAACAACTGTTAAAACTGAATTTAAATTAAAAGCTTTTCCAACCTCAGTTGTCAGCTTTTCTACTTTTATTGTGTCGCCCTCAGTTACTTTAAACTGCTTACCGCCTGTTTTTATCACCGCGTACATTTAGAATACCTTATTAAATAATATACAAATTAGACCAGCGATTATACTCATAAAATTACAAACTATCAATTTAATTAATTCTTTAAAAGAAGTAATTAATAATAACTATTACTTATTAGAATTAAATTTAATGTGATAAGATTTTAACTAAATTAATTCATTAAGCATACAAACCTTGCCTTTAGAAGACATAATATCCCCGATTCATACAGATTTACAATGCGTTAACAGTGTGATTAAAAAGTCACTTAGTTCTGATATCCCAATTATTAATCAGATTTCCAACCATATTATTAGCGGTGGTGGAAAAAGAATGAGGCCAATTCTTCACTTACTGATGTCAGGGATGGGTGGAGAAATTACTGAAGTTAATCACAAAATTGCTGCAATTATTGAGTTTATTCATACCGCAACCTTATTACACGATGATGTGGTTGACCAGTCTGAGAGAAGAAGAAATATAAAGACTGCAAATGCAATTTTTGGCAATTCAGCAAGCGTTTTAGTTGGGGATTTTATTTACTCTCGGTCGTTTCAGATGATGGTAGGTGTTAATAATATACAAATAATGAAAGTATTGTCAGATACTACTAACGCAATCTCGGAGGGGGAAGTACTGCAACTCCTTAATATTCATAACCCTGATATTAATGAAAATCAATATTTTAAAGTTATCCAATTTAAAACTGCAAAACTTTTTGAAGCCTGCGGAAGTCTTGCAGGAATTGCAAATACAAATAGTCCTGAAATGATTAATGCATATTCAAAACTAGGGCTTCATTTTGGAATCATTTTTCAACTAATTGACGATATTCTTGACTATTCAGGCAATTCAAATCAGATTGGAAAAAATATAGGCGATGATTTAAATGATGGTAAAGTTACTTTGCCATTAATTTATGCAATGAAAGATTCTACCAAACAACAATGTAAGATCATTAAAGAAGCTATTAAAATAGGTGACATAAGTAGACTTCCAGATATTATTGAGATTGTTGAAGAAACAAAATCAATCTCTAAGGTACAGATAAAATCTGAAGAGCAATTTGAAAATATAAAAAAAATACTAGATAAAATGCCAAATAATGATTTTAATAAAATAATACTTGATCTTGCAAAATACTCTGTCTATAGACAAAACTAATTTAAAAGAATCTTCTCGCCACTTTTAATATTATAATAACTTAAACGAGCGGAACCAGAATTTTTTTTGGTAATATCTCCCTGAAAAACTACTTTTCCATCAATATCGACACTTGCATACCCATTATTATAAAGCACAACCTCAGCCTCTTGACTTTCTTGCTTTAAGAAAAATATTATATAATTATCATTTTCAGATTCATCCCACACCTCCCAATTTTTATGGCCTGATAGATCGGTGAGCCAACCTGTTAAATCAACTTCAACCTTACAAATAACGGAGTCAAGCAAAGAGGGATAATCTTCAGTTAAATTAATTGAGTGGCTTTCTAAATTTTTTTCTTTCATAATTAGTCTTAAACATTATCATATAAACTTATTAATTAATATGGTGTTAAATTAAAATTTTTCAAGGTAGAGTGGATTGTATATAATTGGAATGACAGGCGGTATTGGCTCAGGGAAAAGTGAGGCGTCAAAATTATTTGAGGAGCTCTCTGTCCCCATAATAGACCTTGATGATATTGCGCACAGAATTACTAAAAAAAATTGTCTTGGATACATTGAAATCATAAAATACTTTGGAAAAAAGTATCTTGATACCAACAAAAATATAAATAGAAAGAACCTTAAGATAGATATTTTCAATTCTACTAAGGTAAAGAAAAAAATAGAATCAATATTGCATCCAATAATTCTTAGTGAGTGTAAAAAGCAAATATGTAAATATAAGTCAGAAAAATTTATAGTGATAGTGATACCATTACTTTTTGAAACAGAAAATTATTTAAAAATAATAGACGAAAGCCTCTTTGTTGACTGCAATGAGGATATTCAATTTAAAAGGGTAAGTGATAGAGATAATCTAGATGGGAGCTTAATTAAATCTATTATCAACTCTCAATTATCTCGAGATCAAAAAATAAAGAAAGCAGATACAATAATTGAAAATAATCATAGTAAAGCTTTATTTAAAGAAGAGATTTATAGATATCATAATAATTTAAAACTTAGAATTGGAAAAAAATAAAAATGAATGAATATGAATTTCCACTAAATGAACGAATAAGAAAATTTCTTAGAATTGAGGAGGTTTTTAATAAAATTGAAGCTCAAATATTAATGAGAAAAGAATTTTCTGTGTATAGTTGTTTCAATACTTTGTTCGATATTATGGGATACGCATCTCGTGCAGACCTTAAGGTTGAGCTTATTCAAGAGATTGAAAAACAACGCTTAAAAATAAAAACTAAAATTAAAACCAAAAAAAATATAAAAATTACTTATGACCTTGATCGAATAAGAGTAAAACTGGAAAAAAGTAAGACTTTATCAGGGTTTAATTTTGGTGATGACAAATTCTTACATGAGATTAAAACTAGGTCTGATAGTCCTTATGGGATTTTAAGTAGCGATTTTCCAGAATTCCAATTTTGGTTAGAAAGAGCTTCATTCTCCGATAGAAAAGCTTATTTTAAAAAAAAATTAGATGGTTTTATGCCGATTAAATATGCTGTCACATATTTGATCGGACTTTTAAGATGCAACGTTGAAACTAATCCAATGCAAACCCGAAATGGCTCTATTCAATATAAACTCAATCCTTTGTTAAAAAATGATCTTGTTATTATCACTCTGGGAAAATCATCAAATTATTTTCCTGTTATTTCAGCAAATAAATATGCTGTAAATGTTCATTTCTCAACTAATCAATCTATATCAAAATTAAAATTAATTAAATTTAAACTTGGTGTAGCTTCTTTTTGATATGTCCAGCATATGTCCAAACTGTAAAAAAAATTCAGATCTTTCTGTAGATAATAAATTTAGACCATTTTGCTCAGAAAAATGTAAATTGATTGATTTTGGTGCTTGGGCTTCAGAAAAATTTCAAATACCAGGAGCTAAAGAGGGAGACAATGAAAGCTTATAATTACTTAATATTTTTTGTCCTATTTGCTTTATTTCCCTATATTTCTTATGGTGAAGAATTCTCGGTTACCACAGAAAATAATATAATTTCAGAATTAAGGCCTGGTCAAAAAGTTACAGCTGGATTTATTGATATAACTGTAAGTAAAGATGCAAAAATCATTAAGATTGAAGCAGAAATGATTGGATTCATAGAGGCTCACTCAATGATAATGGATGGTGAGATAATGAAAATGAGAAAAATTTCACCTGTGTTAGTCAAAAATAAAAAATATAAATTTAAGCCAGGCGGTAATCATCTAATGTTATTTGATGTTGCTAGGGAACTTAACGCTGGGGGTGATATTAACTTGCTTTTTACTTTTCAGCTAAAAAATAAAAAAATATTTAAGAAATCTATTAAATTTAAAATTAAATAATCATTTCCAGATTAATCTTTGTGATGCTATCCCTATTGCTCCATTCTCCAAAGCAACTTCATAATCTTTAACACCTAAGCCTCCAAGGGCATATATTGGTGTATTAACTCTATTTACTATTTTTTCAAATTTATCCCAACCTATTGGCTTTATATCTGGGTGAGATTGAGTTTTTCTTATAGCTGACAAAACTATAAAATTCAAATTCAATTTTTCAGCAATATCGATTTCTTCCTGATTATGACAAGATGCTGAAACTATAAGGTTCTTAGGTAGTTTTTTAATACTTATAATATCTTTTGAAGTTAAGTGGACTCCATCAGCTTTTATTTCATATGCTAAATTTACATTAGAATTAATGATTACTTTTACATTCTTTGGCTTACAAATTTTAATAACTTCTTTTGCAAATATTTTAAAATCATCAATAGAAATATTTTTTTCACGAACCTGAATCATTTTTAATCCATTACTAATTTTATTTTGCAACTGATTAAAAAATACTTTTCTTGATGTTTCTGATAAATTTGTTATTGCATAATGCTTTGGAAGATTGATAGATTTTTGAACAAATAGATTTGCAGGAAGAATGGGAGAAACGTTTGGGTTTTTTAGGCATGTCCACACTAATTTTTGATTCTCTTGCGGTGTGACTTCACCTTCCCATTTCTGCACTTTAAAAAAATGAAGGGTAATATCATTTCCATCATAGGAATATTTTCTTGTAACCCACTTTTTAAATTGGGTTATCTTTACACCAATCTCTTCATAAATCTCACGATATAGAGCTTCAGATGATGTTTCACCTTTTTCTATTTTTCCTCCTGGAAATTCCCACCACCCTTCCCATGACTTTTGAGGCGGTCGCTGTCCAAGAAGTACTTGGTGATTATCGTTAATTAAAACTGCAACAGAAACGTTAACATACACTGCTTCAGGTTCTATATTCAGCATTAATTTTCACGTACTCATATGATAAATCAGTTGTCCAAACTGTAGCTTTATGAGTTCCTTCGTTTAAATTAATCTTTACACAAATTTCAGAATTTTTCATTTCCTTTTGAATTTTTAACTCATCAAAGTCTTTTGCAATAGCTCCTTCTCTAGCAAATATTATTTCATTGATATATAAATCAATTATGGAAATATTTAAATCCTTTAAATTACTATTACCAACCGCTGCTAATATTCTTCCTAGATTCGGATCACTAGCAAAAAAAGCTGTTTTTACTAATGGTGATTTAGCAACGCTCATACCTACCTCCTTGCATCGAGCTTCATTATTACCACCTAGTACTTCAATTGTTATAAATTTTGTTGCCCCCTCACCATCTCTTATAATTGCTTGTGCAAGCTCCAGAGAAACATCAAAAATTGCTGATTTTAAAACTTTATAATTACTATCTTCTTTATTTATCTTAGAATGTTTCGATTGATTTGTTGCTGCAATAATAAATGAATCATTTGTTGAAGTGTCTCCATCTACAGAGATACAATTAAATGTTGTATCTGTAATTTCTCTATTTAATTTTTGTAAAATTTCTAAAGATATATTTGCATCAGTTGAAATAAAAGCAAGCATTGTGGCCATATTAGGATATATCATTCCCGATCCCTTACTTATTCCAGTAATTGTCACTTTTTGGTTTTGAATTATTATACTTTTTGATACAGCTTTTGGAATAGTATCTGTTGTCATAATTGCCTCTGCTGCTCCAAGCCAATTATTTTCATCCAAGCCTTTCACTAAATTAGGAATGGCTTTATTTATTTTCTCAGCTGGAAGAGGTGTCATTATAACTCCAGTCGAAAATGATAAAACTTGGTTAGGCATCACATTCATTTCTAACGCTAGGACTTCACAGACTGATTCGGCATCTCTGATACCCCTGTTTCCGTTTCCAGCATTGGCTGAGCCAGTATTTATAATTAATGCTTTTATAGCATTAGTTGATTTAAGGTGATTTTTTGAAACTACAACTGGAGCTGCACAAAATTTATTTTGAGTAAATGTGCCCGATACTATAGATCCATCATCAAAAACTATTAACATTAAATCGTTACGATGATTATCTTTAAGTCCAGCAGACAAAGAAGCCAGTTTGACTCCAGGTATACTTAATAGCTCTTTTTTAATAGGCATTTTTAAATTAATAGCCATATCTCTATTTCTGTCTCCAAATAGTGCCTTCAGCGGTATCTTCCAATAGGATATCATTTTCCAGAAGAAGTTTTCTAATTCTGTCAGCCTCTTCGTAATCTTTATTTTTTTTTGCCAAATTTCTTTCTTTAATTAAGTCATCAATCATTAATCCATCATCTCCAATGGTCGATATCATAACTCCTTGTAAAAAATCTTCTGGATTCATAGTTAAAATTCCTAAGCTATTTGCTAAATTAACTAGAAGCTCTATTTTTAGATTATCTTTATTCTTATTTATTTCATTAGCTAATTCATATAATACAGCTATAGCTGCAGGCGTATTAAAGTCGTCATCAAGTGCCGCTTTAAAACTTATTGCATAATCACTTGTCCAGTCAATTTCAGATTTCTGAGATTTGATTTTATTTCTAATTGATAAATATAGTCTTGTTAAGCCTTGCTTGGCATCATCTAATTGAATATCTGAATAATTTAGAGGGCTTCGATAATGTGCTTTTAAGATAAAAAACCTAACAACTTCTGGTAAATAATTTTTTAAAATAGACTGAATAGTAAAAAAGTTATCTAGGGATTTGGACATTTTTTCATCATCTATTTTTACAAAGCCATTATGTAGCCAATAATTTGCCATCTTACAATCGTTTGCAGCCTCAGATTGGGCAATTTCATTTTCATGGTGAGGAAATTGTAAATCTTGTCCTCCACCATGAATATCAAAATATTTTCCTAGGATTACATTACTCATGGCAGAACATTCGATATGCCAACCTGGACGACCTGCCCCCCATGGAGAATCCCATGATGGCTCATCTTTCTTAGCTCCCTTCCACATTACAAAATCAAAGTTATTTTTTTTATACTGATCGATATCTACTCGATTTCCAGCCCTTAAATCTTTTAAAGTTTTACCAGATAGTTTTCCGTAATCTTTAAAATTTGAAACAGAGTAATAAACATCGTTATTATCTCCAACGTAAGCAAATCCTTTTTCTATTAATATTTGAATCATATTAATGATATCGCCAATATGATTAGTTGCCTTTGGCTCAAAATCAGGTCTCAAAACACCAAGAGCATCTGCATCTTTATTCATTTCAATGATAAATCTTTCTGTTAATTCTTCAATGGTAATATTTTCTTCAGATGCCTTAGCAATAATTTTGTCATCAATATCAGTGATATTTCTAACATATTGAACGTTATATCCACTCAATCTTAACCAGCGATTAATTACATCAAAAACTACCATAACTCTTGCGTGACCTAAATGGCAAAAATCATAAACTGTCATTCCACATACATAGAGACGAACCTCTTTTGGCTTAATAGATTTAAAAATTTCTTTTTGATTTGTTAAGCTGTTATATAGTGAAAGCATTTATAATTAGGTGATTGCGCCATAGAGTGGTATTAAAAATTCATTTATGATAAATTAAATTATTCAAAAATTATACCATGCAACATTTTTAGTTTTCAGCCAATTAAATTAATAAATAAAAAAGAAAGGGGTTTTTATGAAAAATATTCTTAAAATAATAATCTTAAACTTATTCTTCCTGATAAGCTTGAGCTCATTTGCTAAGGACTCTAATACGTTTACTATTGAAACAAATCGAGGCAATATAACAATCGAAGTATACCCGGAAAAAGCTCCAGAGACTGTTAGAAATTTTAAGAAATATATAGCAAAAGAATTCTATAATGGTTTAATTTTTCATAGGGTAATCAAAAATTTTATGATACAAGGTGGTGGGTTTGATAAAAGTATGATGCAAAAGCCCACAGATGATCCAATTATTAATGAATCTAATAATAAGCTTAAAAATAAACCTTACACATTAGCAATGGCAAGAACCAATGATCCCAATTCTGCTACTTCACAATTTTTTATAAACTTAATAGATAATGACTTCCTAAATTATTCTGGTAAAAGTTCTAGCAAAATAGGTTATTGTGTTTTTGGAGCTGTAATTGAAGGAAAAGAAATTGTAGATAAAATTGGTTCTTATAGCACGCATACAAAAAACGGGTTAAGCGACGTACCCATTAAGACTGTCGTTATTAAATCAATCAAGCAAAGGTAAGTATAAATGAAAATTAAAACAAATCTTGGTAGTTTCTCATTAGAACTTGATGAAGAAAAAGCACCGGTATCTTCAAATAACTTTAAGGATTATGTTGAAAAAGGCTTCTTTAATAAGACAATTTTCCATCGGGTAATAGATGGATTTATGATTCAAGGTGGTGGATTTGAATTGGATATGACTCAGAAAGATACCCTTCCTCCCATTAAGAATGAAGCAAATAATGGGTTAAAAAATGAGAAATACACTGTTGCAATGGCGAGAACAAGTGACCCTGATTCTGCAACTTCTCAATTCTTTATTAATACATCTGACAATAGTTTTCTTGATTATCCAGGGCAAGATGGAGCTGGTTACTGCGTTTTTGGTAAAGTTACTGAGGGTTTTGATGTTATCGATAAAATTAATTCTGTCAAAACAGGATCTAAAAATGGGCACCAGGATGTTCCTGTTGAGGAAGTAATTATTGAGGAAGTAACAACTGATTAAGGTTGATACAAGTGCATTATTTGTTTCTGATACTCACTTAAGTGAAGATTCGCCAGAAGTAATTAATCAATTTAATAATTTTATTGAAAATCATGCAAGTCAACATGACTTTCTATTTATACTAGGTGACCTTTTTGAGTATTGGATTGGTGATGATGCCAATCAATTTGATTCAGTAGTTGCATCACTTCAAAAATTAAAATCTAATGTTTATTTTATTCCGGGTAATAGAGATTTTTTAATTGGCCCTACGTTCTTAAATAAAACTAATATTATTATTCTTGAGGATCCAACATTAATTCAGCTGGGGAATCAACAAGCTGTTATTCTTCATGGTGATACTTTATGTATCGATGATAAAGAATATCAAGAATTTAGAAGAATGGTTAGATCTGATAATTGGAAAAAAGAATTTTTAAATCAAGAAGTTTATAAAAGGTTAGAAATTTGTAAAGATTTAAGAATGAAAAGTTCTGAGGCACAAAAAAATAAAGATACTTCCTTAATGGACGTAAACGAAAGCGAAGTAAAAAAATTATTCAAAGATTTAGACTTTCCCCCAATAATGATTCATGGACATACACACCGACCAAAAATGCATAAATATTTATTAGATAACAATATCTGTAATCGATGGGTCCTAAATGACTGGTATGACTCTGGGAGCTATTTAGTTTGGAAAGACGATAAACTTTATTCTAAAACACTGTAATCTATTTATTTTTAGTAAATTCTTCTTTTCTATTTTTTTCAGCCGCTTGATTTAAAATGCCGTTAATATATTTATATCCATCTATCCCGCCAAATGACTTTGCTACCTCTATTGCTTCGTTTATTACTACTTTATATGGGACTGAGGGGGAATACTTTAATTCGTATAGGGAGGTATATATAATAGATAACTCAATTGGGCTTAGCTCCTCATATGATCGATCCAGATAGCTTGAAATTTCTATCTTTAATGTCTCTAAATTTTTAAAAACTCCCTTTAAAATTTCGATGTAGAATTTCTCATCTGCCCTTATAAAATCTGGATCTTCACGAATATCTTTTTGAATTTGAGTTAAATCAAACGTATTAACTAAACCACGATATATACTTTTCATAGCTAATTCTCGTGACTTTCTTCGATTATTAATTTTTTTTCTTGATTTACTTTGAATTTCTTTAGGTTTAATCATTTTTATAATTTTTTAATGCCATTTCAATAGCACCTTCTGCTGCCTCTTCTCCCTTAACAACCACTCTAGCATGCGCCTCTTTTGAGCTATTTGTTGTAAGCACAGCATTTATAATTGGAATTGAGTGATCTAATTGTATTCGCATAATACCACTTGCGGACTCATTAGATACTATCTCAAAATGATATGTATCTCCCCTAATAACTAATCCAATTGCGATCATTGCATCAAAAAGATCATCGTTGGAAGTTATCAATTTTTGCAAAGCTATAGGTATTTCTAATGCACCGGGTACAGTCTTATGGATAATATTTTTTTTACTTATTCCTAAAGCTTGCAATTTTGATATGCAAGCTTTAGAAATTTTTTGTACAATTTCATTATTAAATCTAGATGAGACTATCCCAATAGATAAACTGTTTATTTCTTCTTCTTTCATATTATTTTTATTGAAAAATTATCAATCCTTTTTGTAATGCATTTATTATTCCCCAACCAATTGGAACACTAACAACTAACCATGCTATTGGTAAAAGAACACTTTGAAGTGCTTTATTAGTATGTGTTGTTGCAGTTACTAGCTTTTCTTTTGAACTCTCAATAGAAGCTTGCTCAACCTTTAATTGCTTTGCTGTCATAAAGAATTTCTTATTAACAGGCTTAATTAATAGATTTAGAACAAAGCCAACAACTAAAAGTAAGGCTAATATTTTAAAACTAGAGTTATATGCTTGATCAGGAGGAATACCTTGCGATAGCTGATACTCTCTTAAATATGAAATCAGCATTGGCCCTATAATTCCTGCAAATGACCATGCAGTTAAAAGGCGGCCATGAATAGCCCCTACATGCTGAGTTCCAAAAATATCTGCTAAATAAGCAGGAATAGTTGCAAAACCCCCACCATACATCGTTAATATAACTAATGTAATTAAAACAAAAGTTGCAATGTATTGATTTAGACCGGCCCATGGGGCTGCTAAATATAGCACTGTTCCTAAGCTAAAAAATATTGCGTAAGTCAACTTTCTACCAAGGAAGTCAGATGAAGATGCCCAAAAAATCCTACCAATAATGTTTGACAGAGATAATAAAGCGCCGAATCCAGTTGCAATTGCACCAATTATTAATGGATCAAAGCTACTAGCCGCAATTTCTTGAAACATAGGCTTTGCAACAGACAAAACACCTATACCTGCTGAAACATTTAAACAAAGCACCCCCCATAAAAGCCAAAATTGTGGAGTTTTATGAGCAATTCCAACATGAACATGATTAGCTGAAATCATTGCACTAGTTTTTTTCACATCAGGTTTCCAACCTTCAGGTTTCCAACCTTCAGCAGGAACTCGATATCCAAAAGCACCAATTGTCATAGAAACTAAATAAATGCAGCCCATAATAAAAAAGGTTTGAGCAATACCAAAGCTGCTAATAAGATTATCTCCAAGAGGCATGCCAATCATAGCTCCCCCACCAAATCCCATAATTGCCATACCTGTTGCTAAACCTCTTCTGTCTGGAAACCATTTGATTAATGTTGATACTGGAGAAATATAACCAAGCCCAAGTCCAATACCTCCAATGACACCTGCCCCTAACCAAATTAACCACAACTGATGAAAAGAAACGCCTAATGATGTAATCATTAAGCCGCCACCCCAAAATATTGCTGCTGCCACCCCAGCTTTTCTTGGTCCTGCTTTTTCAAGCCAATGACCAAAAACTGCTGCTGACATCCCCAGAAAAACTATTGCTATTGCAAAAGTCCAAACAACATCACTTCTTAACCAATCACAAGAGGTTGTAAAAATTCTCTCCCAGATTCCTAGTGACTCTGAGCACTCAGTTCCAATTAACTTTGTAAGTCCAGGCCAAAATATACTAAAGCCATAAATCATACCTATCGATAAATGGATAAACAAAGCTGCCGGAGGAACCATCCATCTATTAAATGATTTATCTGCAACAATTTTACTCTTAGCTAAAGATTCAAACATAATAAGTACCTTTGACGTTTAATATAAAAGCTTAATCATAAGCTATTTCCAATTAATTTTCTTACGATTTTAAAATAAAAGTATTTTCACATTTTGTCACATAAATGTCACATAAATGTCATAATATTAGAAAGACACAATTTTTGAGGTTACACTAAAATGGCAGCCAACATACTAATAGTTGAAGATGAGAGCTCGATACTGGAGTTGATATCACTAAATCTCCATCAGGCTGGCTTTAATCCAATTCGTGCCATTAGCGCGGAATATGCTAATACCTTAATAAAAGAAACTCTTCCTGACTTAATAGTTCTTGATTGGATGCTACCTGGAATGAATGGTATTGATTTTGCTAAAAGACTTAAAGCAGATTCAATAACTAAACTAATACCGATTATCATATTAACTGCAAAAAGTGATGAGGATAATAAAATAGAAGGTTTAAGTGTTGGGGATGATTATCTTACAAAACCTTTTAGCCCCAGAGAATTAGTAGCACGAATCAATGCATTAATTAGAAGAAGAAGTCCAGAATTATTAAATAATCCAATAATATTTGAAGGATTAGTTCTTGATCCAAGCTCACATAAGGTTCAAGTAAATAAGAAAAGTATCAACATCGGTCCAACTGAATTTAAAATACTCCATTTCTTTATGAAAAATACAGATCGTGTTTTTAGTAGGAATCAAATTCTAGATAAAATTTGGGGAAATAAATCAGAAATTGATGATAGAACAGTTGACGTCCATATAAAAAGATTAAGAGAATCGCTTAAAAAATCAGGATTTCATAAATTAGTTCAAACAGTACGTGGGGTAGGTTACAGATTTTCTAAGGAGTTAGAATAATAAACAAAGCAATAAAATCATCGTTATAATAAAATAAATTACTCAATAAAGAGACAAATATTTTGCAAGATATCCGTTGGAGCACATTCTGGTTCTTTGTATTAGAAATAATAGTTTTTCTTATCATTTCTAATATATATTCAATTGAAGATGGTTTAATTGTGTGCTTATGTTTAATGAGTTGTTTTTTACTCGTGCATATATTTTGGGTTTATAAGCTCTCAAAATGGCTTAATAATCCAACTTTATCAAACCTTCCTCATGGGACAGGTATTTGGCAAAATATATTTAGCAAACACTATCAAATTCTTAAAGATAGTAAGAAGTCGAAAAAAAATCTTGTTTCAACATTAGATCAATTTACTCAGGCTGCAGAAGCCTTAATGGACGGGGTTGTTGTCCTAAATGAAAATAATGAAATTATATGGAGTAATAGGAGATCTCAAGTAATGCTAAATTTGAACTCAAAAAAAGATACAGGGCAGCCTATTAACTATATATTTAGGAATACAGATTTAATTAACTATCTCGAAAAAGGTAATTACGAAGAATCAATTAAGATAAATTTAGAAGCTAATAGTACTAAAACAATCGAAATAAAGATTGTAATGTTTGGAGGGGCGCAAAAAGTTTTAATTGCAAAAGATATAGGCCAGGCTATCAAAATTGAATCTGAGAGAAAAGAATTTATATCCAATGTTTCGCATGAATTAAAAACCCCTCTCACTGTTATCTCAGGATTTATAGAAACATTAGAAGATATGTTTTCAATTTCAGGTGAAAAGCAAAAAAATATACTTAAAATGATGGGAGACCAAGCTTACAATATGTCTAAACTTATTGATGACTTATTATTACTATCCAATGTTGAGTCGAGTATTTTTCAAAATCGTTCAGAAAAATTATTAATGAATGTAATAATAAGTAAGATTAAAAAAAATATTTCTATCTTAGATTCTAAGAGGCATAGAATCAAATATCAAATTGACAATAATCTTTCTATCTATGGGTCAAAAAAAGAAATAGAAAGTGCTTTCCTAAATTTAATTACCAATGCAATAAGATATACAGATAAAGATGGTTTCATATCAATTAGTTGGGGCTTAATAAATGGATTAGCAATTTTTGAAGTTAGAGATACAGGATGTGGGATCAAACCAATGCATATTAATAAGATTACAGAAAGATTTTATAGGGTCGATGCAGATAGAAGTAGGAATTCTGGTGGTACCGGTTTAGGTCTATCAATAGTTAAAAATATTATAAAACAGCACGATGGCCAATTAAAAATTACTAGTGAAGTAGGTAAAGGAAGTTCGTTTAAATTAATTTTTAACAAGGAATCAATTATTTAATTAATAATGAAAATTTTAATACTTTTAATAACTTTTACATTGTATGCGTGTTCAACTTCTACTCTTCAAAAGAAAGATTCAACTCAATATGATAAGGGCTCTATAAATCAATTTGGTAAATCAGATTTTGATCGCATGGCAGATTATGAGATCCGTGAAAATATTGAAAGTCTCAAAATTCTGATGCTCAAATTTTACAAAAAAAATCCAAATCAATTAAAAAAAAGCACATCCGATAATGCTGAAAAAATGACTAACTGGGTTTTTAATGGTGCCCATAATTGGAAATTTGATCGTATTAATAACGCTCAAAGTATTGATGCATTAAATCAAGTTTTTGATGAAAATTTTAGAGGTGATAGAGTTTTATCATTAATAACTGGCTTATATACAATGCTTATAAAGGCCCATGGTGATAAAAAAGAGTTTTATATGTTCGACTCATTAGACCCTCAAAAAATTTATAATGCTTCTAGAAATTTTGAAATGATTGTTTGGAAATTATCTTCAAAAAAAGATAGTAAAGGACAACTGTATCTTCTGTCTAATGAGATTAATTCTTCAGAGGCAAATTTATCTTTTGAAAGGGAATTTGGGAAGATAATAGGCCGCACAGATTATTTTGCATTTACCTTATCTGAAAAAACTGAAAGGGCTGTAACGCGAGTTATCCAAAGCTTTACAACTGGGATTTTCTTGCCTTTTTAATTACAATAGAATTTTTTCAATTCCACCTTTTGTAACTTTATCTACATATTCTTGAAGCCACCTATCTCCTAAATTATGCTTTGCAAGTTCTACAACAATATAATCTGCTTCTGTATTTGTATCGTCGCCATACCTTGCCAAACCTTGGAGACATGAAGGACAGGATGTAAGAATCTTTACTGGCTTCTGAAGGTCAGTTGTTTTTGGTAATTCTTTCAAGCCTTTCTCAATTTCTTCTTGCTTCCTCATTTTAACTTGTGATGCAATATCGGGCCTTGCTACAGCAAATGTACCTGATTCTCCACAACATCTATCATTTAGTGGCACAGTTTGGTCCATTAATGTATTTGTCACTTCGGTGGGCGAATAAGTTTTCATAGGGCTATGACATGGGTCATGGTACATATACTGCTGTCCATTAACACCTTTCATCTTAACGCCTTTTTCCATTAAATATTCATGGATATCGAGTAAACGACAGCCTGGGAAAATTTTTTCGAATTCATATTTTTGTAATTGATCCATACATGTTCCACACGAAACAATAACAGTCTTAATATCTAAATAATTTAATGTATTTGCCACCCTGTGGAATTGAACTCTATTATCTGATGTTATCTCTTGCCCTTTGTCATGGTCGCCAGATGAAGTTTGAGGATAGCCGCAACATAAATAGCCTGGGGGTAAAACTGTAATTACTCCAACTTCGTAAAGCATGGCTTGCGTAGCTAATCCAACTTGCGAAAACAGACGCTCTGAACCACAGCCAGGAAAATAAAATACAGCTTCTGCATCATCCTCAATCCGATCTAGATTTCTTATTACCGGAATGACTTTGTCATCCTCAATTCCTAAAAGTCCTCTAGATGTCTTTGTCGGCATATCTTTGGGCATAGGTCTATTCATAAAATGAATAACCTGAGCACTTATTGATGGCTTCCCAACAGTTGCTGTTGGTGATTTCTTTAAATAATTTACTAAGCCAAGCTTCTTAAAGACAGAATGCCCCCATCTCTGGGCTTTGTAGCCAATATCAACCATGAACTTTCTCATTATCTTAATGGTTAATGGGTCTTTAAGATTTAAATAAGTCATCGCCATCAACGTGCCAGCATTAAAGTTTTTCTTGTTCTGCTCTCTTAGAAAATTCCTCATTGCTATTGAAACATCACCATAATCAATATCTACTGGACAAGGTGACAGGCATTTATGGCAGACAGTGCAATGATCAGCTACATCATTAAATTCATCGAAATGTTTAAATGATACCCCTCTCCTTGTTTGCTCTTCATAAAGAAATGCTTCTATTAATAGTGAAGTTGCTAGAATTTTATTTCTAGGGCTATAAAGTAAATTCGCCCTTGGAACATGAGTTGTACAAACTGGCTTACACTTTCCGCATCTTAGGCAATCACTGATTGAATCTGCAATTTCTCCTATAGCCGATTGCTCCATAATAATTGACTCTTGTTCAAGTAATCCAAAACTTGGGGTATAGGCATTACCTAAACCAGATCCAGGCATTAACTTACCTTTATTGAAATGGCCATTTGGATCTACTTTTGCCTTATAGTTTGCAAATGTATTAATTGTAGATTCATCTATAAACTCCATTTTTGTAATGCCAATTCCATGTTCGCCTGAAATAACGCCATCTAGACTTTTAGCAAGCTTCATAACTCTTGCAACAGCTCTATTAGCATCTTGCATCATTTCATAGTCATCTGAATTAACTGGAATATTGCTATGAACATTCCCATCACCTGCATGCATGTGCAAAGCAATGAAGACACGGGATTTCAAAACTTCTTGATGGATATCATTTATCTTTTTAAAAATTACTTCAAAATCACGACCAGCAAAAATTTCATTCAAAGGTTCTTTTAATTCTGATTTCCAAGATATTCTAATCGCATGAGATTGAATGGCTTCTAGTAAATTTGAATTGCTATCTTTTACATCTATAAAATTATCAAGCGTATTGAGAGGGGTATCAAGATTGGAAAGAAAATAAACCCACTTCTCTTTAACGCTCTCAAGAACTGATAATGCTAAGGATTTTTTATTTTCAAATAACTGAGTATCATTATCTTCATCTTCTAAGCTTATTGGGACTGTCTCTATATATTGCTCAAGCTCATAAATAAGTTTTAATTTGTTATTAATCGACAATTCAATATTAATTCTTTCTATACCGTTTGAGTAGTCGCCTAAGTTATGTAGAGGAATAACAACATCTTCATTAATTTTAAATGCATTAGTATGTTTGGCAATTGCAGCAGTTCTTGCCCTATCAAGCCAAAATCGTTTTCGCGCCTCAGGCGACACAGCAATAAATCCTTCTCCATTTTTTATATTTGATATTTGAACCACCTGAGAAGCAGCTTCGCCAACAGAATCTTCAGCATCACTGGCAATATCTGCAATTAAAACCATTTTAGGCCTCATAGTACGTGTCGATTTTGTGCTATAACCAACCGCCTTGATATATCTTTCGTCTAAATGCTCTAAGCCTGCAAGTAATACGTCATCTAAATTATCTACGTAATCTTTAATCTCAACAATTGCTGGAACAGCCTCAGAAACCTTACCAAAAAATTCAAGGCAAATAGTCCTTACATGTTGTGGCATTTTGTGGAGAATGAAAGTAGCAGAGGTAATAAGACCGTCACATCCTTCTTTTTGTATGCCGGGTAATCCACTTAAAAACTTATCTGTAACATCTTTACCAAGCCCAATTTTTCTAAAGCTTGCACCAGGAATTTCTAATATCTCTTCTGAACCCTCTGATAGTTTTCTATTACTAGAAAATCTATTAACCTTAAAGCGTGCTTTATCAACATCGTGAATCTTACCTAAATTATGATCTAATCTTTCAACCTCCACCCAATTACCATCTGGATCCACCATTCTCCATGAAGATAGATTATCTATTGCTGTGCCCCATAATACTGCTTTTTTTCCGCCAGCATTCATCGCAACATTGCCGCCGATACAACATGCGTCTGCAGATGTTGGGTCAGTCGCAAATTCTAATCCAGCATTAGAAGCCAAATCCATCGCCCTTCTTGTCACAACCCCAGCCCCACATCGAATAGTTGGAATTTCTTTATTCAGCCCGGGTAAATTTTTATACTCTATTGGACTTATATTATCTAATTTTTCAGTATTAATTACTGCAGATAAAGGCGTTAATGGGATTGCTCCTCCTGTATACCCCGTACCTCCTCCTCTAGGTATAATTGTTAGCTCCAAAGCTATACATTCTTTTACTATGTCAGCAATTTCTTCTTCTGTGTCTGGATTTATTACGACGAAAGGATATTCAACTCTCCAGTCTGTTGCGTCTGTGACATGAGATACCCTAGCTAAACCATCAAATTGGATATTATGTTTCTTTGTATGGCGCCTTAAACGTGAAGATACTCGCTTTCTTAGTTTTTTTATTTTCTTAAATTCAGATTCAAATGTGCTAATTGCAGACAATGCCGCAGTTGTTAATTGAGCCACTTTCATATTACCAAAACTTCTGTCTTCTATTGATTGAACTCGATGATGCATTGCTTGGATAAGCATCTTGAGTCTTTTAGGATTTTCTAGAAGATCATCTTGAAGATAGGGATTTCTATTTACCACCCAAAGATCGCCCAAGACCTCAAAAAGCATTTTAGCTGAATGTCCTGTCTTTCTTTCGCCTCGCAATTCTTCTAAAATTATCCAAATCTCATCTCCAAGAAAACGAAGAACAATCTCTTTATCTGAAAAGGATGTGTAATTATAAGGAATTTCTCGCAACCGAGTTGAAAACTGCGATTGAGCTTTCATTAAATCAGGAGATATAGGTGCGTTCATTAATTTTTCTGTACTATTACTATTAGGGTTATTGTACATTTTATGAGAAGATTTATCATAATTATTAAGAACATTTTTTATAGGTAAAGTTTCATGCTTTGGATAAAAGCCTTCCACATTATTTTCATGGTTACTTGGTTTGCTGGATTATTTTACCTGCCAAGACTTTTTGTTTATCACGCGATGTCGAAAGATAAAATCAGCCACGAACGATTTATCGTTATGGAAAGAAAATTATTTTATGGAATTATGACACCAGGTGCTTTGATTACCCTGATTTTAGGTGTTTGGCTCTGGTTAAACTATAATTACAGTGGATTATGGCTTAACTTAAAATTACTTTGTGTTATTCTCTTGGTCTTTTATCACATAGCTTGTTTTAAATATATGATTGATTTTAAACTCAAACAAAATAAACATTCTCATATCTTCTATCGATGGTTTAATGAGGTACCCGTCATTCTTCTTTTCGCAATAGTCATTTTAGTGGTGGTGAAGCCTTAATGAATAATGTACTAATTTGTGGTTCAATGGCATATGATTCGATCATGGTTTTCAACGACTACTTTAAGAATCATATCTTACCCGACCAAATTCACAAACTAAGTGTTTCATTTTATGTGCCTGAGTTAAAAAGAAATTTTGGTGGGACTGCCGGGAATATTGCATACAATTTATCACTACTTAATACTTCTCCTTTGGTTATGGCAACGGTAGGAGATGACTTCCAAGCATACGTTGAGCGCTTAAGTAAGTATGAGATTATTCAAGATTATATAAAGAAAATTCCTGATACTTTTACAGCGCAAGCCTATATTACAACCGACCTAGATGATAATCAAATTACAGCCTTTCATCCTGGAGCTATGAGTGAATCTCATCAAAATAACATCTCATCAATTACTGAAAAGATAAGCCTTGCAATAATTGCTCCTGACGGAAAAGATGGAATGATTCAACATGCCAATGAATGTGTTGAAAATAATATCCCTTTTCTATTTGACCCAGGTCAAGGATTACCCATGTTCAATAAAGATGAATTGATGGTTTTTATAGGGCAGGCAGATTACATTGCTCTAAATGATTATGAATTACAACTTGTATTAGATAAAACTAATCTAACTCTATCTAAATTAGCATCTTCTGTAGATGCTTTAATAGTAACCAAAGGGTCACAAGGCTCATCTATTTACTCTAAAGGTGAAGAAATTGTTATCAATGCAATTCCAATCAAAATACCCATTGACCCAACAGGATGTGGGGATGCTTATAGGGCAGGTTTAATATATGGAATTTTAAATAAATATGATTGGATCAAAACAGGAAAGCTTGCATCTGTGATGGGGGCAATAAAGATTAAATCTCAAGGTGGTCAAAATCACACAGCGACATTGTCTGAAATTGAAAGTCTTCTTGGCAGTTCTTTAAATTAGATCTCTAGGGTCTGAGTCGATTGATATAATTTTTTTCTCTTCAAAACTATATGCAGTTAATTTTCTCCCCCATACACATCCTGAATCTAAAGTAATACCATTTGCATAAGTTTGGATTCCAATTGCAGACCAATGACCAGATAAAATAAACTCTTTTCTTTCTTCAGTAGGGAAAAGATACCAAGGGGTAAGGTTGGATGGTAGTTTATTTATATTCTTCTTAAAAGAAAAATCAATTGAGCCATCTTTATTTAAAGCACGCATTCTTGTCATAGTGTTAATTGCAAATCTTAGACGATCAGCTTTTTTATAATTTTCATCCCATATGGTTGGGAGATTTCCATACATCTCTTTTAAAAATTTTTTTGGGTTCTTATTTAATTCGGATGTTACTTCATTGGATAATTGCATTGTTAGTTTTGAAGACCAAGAAGGGTAAATGCCTGCATGGACCATTAAATATTTATCATTTCTATGAGCTAATGGAATTGACAAGAACCAATCAATAAATTTTGATAAATTCTTATTTTTAAGAACAGGTTCGAATGTATCTTTGGTGGAAATTGATGTTGATTGAAAGGTAACTGCTAGGAAATGAAGGTCATGATTACCTAATACAATTTTTATATTATCTCGATGCTCGTAACACCACTGAAGAATCTCTAGTGAGCCTTTGCCACGATTAACTAAATCACCAACTAACCATAACCTATCTTCACTTTTATTAAAATTTACAGCATTTAATAAAGATTGGAATGAATAGAAACATCCTTGTAGGTCGCCAATAGCATAAATTGACATCTAGTAATTTATAACTTACCTCCAGATGCATTTGCCATACTTATAACAGCTGCAGCAACTTCCTCATCGGTAAGTCTTGAATTTCCGCCTTTAGCCGGCATCATTCTAATACCTTTAATAGCATTATTGATAAGCATCTCTTTACCTTGAGCAATTCTTGGTGCCCATTGTTCAGCATCTCCAATTTTTGGAGAACCCATTAAACCAGTCGTATGACACATTGCACAATTGGCTTTTATAATTTTATCTGCAGATATAGAATTTCCAGATTCAGATTCAACAACAGAATCATTAGCAACTGCAACCTGAGCTACTGGCGATATATCTTCTTGTGTATTATTTTCGACAATCTTAGGCTTCTCTGCCTTGCTAAAATCATATTTAGCTGTGGCAGCAGTAATAATTATAATTGCTCCAGCCAAACTGCCAACAACGACTCCAATTGTTTCTAGGATGCCTTTTAATTTTCTTTTCTCACTCATCAATCTTCCTTCTTAAAATTAAACAAAAATAAATTTAAAATAGTGGTCTATCAAAAATGCTGTGAATATCAAGCCAAGATATGTTATTGAATATCTAAAAATTTTCATAGATAGTTTATCAGAATAATTCCTATAGAGCATTACAACATAGTAAAGAAATATAGCATTTAGTATTGTTGCAAAAAATAAATAAATTAAGCCTGTCATACCTATACTAAAAGGCATCATAGTCACGATAACCAAAATAATTGTATAAAGAACAATGTGAAGTAAGGTAAATTTTTCTCCATGTGTAACTGGCAGCATTGGCATTCCAACTTTGGCGTACTCTACTCTTCGGTATAGTGCTAATACCCAAAAATGAGGAGGTGTCCAACAAAAAATAATTAAGAACAAAATCCATGCCTCAGGAGATAAGTGATTATTTACTGCTGCCCAACCTAAAACTGGAGGCATCGCTCCGGAAGCACCGCCAATAACAATATTCATTGGTGTTGCAGGTTTAAGGAAAATTGTATAAATTACTGCATAAGCAAAAAAAGTTAGTGCAGTAAGCCACATTGTTAAGAAATTTACAAAATATAAAAGAATAAATAGTCCTAATCCACCTAAAATAGAAGCAAAGAAAATAGTTTCTTGTTGAGACACTTTCCCCATAGGTAATGGCCTGCCTCGAGTTCTTGCCATTCGAGCATCAATTTTTTCTTCAATTAAACAATTAAAAGCTGCTGCAGCTCCAGATACAAAACCAATTCCAAGAATTGCACTAATCAATACATTTAATGGCACCATACCAGGTGTAGATAGAAACATTCCTATCACAGCTGTAAAAACTATTAAAGCGTTTACTCTTGGTTTGCAAAGCGCAAAAAAGTCTTTTAGATTTTCAATCGAACAATAACTCTTAATAGGTATAGTCTTTATCATATTGCGGAGTAATTCTTGAATTAATAATAGTTGTTATTATAACCAATAATGCTGCACCTAAGTTGTGAAGAGTGGCTAAAAATAGTGGTAAATACATTACCAAATTTGCAATGCCAATAATAACTTGAAGTAGAAGAACTAAAAGTAAGAGATTTTTATAGAAACTAGTCGATGGATAATTTCTTAATAAATAAGCCATAAAAATAAAATAAGCTGTTAATACAAGAGCACCGACCCGATGAACCCATTGAATTGCTTGAAGAGCTTTAATTGATAAGCCTTCTCCTGATGCTGTCATTCCAAGCTCTCTAAAAGGATTAAAGCCATTTTTAAAATCCATATCTGGCATAAGTGATCCATGGCAAGTTGGGAAATCTGTACATGCTAAAGCGGCATAATTAGTACTTGTCCAACCCCCTAAAAGAATTTGAATAAATAATAAGACAAAACCAAGTCGGATATAAGGCTTAATCCCTGAATCAATAACAATCGTATTGCTAACTGCACCTAAATGACGGTGGGTCATATAAGTTAGTAATGCTAATATCGTCATCCCCCCCATTAAATGGGCTGTAACTATTGCTGGCTTTAAAAGCTCTGTAACCGTCCACATTCCTAAAGTGGCTTGAAAAATAACTAAGGCCAATATGCCAAAAGGTAAGGTAATTTTTACCTTTAGTTCATGACGAATCTTGTAACTCATAAATGAAATTAATAAAATCAATAAACCGAGAATACCAGCTAAATACCTGTGAATCATTTCTCTCCATGCCTTACCAACTTCGACAATACTACCTGGATATAGGCCTTGAGCGTTCATAATTGCAACTTCACTTTCTGGCACTGTTAGTGTTCCAAAGCAACCTGGCCAATCAGGACATCCAAGTCCTGCATCAGTTAGTCTTACGTAGGCGCCAAAGACCACCACGCACAATGTTAAGCATGAAGCAGAAAGAAGTAAACGGTTAAACCAAATCAATTTATTAAGCTCCAAAATATAAAGTTATATTAATGTAGAATACCTTTTATGATTATTTTAACAATCTTGACTTTTATTCATAAAACAATTGCAAATTCAACATATACAAAATAAAAACTATGAAAATAAAAAAAAATATTATCATCTCTTGCCTAGTAATTTTTCTGACTAGCCTTGTGTTAATAAGTTTCCAAAAGAAAACTGTTGAAAATTTAAATATGACGACTATTAATGGGCAAAGCATACGCTCAGAAGATCTTTTAGGAAAAGTGGTCTTAATTAACTTTTGGGCAACTGATTGTACTGGGTGTATTGCTGAAATGCCAGGCCTGATTAAAACATATAATAAATATAAGAATCAAAATTTTGAGCTCATAGCGGTATCAATGTTTTATGATCCTCCAAGTCGTGTTTTAAGTTTCTCAAAAAATAATAAACTACCATTTCCTGTAGTTCTTGATATTGACAAAAAAATCGCATCTGAGTTTAAAAACGTCACCCTTACACCAACTTCATTTCTTATCGATCATCATGGAAAAATAATTAACCGAATAATTGGAGAAATAGATTTTGATGAGCTAAACCCCCTTCTTCAAAAAACAATTAAAAAGTCTATTTCGAGTTCTTAATAAGTCTTTCGATATCCTTAATAATACCTTTTGGCTCTGTTTCTTTAGGGTATTGCATCATTAAATAACCATAAGGATCAATTAAAAAAATTGGGCTTACTTTTCCTGAATATAAATCCTTAAATTTTGTAACTAAAAATTGATAATTCATAAAACTATTATCAATATACTTTTGGCCAGAATATGAATTCTTAAGTTCGTTAAGATAATTTTCTTTATTTAGTATTACTAACCTATCAACCTTATCTCGATCCTCTCCTAATGCTAAACGGATTTGACGAAATTGATACAATCTTTCTTCACAAGATTCAGCACACATTTTATTTTGCATAAAAACTAAAATCCATTTCTTATCAATTACTACTTCATTCATGGTTGAAATTTCTTTTGCCTTTATTGTCCCAATGCTAACAACCGGACTAATCAATTTTCCATGCTCCACACCTTTAGAGCCTTGCATAAAATCAGTATAAAAAACTAAGTACCATGCAGTAATAATTGGAATAAAAAATAAGAGTGAGATTCCTATTAAGGTTAATTTTCCTTTATTTTTTTGACTTAATGACATTTTTTCTCCTAACACCAATCTTTATAAAAATAATTAACAAAGTAAAAGCAAAAGCGAACCACTGAAAAGCGTAACCATAATTTTTTTCAGACCCGGGTGCTGGAAGCTTAAATGTGCTGTAATTTCCCTTATCAATCAGAGGGTCTAGATAAATCATATATGGTAATAAATTAAATGTTAAAAAATGTCTAAGCTCATCAATCTCTAATTTTTGCATTCTAAAAACTGATGAATTTAATGTCTCAATATTTTCATGCCCTAAACTTATTCCGCCAGTCGGGAATTTAGCAATATGCCCCTTAATAACAATATCGCCTTCAATACTCTGAATATTTGGTATCAAATCTCGTCTAGTAAGATTAGGTTGCCAACCTCGGTTTATTAAAACAATATATTGACTATTCTTGACTTGAAATGGAGTTAATACATTAAAACCAGCAATTTTATTTAAAATCTGATTATCTAAAATTATGCTTTTTTTATTTAAAAATGAACCATTTACCTTAGTCCGCCTCCATAAGAGTGATTCCTCATTCTCTATTGACAGTTCTTTATTGAGATCTATTGAGTTATCTGCTTGGCGTAACGTATAATTAGAATTCTTGCTATTTTTTTCGTTAGCTCTATCCAGTTGCCAAAATCCTAGCAGGATAAAACATATACATGCAACTATGAAAGCAATAGTTGGAATTAACGTGATGTTAAATTCATATTTTTTAAAAAACAATTTTTATCCTTTTGGAGAAGTAATGGATATCTCGGTAGCTTTTAAATTTCTAATAATTTTTATCCTGGTAATAATTTTGATCTCTTTAACCAAGGGATTGCACTTTCTAATGAAAGACGATGATCAGTCCATTAAAATGGCTAAATCATTAACAATTCGGGTAGTGCTTTCTGTTGTTCTTTTCATATTAATATTTGTTGGTTACTCAATGGGATGGATTACACCAAATCATATTTAAAAAAAGCTACGTATAGTAGCTTTTTTGAGTGTTATATCCAGTATACGAATATAAATAAACCTAACCATACAACATCTACAAAATGCCAGTACCAAGCCACTGCCTCGAAAGCAAAATGATCTTTCTGGCTGAAGTGTCCTTTTAATGATCTAAACAAAATCACCGCTAGCATTACAGCACCCATAGTCACATGAAAACCATGGAAACCTGTTAGCAAATAGAATGTTGAACCATAAATTCCACCATTAATAGTTAAATCCAAATCATTCATAGCATGAGCATATTCGCCAGCTTGAAAATAAACAAATATAAACCCTAGAGCGACTGTAGCAAAAAGCCATGCACTTAGCGCAGTCCTATTCGCTTTTTTTAATGCCCAATGGGCAAATGTAACAGTTACTCCACTAGCCAATAAAAGAGCAGTATTAATTGCTGGCACTCCAAATGCTGGCACTACGTCCTTGTATTGTGTATATTTAGCAGGATCTGGCATAACATTCATTGGCCAACTAGCTTGGAATGATGACCATAAAAATTCATGGGTTCCATTATGTCCTCCTTGCCCTTCTCCACTAAGCCATGGAATTGAAAACATGCGTGCATAATAAAGCGCACCAAAGAATGCTGCAAAAAACATTACCTCAGATAAGATAAACCAACCCATTCCCATCCTAAAACTTACATCAACCTGTTTGCTATATTTTCCTGCGATACTTTCTGAAATCACATCAGCAAACCAACCAGCAAACATATAAGTTAAAGCAGCTAAACCAATAATTAATACATACTTACCAGCATCAACACTATTAAACATCATAGCGCCACCTAAGAATGTAATGAATAAAGAAAGTGTTCCAACGATTGGCCACTTACTACCATCAGGTATATAGTATATTTCTTGACTTGCCATATTAACTTTCCTATCTTAAAAAATTAATTAATTTATTGCTGCTACTTTCTTTACTCTAAAAAAAGTATAAGAAAGCGTCAACTCTGCAACGTCCTCAGGTAATTCTTTATCTACTTCAAACCTAACTACCATCTCTTTAGTTTCGCCAGCTTTAAGAAGCTGATTTACAAAACAAAAACATTCAGCCTTCTTAAAATATAATGAAGCAACTTGTGGAGACACACTCGGTATCGCTTGCCCAACAATATCTCTATCGTTTATATTTTTAACAGTATATACCGCCTCATAAAACTTACCTGGCTGCACCCTCATTACTCTTTGATTGGGAGTCAAAGTCCATGGTAAATCTCCATTTATGTTCGCATCAAACTGAACCTTTATCGAGCGATTTGAAACTATTACCTCTTTATTTAAATTTTCTGTAACACGAATCGTTTTACCATTTAATCCGGTTATTTTACAAAAAACATCATATAAAGGAACCAGTGCATAACCAAAACCAAACATTAATACTGTAAACAAAACCAATCTGGCTGTGGTTTTTTTTATGCCCTTCTTGTTATCCATTTATAGCATGCATCAGTACAAAAAATCCGTAAAACAAACAAGCAACTAAGCCTAAGACTATAGCAAGTCGCTTATTTTTTCTCCGCAATTGTTCTTCAACATTATCCTTTTTTTCAGCCATTAATAAATTAATATAAACTTTCAAGCACTTTCTTGGTTAATTTAGGTGGTGTTTCAAAAGTATGGAATGGTGCTGGTGATGGAACTTCCCATTCAAGCCCTTTCGCGCCCTCCCATGATCTAGCTCTAGCTTTTTTTCCACCCATAGCGCACTTGATAACTATATAAACAAATAGTAATTGAGATATGCCATATGCAAAACCACCGATACTTGAAATCATATTAAAATCTGCAAATTGAATATTATAATCAGGTATTCTTCTTGGCATACCTGCTAGACCAAGGAAATGCTGAGGGAAAAATAAAACATTTGATGAAATTAAAGATAGCCAAAAGTGAATTTTCCCTAAACGCTCATCGTACATAAAGCCTGTCCACTTTGGTAGCCAGTAATAAGCAGCTGCCATTAAAGCAAATATAGCTCCAGTTAATAAAACATAATGAAAATGAGCGACTACAAAATAAGTATCATGATATTGAAAATCAACTGGAGTTATTCCAAGCATTAATCCTGAGAATCCACCAATTGTAAATAAAATAACAAATGCCACAGAAAATAACATAGGGGTTTCAAAAGTCATTGATCCCTTCCACATAGTGGCAATCCAATTAAAGACTTTTACTCCTGTTGGAACTGCTATGAGCATAGTCGCATACATAAAAAATAATTCTCCTTTAATTGGTAGCCCCACAGTAAACATGTGATGAGCCCAAACAAAGAATGAAAGAATTGCAATTGATGCTGTTGCATAAACCATAGATGCGTAACCAAATAATGGTTTTCTAGCAAATGCAGGAATAATCTGTGACACTATTCCAAATGCTGGTAACGCTAGAATATAAACCTCAGGGTGCCCAAAGAACCAGAAAATATGTTGGAATAAAACTGGGTCACCGCCACCTGCAGCATCAAAGAAACTGGTCCCAAAATATTTATCAGTTAAAAGCATTGTTACTCCACCGGCAAGAACAGGCAAAGATGCAATTAATAAAAATGATGTAATCACCCAAGTCCATACAAATAAAGGCATTTGCATAAGCGTCATTCCAGGAGCTCTCATATTAAATACGGTAGCAATAATATTGATTGCCCCCATTATTGACGAGATGCCTAAAAAATGAACTGCAAATATAAGGAATGGAAACGCATCACCTGTCTGAAGAACTAATGGAGGATACATTGTCCACCCGCCTGCTGGTGCTCCACCATCCATAAATAAAGTGCTTAGTAAAAGTGCAAATGCAAATGGCAGAATCCAAAAGCTCATATTATTCATTCGAGGCAAAGCCATATCAGGTGCACCTATCATTAAAGGAATCATCCAATTTGCTAAACCCACACCGGCTGGCATCACGGCGCCAAAAATCATAATCAGGGCATGCACAGTAACCATTGAATTATAAAACTGTGGGTCAACAAATTGAAGTCCGGGCTGAAATAATTCTGCACGAATAATCATGGCCATTGCACCACCAACAAAAAACATGGTTAACGCAAATATTAAATAAAGCGTCCCAATATCTTTATGGTTTGTAGAAAAAAACCAGCGTTTCAATCCTGTTGGCTTATGATCGTGATGGTCGTCATGTGCAAGTGTACTCATAATTCGCTTCCTAAATTAAAAATATTATTATTCAAATTAAATCTTATTTACTTAATCACCTTTGCCGCTTTTCTTGCCTCAGCAACTTCTTTAGCTTGGACAATATCTCCAGTGTTATTTCCCCAAGCATTTCTAGTAAAGGATACTATTGAGGCAATGTCAACATCAGATAATTGCTCGCCAAAAGCTGGCATTAGTCCTTTTCCATAGATGATTTGTTGAACATGTCTCATTCTATTTCCTGCATCAACAGCAACAGGACTTCCAACTATAGAAGGGAAAGCTCCCTTAAGCCCCTCACCATTTGCTTGGTGGCAAACAAGACATTGCGCTTTATATACTGCTTCACCCTTTGTCATTAATTCTTCCATATTTAGAACAATATTACTTGTATTTTTTGATGCTGCTTGAGCTATTTTTTTCTCATCAACCCATGCAGTGTAATCTTCCATCGAAACAGCCTTCAAAACAATTGGCATGTAGCCATGGCCAGCGCCACATATCTCTGTACACTTTCCTCTATAAGTTCCAGTTTTCTCTATTACAGCCCAGTTATCATTTATAAATCCTGGAATCGCATCTCTTTTCCATCCAAGATCTGGAAGCCACCAAGCATGAATAACATCTTGTGATGTAGTTAAAATTCTAATTTTAGTATTAATTGGTAATACAATTGGCTCATCCACGTCTCTCAAGTAATTTTCATGATCCATTGGATTTAACCCTGAATCACGTTGACTTATTTCTTTACTTTTGGCATCTAAACTACTAAAAATAGTTATTCCTTCACCCACGCCATCAAGATAGTCATATTTCCACTTCCACTGTGAGCCAGTAGCTTTGACTGTGATAGCAGATTCAGATGTATCGTCCATTTTAATCAATAATTTTGTTGCCGGAATTGCTAAGGAAATAATAATTGCAGTTGGAATAATCGTCCATATAATTTCTACTGTTGTACTGTGAGAAAATTTAGCAGCCTTCGCACCCTTAGATTTTCGATGATGGAAAATTGACCAAAACATTACGCCAAAAACTAAAATACCAATAACGGTAACAACCCATAGAGTGACCATATGCATTTGATAAATTTCTTGGCTAATTGGGGTTACGCCTTGACGCATATTAAGAGCCCAGTCAGCCATTGCTGATAATGGCATGAACAATAAAACTAAAACTAATTTTTGCAGACTTGATTTCAATTTTGAGATACCTTTCATCAAATTAATTTCGATTATTTCAAACAGCGAGAGTTTTTTAAAACCTGAAGAATGTTATCAGTTTATAAAACATATATCAATAATCATTATCATACTAATTTAACTTCTTATAAAGCAATTGACAACTGTTTTTTCAGAAAGTTTTAAGAAGATTAAATAACTTTTTTCTATCAGCCTCATTCACTTTTTCTGCTATCAATAAAATTCTTCCTTTTTTTGAAATTGAAATCTCAGAGTGTGCTAAATTAGTTGCTGGCTTAAATTTAAATTCTGCCCACTGTCGAACGAAATTAAATTTTTTTATATTTTTTCTATTTACAAATGAAATGATAATATTAAATTTATCAATTTTGATCTCTTCGTAATAAGAACTTTTTAATGCTGTTATGTATAAAGCATAGCCCAAGAAAATAACTTCAACTCCATAAAAAGGAATTGCTAAATACAAATTAATCATACTTAATACCACAGCAATTATTAATATAAACAAAGCGAAAGTTATATAGATTCTTTTTAACAACTTCCAGGACATAGCAGGATTAGGGCGAATAATTAATTGGTGCTCATCCTTATTTAAGAGTGTATGTTCAATCATAGTATTTACGATTAGATAAAGAAGATATAATTCAAAATTAAATAACTTTTAATTATATAATTAATTGGTGCCGAGAGCGAGAATCGAACTCGCACGCTATTACTAGCGCTGGATTTTGAATCCAGTGCGTCTACCAGTTCCGCCATCCCGGCAAGATAGAGTGGCATTATAACAAGCTATAACATTAAATGAATATTGAAAATTTTAATTACGAACTACCAAATAAATTAATAGCCCAACACCCTCCAAAGAATCGCGGTGATAGTAAGTTGTTACTAGCTAATCCTGTTGAGAATAGATTTAAAGATTTATCATTTCAAAATTTTATCAGCCTTTTGCGCCCTAATGATTTAGTTATCTTTAATAATACTAGAGTTATAAAAGCTAGACTGTTCGGAAAAAAAGAGACTGGGGGTAAGGTTGAAATTTTAATTGAGCAAGTTCTTGAAGATCAAAAAGCATTAGTAATGATTAAATCATCAAAAAAAATAAATATGGATCTTAAAATAATACTTACAAATGATTATGTAATTCAAATTATTGAAAGAAAAGAAAAGTTATTCTTAATACAACTAAATCAAGGGTCATTTCACGAGTTAATGGATTCATATGGGCATGTCCCTTTGCCTCCATACATAAATCGACCAGATGAAATAGATGACATTGAAAGATATCAAACTGTATTTGCAAAAAATAAAGGTGCTATTGCTGCTCCAACCGCTGGGCTGCATTTTTCTCAGGCTGATTTCGAGTTATTTAATCAAAAAAAAATTAATTACACTTTTATAACCCTACATGTCGGTTCTGGAACATTTCAGCCAGTTAAAGTTAAAGATATAAACCTACATGCTATGCACAGTGAAAAATTTGAAATTACAAATGAAACAAAAAAGAAAATTGAAGTGACTAAAAAAACAGGTGGCCGAATAATTGCAATAGGGACAACAGTTCTTCGTGCATTAGAGAGTTCATATATTAACGATGAAATTATGACTGGGCATCAAGAAACAAAAATTTTTATAAAGCCTGGATATAACTTTAAATTAGTTGATAGTTTATTTACTAATTTTCACCTGCCTAAAAGTACATTACTTATGTTAGTGTCTGCTTTTGCTGGTTTTGAATTTACAAAAAAAATGTATAGTCATGCAATAGAAAAAAATTATCGTTTTTTTAGCTACGGCGATGCAATGTTTATTGAACAAAACTTTATAAATAATGACTAACAATTTATTAACATTAGGAAATAACATGCTTAAAAATATACTTATATTAGTTTGCCTAGTAATTTTGAATTCCAGCTATACGTATGCTGAAATAAATCAAAATGCTGAATTTATTTTTAAAATAAATCTTGCAAAAAAACCAACTACCAGGCCTCAGACAATTGCTTACGTTCCAGGTGAAAAAAAATATTATGTTGCAGATGGAGGATTAGCTGCTCGTGGTTCTGACTATGAGGCTCCAATTTCAAAATCTCTTATTCATACGTTCGATGAAACTGGAAAATATATAGAGTCCACAAGGGCTGGTTTTGATAATCGATCGATTTATTTTAATGAAAAATCTCTGAAACTAGAAACAATTACATACAATGTATCAACTGCTGCAGGATTTGCGCCAATGACAGGTATTTTTTCATTGGAATTAGATGAAAAGGGTTTATTGACTTCAAAATCAGCAGTTGTTTCGCAACCATCTGCGTCATTTGGAAGTGCAGGAACAATGCCGACATACGATCCAAAAAGTAATCTATATTATGCAAAACAAGAAAATTCTAATCGTGTTTTTGTATTGGATGGTAAATCTAAAGAATTAAAAAAAGAAATTGAATTGGACTTCGAAACACCTAAAGTATTTCATCATGATGTTGCCTCAAATTTTGTAGCTTTTACAGGACAAACTAATGAAGAGTTAATTTTATTAGATGTTGATCATAAAAGATTTCTTGTCTATAACAAAGATGGGGAGTATCAAGGATCAAGCGCACTTCCTAAGTCCTTAAAGATTAGATCACAAAATCACTTCAATGGTTTAGGCTATACGATAAATGGTTACTACTTTCTCTATATAGATTCGGATGGTGAATTTGGAAGCTATCATGCCTATAAGGTGCTTAAGTAGATCTTTTTTAAACAACAACTACAAGCTTGAGACAAATATAAGAGTAACCGATCAATTTAAATATTCTTTTAGAGATGATAAATCAATTAACTCAGACTCTTCAGCACGTCTGTTTTTATATTCTAGCTTCTTTGCTTCAATAGTTTTATCACTTATCGTAATACGATGCGGTATACCCAATAACTCTGCCTCACTAAACATTACACCTGGTCTTAATCCCCTATCGTCCAAAAGAACATCAAAACCTAAACCTAACAATTCATTATAAATAGAGTCCGTTACTTTTTTAACTTCCTCGTTTTTATCATAGCCAATTGGCGTAAGAATTACTTCAAATGGAGCAATAGAACTTGGAAATATAATACCCTTTTCGTCATGTCCTTGCTCTATTGCTGCAGCCACAATCCTTGAAACGCCAATACCATAACAACCCATCAATAAGGGTTGAGGCTTTCCTGATTCATCAATAAATTCTGCTTTCATAGCTTCAGAATATTTTGTTCCTAACTGAAAAATATGCCCTATTTCAATTCCGCGACATGTTTTTAATTTGTCTCGATCAGGATGGTTTTTAGCTACTTCACTATTAGCAGCAAAATCTGTCTCTTCACTATAAACAAGCTCATCTTCTCCAGAATCTGCTAAAACATGAAATTCATGAGAGCCATCACCACCTATTGCGCCATTATCAGCCTGAACTGCCCTAAAATTTAAACCTATAGCTTCAAATATTTCACTGTATGTCTTATACATTTTCTCATAAGTTTTTTTTAAACAATCGATATCTGTATGAAATGAATATGAATCTTTCATTAAAAACTCTCTTGCACGCATGACGCCAAATCTAGGCCTTATCTCATCTCTAAACTTAGTTTGTATCTGATAAAAATTAATAGGTAGCTGCTTATAGCTATTAATTTCCTTTCTCACAATATCGGTTATTACTTCTTCATGTGTAGGCCCGAAACAAAAAAGACGATCATGCCTATCTTTTATTTTAAGCATTTGGGGTCCAAATACATCCCATCGGTCAGATTCTTCCCAAAGCTCCGATGGTTGAATTGCCGGCATAAGTAACTCAATTGCCCCTGCTTCATTCATTTTTAATCTAATAATAGATTCAATTTTTTTTAGTATTCTTAATCCCATCGGCATCCAACTATAGAGGCCTGATCCTAGACGACGAATTAAGCCTGCACGAATCATTAATTTATGACTAATTATTTCTGCCTCAGCAGGAGCTTCTTTAAGAGAAGAAATATAGAATTTAGATGCAAGCATAGTTATATTTTTATTACTTTGTTAATTTTGATAATTCTTTTATATCTTGCCACAATTTTTTCTTTTTCTCTGGATTTTCAACCATTTCTTTTAATGAAACAGTCGAAATATATGGAATAGTTAAATTTTCTTTCTCAATTAATTTATCTTGTCCCTGTTCAAGAAATATTAAATACTCACAAAGTTTGATTTCAATTTCAAGCTCAGACTCTTGGATTATTTTTAGAGGTTGCAGCTGTGTCAACTTATTTGACAGTGTATCTAAATAGTTGCTAATTTTTTTAAATAATTTTAATTCTATAGCGTCAGAGGAATTAAAAATTGGCGCAACAAATAAAATAATATTTTTATCTAGGTTAATTTTTTTTAAATAAAATATAGCTAAATTAGTTGGTGATTGATTCTTCTTAACTTCCCTTTTTTTTAAAAGAGTTACCCAGATCGGATTTAAACCAAGTTCATCATAAATTAATGACTCATTAATTATGTCTTTGTTCATAAAGCTAGCCCCATTAAAATTGCATCTTCTTTGCCACAATTATTTTGATAATAATTATTTCGGATTCCGATTTCATTAAACCCATTTTTTTCGTACAGTCGAATTGCTGATAAATTAGATTTCCTCACTTCAAGAAAAATATTAATAATATTCACTTTTCTACATTCGCTAAAAATATCTTGAAGTATTTGGTTTCCAAAACCTTTTTTTTGCTGCCCTGGCTTTATAGTTATATTTAATAATTCACACTCATCTGCAGAAAATAAAATAACATAATAGCCAATAATATCATTTTCACTTTTTAAAACCTTAAATAAATTCTTAGCATTATATGAATCAATAAAAATTTTTTTGGTCCATGGGGTAAAATGGCACTTGTTTTCAATTCTAACAACGTCAGCCAGATCTTCTTTAACAAATAACTGTATTTTATTATTCTTGGTCATCTAAATAAATTATTTATGGCTAAGCCTTTCTTTTGTAGTTTGAGCTACTTTATTTCTAATATAAATTGGAGTAGCATTTTTTAAATCAAACTCATTTCCAAATTGGCCAACAGACAGAGTCGCGATTGCCGAAGCTAGCGAACATTCGCCTTCAAAATAATCTAACTCAATATCACTATACTGGGATTTAAATTGTTCCTTATAGAGACTCAACCCAGAACCAATAACTATTGCTTTTGTTATTTTTGGTGGCTTAGGTAATTCAGTTGGATTAAAAACTCCTGGCTCTATGAAGGAAGTTATAGTTTTATTTTTATTTTTATATATCCCCAAATAAACTTGTCCCATCCTTGCGTCAATGCACGAGATAGTATTTTCATGTTTTGATAAAAGAGCTAAAGCCTCAAGCGTATTAACACCAATAATTGGTAAATTATTAGCGTAAGCAATACCGTAAGAGATGCCGCAAGCAACTCTAATACCAGTAAAGGAGCCTGGACCTGCACCAAAAGCAATAGCATCTATGTCTTTTATATCTAAATTACTTTCCCTTAATAATATTTTTATTTCTGGGATAATATTTCCAGAATAATCTTTGCCTGAAGGAAAGCTTTTTTCGGTAATTACCTTTTCTGCTAACAAGGCAATTGAAATAACCTCAGTACAAGTATCTATTGATAATATTTTCATTTAAGCATTATAAATCTTTTAAGAATTCTATTACATCATTTTGCTCTCTTGTTCTTTTAAAATCGGGTAAGCTACGCCAAAAATTTTTCCCATAGGGTTTAGATACAATTCTTTGGTCACATATCATCAATACTCCCTTATCCATTTCATCACGGATTAACCTTCCTGCTCCCTGTTTTAGTGAAATAATTGCTTTTGGTAGCTGAAAAGTCATAAATGCATTAATACCTTTCGCTGAAAGCATATTAATTTTGGATTCAAATATCGGATCTCCGGGAGACTGGAATGGGAGTTTGTCAATAATTACTAATGACAGATTAGATCCCCTTACATCTACTCCCTCCCAAAAGCTTAAAGAACCGATTAAAATGGCATTCCCATGGACTTTGAATTGCTCCAATATTTTTGTTTTAGAACCGCTACCCTGGGTCAAGATTGGGTAACTAATATTATTTTTTTTAAACTCATCTTTTAATAAAGTAGTTATTTCATTCATTGACTTAATACTTGTTGATAAAATAAATGATCTTCCCTTAGCGGCAACAATTAATGGGTAAATTTGGCTTACCAAATGAATGTTAAATAATCTACTTGAAGTTTCTGGCATCTCTTTAGGCACATATAAATATGCATTTTTAGAGTAATTAAAAGGACTTTTCAGTAATTTAGTTTTTGCATTTTCTAATCCCATTAATGATTGAAAATGATCAAAACTAGAATTAACAGCTAACGTTGCCGAAGTAAAAATCCAAGCTGTATCATTGTTCTCCTGAAATCTTCTAAAATTATCTGCAACACTTATTGGTGTTATATTGAACTGAACTGATTTAAAAAATATCTCGATCCAGTAAACATAGTTCTGATCGGTACCTTTATTCCAATTTTTTAATTTAGAAATAATCTCTTCGGTTCGGTCTAAAAGTTTTTTAAACTCTAAATCTTGCTCAATATATTCGTTAAAAAATTTATAAAGCTTGTCAAGTTCACTCATTAAATCTTTTATTTTTTCTTTAAAAGAATCTAATTTTTCTATTTTTTCAACACCAATTCTCTGATTTCTTTGATCAAAAAAGGAACTCAATGAATCAGCTATATCTATTATGGATTTTGATAATTTTGATAATTTTAATAAATTTTCTTTATCTTTAACATGTTTAGAAAGGGTCTGCTGCGAATCCTGAATCAAATAAATAATTTGATTTGTAGAAATATTTTGACCAAAAAATATGGAAGCAATCTCGGGTATTTGATGTGCTTCATCAAAAATAACAGTACTTGCTTTTGGTAAAATTTCTGACAATTCTGCATCTTTTAAAACCAAATCAGCAAAAAAAAGATGGTGATTAACAATTACAACCTCAGATATGATTGCTTTTTTTCTTGCCTTTATTACAAAACATGTTTTATAAAATTCACAATCCTGGCCCAAACAATTTTCTTTAGTTGAGGTAACAAGTGGCCATATAGTTGATTTCTCTGGAATATTGTTGAATTCAGATATCTCTCCTACCTCACTATGATCTGAAATTTTCTTTATTTCATGTATATATTTTGCGTCTTCTTTATTTAAAAATTGGCCTTCAAGTAAAGAATTTTCCATTCTTAACTGGCAAATATAATTTGATCTTCCCTTGAGAATATTGATATCTACAGGAATTTTCAGTGCATCACGAATTGTTGGTATATCTTTAAAAAAAAGTTGATCCTGTAAATTTTTAGTTGCAGTGGAAATAACCACTTTTCCCCCATTTATTAGAGCTGGGGCTAGATATGAGAATGTTTTTCCTACGCCTGTTCCAGCTTCCACAATCAATGAATTTTTCTCTTCTATTGCTTCATTAACTATCTTAGCCATCTCAACTTGATCTTTTCGCTCGTGAAAATTACTCACAGCCTCGCTAAGAGGCCCTGAATTTTTAAAAAATTCTTCTATTATTTTTTGTTTTTTCATTTAACTTTTAAATTTACCATTGATGTCAGGAACTAAAATGAGAGACTATAAGTCTGAAGTTAAATTGTCGGAAATTCTTTAAACAGTTTAGTGTTTTTTTCAGTTAACGACAATTTTTTATATATAATATTGTTTTTCATAATTAATTCTATTCTCTTACATTATGGGGATGATTTGATGTATATTCTGATTTATAAACTAACTAATATTTGAGATGAAAGCTTAATATGCGAACAAAACTAGAAAAATTTACATTAATCCTTGGTGGGGCAATTGTTGGCATTCTCCTCAGCATCAATCTTCCAGTCTTTGCCGATAAGACAAAATCTTCAACCCTTCCAATAGATGATCTTAGAACATTTGCTGAAGTATTTGGGAAAATAAAATCTGATTATGTTGAGCCTATAGCAGATAAAAAATTAATTAACGAGGCATTAAATGGCATGCTATCTGGCTTAGATCCACATTCAACTTTTTTAGACTTAGATCATTTTAAAGACCTTCAACAGGGAACCACTGGAGATTTTGGCGGGCTTGGGATTGAAGTTGGCATGGAAGATGGATATGTTTTAGTTGTATCCCCTATTGAAGATACACCTGCATACAAGGCTGGATTAAAAAGTGGTGATCTAATTATGAAGCTTGATACTACAGCTGTAAAAGGTTTAACCTTAACTGAAGCTATAAAATTAATGAGAGGGAAGCCAGGTACGTCAATAGTTTTAAAAGTTTTAAGGAAAGGTGTTGATATCCCTTTTGATATAAAAGTGACTAGAGCTCAGATTAAAACAAAAAGTGTTAAAGCCAAGCTTGTTGAACCAAACTATGCATATATTAGAGTTACACAATTTCAAGAAAGAACTGGAGAAGATCTTGCTATTGCACTAAAAAAACTTAGAGTCGAGAACAAATTTGCTTTTAATGGAATCATTCTTGATATGAGAAATAATCCTGGGGGACTTCTTAATTCATCAGTAGCAGTATCTGCTGCCTTTTTAAAAGAAGGTGATTTAGTAGTTTATACAGAAGGGCGAGCTCCTGATTCAAAAATGAATCTAACAACATCCCCTGAGAATTTTGTTAGGAATGATCCTAAAAAAAATAATTTTCTGAAAGATTTACCTTCTGATATTAAAGATACGCCAATGGTAGTTCTTATTAATAATGGATCTGCTTCAGCCTCAGAAATTGTTGCAGGCGCATTACAAGATCATAAACGCGCACTAATTGTTGGCACTAGAAGTTTTGGTAAGGGCTCAGTTCAAAGTATTCTTCCTATGGCAAATGGAACTGCCATTAAACTCACGACTGCAAGATACTTCACCCCTAATGGAAGATCTATCCAAGGAAAAGGTATTGAGCCAGATGTAATTGTAGATGATGGAATGGATGAATTTGCCATTCGTGAAGCAGATTTAAATAATACATTATCTAACCCTGAAGAAGGTAAGAAGGAAGATCTCAAGAAAAATATGAATGGAGATACAAAACTTGAGGAAATAAAAGAAGGTCCTACCGATGATGGGGCAGCAGCGTTACGGAATTTCAAGCCTATAAAATTTGGTGAAAAAGATGATAAGCAATTTAATGAAGCATTAAATATTCTTAAGGGTATTGATCTTTATCAAAAAAACTAACTTACCAAATTAATAGATAATGCTTGATTCAATAATTAATGAATTTGATAAAGCTCTAAAGGTGTTAACTGTAGATACGCCTGCGCAAAGAACAAGACCTGATGTTGATATTAAAGATTCGCTTTCTTTAACATCTAAAGAAAGAAAAAACCATAGTAAATTCATGCGAGTCAACCACTCAGGAGAGATATGTGCACAAGCATTATATCGAGGACAACTTCTCTTTAATAAAAATACTAAAATTCAAAAACAGTTAGAAGATGCTGCAACTGAAGAACTTGATCACCTAGCATGGTGTCAATTAAGGATTAGAGAGCTAAATGGTAGGACGAGCTATCTCAACCCAATGCTCTACATAGGTTCTTTTGCTATTGGAAGTATTGCTAGTATTATTGATGAGAAATATAACTTAGGTTTTTTGTCAGAAACAGAAAAACAAGTGTCATCTCACCTAGAAAATCATTTAAGCAAAATCTCTACAAAAGATAAAAAAACAATTGCTATAATTAAGCAAATGAAAGAAGAGGAAGAAAAGCATGAGGCTTCAGCAAAATTAATGGGAGCAAAAGAATTACCAAGCTTTATTAACGAGGCTATGAAATTAACATCTAAAATTATGACCGAGTCAACATTTAGAATTTAAATAAAATTCTTTTTATCATATAATTCATCAATGGAAAAAAACTATGAACAAGCTTTTAGGCTCCATAAAGATGGAGACCTTCACGAAGCAAAAATAATTTATGAATCAATTTTAAAAAAAAATCCAAATGATTTTAACTGCCTTCACCATCTTGGCCTTATTGCTAAAAATAATAAAGAGTATCTATCAGCCTTTAATTTAATTTCCAAAGCAATTGCTATAAATCCACATAGTGCTGAAGCTCACTTTAATCTTGGCAATCTTTTAAAAATTCTTAATAAAATAAATGACGCTATTGCAAGCTTTGATAAAGCAATCAAAATTAAGCCAGATTATGAATCTTATTTTCTTAGAGGCTTAGCTCAATATGAACTCAAAAAATTAGAGAATGCATTAACAAGTTTTGACGAATCTATTAAGCTTAAACCAGATTCTTTTTTGGCACATTGTAATAGAGGGTTAGTGCTTGTTGGGCTTAAAAAAATTGAAGAGGGGATTGCTAATTATGATAGAGCTATCCAAATTAACCCTACCTTTGTAATTGCCATGTACAATCGAGCTCTTGCTTTAAGATTATTGGGAAAAAATCAACAGGCTATAGCGGGCTTTAAAGCAATAATTAAGATAGAACCTGCCCACCTTGGTAGCCTTTATGAGATTGCTTTAATCTATAGCGTTTTAAAGGACTTTAATTTAACATTAACTTACTGTAAGCAAATACTTAAAATTGATTCAAACCATAGCCAAGCAATTATATTGAGTATAAAAACAAGAAAATATATTTGTGATTGGACTTATTATGAAAAAGACAACACATACCTGTTAAAAAAGATGAGTGATAATGAGGAATCAGTTGGGCCTTTTTCTTCATTATCATTTTTTAATGATGCCGCTATACAAAAAAAAATAATTAGTACTTTTTCATCTAAATATTACCCGCCTAATAATTTTTTTAAAGATATTTCTCCATATAAAAATCACAAAAAAATTCGTATTGCCTATTTTTCACCAGATTTTAAAAACCATCCAGTCGGGAATTTAATAGTTGAACTAATAGAAAAGCATGATAAAACAAAGTTTGAAATATACGGATTTTTTTTAGTTAATTGGCCAGATTCTGAACTAACTATAAGGCTTAAAAAAGCGTTTACAAAAATTGTGAACGTAGAGGATATGCTACCAAAAAATATTGTCAGCCTTGCTAGAAAAATGGAGATTGATATCACGATTGATCTAGCCAATCATTCTGGAGTAAAAGTTTCAGCTGACATATTTGCCATGAGGACAGCTCCCATTCAAGTTAATTTTCTAGGTTTTCCTGGTACATCAGGGGCTGATTATTTTGATTATATTATTGCTGATCATATTACGATTCCAAAAGAGCATCAAAAATATTACTCTGAAAAAATTTTGTATCTTGATATATGCTTCCCAATCGATACAAAAAAAGCTAGTACAAAAAATATCTTCGATAGACAATATTTTAATTTACCAAATAATTGCTTTATATTTTGCTGTATAAACAATAATTATAAATTTAACCCTTTTATCTTTAATAGTTGGATGAAGATATTGGCCAAAGTTGACGACAGCATACTTTTCTTACGTGCTGATAATGACTTAGCCAAAGAAAATTTAAGAAAAGAGGCAGTGGCAAAAAATATCAACCCCAATAGGTTAATGTTTGCTAAAACACTAGATTATCCAATGTATATTGAGATACTTAACTTAATGGATTTATCTTTAGATACTTACCCTTTCAATGGCATGTCTTCTTCCTGCGATGTCTTATGGTCTAGTTTACCAATACTGACTTTAATGGGTGATTCTTATTCGTCAAGAGGATGCTCAAGTCTTTTAAATTCGGTTAATTTAAATTCACTCATAACGCACTCTATTGGTGATTATGAAAAACTAGCTATTAATCTTGCAAAAAATCCAAAAAAACTTAAGAAACTAAGGGAAAAAATAATTAATAAGACTTCATTAGATTTGTTTAATATTGATAAGTTTACTAATAATATTGAAGATGGTTATCAAAAAATTTATGCCAGATCCCAGTCAAACATGCCTCCTGCTAATATTTAATGAAAAATTTTAATGGCATATTGGCGAAGTTGCCGAATATAAACAATATTAAGGAAATTAAATTATTTAATGCTCATGGTTTTGAGTCTGGAGCTATTTTAAATAAGCCAGGGACGCAAGGATCGGTAAAGTTATACAATCACTTATTTCTTGTTTTTGGTGAATTAAATACAAATGCAGCTATTGAAGGTTTAAAGCTTTATTGTGAGCATGTTGAAGACGCTAAAAATAACCCAGGTAAGCATCCAAATATCGATCGCTTACTAGATATAATCAAAACAAAGAAAACTCTTAAAATAAAAATTATTTGAAAATAGAGGCTAAGAAAATAGAGGCTAAGTTGAAACCTAACTTTCCTGATTTTTGTATTAATTTTTTTGCTTTATCTTTTTCTTCTGGAACAACATACCCATAATAGTAAAGAAGTCCAAGACCAAATAATGCTTTCGGATGATTGTTACCTGCCGCTTGTTTTAACCAAGTATAGGCTTCTGATTTTTTGACCCCTTTGTCATTTACATATAAAAACCACATTAAATACTGAGTATCTACATCTCCATCATTACCTTTTTTTCTTAATCGGTTTAAATCCTTTTTTTTAATTTTTGCTATAGAAGAGTAAACCTGGAGAAATTCTGTATTTTTTTGATTTATTAACCTTAATTCGTTAGCGATTAAGATTTTATCATTAGAAAATTTTCTCAAATAATCAATGGCTTTTTGATGGTCTTGTAAAGCAGCTATCAATAGCCAATCAGAGATGGGGCCAGTATCGACATATGCCTCTTTAGAGGCTAACTCAAATTGTGAGCTTGGATGTCCATCTTGGGCTTTATCTAGCAAGCTTTTTGTAAATCCCAAACTAGACAAAAAGCATAAAAAAATTGAGAATATTAACCTTACAAATAGATTCATTTATTAGACAATTATAGTTATTAGGAGTATTGTAAAAGGATATATTAAGCGAAATAAACTAATTTAACTATGACATTTATAAAAAAAATTTTAGTCTTTCTAACGTTAATAAGTGCTTCTTTTATAGCCAATGCTGATGCTAATCCAGATATTTGGCCTTATATAAAAGAAAGAATATTTAAAGATAAGCCAATTGAGGAAGTTAGCTTTCTAAAAATTGATGGCCCAAAACGAGCATCAAGTGGTGCTCAAGTGCCGATCAATATTAAACTAACTCCAAAAGCTGGTATCGAAATAAAAAAAGTTACTATTATTATAGATAGTAATCCTGTTCAACTTGCTGCAACCTACCATCTTACAAGAAATACTCAGGCGCTAGATCTCTCAACAAGAATTAGAATGGAGACTGATTCTTTTGTGCGGGTAGTCGGCGAGGATAGTAATGGTAAATTATATATGAGCAAGGTAGCTATAAGAGCTTCAGGTGGGTGCAGTGGTTATATGAATAGTGCTGATCCAGAATTAACTAAAGATTTAGGTAAAATTTTAGTAAAAGCTAAAGAAAAATATCTAACAACCCGTATCAAACATCCTAATTTTACAGGGTTACAAAAAGACTCAATTAATGGTTGGTTTGTACCAGAGTGGATTGTAACTCAAGTCAGATATGACTTTAATGGTGAGTCTTTACTAGTTGCAGAGAATGGCATTAGTATGAGCCAAGATCCATATCTAAAATTTAAATTTTCTCCTGTTGAGTCTGGAACAATTACAGTCTCTGCTACAGATACCAAAGGTCAAATATTCCTTAAAACAAAGAGTATCTAAACTATCTACTTAGTTTAATTCTTGATCTAATTTCACTGTAAATATTTATAATCATTGGAATAATGGCGATTAAATTAAATATACCGAATATAATAAAAATATTTCTTAGGTAGTTTTTAAAATTCATAATGAGAGTATTTAACTCAATTAGCTTTAATTGATTAGCATTTAAACTAGTTGTTTCTTTGTTAGCAATTTTTTCGAGGCTACATTGCTGATTAGACTCGATGCAAAAAGCCATCTGTCTCTCATATTCTTCGAGAAAAATTTGATGTGAAAAATAGTCATTAGCCAATAAAATAAGAGATAAAAAAAATCCAACAATTGCAAACAACCAAAAAAATTGTTTGCTAAATTTTGATATCATCATTTATCCCCTTTAAACTTTTTAAGTTAACTACACAATAACAGAACTATGTAATAATGAATTTAAATCCAGCAACTATTAAAACTACCCCTAAAATATTTTTCATGTGACGCTCATTAAATATCTTAATGCCAAGCTGGGTACCAATTAAAACTCCCCCAATGACAGCAAAAGCATATAAAAATATTGTATTTGATATTAAGTTAACTGAAGTTATATTTCCCAGAAGACCTGATATTGAATTAAATAAAATAAATGCAGCTACTGTTCCTGAAGAACCTTTTACACTTGTCCAGCCTAAAAAAACGATCAATGGCGATAAAAAAATACCGCCTCCTGTGCCTGTAAGGCCCGAGAGAAATCCAATAATAACTCCAGCAAATAATCCAAATAAAAAATTTACTGGTTGATTGGAATTTTTCTTAAAATATTTAAAAATATCAAATAAAAATTGAACACCAGCAAATATTAAGATGATTCCAACTAATACTTTATATATTTCTGAAGGCAACTGAAGATATCCCCCAAGGAATGCTGAAGGAACTGAGCCTAAAACAACCGGTATAAAGACTTTGAGGTTAAATAACTTATTTCTTATAAAACGATAGCTAGCAACTGATGATACGATTATGTTTAGAATTAATCCGATTGGCTTAATCGAGGCAACTGGAGTTCCCATTAAAGACATAATTGCGATATAAGAAGAAGCACCACCATGTCCAACAGACGAATATAATATTGCCCCAATAAAAATTAATCCAGCTGTAATATATTCAGATAATAAAAATGTCATTTAAAGATTAAGCTAATTGCTCTACTCAAAGCAATCAATCAGAACCTTATTATTTGATACTTTAAATTTTCCAACACTTTTAGTATTATCATTTTGATAATGAAAATACATGTCCAGCTGTCCCGAATTTAGTATTCCCTCCGCTAAGTTATTTGGGATTACCTCATTCCTTCTTATTGAGGATTGTTGAGTTGTTGTAATAAATTCAGCTTTGCCACTCTGGATTGCAATAGTTTGAAACCAATTCCTAACAGTAAATGAGTAAATTGGTGGTTTGAGATTTTTATATCCTTTTTGATATATTTTATAATGCTTATTCATATCAAAAATATTTTTGCCTTGATTGTAAAATAGTATCTCGAAATATTTCTTTTTTTCTTTCTCATCATAATTTTTTCTACAAACTGCAGTTAGTTCCAAATACTTCTCATCTATTGGTGCAAAATAATTACCTTCAGTAAACTCTTTAAATGATTGCCCATTTGCAAAAGAAAGATTCATTAGCAACAAAGTAAATAAGAGATATTTTTTAATCATAAGAATTAGTTTATCAAGTTTGTTTCTATTTTAGTTAAAATGATTCCTCTTCAGATAAAAACCGCCACTTACCTTCCGGTAAATCATTTAGCCTAACATTTCCAATCCTCACCCTTTTAAGGCCAATTACTTTTAAACCGACTAATTCACACATTTTTCTTATTTGCCGATTTCTGCCTTCAATTAAGATAAAATTAAGCTGATCTTTATTTTGCCAATTTACTTTGGCTGGCTTTAATTCATAATCATCTAGGGTTATGCCATGGTTTAATAATTTCATATCATCATCAGTAATAGTACCCTCAACTCTCACCAAATATTCTTTTTCAATATCAGCATTTTCCTCCCCTATTATTTGTTTTGCAATACGCCCATCCTGAGTCAAGACAAGGAGTCCTGATGAGTCAATATCTAACCTTCCTGCTGGAGCTAGCCCATCTCTATTGAATATTGGATTTCGCTTTGAAGTAGTTTCTTGATTTTGTGAATTATAGTAATTATCTGGAGTGATTAAGCTTGATGCTGGAGTAAATTCTTTGTCATCATCTAAATGGGAAATATAGCTGACTGGTTTATTTAATATCACTGTTGCTTTAAGTGATTGATTAAGTCTGGCTTTTTTTAAAAGCTCAACTTTTTGACTACGGTATGCCTTAGTACCGAGTTCATCAACAACTTTTCCATCAAGCAAAACTAAACCCTGCTCGATATACTTATCAGCTTCCCGTCTTGAGCATAGACCAAGCTCAGACAATATCTTTGATATGCGCACTTGCTCCATATGACCAACTTTTTAACTTAATTTAAAATTTACTTAGATTTATTTGATAGATGTTGGCTAAGATATAAAGCTACTCTAGATACGCCATTCATAGCCCAGAGAGACAATGTTGCACCAGATATTCCATCAATATTTTTATCTAGTTTATCACCTTCTAACCCCACGCCATTATATTGTTTAGTGAAGGCTGGATATTTTACCTCCCACCCTCGACTTTCACGGAATTCTAATACTTTTATTTTTTCAATCTTACTATTTTTAATTACAATACCAAAAGTAATTGGCTCTGTTTTACCAATTTCTTTTAGTATCCATGCTGTTCTACCTTCTTTTTCCCAATACTTTATTATTAATCCACCATAAGGATGGCCTAAGAGTAAAGCGACTTTCTTTCTAACATCACCGCCCAGCATGATTGAGCTATTTTGTGGTGGTTTATTTAAAAATGCCTCAGATATAAAATCTTCATCAGTTTGGTATACGCCGCGAGCAAATAAAGACGACACTGTTACAAGTAACAGTGTCGCAATTATAAATAGTGAATATTTTTTAATATCAAATGTCATTCTAGTATTTCATAAAATTCTTAGAATGAGTATCCAATCCCGATATTAATACCATCTTTATCGCCATTATTTGCTTTACTTTGATCAACGTAATCAAATTTAGCTACCACTGTTGGGTCTATCCAGTAATTGAAACCAATACTTCTTGCTTCAACTTCTGTATCTGTCGAACCACCGTCATTGTTGTCATAAGTTTCATAACGAACGAATGCGCCCCATTTATCATTGAACCTATATGCTGGCTCTAGATAGTAACCATTTTGCTTATCTGCGCCATCTGCCTTAACATCATCTCCGTCTATTTTCCATGCAGCATACAATGCTCTCAATTGGAATTTATCTTTTTTGTATACAGCATGAGTTTCAAATGCCCTAGCAGATCCACAACCAACCACTACACCCTGACAGTAATCAGTTTGGTTGAAGAGTGATGCAGCTAATTCTAGTCCTGGGATAGCTGTATATTTAAGTCTACCTATTGTTGCAAGACTTCTTGCTGATGCACTAGCAACTTTTTGACGACCATCTCTTGGTTTATATTTCTTGGCATCTGTTGCCTCAAGTCCACTGGTTAATGCAACATCTAAAGTAAGACCAGGTTTTAATTCTTTAGTTAACATCACACCAGCTTCCCACCATGTTGATGGAATAATATTTTTCTCTACAGTGTTACGCTCAACACCATAGAAAGTATCTGGCTCGTGTGTCTCATTTAAAATACCAATTGGCATTAAAAATAAACCACTGGTAATCTGTGTTGTCTCGTTATAATCGTATTGGATATAAGCTTGTTCAAGCTCAACTTCACCAGGACCATTATCAGAAGTAGTAGAGTCACCAATATCCTTAACTAATGCGTGCTCCAATTCAAATTCTGAGAAGAATCTTAGATCATCACGGAATTCATGGCCAAAGTATAGAACGAAACGGTGGAAGTCAATTTTCTTAGTGTCAGAAACGCCAGGGCCCTGACCTTCTAAATTATTATAATGTAATTCACCGTAACCACCCCAATGACTCTTATTAGCTAATTTAATTTGAGCTTTAATGGCTTCATCAGTCGAGACTGCGACTTCTTGAACTGTACCTTTTAATTCGTTATTTTCAGCTTTTAATGCTTTAAGCTCTTGTTTCATCTCCTGCATCATGTCGAAAATTTCGGCATTAGTAGGCGCTGCAATTGCACCTGCTGATAATGATCCAGCTATGGCTATGGCTACTAACCCCTTTAAAGATTTTTTAATATTCACTAAACTAGTTCCTTTAAAAATTAATATTCACTGTTACTTGTGTCTTGAATGAATTATATGGAATTATTTATAATATGTAAATAAGAATCATTCTCATTAAGATTAAGATTCTCATTTAGATTAAGATTAAGTATTTAAGTTATTGATTATTATAGGTAATTTATATGTTGTTTATTTACAACATTAGGAGAAAGAAGCTAATTACATCGGTTTTATTGACTCTTAATTGGCAATCTGGCTACATAAATGCAGTTTCTTATATCTCTATTATTTCAAAATCGTGAGTTATTATTACTGATTTCTCAAGCATAATTGAAGCTGAGCAATATTTTGTTGCAGAAAGACTAATTGTTCTTTCTACAACTGAGAGATCTAAATTATTACCTTCTAAGACAAAATGAATATGAATCTTTGTAAATACTTTTGGTATATTTTCTGCTCTTTCAGCAGTAATTTCAGCGCTACAATCTTTTACATCTTGTCTTGATTTTTTTAAAATAGTTACGATATCGTAGGATGTACAACCCCCCAAACCAAGCAGTAACATCTCCATTGGTCTCATACCAAGATTTTTACCACCAGATTCTGGTGGTCCATCCATAACTACTGAATGGCCTGATTCAGAGACTCCTTCAAAACTTACGCCATCAAGCCATTTTATTGTCGCTTTCACTTATAAAATCTCTAACAATTCAACCTCAAATATTAAGTCAGCATTTGGTGGTATAGCACCACCAGCCCCCCTACTCCCATAACCCATCTCGGATGGAATTAAAATAGTTCTGCTACCACCAATCTTCATACCATCGAATCCTTGATCCCAACCTTTGATAACTTGACCAACCCCAAGAACAAAATTAAAAGGCTCTCTTCGATCAAGAGAGCTATCAAACTTTTCTCCTTTTTTATCATTCTTCGTTGCATCCAAAAGCCAGCCTGTGTAGTGAACAGAAATAGTCAGGCCTTTTTCAGCCTCCCTTCCCTCTCCCACTTTAGTATCTTCTATAACTAATTCCTGAATTTTATCTTCCATTTTTTTTGTGTCTCCTGTTGTGATTTCAATTGCAAAACTATTTGTAAAGTAAGTCATTAAAATTAAAACTAACCATAATTTTTTAAACATATATGCACCCTAATTTAATTATTTAAAAGCTTGAGCAATAAGAGCCTCTTGCAATCTATGAGAATCCTTAGCAGTTAAATCGTTCATAATAAAAATAAAAATTTTCATTTCCTTATTTTTATCCAGTAAAAAACCTGCAATTGCATTTATATTCCTCATTGATCCAGTCTTAAAGTGAGCAGACTTTTTAAAAGTTGAGTAATTCATTCTTCTTTTTAGGGTCCCATCTACTCCAGAAATTGGAAAGGACGAAAGCATTTCCGGCATCAAAGGATTATAATATATCTTTTCCATTAACAACAAAAGCTGCTCAGAAGTTAATACAGAGTTTCTTGATAATCCAGCACCATTTTCAAAGAAAAGTCCTTGGTGTGGCAAGTTATTCTTTTCAAACCATGTTTGCACATATTTATTTACTGATGGCTCTATAACTAATAAATCACTATCCTCAGCCAAGATAGTCAGCATAGTGTTTCTGGCCATAAGGTTTAGGCTATATTTATTAACATCCCTTATTATTTCGCTCAATGGTCTTGAATCATGTCTATACAAAAATTTCCAATTAGAATCCTGAATATAAATCGCGTCTAAATTACCACTAAATTCTCCGCCATTCTCCTTCCATGTTTTCTTAAAAATCCTATAAAAATATTCTTCGTCATTTAGAACTGATAAATTGATTCCTTTTGTACCGCATTTTCGGCTAAATTTACCATCAAAAATAACCTGAGACTTTAGCTTGTTTTGTTGGGTTCGGTAATTGAGTTTACTTTTCCAATCAATACATCTGTCATTTGTAATTTTGATATTGTTTTTAATGCTGAAGTTTTCTAAGTTAGGATTAGATTCGATAATTAAATTTTTATCTTTCATAGTAAATATAAAATTCATAGTATTACTTTGAACAACAACTGGATTTGGCAAAGCGTTGTAAGCCCTCATTGGATCATTGTCAAATATCTTTTCTTTTGAATCTAACCCAAAGTAACTTAAGTCTAGAATTAAATTTCCTTTTATTTTCTTTATGCCTTTAAACTGAATTTTTCTTATTGAGTTTTCAAGATTAGCAATTGAGAAAGTGGCGTCTCCTCTTCCTTTAAAAATTAAATCTCCATTTAATGTGTCGCCAACAATGTCACCATTATGATAAAAATCTGACTGCCATTTAAATTGAGGGCCTAATTCTTCTAGAGCTATAAATGTCGAAACTATTTTAGCTAGTGAAGCAGGATTAAATAATTTTTTTTCATTATGTGCGACTATAGGCTCAGACTTATTTGTTAGATTCTTTACGACGAAAGTGAATGAATCTTGTGAGACTTTGTATTTATTAATAATTTTTTTATATTCTAGCGGAATCTCTGCAAAAACCGAGAATGGTATCAACCATATAATTAAAACCCTTAGAATATTCATAACTATATAGCCTGCTTGATGCCTTCAGAGGTTATCTTAACCATCTGATGAGCTTCTTTTTCAGAGATACAATAAGGTGGCATAAAGTAAACAGTATTATTAATTGGCCTTATTAAAACTCCCTTAGATATTGAATACTCAGTGAATTTATCTATATCGATTTTATTATCAACTTCAAACGCCCAAATCATACCGATGTTTCTAAGGTTTCTAATTGGTAAATTTTTATAATCAATCATTAGTTTATTAATTAAATTTGATTTGATTTTATTATTCTTAAGTACGTCTTCCTTCTCGAATATTGATAAAGTTCCTAATGCGGCACTACATGCTAAGGGGTTACCTGTATAACTGTGAGAATGCAGAAAGGCATCAGCCATTTTGTCAGAGTAAAAAGCTGAATAAACCTCATCAGTTGTAAGTGTCACAGAGAGAGGAAGATAGCCACCAGTTAGCCCTTTTGATAAACATATGAAATCTGGAATAATTTTTGCATGTTGATGTGCAAACATCTTACCTGTTCTTCCAAAGCCCACAGCAATTTCATCAACGATTAGATGAACTTCGTATGTATCACATAATTCTCTTACTTTTTTTAGATAAATTGAGTCATAGATTCCCATACCTGTCGCACACTGAACGAGTGGCTCTAAAATAATACTTGAAATAACCTCATGCTTTTTCTCAAATAACATTTTTAACGATTTTATTTTTTCTTGAATAAATTCTTCTAATGTTTTATTAGCTTTATTTAACCTAAGATCAGGTGATGGGACTGAGAAATATGGTTTTATTAACGAGGCGTACTGTTTTCTAAATATAGGTATATCTGTTACAGATAGGGCCCCGATTGTTTCCCCATGATAACTATTCTCAAGGTAAACAAATTTATTCTTTTTTGGTAAGCCTACTCTTTTCCAATAATGAGAGCTCATTTTTAATGCAATTTCAACGGCATTTGCCCCATCACTTCCATAGGAGCAATGGCTTAATTTTGTGAGTTTGCTTAATTTTTTTGATAAATCAATAGCAGCTTCATGCGTTGCCCCGGCAAGCATTACATGTTCAATTTTATTTAACTGCTTTGTGATGTGCTGCTTAATTATTTTATTATTATGGCCAAATAAATTTACCCACCAAGAACTAGTCACATCTAAATATTTTTTATTATTAAAATCGATTAGCCAACTTCCCCTACCTTCTTTTATTGGTATCAAAGGAGTTTTTTCATGATGCTTCATTTGGGAGCATGGATGCCAAATGTACTTCATGCTTTCTTTAATATATTTTTTATTTTTCATAAGTTAAGGGGCTGGATTCATTCTTGTTAAATGTACCTGATCAATTTTTTCTAAAATATCATCTTTTAAGATTATTTCATATGCAGCTATATTTTCCTTTAATTGATTCATTGAGGTGGCACCAACAATAGTGCTTGTTACAAACCATTGTCTGTAGGCAAAACTTAGTGCCATCTGTGTAAGAGATAAATTAGACTCTTTTGCAATATAAAGATAATCCTCAACAGCAAAAGTTACGCCTGGCTTAGTATATCGTTTTGCATAGCCAGGAAATAAGTTTACCCTTCCAGATGCTTCTGGGTCCTGAATATATTTTCCTGTTAAATGTCCGAACCCTAATGGTGAGTAAGCAAAAAATCCTAAATCTTCTCTATATAGTATTTCACTCAACCCTAGTTCAGCGATTCTATTTATCAAGCTATATCCATTTTGAACTGCACAAATTAAGGGTAATTTTTTTTCTTTAGCAATCTTAATAAATTCCATCACCCCCCAAGGGTACTCATTTGATAAGGCAATATATCTCACCTTCCCATCATCGACTAACTTCATTAAACTTTCCAGCTGCTCCTCAATTGAAACCCATTCTATCTTTTTACTATTTTTATATTCATCGTTTGGTTCAAATTTGTACTGTCCAAACATAGGTACGTTTCTTTCTGGCCAATGAAGATAAAGCAAATCTACGTAATCTGTTTTCATTCTTCTTAATGAATTATTAACAGCTTCACTTATATTTTTATCATCAAGAGATTTTGGTCCGCCCCTAATCCAATCAATAGAGCGTCTTGGTCCAGCTATTTTTGTCGATAGTACTAATTCGTCTCTTTTTTTGTTTTGAACCCAGTTCCCGATAATTATTTCTGTAGCGTTGCAAGTTTCTGGCTTCGGAGGGACGGGATACATTTCTGCAACATCAAAACTATTAATACCTTGATCTAAGACGAAGTCTAACTGATCAAATGCCTCTTTTTGGCTATTTTGATCCCCAAATGTCATAGTCCCCAGTGTTATCGGTGATACTCTTAACTCGGTATGCGCAACTTTTCTATAATCTTTTTTTTCAAACATTTTATTTAAAAACAATTAGTTATGAATTATTTTTTACCCTTCCCCTTGAATTTATCACTATTTGTCCCTATTATTAGCACTCCACGTCATTGAGTGCTAAATTTTACTTAAAGACAAGATTAATTTTAACTTTTTAAAGAATAAACTACTAGGAGAACTTACAAATGAAAATTCGTCCTTTACATGATCGTGTAATTGTAAAGCGCCTTGAAGAAGATAGAACAACTGCATCAGGCATCGTTATTCCTGAAAGTGTTGAAGGTGAAAAACCTGATCAAGGAACAATTCAAGCTATCGGGAATGGAAAAATTCTTGAAGATGGTTCGACTCGCAAGCTAGACGTAAAAGTTGGTGACAAAGTTCTTTTTGGTAAATATGCAGGCCAAGCAGTAAAAGTAGATGGTGAGGAGCTTCTAGTAATGAAAGAAGAAGACATCATGGGTATTGTTGAATAAGTACCTTTAAATTATTAAATACACAATTGGAGAAAAATAAATGGCAGCTAAAGACGTAAGATTCGGCGATGATGTTCGTCAAAAGATGGTTAAGGGTGTTAACACATTAGCTAATGCGGTTAAAGTGACGCTTGGACCTAAAGGTAAAAATGTTGTTTTAGAAAGATCTTTTGGAGCACCGACAATAACAAAAGATGGTGTGTCTGTTGCAAAAGAAATTGAATTAGAAGATAAGTTTGAGAATATGGGTGCACAAATGGTAAAAGAAGTTGCGTCTAAAACTTCAGATAATGCTGGTGATGGCACAACAACTGCAACTGTTCTAGCGCAAGCAATTATTCGTGAAGGGATGAAATCAGTTGCTGCAGGAATGAACCCAATGGATTTAAAAAGAGGAGTTGATAAAGCAGTAGAATCTGCAGTGAATGAATTACACAAACTAAGTAAACCCTGTAATACATCAAAAGAAATTGCTCAAGTTGGTTCAATTTCAGCCAATTCTGATGTTGCGGTAGGACAAATTATCGCTGATGCCATGGATAAAGTTGGTAAAGAAGGAGTTATTACTGTTGAAGATGGTTCTGGGTTAACAAATGAATTAGATGTTGTAGAAGGAATGCAATTTGATCGAGGATATTTATCACCATATTTTATTAATAATAATGACAGACAAATTGCATTGTTAGAAGAGCCTTTTGTCCTACTTCACGATAAAAAAATATCAAGCATTAAAGACTTACTCCCTACTTTAGAGCAAGTAGCTAAAGCAAGTAAGCCGCTACTAATTATTGCCGAGGAGATTGAAGGTGAGGCTTTAGCAACTCTTGTTGTTAATAATATACGTGGAATTATAAAAGCAGTAGCAGTAAAAGCTCCTGGTTTTGGAGATAGAAGAAAGGCAATGCTAGAAGATATTGCTATCCTAACAGGAGCAACTGTAATATCAGATGAAGTTGGTCTTTCACTTGAAAATATAAAACTTGAAGACCTTGGACAAGCAAAAAAAATCGAGGTAGGTAAAGAAAATACTATAATCATTGATGGCGCTGGAAAAGCAGATGCAATTAAGTCCAGACTTGGGCAAATTAAAGCTCAAATTGAAGACTCATCAAGCGACTATGACAAAGAAAAACTTCAAGAGCGCATAGCAAAGCTTGCTGGTGGTGTAGCAGTAATTAAAGTAGGTGCTACAACAGAAATTGAAATGAAAGAAAAAAAAGCACGTGTAGAAGATGCTCTTCATTCTACTCGCGCAGCAGTTGAAGAAGGAATTGTTCCTGGTGGAGGAGTTGCACTTATTAGGGCTCTTGATGCAATTTCTAAAACTAAAGGTGATAATGCAGATCAAAATGCCGGCATTCAAATTGTTCTTCGTGCAGTTGAAGACCCATTACGCCAGATTGTATCTAATGCAGGGATCGAGCCATCTGTAGTAGTTAATAAAGTCATTGATGGTAAAGGAAATTATGGCTTTAATGCTGCGAATGAAACTTATGGTGACATGGTTGAAGTGGGGGTCCTAGACCCTACTAAAGTTACTCGTTCAGCACTTCAAAATGCTGCTTCAGTTGCTGGGTTAATGCTCACTACCGAATGTATGATTGCTGATCTTCCAAAAGATGATGCTCCTGCAGCTGGTGGCGCTCCTGATATGGGTGGCATGGGCGGCATGGGCGGCATGGGTGGCATGCCCGGCATGATGTAATTAATTATAATTTAATTAGTAAAAAAGGTCTCTTTTGAGGCCTTTTTTATACCTGTTAAAAATTATTTGGTGTAGCATTACAACTCATGAATCAACCTCAAGAAAATACAAAATTTTTAGAAAACTTAAATGAAGAACAAATTAAAGCCATAACTTTAGAAAATCAGTCGGCTTTGATACTGGCTGGTGCCGGAAGTGGAAAAACAAAAGTACTTACTTCAAGAATTGCTTGGCTTATTCAAAATCAAATAACAAATCCAACAGGCTTGCTTGCTGTTACTTTTACAAATAAAGCAGCTAAAGAAATGCTAATGAGGGTGACTGATCAGCTTCCAATTCACACCAGAGGTATGTGGGTTGGAACATTCCATGGTTTATGTAATCGCATGTTACGAATTCATCATAGAGAAGCAAAACTTCCAGAAACATTTCAAATTTTAGATAGCTCAGATCAATTATCAGCAATCAAAAGACTTATAAAAGCAATGAATATTGATACTGATATCTTCCCTCCAAAAGAAATTCAATATTTTATTAATGGAAAAAAAGATGAGGGAATCAGGTCCATTACTGTCAAACCATATGACCCTCACACAAAAAAAGTTAATGAAATTTATGGTGAGTATGAAAAGCAATGCCAAAAAGAAGGGGTTGCTGACTTTCCAGAATTACTTTTAGGGTGCTACGAGTTATTAAAAAATAATATTTCTATTAAAGAACATTATCAACAAAGATTTAGGCATATTTTAGTTGATGAATTTCAAGATACTAGCGAGCTTCAATACAAATGGCTTAAATTACTAGCAGGTAAAGATAATTTTGTATTCGCTGTCGGGGATGATGATCAATCCATATATGCATTTAGAGGGGCGAGAGTTGGAAATATGCAAGACCTTGAAAAAGATTTTAAAATTAAAAATATTATCAAACTTGAACAAAATTATCGATCTAAAAATAATATCCTAAATGCTGCAAATGCCATAATAGATAACAATACAAATAGGCTTGGAAAAAACCTTTGGGCGGCATCTGGGGATGGTGATCCAATTCGTCAATATATTGGCATAAGTGACTATGATGAAGCTAATTTTATTCTAGACGAAATAAAGATGCTCCACCGAGGCGGCCTAAATTACAGCCAGATTGCAATTTTATATAGAAGTAATGCTCAATCTCGCGTTCTAGAACATGCCATTGTTTCTAATAATCTCCCTTATCGAGTTTATGGGGGCTTAAGATTTTTTGAGCGCGCTGAGATTAAAAATGCACTAGCTTATCTCCGATTAATTTCAAATAAAACGGATGATAATGCTTTTTTAAGGATAATTAATTTTCCAACTAGGGGTATTGGTGCCAGAGCTATAGAGCAGTTGCAAGACCAAGCGAAGGCAAAAAATTGCTCATTATGGGAAGCAGCGAAAGAAATTGAATCTCAAAATGAAAATATACAAAAAGGTGTGCCATTTTTTGTAAGATTAATTAAAAACTTAGAGGATGAAATTCAAGGCACATCCATCGCAGAATCTATAGAATCTATTATTACTCATTCAGGTCTGAAAGATCACTACCTAAAAGATAAAGATGGAATTGATCGCGTATCAAACTTAAACGAATTAGTTTCTGCTGCTGTAACTTTCATAAACACTACTGAGATTGAAAATGAGGCACTCACCTTAGTAGAATTTCTCAACTTTACCTCTTTAGAGAGTGGAGAGCTTCAAGCATCAGCTAGCGATGATGCTCTTCAATTAATGACTATTCACTCATCAAAAGGATTAGAGTTTGATGCGGTATTTATTACTGGGCTTGAAGATGGCCTATGTCCGCATGAGCAAAGTTTATCTGAATCTGATGGCTTAGAAGAAGAAAGACGATTGATGTATGTAGCAGTAACTAGAGCCAAAAATAAACTCTATCTTACTTTAGCCCAATCCAGAATGCTTCATGGTCAAACTAGATACAATATTCCATCACGCTTTTTAGATGAAATTCCTGATCAGCTTGTAAAAAAACTCAACTCTATGAAGAAGCAAGATATTATAACAAGTCCAAATAAATTAGCTCCTCGGTCTGAATCTAAACATGAAATAAAAATTGGTTCTTCAGTAACTCATCCAAAATTTGGACAAGGCATTGTAACTGGATATGAAGGCAATGAAAATGATCTTCGTATTCAAATTAAATTCTCTACCCATGGAGTAAAATGGTTGGCAATGGAGTTTGCTAAACTTACTCCAAATTAATTCTTTAATGATCCAAAAATTTCTTTATAACTTACATATTGAAAAATGAATAGTATCGAAATATAGGCAGTGAAAGACAACAAAAGAAATAGACTTGATAAGAAAGAAACAAGATTTTGACCCAAAAACGATAAAGATGAAAATACAATACTTACTAATAATATAATTAGAATAAAGCCACCAGTCAAAATAGCCCACACCAATAGAAGTGGTATTGAAAACATCAAGGCACCTGCTAAGCTTGATTTAATAGCTTTTAAAACTCCATAATTGTTATAGTTAATAAGTAAAGGTGAAAACCATGTCGCCATAAAAAATGGTATTGATATTAAAATAATCTTAGTAAAGGTAGGGAGTAATCTTTGACTGTATTCAGTAATTGATTCAATTTCTTCCGTTTTTTGGCCAACATCAGAATAAAATACAAAAGATACTAATGTAGCAAAAATGAAGCTCAGACCACCGATAGAAAGAAGAGGTGTAAATTTATTTTTTAATGTATTAAAAATACTCTTTAATTCAAAATCTCTCTTTTCATCTAATTCTTTATAAAAGTGAATAAAGATTAAAACTATAAATGGCCAAAGGAAGATTGTAATTGGTGAAATAAGTTTTAGCCCTGGTAGTATTGGAAAAAACAAGAATATAGTTAGATACAGCATGCCTAAGAATAAAGACTGCCTAACTGAATTTTTAAATAAAGTTAAACAAGTGTATGTCCAATTTTTTACTTTAATTAGCATAATTTTTCATAAGCTGACGATCGTGTAAAATATGTTTAAAATGATTTGGGTTCTTTATTGAAGTAATCTCGCCCTCTTTCGCATTATAAAAATCTTCCAGTCTAGACAACCAAAACCTAAGGGCCGCTAGTCTTAATGCGCTATTTAAATATTCATTCTCATTATCTGTTAGCTTTCTTTCCGACTGATATCCCTTAATAAACTCTAAGTACATTAATGTATTAATTTTTCCATCATGATCTATACACCAATCATTAATAGCTATAGCAATATCATAAATAAATTTCTCATTGCAGGCATAATAAAAATCAATAAATCCAGAAACCTTATCATTTAAAAAAAGCACGTTATCCCTAAAAAGGTCTCCATGAATAATTCCTTCAGGAAGATTAGTTTCATCTATTTCTTTATGGTAACTAATTTCTAATTCTATTACTTTTTGATCTTCCATAGATAAATATTTTTTAAGATTTAAATACATATCAGATATCCAACTCAGCCCTCTAGTATTTTCATTTGATTGTGGAAAATTACTTGCTGTTAAATGTAACCTCGCTAAATATTGACCTACTGAATAACAGCTCTTTGTTTCCCTAATAGTTATTTCTTTTCCTTCTAGAAAAGAGACCATCAATGCAGGCTTGTCCTTTAATAAACATAATGCTTGTCCACTATTATTTTCAATAGGCCTAGGACATAAAAAATTTTCTTTAGTCAAATAAGACATTAAATCCACATAAAATGGAAGCTCTTCAATATTATTATGTTCAAAGATAGTTAAAATATAATTTGAATGAGGCATTAAAATTAGGTAATTAGAATTAGTAATGCCAGAAGAAATACCTTTAAAATCAACAAAATCTTCAAAGTTAAATTGCTTAAACCATTCGCTGAGATCACTTGAAGTAATAGATGTATAGACAGCCATAAATTAAAAAAGGGGTTACCCCCCTTGTTCTTAAAAAATTATTAAAATTCGAATACTACCCATTGAGGTACAATTAATGGCTCTGAGATACTATCTCCTCTGAGCCATCCACCATCTGCAGAGTCTCTATAGAGATAATAAGGTGTTACGCCTTCTAGTGTTATTTTAATCATATAAAGATTTCCATTGATACGGTATTCTTCCAAAATACTTTCGCCATCTTTTCTAATTGTAACTTCAGGCTCACCTATAAAATCAGATTCAAATGTTGTCTCCGCTGGAGTAGCGTCATCTAATATCTGAGTTTCCTCTGCAGAGGAGATGTTCCAAATTATCAAAGATAGAGCAAATAACGGCAATTTTAAAAATTTAAACATTTAATATTCCTTTAAGCATAACCTTAATTCTATCAAAATCTGACATAATCACAAAAGCAAGTTGATATTAAAATTAAAAGATAAACTTATCTAATACATTAGTTTATTCATGAAAACGAATTAAGCAATCAATATTATGAAAACATTATTATTAATAGATGGCTCCTCATATTTATATAGGGCCTTTCATGCATTACCAGAATTAAAAAATAAAGAAAACCACCCCACGGGAGTTATATATGGTGTCTTAAATATGCTCCGCTTGACTCATAGTCAATTTCCATCTGATTATAGTGTCTGCATATTTGATGCGAAAGGAAAAACTTTTCGTAATGACATATACACTGATTATAAAGCTAATCGACCTAGGATGCCGGAAGAGTTAGCAATGCAAATAGAGCCACTTAAAAAAGCAATAGCAGCAATGGGATGGCCGATGATGATAAAAGACTCTGTTGAGGCTGATGATGTTATTGGAACTCTTTCAAAGAAGGCAAATGCCAATAAAATTAAAGTTATTATTTCTACTGGTGATAAAGATCTCGCTCAGCTTGTAAATAAGGAAACTACATTAATTAATACAATGACCAACGAAATACTTGATATTGAAGGTGTTAAGAATAAATTTGGTGTTCCCCCCTCACTCATAATAGACTATCTAACAATAATTGGGGACAAAGCTGATAACATACCGGGCATAGAAAAAGTAGGCCCCAAAACTGCATTAAAATGGCTGAATGAACATAAATCACTTGAAAAAATTGTTAAGAATTCTGATACATTTGAAGGCGTCGTCGGAGAAAATCTCAGAAAAACAATTGATTGGCTTCCAACTGCAAAAGATTTAATTACTATTAGATGCGACTTAGATATTCAAATTAATTGGGACGAGTTTATAAAAAAAAATCCTGATAATAAAATTTTAGAAGATATCTATAGGGAATTTAACTTCTCAAGATGGCTCCAAGATCTTCAAAAAAATTATCCTAATGGTGAAGGAATTACCAAAAATGAAATAGAAAATATTGAATCTTCAAATAACGCTTCTAATTTTAATACTAAAAAATCATATACAACAATCAATGACGAACAAAAACTTAATCAATTAATTCAAAAAATTAAATTAAATAGAATTGTTGCGATTGATACTGAAACAGACTCCCTAAATGTAATGCTTGCTAATTTAGTCGGTATATCCATTTCAATCGAGCCTGGTTCAGCAGCGTATATTCCTCTAAAACACCAAAATACAGATAATTTTATCCAATTAAATTTAGATTTAGTAATTGAAAAACTAAAGCCTATTTTAGAAGATTCAAAGATTATTAAAATTGGTCAGAATATAAAATATGATGCCCATATTTTTCTTAACAATGGAATTAACCTTAAAGGGATCGATGAAGATACCATGTTAATGAGCTATATATTGGAGAGTAATCAAAGTCATGGCATGGATAAATTAAGTAAGCGGTACTTAGGGCATGATTGTATAAGTTATGAATCTCTTGTAGGGAAAGGGGTTAAGCAAATTACTTTTGATCAGGTATACATTGAAGACGCTGCTCCTTATGCAGCAGAAGACGCTGATGTCACATTACAACTCTTCCAGCACTTACAAAAACTTTTAAAAGAAAATAAAAGGCTCCAAAAAGTATATAAAGAAATCGAGATTCCTTCAATGCAAGCACTGATTAAAGTTGAAAGAAATGGGGTGCTTGTAGACTCAAAAATATTACAAAAACAAAGTCATGAAATTGGCGAGCAATTAATTAATTTAGAGAAAGAAGCTTTTATTCTTGCAGGCCAACCTTTTAATTTATCATCGCCTAAACAACTAAGAGAGATACTTTTTGAAAAATTAAAAATTAAACCACTCAAAAAAACTCCTACTGGAACACCATCCACAGGCGAAGAAGTTCTTCAGGTTCTTGCTCATGATTACCCTCTCCCTAAATTAATTTTAGAACATCGAAGTTTGTCCAAGCTTAAAAATACTTATACAGATAAATTACCTAAAATGATTAACCAAGATACTGGAAGGGTTCATACAAGTTACAACCAAGCTGTTGCAATTACTGGAAGGTTAGCTAGCTCTGATCCAAACTTACAAAATATCCCCATACGAACTCCTGAGGGCAGAAAAGTAAGGGAAGCATTTATTGCTCCAGAAGGATCAGTCATAATGTCTGCAGATTATTCACAAATCGAATTGAGAATAATGGCACATTTATCAAAAGACAAGCGTCTAATTCAAGCATTTAAAAATAATGAAGATATTCATAGAATTACTGCTGCAGAAATATTTAATAGTTCTTTAGATGCTATTACAAACGAACAAAGAAGGTATGCGAAAGTAATTAACTTTGGACTAATTTATGGCATGGGTCCATTCAGTCTTGCTAAAAATCTTAATATTGAAAGAAGTGCTGCACAAAACTATATTGAACGTTACTTTACACAATACCCCTCAGTAAAAAAATATATGGAAGATGCAAAACAATTTGCTAGAGAAAAAGGGTTTGTTGAAACTCATTTTGGGAGAAGGTTATGGCTTCCTGAAATTAATGGTACTAACGGGATTACTAGGGCTGGAGCAGAAAGGGCTGCAATAAATGGTCCGATGCAAGGCACTGCAGCAGATTTAATTAAATTAGCAATGATAGAAGTTCATAATTGGATCGAGAAAGAGCCTAATATTAATGGAAAGATGATTATGCAAGTGCATGATGAGCTTGTTTTTGAGGTGCCTGAGAACGAAGTTGAGACTTTTAAAAAAATGATTCCAGATTTAATGGAAAAAGTAGCCTCTTTATCAGTACCATTAATCGTTGATATTGGTGAAGGACACAATTGGGAGCAAGCTCATTAGTATTGCAACTCAAATAATGGAAGCCGATATAATTCAAAAAGAAATTCATGCTTTAATTATAGGCGATGAAATCCTATCTGGAAAAAGAGAAGATAAGCATCTCCCCCATTTAATACAAACATTAAAAAGCTATGGCTTATATATTTCAAAAGCAGATTATATTACTGACGATCTAGATACAATTAAAAAAACTATCGGAAGTAAAATTGGCAACATTGTTTTTTGTTTTGGTGGAATCGGAGCTACGCCAGATGACCACACACGAAAAGCTGCTTCACTTGCACATAAACAACCTTTAACCCAACATCCAGAAGCAAAAGTTCTCATAGAAAAGCAATTTGGTGATGGAGCATATCCAAAAAGAATTTTGATGGCAGACCTTCCGCAATATGCTCATATTATTCCAAATATAATAAATAATGTTCCGGGCTTCTTTATTAATCATCATTATTTCATGCCAGGATTTCCAGAAATGGCTTGGCCAATGATAGATTGGGTAATTAAAAATCAATACAAATTTTTAATAAATCTAAAAAATATAGAAGACCAATCAATTTGGTTAGATGATGTTAGTGAAAGTAAACTAATTGACACAATGCAAAAAATTCAGAAAGATAATGAGCATATTAAAATATATAGTCTACCCAAATTAAGACCTAAAAAGACAATAGAACTTGGAATAAAAGGTAAATCTGAACTTGTTAGTAAAGCAATGAAAGAACTAAAGAAAAATTTAAAAAAACTAAAATACGATTGGCGAGAAAATTAAACTTTGATAATCATCGAATTGATTATAAAATAAGCACCTCACTTACCTTTAAATTTTTTAAAATATGCAGATAGGGTCTCATAAACTTAAAAATAATTTGATTTTAGCTCCGATGGCTGGAGTTACGGATCGCCCATTTCGGATGCTATGTAAGCATTATGGTGCTGGTATGGCTGTAAGTGAAATGGTTACCTCGAACTCTCTTCTTTACGGAAGCGAAAAAACTCTTTTAAGAGCTAATCATGAAGGGGAAGTCGCACCAATCTCTGTTCAAATTGCTGGAGCGGATCCAGATATGATGGCAGAAGCTGCAAAATTTAATATGGCAAAAGGTGCTCAAATTATCGATATAAATATGGGGTGTCCTGCAAAAAAAATATGTAATGTGATGGCTGGATCAGCACTTCTTCAAAAAGAAAAATTAGTTGAAAAAATTCTTACTGCAGTAGTTAAATCTGTTGATATACCTGTAACTCTTAAAATAAGAACGGGATGGGATAAAGAAAATAGAAATGCTTCTAGAATAGCAAAAATAGCTGAAGATTCAGGCATACAAGCACTATCAATGCATGGAAGAACGAGAGCGTGCTTATATAAAGGTGATGCTGAATATGACACTATTGCTAATGTTAAACAAATCATAAATATTCCAGTTATAGCTAATGGAGATATTACGACTCCGGAAAAAGCAAAGTTTGTTCTTGAATACACAAAAGCGGATGGAGTAATGATTGGTAGAGCAGCACAAGGGCGACCATGGATATTTAGAGAAATTGAATATTTTTTAGACACTGGTAAACATATGGCGCCGCCAACAATTTCTGAGATAGAAAAAACAACAACACAACATGTAAGAGATCTTTATGATTTTTATGGTGCAGAAAGAGGGCATAGGATTGCAAGAAAACATATCTCTTGGTACACAAAAGGACTTAAAAATTCAGCTCAATTTAGATTTAATATGAATCAAATTGATGGGAACGCTCAGCAAATCGAGTTTATTGAGCAATATTTTAATGAATTAAGAAAGCTAGATGAATATATTACATATGAAGATTCAGAAAATGAACTTGGTCTTGTTGTTTGATGAGTAAAGCTAACCTATCTAATGATATTGATATCCTCTTAGATCAATACTTTACAGATTTGTCTGGAGAAAACCCTAATGGAGTTTACGATATGGTTATTGAATCTGTAGAAAAGCCACTTTTACTCTATATTATGAATCTTGCAGAAGGTAACCAAAGTAAAGCAGCTGATATTCTCGGCCTCAATAGAAATACACTACGAAAAAAACTTAAACAACATAAAATTGAAACATAAGATGAGTAAAATAAGCAGAGCGTTAATCAGTGTATCTGATAAATCAAATATTTTAGAATTAGCCAAAATATTACAAGACTTCAATATAGAAATTATTTCTACAGGAGGAACTGCAGCTCTCTTAAAAGAAAACAATATTAAAGTCACTGAAGTGAGTGACTATACTCAATTTCCTGAAATGCTTGATGGTCGAGTTAAAACCTTACATTCTAAAATTTATGGGGGAATCTTAGCTCAAAAAGATAACCCAAAGCATATAGAAACCCTTGAAAAAAACAGTATTCCTCAAATTGACTTAGTTATTGTTAACCTATATCCATTTGAAGCAACAATTAACGATCCTAAATGTGATTTAGAGCTAGCAATTGAAAATATCGATATTGGTGGGCCTACTATGGTTAGAGCTGCTGCAAAAAACTATAAAAGTGTTGCTGTATTAACTGACCCAAGTAAATATGATAATTTTTCTAAGGAATTGATAAAAAATAAAGGAGAGATTGGAGAAGCATATCGATTCAAACTTGCTCAAAATGCTTTTTCACATACAGCACATTATGATGAAGCTATTAACAACTATCTTTCCAATACTGATAAAGAGATAACTTTTCCTAAAAAATTAAACCAAAGTTTGAATAAAAAAATGGATATGCGTTATGGTGAAAATCCCCATCAGAAAGCTGCTTTTTATATCGAGCCAAAAGTTCAAAATGGTGCTCTTGCAAATTTCAAACAAATTCAAGGTAAAGAATTATCATTTAATAATTTAAATGACTCAGATACAGCATGGGAGTGTGTCAAGCTATTTAATGAACCTACGTGCGTAATAGTAAAACATGCAAATCCTTGTGGCGTATGTTCTGCTAAAACATTAAAAATTGCTTATGCGGGTGCATTCTCAACTGACCCAACATCTGCATTTGGCGGCATTATTTCAATTAATAAAGAAATGGACTCAGAAACTGCTGAATTAATTATAAATCAATTTGTTGAGGTCATTATTGCTCCTAGCTATTCGCAAGCGGCATTAAATATTTTTAAAACAAAAGCAAATATTAGATTATTACAAGTTGAAATTAATACATTAAAAAATAATTTAGATTTTAAAAAAATTGGTGGGGGGTGGTTAGTCCAAACCAGCGATAATCACAAACTAGATATTAATAAATGTAAAGTTGTGACTAAGTTAAAACCTAATAATGAACAGCTAGAAGATTTAAATTTTGCTTGGGAAGTTGCACGACATGTTAAATCTAATGCAATTATTTTCTGTAAGAATAAAAAAACTCTTGGAGTTGGTGCAGGGCAAATGAGCAGAGTTGATAGTACTCGTATAGCCGCAATAAAAGCAAAAAATTCTGATATATCTCTAGTTGATAGTGTGGTTTCCTCGGATGCATTTTTTCCCTTCCGAGATGGTATAGATGTTCTTGCAAGTTATGGTGCAAAATGTGTTATTCAACCAGGGGGGAGTATCAAAGATGATGAAATCATTGAAGCAGCAGATGAGCTCGGCCTAATAATGGTATTCACTGCAATAAGGCACTTTAAACACTAAATATGAAAGCGCTAATCATTGGTAATGGAGGTCGCGAACATGCACTTGCATGGAAGATAGAACAAAGTCCACTTGTTGAAAAAGTTTTTGTTGCTCCAGGGAATGGTGGGACTGCCTTAGAGAAAAAAATAGAAAATATTGATATTGGTATCAATGATATAAATAAGTTAGTTTTATTTGCAAAAAAAGAAAAAATAGATTTAACAATCATTGGCCCAGAAGTTCCACTTTCTAAAGGAATTGTAGATAAATTTATAGAAAATAAATTAAAAGTTTTTGGTCCAACAAAATTAGCAGCTCAGCTTGAAAGCTCAAAAGATTTTTCAAAAAAATTTATGGAGCGCCATAAAATTCCAACAGCAAAGTATAAAACATTTACAAACATTAAAGATGCTCACAAATATATTAATGAAGAAGGAGCTCCAATTGTAATTAAAGCGGATGGTTTAGCTGCTGGAAAAGGTGTAGTTGTTGCAATGACTATTCCAGAGGCAATGGATGCAGTAGATTCAATGCTTGAAGATAATTTATTTGGCGATGCAGGTGCTAGGGTTGTTATTGAAGAATTTTTAATAGGAGAAGAAGTCAGTTTCATTGTTATGTGTGATGGTAATTCGATTCTGCCTTTAGCATCAAGTCAAGATTATAAAAGACTATTAGATTTAGATTTAGGTCCTAATACAGGAGGTATGGGTGCTTACTCCCCTGCTCCCATTGTCACCCAAAAGTTACATAAAATAATTATGGATGAAGTCATCCATCCCACCATAGAAGGCATGAAAAAAGATGGTGTAGAATTTACAGGTTTTTTATACGCAGGCTTAATGATTGATAAAGAGAATAATATCAAAACACTTGAGTTTAATTGTCGAATGGGTGACCCAGAAACACAGCCTATTCTTTTTAGGCTCAAAAGTGATTTATTTGAAATACTTTTAGCTGCATCAAACAAAAATATTAAAGATTATGAAGCTAAATGGGATAATAGTTCAGCAATAACTATTGTATGTGCTTCAGAAAATTATCCCAATCAACCTAAAATTAATGATGAAATATTCAACAATAACAATAACAATAACAATAATTCATATATATTTCATGCGGGCACAGCATTAAAAAATAACAAAATTTATACAACAGGCGGAAGAGTTCTTGGTGTTACGGCAAAGGGAGATTCCTTAAAGTTAGCACAAGAGCGAGCCTATGATTTAATTAAGGATATTAAATTTAAAGGTATGCAATATAGAACAGATATTGGACAAAAAGCATTAAAGAAGGGGCATTGAAAAATCAAAGATTAAATCGCTTTATACGTCGAGGAGGTATCATTGCCTACCCCACAGAATCATGCTTTGGTCTTGGTTGTGACCCCAAGAATAGAAAAGCAATAAATAAAATTATTAAACTTAAAAAAAGATCATTGAATAAAAATTTTATCCTTATAGGCTCTTCAATAAAGCAATTTAATTATTTTTCAGGGCCATTAAATAATTCAACATCAAAAAAATTATTTTCTAAATGGCCAGGTCCACATACATGGCTAATAACAGCAAATAATCGTTGTCCAAACTGGTTAACAAGCAACTCAAAAGTTGCATTAAGAATTTCTTCTTTTTCCCCTTGTCGGATATTAACTGAGTCACTTGGTATGGCTATTACTTCATCAAGTTTAAATTTAAGTGGAAAAATTCCTTTAAAAAATTATAGAGATGTTTGTAGATTTCTTCCTAAACAAGTTAAACTTATCAAAGGCCGAATAGGTAAAAGTAAACGTCCTTCAGTTATTCAAGACTTTCAAACTAAGAAGATTATTAGATCATAATGACTAATGAAATTAATAAAAATATTGTTAAAGATTACTTATCCAATCTACAAGAAAAAATAGTTGATGCCTTACAATTGCTGGATGGAGAAAATTTTTTAATTGATTCTTGGCAACGTAAAGAAGGTGGGGGTGGAACAACCTCTATCTTAGAAAATGGTAATGTATTTGAGCGAGCTGGTATTGGTTATTCATCAGTTACTGGAACTAAACTTCCAAAAGCAGCTTCTGATGTGCACCCTGAAGTAGAGAATAAAAAATGGGAAGCTATGGGTGTTTCATTGGTTTTCCATCCTTATAACCCTTTTGTTCCAACTATACATATGAATGTAAGATTCTTCATTGCTTCTAAAAATGGAGAAGCAGATATTTGGTGGTTTGGCGGTGGAATAGACCTTACCCCGTACTATCCTTTTAAAGAAGATGTTATTCATTTTCACCAATCCCTAAAAAATACTTTAGATCCTTTTGATAAAAAACTTTATCCAAAATTTAAAAAAAATTGTGATGATTATTTTTTACTTAAACATAGAAATGAAGCTCGAGGAATTGGTGGTATTTTTTTTGATGATTTTACTGATAAAAATTTTGAATATTGCTTTGAATTGATAAAAGCTATTGGAAGCAGCCTTACTAAAATTTATTTACCCATTGTGCAAAAAAGAAAAGATACTAAATTTACAAACAAAGAAAGAGACTTTCAGCTTTATAGAAGAAGTAGGTATGTTGAATTTAATTTACTTCAAGATCGCGGAACTCTATTTGGCATTCAATCAAAAGGAAGGGTAGAATCTATACTTATGTCTATGCCACCTCTTGTTAAATGGTCTTATGACTGGAAGGCAAAAAAAGGAAGTGAAGAAGAAAAATTATACACAGACTTTCTTCCACCTAAAGATTGGGTTTAAATTATGCTAAAAAAATTATTTAGAAAAAAAAATATTGATTCTAAGTCTGATGACAAATTAAATCGCTGCCTCACTTCTTTTGATTTAACTCTTCTTGGTGTTGGTTGCATTATTGGTACAGGTATTTTTGTTCTAACAGGTATTGCAGCAGCAAACCAAGCTGGTCCTGCAGTGATTTTGTCTTTTTTAGCCTCTGGTTTTGCTTGTGCTTTTGCTGCCCTTTCTTATGCTGAACTATCTTCATCTGTAGGAGGATGTGGAAGTGCTTATGGTTATACTTATGTAGCATTTGGTGAGTTCATTGCATGGATTGTTGGATGGATACTTCTAATGGAGTACGGTATGTCCATTGCGGCCGTTGCAAATGGCTGGTCTGGATATTTCAATAATGCGCTTATTGCAATGGGTATTGGATTACCTGATGTTCTAACAAAACCGCCAAGTTTAGGCGGGATAATAAACCTTCCTGCCTCTCTCATTATTTTGATGATTATGATTTTATTAATTATTGGGATTAAGGAAAGTGCAAAATTTAATAAGGTAATGGTTGCTGTTAAAGTTTCCGCAATTCTAATCTTCATTGCATTTGCTATGTTTAATGTTAACCCTGAAAATTGGAGTCCTTTTATGCCATACGGTTGGTTTGAGACACTCCCTAGTGGCAAAACAGTTGGTGTTTTAGCTGGAGCATCCATTGTCTTTTTTGCATATGTCGGTTTTGATGCAGTTTCAACTGCGGCAGAAGAAGCTATCAATCCTCAAAGAGATCTACCTAAAGGAATAATTAATTCACTATTATTTTGTACAATCATTTATATTATTGTGGCAGCTCTATTAACTGGAGTCGTACCCTATCAAGAACTTAATGTTTCATCTCCCGTTGCATTCGCTTTAGCAAAAATTGGTTTTCCATGGGCATCTGCTTTAGTTTCTACTGGAGTTATTGCTGGACTTGCGACGGTGATGCTTGTTTTGTATTATGCACTGACAAGAATTATTTTTGCAATGAGCAGGGATGGTCTCCTTCCTACAAGCCTTAGTTCAGTCAACCCAAAAACTCAAACCCCAATTAAAACTATTTTAATATGTGGTATTTTTATATCTACAGTAGCTGGCTTTACATCTTTGGGCACACTGGCAGAAATTGTTAATATTGGAACATTATCTGCTTTTGTAATTGTTTGTTTAGGGGTAATTTTTCTAAGGAATAATAGTTCAACAAGTAACAAAAGTACCTTTAGAAATAAATGGCATCCGATCGTGCCTGTTTTAGGAATTATTTCCTGTAGTTTGCTTATGTTATTTTTACCTATACAAACTTGGATAAGATTTCTTATTTGGATTTTAATAGGTGTTGGAATGTACTTTGTTTATTCCTATCGAAATAGCAAACTAAATTAAAATTTTATTATGAAGCAATTAAATAATTTATTAATTCTTGACTTGAATGTATTGCAGGTAAGCAAGTCTGATTTTGACATAAATATGCAACACCACCAATTTTATATGGTCTGTCATTGGACAATAAATCTATTTTTTCTCCTTCTTTCAAATAAATAATTATAATTTTATCAATATTAACTATTTCCTTCGTAATTTGATTTTTCCACTCCTTTACTTCTCTTGCATTACCTCTTATATAAACTATACTTTTTTGTTCAAGATAAAAATTATATGCTCTAAGTAGGTTTGGGTATGACTGTCCATTATCCATTACTCTATCATTCCAATTCAATAAAGCTCTCTCGGCTGAATCTGTATAAGAATAATTAGAGGTAATTAGAGATAGTTTTTGTAAAGCAAGGCAAGCTAATCCATTCCCAGATGGTATTGCATTATCTTCTGCAATTGTTTGCCTGTCGAATAAAGATTCGTGTTCATGTTCAGTAAAATAATAAGCTCCATCTTCAGACTGAAATTTTTCTTTTATGATGTCTCCTAGTTTAATTGCTTTTTTTAAATCACTTTCGCGATAGTTTGTTTGGACAGACTGGACCAAAGCATCTAGTAAAAAAGCATAGTCATCAAGATAGCCATTTAATCGAGGCTTTGAATCGACATAAATTGATTTAAGTTTTTCATCTATAAATAAATGATGCAAGATAAAATCGATTGTTTCCTGAGCCAATTTTATCCATTTTGGCTCATTAAAAGCTTCTCCGGCTACTAAAAGACTTTTTACAAGGAGGGAATTCCATGAGGTTATAATTTTCTTATCAGTTGTTGGTTTAACTCTAGCTTGCCTTATTATATTTAATTTTTCTCTTATATTCTTAAATTTTGCGACCCCGGCAAAACTTTTTAGATTTAAATGCCATTTTTTTCCTTCATAATTAGGCTTTCCATCTAAATAAAAATTATTAGTGAGTTCTAAGAATTCAGCAGGTGTTAAAAATTTTTTTAATTCTTCTAAAGACCAATTATAATAAGCTCCCTCCTCCATATTACCTTCATCGTTATTTGAATCTGCATCCATTGAAGCAAAAAAGCCACCTCCTTCAGATTGCATCGTTTTAGTAAGCCATTTAATTGTTAAATATATTGAGTCATTAATTCTTTTATTTTTATTAGATTGATATATCAAGGAATATAGTTCTATTAACTGTGCACTGTTATAAAGCATTTTTTCATAGTGAGGAATGGTCCAATCAAGATCTACACAATAACGAAAAAATCCTCCTTCAATATGATCGAATAATCCACCTTGTAACATTTTTTCAAAACTTAACTTTATAATTTCTTTTGCTTTTGAATCTTTTTGATCAATTAAAAATCTCATTACAGGCTCATTTGGAAACTTGGGTGCCCCACCTAAACCGCCATTATCTTGATCAAAATTTTTAAATATAGCGTTAATTGTTTTTTTAGTATCATCTATACTAAAATTTATTTGCTTAGATTTTTCTGGCTTCATTGAATTTATTATTTCTTTTAATTGTAAAGTCTGCTTACTTAAAGTTTCTTTCTCTTTATGAAAGAATTCAGATAGTCTCTTAATTAGTTGTGGAAAAGCTGGTAAATTATGTTTTGGAAATTTTGGGAAATAAGTTCCTATGTAATATGGTTCTTGATCTGGCGTTAGAAAAACACTTAAAGGCCAACCACCAGGTCGTCGTGAAAATATATAATGTGCTGTCTGATATATTTGGTCTATATCTGGCCGCTCTTCCTTATCAACCTTAATGTTTATAAAGTTATCATTCATTAGTTGAGCGACTTCCTTATCTTCAAAACATTCATGTGCCATTACATGACACCAGTGACACGCTGAATATCCAATTGATAGAAAAATTGGTTTATTTTCTTTTTTAGCTAAATCAAATGCACTTTTAGTCCAAGGTAACCAATTAACAGGATTATCTTTATGTTGTTTTAAATAAAGGCTGGATTCATCCTGAAGTTGATTTGCCATTATAATTCTTGAACAGAATATTCTGTAGCAATGCTATGAGACATTTTAGGATAAATTACTACACTATTTTCTAAAAGGTTAGCAGTTTCTACGCAAACCATTCTTCGCCATTCATCTTTTTCACCCATATCCCCCATTGCTAATGCCTTCTCTTCCCATGGTGTCCAAACAACAGTTGAATTACTATTAGATTTTTTTATAGTAATAACTCGATTAAATTTTTCATCTTCAATATAACAGTCATTACTATTAGTATAAACACGATCAAATTCATTGTTAAAAGTAATTGATTTCTTTTCAATTCCACTACCAAAATTATCTATCTTATCGGTGTAAGTAGAATTTTCTAATCCAGTGACTTTTATATTTTTAATATCAGATATATAAAAATATGTATGGTATCCCTCACTTATTACAAAAGGACTATCGGATAAATTTGTAGTTTCTAAATTTAAATATAAACTTTCACCAACTATAATTGTTAGTATTAATTCAAAAGAATAAGTTAACTGTTTAGTAACTGCCTCAGTTGGAATCATTGTAAGAACAATTTTCGTTGCTCCATTTTTTAATTGTACTGATTCTAATAACTTCCAAGGTATTACCCTTGCAAATCCATGGGCACAAAAACTACCATCAGTTGGGTGCTTTCCAAACCAAGGCCAACAAATAGGAACGCCACCTCTAATTGATCTACCCTTCTCATACCTAGCATTTGAAGAGCGCCATAAAACATCTTGTTTAGCTGATTTCGGTCGCCACCAATCAACGTGTCCACCTTGCAGTGCAACTCTTGCCACTGCTAATGAGTTATCAATTTCAATAAATTGAAGTCCATCAACTTCATCGATGATCTTAATACTTTTATTCAATTTGAATTATCTTTTCTTTAATTGATTGATATCTCTAACAGCACCATTTGATGCGCTAGTGGTCATCATTGCGTAGGCTTTTAATGCATCTGTTACTCGTCGCTCCCTAGGTTTGGGATGCCAAGGATTTTTACTATTGTTCATTTCTTCTCTTCTTAGTAATAAATCTTCATTTGTTATTTTTAAATTAATTTTTCTATTAGGAATATCTATATCTATATGATCTCCTTCTCTAGATAAAGCAATTCCTCCACCCTCCGCAGATTCTGGGGATGCATGTCCTATACATAGACCTGATGTACCTCCAGAGAAGCGTCCATCTGTTAATAAAGCACAAGACTTACCTAATCCTTTTGATTTTAAATATGCAGTTGGGTACAACATTTCTTGCATACCAGGACCACCTTTTGGACCTTCATAGATGATAACTACAATATCTCCAGGGATTATCTTATCGCCTAAAATTGCTTCGCATGCTGTATCTTGAGATTCAAATAATCTAACCCGGCCAGAAAATTTTAATATTCCTTCATCTACTCCAGCCGTCTTAACAATACAACCATCTTCTGCAATATTTCCATAAAGAACAGCTAAGCCTCCATCTTTACTGTATGCATGAGCAATATCTCTTATACAACCATTATCTCTGTCATCATCTAAAGACGGCCATACTTTTGCTTGGCTAAAAGCTTCTGTTGTCGGTATTCCACCTGGCGCTGCGAGATAGAATTCTTTCACTACATCTTCTTTAGTTGAAATAATATCCCAATGATCAATTGCCTCACCAAGAGTTTTCGAGTGAACTGTATAAACATCTTCATGCAATAGTTTTCCTCTTTTAAGTTCGCCCAAAATTCCATAAACACCACCCGCTCTATGAACATCTTCCATATGATATTTTTGTGATGCAGGGGCAACCTTTGCTAGGTAAGGTACTTTTCTTGACACTTTATCAATATCTGACATCGTAAAATCAACCTCTGCTTCTTTAGCAGCAGCTAGTAAATGTAAAACTGTATTTGTTGATCCTCCCATGGATACATCTAGAGCCATTGCATTCTCAAAAGCTTTTTTTGTCGCGATGCTTCTCGGTAAAACAGATTCATCATTTCCCTCGTAATAGCGTTTAGTAATATCTACAATTTTCGCACCTGCGTTTAAAAATAATGATTTTCTAGCGGTATGAGTAGCTAAAGTACTTCCATTTCCTGGGAGGCTTAAACCAAGAACTTCCGTTAAACAATTCATTGAGTTTGCAGTAAACATTCCTGAACAAGATCCACAGGTTGGGCAAGCTAATTCTTCCATTTTTTTTAGATTATCTTCTGAAACACTTAAATCTCCAGCAGCAATCATCGGAGAAACTAAATCAATTTTTTCAATTTTTCCTCCGTTCTCTTCCCAATCTACTTTTCCAGCCTCCATAGGTCCACCTGACACAAAAATCACAGGTATATTAATTCTCATAGCTGCCATAAGCATACCTGGTGTTATTTTGTCACAATTTGATATACAAACCATTGCATCTGCCCAATGAGCATTAACCATATATTCAACACTGTCTGCAATCAAATCTCTGCTGGGAAGGCTATAAAGCATTCCATCATGACCCATAGCTATTCCATCATCTACAGCAATAGTATTAAATTCTTTCGCAACTCCACCATTTTTTTCAATCTCACGAGCAACTAACTGCCCCATATCTTTTAAATGAACATGACCAGGAACAAATTGAGTAAAAGAGTTGACCACCGCAATCATTGGTTTATCAAAATCACCTTCTTTCATACCTGTAGCGCGCCAAAGTGCCCTAGCACCTGCTTGATTTCTTCCATGAGTCGTTGTTCTAGATCTATATTCTGGCATTTGAATCTCTTATGTTTATTTATTATTAGAATTTTAACTTATAATTAGATAATAATGCTTATTCATCCTCAAATAGACCCTATTGCCCTCCAATTAGGCCCTTTAAAGCTTCATTGGTATGGATTAATGTATCTTTTTGCTTTTTTATCTTTTATTCAGCTTGGTAAAAAACAACTAAAAAGGACATGGTGGGGTGATCTTAATGAAAATATTCTTGATGACACTTTTTTCTATGGGGCTATAGGGGTTATTTTAGGTGGGCGGCTTGGTTATGTTTTATTTTATCAGCCCATATATTATTTATCTAACTTAGACCAAGTTTTTGCTTTTTGGCAAGGAGGGATGTCTTTTCATGGTGGGTTCTTAGGTGTCTTGATAAGTCTTATTTTTGTTGCGAAAAAACATCGTATTTCATGGTTAAGGCTAACAGACTTTATAGCTCCACTAATTCCTATAGGTTTGGGCTTTGGAAGAATTGGAAATTTTATTAACCAAGAATTATGGGGTAGGCCTACAGATTTACCTTGGGGAATGGTTTTTCCTATTATTGATAAAATTTCAAGGCATCCTTCTCAACTCTATCAGGCCCTTTTTGAAGGTTTCTTTTTATTTTTAATACTTTACTTATACTCAAACAAAAAAAGGCCGCTAGGAAATATTTCAGCATTGTTCTTAATTTTTTATGGGCTTTTTAGATTTATAGTAGAGTTTACTCGGGAGCCTGACAGCTTTTTAGGTCTTTTTTACCTCAACCTTTCTATGGGACAACTACTCACTATTCCAATGATTGGCATTGGTATTACAATGTATTTTTTAACAAAAAAAAATAGAGTTTAATTAACAACAGCGATTTATCTTATTCCATTTTTCCTGAAGTTGTTGCGAATAAAAATCTTTTCTACTTAAAGGCTCTGTTTTCAAATGAGTTTTGCATGGTATAAAATTTTTTAAATAAATTTCATATGCATCATCCCCACTTAATGTCCTTATAAACTTCCATATGATTTTAAGTCTACTCAATTGATCAATCCAGCCTGTTTATAATTTTTATTTAATAACAGCTTAACCACATCAAAAATAACCAGCCATAAAACTATCGTTAAAATTGCTGTAATCACAGCATCAAACCTAAGATTAAATATTAGTTGATTCATTATGCTGATTTTTTCTTCTGTTAGTAATCCTGAATTAACTTTTTCAGTCATGGCATTTGCACCGGCTAAAAACCCTATCCTTACATCCTCACTAAAAATTTTTTGAAAAGCAGCAGTTGAAGTAATAATTGCTAGCCAAGCTAATGGCATTCCAGTAATCCATGCAAACTTAACTCTACCAGTGCGTATCAAAATTGCTGTGCCAACACTTAATGCAATTGCAGCCAGTATTTGATTGGAAATTCCAAATAGTGGCCATAAAATATTTACACCGCCGTTAGGATCAATAACCCCTATATATAAAAAATATCCCCAACATGAGACCACAATTGCGCTCGTTAGAATAGTTGAAGGAAGCCATGAGGTTCTTCCTAATTTTGGATGAATATTTCCTAAAATATCTTGCAACATAAATCTTCCCACCCTTGTACCTGCATCTAATGTAGTTAAAATGAAAACTGCTTCAAACATAATTGCAAAGTGGTACCACATCGCTAAAAGATTTTTTCCAAAAGCATTTGCAAAAATACTTGCCATACCTACTGCTAAAGAAGGTGCTCCACCTGTTCTAGCAAAAAGGGTAGTCTCTCCAACATCTTTAGCAAGCTGCTCCATTTGATCTTGGGTCACAGGAAAGCCCCATGAGTTAATAGTTTGAATAACCATTGAAGGGTCGGATCCAACAATTCCGACAGGACTATTAATTGCAAAGAAAACGCCAGGCTCTAAAACGCAGGCTGCAACCATTGCCATAATTGCGACAAAAGATTCAAGGAGCATCCCTCCATAACCAATCATAGGAATATACTTCTCATTATCAATTAGCTTAGGTGTTGTTCCAGATGAAATTAATGCATGAAAACCAGAAATAGCACCACAAGCTATCGTAATAAAAACAAATGGAAACAAGCTACCTCCAAAAATTGGTCCTGATCCATCAGCAAAATTAGTTATGGCTGGCATTTTGATATCTGGCTGTAAGATTGCAATAGCTATCGCAAGAAAAATAATAGTGCCTAACTTAACGAATGTTGATAAGTAGTCCCGTGGAGCTAATAGCATCCATACTGGTAAGACAGCAGCAGCAAACCCATAAATAATAATAGACCATGCCAAAAATAAACCTCCATGATCAAAATAAACCCTCAATGTTTCAGATTTATCAATCTCACCACCAATATAAACGGCAAACAACAAAAGGGTTACGCCAATTGCAGTTGCCTCTAGCACACGCCCAGGTCTTATAAAGCGCATATAAAATCCAATAAGCATTGCAATCGGAATAGTTGCTGCTACTGTTGATGTAGCCCATGGGCTATGTTTCATTGCGTTAACAACAACAAGGCCTAAAACGGATATTAATATAATCATTATTACAAAAGTAGCTATTAAAGATGCAGTTCCTGCAAGATGGCCTAGTTCTTCTTTCGCCATTTGGCCTAAAGTTTTACCATTTCTTCTGACGGAAAAAAATAAAATGGTCATGTCTTGGACTGCGCCACCTAGAACAGCACCCACTAAAATCCATATCGTTCCTGGTAAATAACCAAATTGTGCCGCAAGTGTTGGGCCAACTAAAGGTCCTGGTCCTGCGATTGCTGCAAAATGAGTTCCGAAGACAATCCACTTATTTGTTGGGATAAAGTCCCGCCCATTATTATTTTTTACAGCAGGTGTCTCTTTAAACTCATCCAAAACCAATACTTTTGCAGCGATCCAGGCACCATAAAACCTGTATGCGACAAGATAAATACATACAGCAGCTGTAATAAACCACAATGCATTAATAGATTCATCACGACTAAGTGCTATTGTCGAAAAAGCAACTGCGCCTAATACAGATAAAAATATCCAGATTAATTTTGTTTTAATTAACTTAAGCATAAATTAGAAATATATTCTCATATTAATTTTCTCAGGGTCTTTTGGAACGAACTGAGCAATATTATCAACTATTCTTTGAGTTGACCATAGTACAGATATAGAATCTAAAATATCATCATCTAATACCTGATTTTTTTTATATTTATTTCGCACTGATTCAAAAGAAAAGTTAGGAAAAAATTTTTGTATCAACTTAATTCTAATCTCTTTTCCAATATCAGTTTTCTTACTTGCTTCAATTAAATTCATATCGTTCATTGCCATAAAACTTAATTCTGGATGTACCTCAAATACTCCCAACTTACTGATTGAATTATTTTCTAAGAATGTTTGTGCTTCTATAATTTTAGGGAATAAATTCCATGATTGCTTTGAGATACGTTTTCCACATTCTTTAAAATTTACATCGCAAGCATCGATATAGTTTTTAGCCATTAATGCATTTAAAGTTGGTGGTGAAAATATGGTGCATGCTCTTTTTTTAAGCAAACCCCTTGCTTCAATTTCGGCTAGCCTTTTACCTGAATGAGATAGCTGCAATGGAATATCTATACCAATATGAGACAAGTTACTTTGTTTTAAATAATCATCATTTAAATTTTCAATAATTTGAAAACTTAATAATTGGTTATCTAAAATTTTCGTTGTTATCCATCCAGCTCTGCATCCATCTATACCAATTACAGTCGACATTCTTTGTTATACTTTCACTTTATTAAAAATTATTCTGGATTTCATTGATGCTTTATAAGTATTAAATATTATGTTAAATAAAAAAATAATATTAGGTGTTACAGGAAGTATATCTGCTTACAAAGCTGCTGAGTTGATTCGTCTTTTAAAGAAACGTGGCGCTGATGTTCAAGTTGTTATGACTAAGTCTGCAAAAGAATTTATTAGTCCGATCACCTTACAAGCTTTGTCAGGCAAGCCTGTATTAGAAAATATGTGGGAACCTACTGAAGGAAACGGTATGGAGCATATTAACCAATCAAGAAAATCAGATCTTATTTTAGTGGTTCCAGCGTCAGCTAATTTTATTGCAAAATTAGCGCAGGGCTTAGCAGATGATTTGCTTTCTAATATTTGCTTAGCAAGAAATTGCCCTATTCTAATAGCCCCATCTATGAATAAAAATATGTGGGAAAATTCTTCTACACAAAGAAATATTTCCTTAGTAACACAAGATGGAGTAAATATTTCTGGGCCTGAGAATGGAGAGCAAGCTTGTGGAGAGGAGGGAATGGGTCGCCTTATAAATGAAAAAATGCTATTGCTCGATATTAATAAATCCTTAAATTATCCCATTCTAAAAAATAAGAATATTCTCATTTCTTGCGGTGCTACTTTTGAAAAAATTGATGATGCTCGAGCTATTACAAATCTAAGTTCTGGAAAAATGGGATTAAGAATTGCGGATGAAGCCTATGCTTTAGGGGCAAATGTAACTATAATTTACGGACAAACTGAAAAACTTCCTCCCTCAGGTATAAATTGTATATACGCACCTAACCATTCATTGATGAATAAATATGTGAAAGAAAATGCAAAAAATAATGATATTTTTATCAGTGTAGCTGCAATTTCTGACTATATTCCAAAAACTATTTCTGGAAAATTAAAAAAAGGTAATAATAAATTTTCATTAGAATTTCAACAAAGCTCCGATATACTTTTAGAAACAGCTTCTGAATTTAATAATCTTTTCTGTGTTGGCTTTTCAGCCGAAAGTGAAAATATCATCAAGAATGCACAAGCCAAACTTAAAAATAAGAACTTAGATATGATAGTAGCTAACTCCATAAATGAATCTATGGGCCAAAATTCAGCTGAAATTTATATAATTGATAAAAACGAAGTAATTCATATTCCTAAAAAAGGTAAAGAAGAGTTAGCTTCAAACATTTTGCAACATATCTATAAATTAGAAAATAAGAGAGGTAGCACTCATGAGCATATCAATTGACTATAAAGTTCTTAATCCCTTAGTTAAAGATCATTTACCTAGTTATGCATCTAAAGGTTCAGCAGGTTTAGATCTAAGGGCTTGTATAGAGCATGTCCAAACACTAAATCCAGGTGAAACATTCTTGATTCCAACTGGAATATCCATCTATATTAAAGATCCTAATTATGCAGCAGTAATTTTACCTCGCTCAGGCTTGGGCCATAAGCATGGGATAGTACTTGGAAATCTAGTGGGTTTAATTGATTCTGATTACCAGGGTGAGTTATTAGTGTCTTGCTGGAATCGAAGTGAAAATGCTTTCTTAATAAATCCTTTAGAAAGAATAGCTCAATTAGTTATTTTACCTGTGATACAAGCAAACTTTAATAAAGTTGAACAATTTCCAGAAACTGAGCGAGGTGAAGGTGGCTTTGGTAGCACTGGTAAAACTTAAAAAAGACTTGTAAAGACAGGGGTTTATATGGTCTAATAGGCGTCTTTTTTAAGAATTTGTCTAAGGAATATGTCATGGCTCGACTATGTGAAGTAACTGGGAAAAAGACTGTAACGGGAAACAATGTATCCCATGCGAATAATAGAACAAGGCGTCGTTTTCTTCCAAATTTACAGAATCGTAAAATTTGGGTTGAAAGTGAAAATCGTTGGATTTCAATGCGTATATCGGGTGCTGCTCTTAGGACAATAGATAAACTAGGAATTGATGCCGTAATTGCAAAAATGCGAGCAGAAGGGAAAAAGGTTTAAGAAAATGAGAGAGAAAATTAGATTAGACTCATCGGCAGGAACAGGGCACTTCTATACAACGACTAAAAATAAAAGAACAACGCCTGATAAGATTGAGATTAAGAAATTTGATCCTACGATAAGAAAGCATGTTCTTTATAAAGAAAATAAAATTAAATAATTTTTTTATCTTTATCTGAATTAACAATCTCAACTGTTCTATATGGATACGGTATTTCAATATCGTGTTTCTGAAATTCAGTCCATATTTCGCGATAAATATCAGACTTTAACCCCCAAGAACCTTCTTCAGGATCGACAATGTAAAAAGATAGCATTAAGTCGATACCACTATCAGCAAATTTCATTAAAAATACTGACGGTGCTGGGTCATTTAAAACCCGTGGCTCATTCTTTGCAGAATTTAATAAAATTTCAAATGCCTTATCTACAGAAGATTTATAACTAATCTGAACATCGATCGATATTCTAGATTTTCTATCCGTTAGTGTATGGTTGATAATATTTTCAGATATTAAAGTCTCATTTGGAATAATTACTTCAATGCCATCAAGTTTGCGCAAAACAGTATATCTCGACCTTATAAGAGTAACTACGCCGTAATGTTCGCCCACCATCAAAATATCGCCAATATGGATTGATTTATCAAGCAAAATAATAAAACCACAAACATAATTACTAGCAATTTTTTGCATACCAAATGCTAAACCAACACCAAAAGCACCACCAAACACAGATAAAAATGTTAAATCTAGCCCGATTGATGACAAAGCAACTACAACTGCGACTACATAAAGTGTTATTTTAAAAACTTTATTTAGCATTACTCTTGCATTCATATCTAATTGGTCTACCTTCATCAATCTATTTTCAATAAATTGACCCAAGGTTACTGCAAAAAGCACAGCCAAGGCGGATCCAAATAGAATTTGAAATACTAAAAATAATGAAAAATTATTATCTCCAAAGCTGAATTGAACTTGGTCAAGGGTTTCTCTGATTGGCGAGAGAAGTCCAAATAAATATAATGCGACTATCACCCATACTAATGAAGCAATTGTATTCTCCAAAGCGCGAATCCATGGTCTAGGTTTTGTAAGATATCTAATAAAATAAACACCTAAACGAATTACAATAAGTGCATTTACAAGGCTAATAGCGATATGCAAAAATGGAGTTGTTTGGAAAGTGTCTAAATATATCTTTGAGAAGAAAAGAACAATTAAAATAATAATAGGTGAAATTATTCTATCTAAACCATCAACTGCCATTTTCCAATTATTAACAGCTGAACCAACAACATAATTTTTAATAATTTGATTGAATGAAAAAGAAAGTCCTATTGCGACAAGAATTGCACATAGTTGCCATAAAGTAGGCGTAGATAATAAAAAATCTATATTAAAATTATTTTTAATAAATTCAAACTTATTCATAATTTTTCTACAATAAAACTAAAGTAGCCAATCCTAAAAATATAAAGAAACCCCCACTATCTGTCATCGCAGTTATTAGAACACTTGACCCTACTGCCGGATCTTTGCCAAAGCGATTTAATACAAGAGGTATCATAACACCCATTATTGCTGATAAAATTAAATTCAATATCATTGCAGCAGTCATTACGTATCCTAATTGTATATTGCCATAAAGTAAGTAGGCAAATACACCTAAAACACTTCCCCATAGAATTCCATTTACTAATGCAACCCCAATTTCTTTAAACATAAGTAAGCGCAGGTTGCTAAATGTAACTTGGCTTAAGGCAAGTGCCCTTACAATCATAGTTGTAGTTTGATTTCCAGAATTTCCACCAATACCTGCAATTATTGGCATTAGAGCAGCAAGTGCTACAACCTTTTCAATCGACCCCTCAAAAATACCAATCACTCTTGATGCTATAAGTGCTGTAACTAAATTAATAGCTAGCCATGCCCAACGATTTTGAACTGATTTCCATATTGTAGAAAACATATCTTCTTCTCTTAAGCCAACCATAGATAATTTTTCATTTTCTGTTTCTTCACGAATATAGTCCATTACTGCATCAACAGTAAGTCTTCCAAGTAATTTACGTGAATCATCAACAACTGGTGCTGTTACAAGATCATAACGCTCAAAAGCATTTGATGCCTCATTTGCAGTATCTTCAGGCTTAAAGACAACTGAATCTGTTGCCATTACATCTTTTACTCTCGCATGAGAATCATTAACAATAATCCTTTCCAAAGGAAGAACTCCGACAATTGATCCAAAACGATCTACTACAAACAATTTATCAGTATGATCGGGTAACTTATTTATCTTCCTAAGGTAGTTAAGGACAACTTCTAAAGTAATGTCATCACGAATTGTTGCAATATCGAAATCCATTAATGCACCAACTGATTCGTCAGGATAAGATAACGCAGATTCTAATCTTTCCCTATTCTGAACATCTAAACTCTGAAGTAAGTCACTCAACACATCGTTGGGTAGATCGTTAGCAATATCAGCTATTTCATCCGTGTCTAACTGTTCGGCAGCGGCCAATAGTTCAGTATTGTCCATATCAGCAATAAGTGTTTGCCTAACAACATCAGAAACCTCAACAAGAATATCTCCATCATTTTCTGATTTCACTAACTCCCATATTGTCAATCGCCTATCTAAAGGAAGTGCCTCAAGAATGTCTGCAATATCTGATGGGTGAAGATTATTTAATAGATTTTGAAGAGATGTGAAGTTTTCTTTGTTTTCTAAATTCTTTATTAACTTACGCTCTATTGAATCTTCGGCATCTACCATACTTTCTGTTGTATATTGTTTGCTAAGCAAAACATCAATTTGTTCTAAAATATGAGTTAAGCTTTCTATTTTTTCAGTATTTTTTTTCATAATATTCTTAAACTTATTTCTTATATTGTGACATCTATTATATGGATTTTTTATAAAGTTAATCTAAAATAATAAAAAAGCCAGCAAAGCTGGCTTTTTTATTATTTAATTTTATTATTGAATTAAACTTTTTTTTCAACTTTCTTGCTTTCTTTTTTCTCAGTAGATTCAATCGTCACTGGCTTAACTTCCTTAGCTTTATTTTTTGATATTTTTGTTTCTTCAACTAATTCTACTTTTTCTTCTAATACACGATCTACAAGTTCAATATAAGCCATTGGAGCATTATCACCCTTACGAAAGCCACATTTCAATATTCTTGTATATCCACCATTTCTTTTACTATATCTAGGGCCAATTTCACCAAATAATTTTACAACAGTCTCCCTATCTCTTAGCCTACTAAATGCAAGGCGTTGATTATGAACACTAGAATCTCTTGCCAGAGTTATCAATGGTTCAGCATACCCTCTTAATTCCTTTGCTTTTGGCAATGTAGTTCTAATAATTTCATGCTTAAGCAATGAAGTTACCATGTTTTTAAACATAGCCTTCCTATGGCTACTTGTTCTATTAAGCTTTCTATGACTTTTTCCGTGTCGCATATTCTTACTCCATATTCTTTCTATTTATGCTGATTCTTCACCAGCTACTGACCAATTTTCAACCTGCATTCCTAATGAAAGCCCTTTTGCTGCTAAAATATCCTTAATCTCATTTAATGATTTTCTTCCGAGATTTGGTGCCTTTAGTAAATCACTTTCATTTCTTTGAACTAGATCACCGATATAGTGTATATTCTCAGCTTTTAGGCAATTAGCCGACCTTACAGTTAACTCAAGATCATCCACTGTTCTAAGAAGTAATGGATCAATTACTGGGGCCTGTTGAACTTCTACTTCAGTCAACTCACTTTCTAAATTGGCAAATACAGATAATTGACCCATAAGAATTCTTGCTGCATCTCGAATTGCTTGTTCAGCATCAACTACCCCATTTGTTTCTACGTCCATAATTAGTTTATCTAGATCCGTTCTTTGTTCAACACGCGCACTTTCAACAATATAACTAACTTTAGTAATAGGGCTAAAGGATGCATCTATCATAATAAAGCCAAGAACATTATCACTTTCTGATGCCTTAGTTCTGGCCGGTACAGGCTGATAACCTCTACCCATTTCTACTTTAGCTTCAATATTTAATTTTCCACCTTTGTTTAAATGAGCAATTACATGATCTGGATTTATAATCTCAACATCATGCCCAACCTCAAAATCACCTGCAGTTACAGGTCCTTCCTCATTCTTATTTAATCTAATTGTAGCTTCAGAGGTATCATGCATTTTTAAAGCCACTTTTTTAATATTAAGAAGAACGTCTACAACATCTTCTTGAACCCCATCTAATGTTGAGTACTCATGAACAACGCCATCTATTTTAACTTGAGTAATTGCGTACCCTGGCATTGATGAGAGTAGAACTCTTCTAATAGAATTGCCTAATGTAAATCCAAAACCTCTTTCCATTGGCTCAAGAATTACCTTTGCTCTTTGAGGGTTTACTATATCTACATCAACAATTCTAGGCTTTAAATATTCTGTTGGGTTCATTTCCATAGGTGGTATCCTTTTTTGTTTTTTACTTAACTAATTTATTTAGAGTAAAGCTCAATAACTAATGATTCATTAATTGTCGCAGGTAGGTCATCGCGTTCAGGTTTATTCTTAAAAACACCTTTAAACGATTTTATATCAACTTCTAACCACTCAGGGAAGCCTCTTTCCTCTGCGGCTTCAAGTGCAGATTTAATTCTTAATTGATTTTTTGAATTACCATCTATAGAAACTTCATCTCCAGGTTTTACCTGATATGATGGGATATTAACTCGCTTTCCATTCACCATAATGCTGTTGTGCTTTACAATTTGACGAGCTTCAGTTCTTGAAGCCCCCATTCCCATTTTATAAGTTATATTATCTAATCTACACTCGAGTAATTGAAGAAGGTTTTCACCGGTTATCCCTTTTCTTCTATCAGCTTCATCATAATACCCTCGGAACTGCTTTTCTAAGATTCCATAAATTCTTCTTAGTTTTTGTTTTTCTCTAAGCTGAACTCCATAATCAGATAAGCGTGATGCACGCCTCTGTCCATGTTGCCCAGGTGGATAATTTCTTTTCTCTATTGCGCATTTGTCAGTGAAGCATTTTTCACCCTTCAGAAAAAGTTTTTCTCCTTCTCTTCGACATTGACGACATTTTGGGTCAAGGTTTCTAGCCAATTCTATTCTCCTATTAGTTTCTTCTGGCAGTACAAAATTAAATTCTTCTCTTTTTTGGTGGTCTGCAACCATTATGAGGTACCGGCGTTACATCTTGAATGCTAGTAATTTTCAAACCTATTGAATTTAAAGCTCTCACAGAAGACTCTCTTCCAGGACCTGGGCCTTTAATTCTTACCTCAATATTTTTTACTCCAAATTCTTGTGCTGCTTTACCAGCTGCCTCAGCTGCAACTTGAGCTGCAAAAGGGGTACTTTTTCTTGATCCTTTAAACCCTGCCCCACCAGAAGTTGCCCATGATAGCGCATTACCTTGGCGGTCAGTAATTGTGATAATAGTATTATTAAAAGAAGCGTGAACGTGGGCAATCCCTTCTACAACACTTTTTTTAACTTTCTTTTTTGCTCTTATATTGTCTTTTGCCATTCTAAATTTTACCTTTTATTATTTCCTGATTGCTCGGATAGGGCCTTTTCTTGTTCTTGCATTATTTTTTGTATTTTGCCCTCTAACTGGTAAGCCTCTTCGATGTCTAACGCCTCTATAACAACCAAGATCCATTAAGCGCTTAATATTCATTGTTACTTCTCGCCGAAGATCTCCTTCAACCGTAAAATTATCTAATTGGTCTCTTAGCTTTTCAACATCAGAATCATTTAAATCCTTAATTTTTGATGTTACTTCAACGCCAGCAGCAATGCATATTTTTTTTGCTGTTACTCTGCCAACACCATAGATAGATGTTAACGCTATCTCGGCGTGTTTATTATCTGGTACATTTACTCCTGCAATACGGGCCATACACAATACTCCAATAAAAACGGCATTATTTCAATAAAGCCTTAAATTATAACTATTTTTTGCAATCTTAACAACGTAAAATTAATGACATGCACCTTGTCTTTGCTTATGGCGCGGGTCTTTGCATATAACTCTTACTACTCCATTTCTTCGAATTACTTTGCAATTTCTACATAGTGCCTTTACTGATGCTCTCACTTTCATATTTATTTCCTTATTTCAACTTGGTAAGTTTATTTTTCTCTAAATGTTATTCTTCCTTTTGAAAGATCATAAGGTGAAATTTCGACAGTCACCTTATCTCCAGGTAAAATCCTAATATAATTCATTCTCATTTTTCCTGAAATATAACCTAATACCTCATGTCCATTTTCTAATTTTACTTTAAAAGTTGCATTTGGAAGATTTTCTAAAACCTCTCCTTCCATTTCAAGTACATCTTCTTTTCCCATGATCTAGAGGCCCCCTCTTCCAGATTCTGACTTAAAATTTGCTTTTTTCAATAAGCCATCATACTGATAAGACATCATTTTAGACTGCACTTGCGTCATAAAATCCATTGTAACAATTACAATAATGAGAAGAGAAGTTCCACCAAAATAGAATGGTGTATTAAATTTAAGAATAAGAAACTCAGGAACTAAACATACTCCAGCAATATATATTGCGCCTACTAGTGTTAATCGTCCCACAATTGTATCTATATAACGTGCTGTTTGCTCTCCTGGCCTTATACCAGGAACAAAGGCACCACTCTTTTTTAGATTATCTGCTGTTTCACTCGGATTAAATGTAATCGCGGTATAAAAATATGCAAAAAAGATAATTGCTGTTGCAAATAATAATATATAGATGGGTTGTCCAGGTGAAATTGCTGCACTTATATCTTTTAACCAATACATGCTTTGATTCGTCCCAAACCATCCAGCAATTGTTGCAGGAAAAAGAATTACACTAGAAGCAAAAATAGCAGGAATTACACCTGCTTGATTTATTTTAAGAGGTAGATGTGAAGATTGTCCTCCATACATTTTATTTCCTACCTGTCTTTTAGCGTAATTAATTGTAATCCTTCTTTGTCCTCTTTCGACATAAACAACTAATGCAGTCACAAGAATAACAGCTGCAATAAGAAAAAATACTAGTGGAATTGAAAAAGCACCTGTTCTTGTTAGCTCTAGAGTGTTACCCAAAGCACTTGGAAGTCCTGCAACAATACCTGCCATAATAATCATTGAAATACCATTACCAATTCCTCTTTCAGTTATTTGCTCCCCTAACCAAACCAAAAACATTGTGCCACTGACTAAGGTTACAATAGCTGTAAATCTAAATAGTAATCCAGGGTCTAGAACCAGTCCTGGTTGAGCCTCTAATGCAACGCTTATCCCTAAAGCTTGAAAAGCTGCTAATACAACAGTAGCTTGTCTTGTATATGACGTTATCATCCTTTGTCCTGCTTGCCCTTCTTTTTTTAGCTCTTTTAATTTTGTATTCATTGAAGTTAAAAGGGTCATAATAATTGACGCTGAAATATAAGGCATAATTCCAAGGGCAAATACAGTAAAACGACTTAGGGCTCCTCCTGAAAACATATTAAACATCCCAAGGATTCCACCACTTTGTGATTCAAAAAGCTTTTTCAATTCTAATGGGTCTATTCCAGGAACAGGTATATGTGCTCCAAGGCGAAAAATAATTAAAGCACCAAGAAGGAAAAGTAAGCGACTTTTTAGTTCGCTCATC